>NZ_CP025263.1:142500-807500 GCF_002843605.1 Pseudomonas sp. S09G 359 | reverse complement strand
CGCACCCATCGGGATTGCGCCGTTGGTGACTTGTTTGGCGATGCACATCAGGTCCGGGGTCACGCCAAAGCTGTCGGCGCCGAACATCGAGCCGGTACGGCCGAAGCCGGTGATCACTTCGTCGAACACCAACAGGATGTTGTGCTGGTCGCAGATTTCCCGCAGACGCTTGAGGTAGCCCTGCGGCGGCACCAGTACACCCGCGGAACCGGCCATAGGTTCGACAAACACCGCAGCAATGTTCGACGCGTCATGCAGCTCGATCAGCTTGAGCAGCTCATCGGCCAAGGCAATACCGCCCTGCTCCGGCATACCACGGGAGAACGCATTGCTCGCCAGCAGGGTGTGCGGCAGATGATCAACATCCATCAAGCCCTGACCAAAAATCTTACGGTTGCCATTCACACCGCCCAGGCTGGTACCGGCAATGTTCACACCGTGGTAACCACGGGCACGACCAATCATCTTGGTCTTGGTGGCCTGGCCCTTCAGGCGCCAGTAGGCGCGCACCATCTTCACCGCCGTATCGGCGCACTCGGAACCGGAGTCGGTGAAAAACACATGGTTGAGGTTACCTGGGGTCAGGTCGGTGATCTTTTCCGCCAGTTGAAAGGACAACGGATGACCGTATTGGAAGCCTGGGGAGTAGTCCAGGGTGCCCAATTGTTTGGCCACCGCTTCCTGGATTTCCTTGCGGGTATGCCCGGCGCCGCAGGTCCACAGGCCCGACAACGAATCATAAACCCGACGCCCCTTGTCATCGATCAGCCAGCTGCCTTCGGCGCCCACGATCAGGCGCGGGTCACGCTGGAAGTTTCGGTTGGCGGTGTAGGGCATCCAGTGCGCATCCAACTTGAGTTGGCTGGCCAGGGTCGAAGGGGCGTTTTCAGGCATGTTCATCAGCAAAACCTCGCAGGGCAAAAGGCAGCGTCGGGATTCAAAGGCGTTCTTGCAGCTAAATTGCCACGGGGATAAAGTCGGTGAAATTCAACTCTTCTAACCTTCAGTCAGGCCTTCACTAAACTATGAGCAGCCGTCGACCCGACCCCCTCGCCCAAGTCAGTGACTTCGATATCCGCCTGCTGCGCATCTTTCGCAGCGTGGTGGAGTGCGGCGGCTTCTCGGCGGCGGAAACCGTGCTCGGCATCGGTCGCTCGGCCATCAGCCAGCAGATGAGTGATCTGGAGCAGCGCCTCGGACTAAGGCTATGCCAGCGTGGCCGCGCCGGGTTCTCGCTGACCGAAGAAGGCCGCGAGGTCTACCAGTCGGCGCTGCAGCTATTAAGTGCCCTGGAAAGTTTTCGTACCGAGGTCAACGGCCTGCACCAGCACTTGCGCGGCGAGTTGATCATCGGCCTCACCGACAACCTGGTCACTCTGCCCCATATGCGCATCACCCACGCCCTGGCGCAGTTGAAGGAGCGTGGCCCGGATGTGCAGATCCAGATCCGCATGATCGCGCCCAATGAAGTCGAACAAGGCGTACTTGACGGCCGCCTGCATGTCGGTGTGGTGCCCCAGGCCAGCGCCCTCTCCGGCCTGGAGTACCAGCCGCTGTACAGCGAACGCTCGCTGCTCTATTGCGCGGTCGGCCACCCGCTGTTTTATGCCGACGACAAGCAACTGGGCGACGAGCGCATCGACAGCCAGGACGCCATCGCCCCGACCTTCCGCCTGCCCGCCGAGATCCAGGCCCACTACCAGGCACTCAACTGCACCGCGAGTGCTTCGGACCGCGAAGGCATGGCTTTCCTGATTCTTACCGGCCGCTATATCGGTTACCTGCCGGATCACTACGCGAGCCTGTGGGTGCAACAAGGCCGACTGCGTGCGCTGAAATCGGCTACGCGTTTTTACGATTTAAGCCTGGCATCGGTCACGCGTAAGGGGCGTCGCCCTCATTTGGTGCTGGAAAGTTTCCTGGAAAGCCTGGCTGCAACGCGCTAACTCGGGCCTCGCGCAAAAAGCTGAGCAACTGGACAGCTTTTTGCAAGGGTACAAGGACCTTGAACCGTCCGCCCCGAGTTATCTCACCATGCCACCAGAATCCTCCAGCCCCAGCGACCTGATCTACGGCCTCAACGACCGGCCCAAACCCGTGCCCGCGCTCTTGGCCGCCTTGCAACATGTACTGGCTGCCTTCGTTGGCATCATCACTCCGCCGCTGATTATCGGTTCCACCCTGGGCCTTACCGCTCACCTGCCCTACCTCATCAGCATGGCGCTGATGGTGTCCGGCGTAGGAACCTTCATCCAGGCACGCAGGCCGTTTGGCATCGGTGCCGGCATGATCTGCCTGCAAGGCACCAGCTTTGCGTTTCTCGGCGCGGTGTTGTCAGCCGGGTTCCTGGTGAAACAACGCGGCGGCAGCCCGGAAGACATCCTGGCGATGATCTTCGGCGTGTGTTTTTTCGGGGCAGCGGTGCAAATCGTGCTGAGCCGCTTCATCGGGCAACTGCGCCGCGTCATTACACCGCTGGTGACCGGCATTGTGATTACGCTGATCGGCATCAGCCTGATCAAAGTCGGCATCACTGACCTCGGCGGTGGTTTTAATGCACCGGACTTCGGCGCGCCCATCAACCTGGCGTTGGGCCTGTTCGTGGTGCTGACGATTATCCTGCTCAATCGCTCGAACACCCCATGGGTGCGCCTGTCGGCAATCATTATCGGCCTGGCCGTCGGCAGCCTTGCAGCGTGGTTCAGCGGCAAGCTGGTGCCCCAGGCCTTGCCCGACTTGCCTCTGATCAGCTTGCCGATCCCGTTTCGCTTTGGTTTCAACTTCGACTGGAGCGCTTTCCTACCGGTCGCGCTGATTTATCTGATCAGCAGTATCGAAACAGTGGGTGACCTGACAGCCAACTGCATGATCGCGCGCCAACCCATCAGCGGCCCTTCCTATATAAGCCGACTCAAGGGCGGTGTACTCGGCGATGGCGTCAGTTGCATGATCGCTGCAACCTTCAGCGCCTTCCCCAACACCACCTTTGCGCAGAACAACGGCGTTATCCAGCTGACCGGCGTAGCCAGTCGTTACGTCGGCTTATATATCGGCGTGGTGTTGTTGTGTCTCGGGTTGTTTCCGCTGATTGGCGCGGTGTTGCAGCAAATCCCCAAGCCGGTTTTGGGCGGCGCGACCCTGGTGATGTTCGGCAGCGTGGCCGCCGCCGGTGTGCGCATCCTCGCCCAGGCACCGCTGGACCGTCGCAGCATGTTGATCATCGCCACTTCGTTTGGCGTCGGCCTGGGCATCGCCGCCCAACCGAACCTGCTGCATTTGATGCCGAGCCTGGTGCAGAACCTGTTCGACTCGGCCATCACCAGCGGCGGCCTGACAGCCATTGTGTTGTGCCTGTTGTTGCCGGAAACCAAAGCGACCGCCACTGCCGCAAACCACACGTCGGAAAACGACAGCCTGGAATCGCTTTGACGGTTTTATTGCATCAGGACTTGTCTGGGGCTTGAGGGTGGGTTATCTGTGCACACGTCGCCATCATCGATCAGCACGGAAACCTCCATGAGCCTCGAAGTTCCTGCCCACAGCAACCCCGCCGGTAAACCCGCCAGCCGCATTCGGCAAAAGAACGAACAAGCGATTCTCCAGGCGGCTGAGGATGAGTTTGCGCGCCATGGCTACAAAGGCACCAGCATGAACACCATTGCAGCCAGTGCCGGGCTGCCGAAGGCGAACTTGCACTACTACTTCACCAATAAGCTGGGCCTGTATATCGCCGTTCTCAGCAATATCCTGGAATTGTGGGACAGCACCTTCAACGCCCTGACCGCCGATGATGACCCCGCTGTGGCGCTGACCCGCTACATTCGCACCAAGATGGAATTTTCCCGGCGCCAGCCCCAGGCCTCGCGCATCTTCGCCATGGAGATCATCAGCGGCGGCGAATGCCTTACCGAATATTTCAGTCAGGACTACCGCGCCTGGTTCAGCGGCCGGGCCGCCGTGTTCCAGGCCTGGATGGATGCCGGCAAGATGGACCCCGTCGACCCGGTACACCTGATCTTCCTGTTGTGGGGCAGCACCCAGCACTATGCCGACTTCGCCACCCAGATCTGCCGGGTCACCGGTCGCACCAAGCTGACCAAGCAGGATATGGAAGACGCCGGCACCAACCTGATCCACATTATTCTCAAGGGTTGCGGCATCAAGCCGGCCTACTGAAGACGGGACTTATGCCTTTCACGCTCACCGGTCTTTGCGAGTTTCGCGAAGAAATACGCAAAAGCCGCTTCATCACCCTCGCCGTACCAATCACCAGTGCGCAGGACGCCCAGGCGTTTTTCGAGCAACACAGTGATTTGAACGCTACGCATAACTGCTGGGCCTGGAAACTGGCCGATCAATACCGCAGCAATGACGACGGAGAACCCGGTGGCACCGCCGGGCGGCCGATCCTGGCGGCCATCGAGGCGCAGGGTTTCGATCAGGTCGCGGTGCTGGTGATTCGCTGGTACGGCGGCATCCAATTGGGCACTGGCGGCCTCGCCCGTGCGTATGGCGGCGGTGCGAATAAATGCCTGCAAACTGCCGAGCGCGTCGAGCTTATCAGCCGTGTTCCCTTGAGTTGTGCCTGCGGGTTCGCCGAGCTGAACCTGCTGAAACTGCGCGTCGCCGAACTGGGTGGGCTGGTGGTGGAAGAAACCTTCACTGCCAATGGCGTCGAGTTACAACTCGCCCTGGGCGAAGCGCACATCGACACCCTGCAAATTCAACTCGCCGACCTCAGCCGTGGGCGTATCCTGCTACAACGCTGAACCTCCTGAACCGCGACTCTAAAGGAAGCTTTTCATGTCTACGCCAAAAACCGCACTGATCATCGGCGCCTCGCGCGGCCTGGGCCTTGGCCTGGTCAAGCAATTGCTCCAGGACGGCTGGGATGTCACCGCCACCGTGCGCGACCCCAGCAAGGCCGATGCCCTGAAAGCCGTGGGCCCGGTCCAGATCGAGAAACTTGACATGGACGATCAGCAAGCCGTGATCGCCCTGAGCCAGCGCCTCAAGGAGCGCACGTTCGACCTGCTGTTCGTGAATGCCGGCGTCAAGGGCCCGGCCAACCAGGAGCCGGGGCACGCCACCCTGGCGGAAGTCGGCCAGCTGTTCTTCACCAACGCCGTGGCACCGATCAACCTGGCCCAGCGTTTTGTCGGGCAGATCCGCAAAGACAGCGGCGTGCTGGCCTTCATGAGTTCGGTGCTGGGCAGCGTGACCATCCCCGACGGCTCCGACCTGGCGCTGTACAAGGCCAGCAAGGCCGCGCTCAACTCAATGACCAACAGCTTTATCACCCAGCTGGGTGACCACAAACTCACCGTGCTGTCGCTGCACCCGGGCTGGGTGAAGACCGATATGGGCGGCGAAAACGCGCACATTGATGTCGACACCAGCGTGCGCGGCCTGGTGGATCAGGTGAATGCCTACACCGGCAAGGGCGGCCATCATTTTGTCGACTACAAGGGCGACACCATCGCCTGGTAAATGCCGCAGATCAAAATGTGCGAGGGGCCAAGCCTCTCTCACACTGAAAGCTAGACCCTGTCCTGAACTACACGTAATCTAACGCCCTCGCCCTCACCGGCGACCCTGGATCAGCAGACAGGGCAACACTGAGCTGGCAAACCTGAACCCATCATTCAGAGGAGCCGGCCAATGCCTGCGACCCGTATCTGGTTAAAAAACCCCCTCGCGATTTTCACTGCCAATGGCCTCGACGCCCGTGGCGGCCTGGTGCTGCAAGACGGTGTGATCACCGAAGTGCTGGGCTGGGGAAAAGAGCCCGCTGTGCCCTGTGGGCACGTGTTCGACGCCCGCGAACATGTGATCCTGCCCGGCCTGATCAATACCCACCACCATTTCTACCAGACCCTGACGCGCGCCTGGGCGCCGGTGGTCAATCAGCCGCTGTTTCCCTGGCTGAAAACCCTGTACCCGGTATGGGCGCGACTGACCCCGGAAAAACTCGCCCTGGCGTCGAAAGTCGCACTCGCCGAATTGCTCCTGTCGGGCTGCACCACCGCGGCTGATCACCACTACCTGTTCCCCGACGGCTTGGAAAATGCCATCGATGTCCAGGTAGAAAGCGTGCGCGAACTGGGCATGCGCGCCATGCTCACCCGCGGCTCCATGAGCCTGGGCGAAGCCGATGGCGGCCTGCCGCCGCAGCAGACCGTGCAACAAGGCCAAGTGATCCTCGATGACAGCCAGCGTCTGATCCGCGAATACCACGAACGTGGCGACGGCGCGCAGATCCAGATCGCCCTGGCGCCCTGCTCGCCCTTTTCGGTCACCCCGGAAATCATGCGCGCCAGCGCCGAACTGGCCGACCAGCTGGATGTGCGCCTGCACACCCACCTGGCAGAAACCCTCGACGAAGAAGACTTCTGCCTGCAGCGCTTCGGCCTGCGCACGGTGGACTACCTCGACAGCGTCGGCTGGCTCGGCCCGCGCACCTGGCTGGCCCATGGTATTCACTTCAACCCGGACGAGATTGCGCGCCTCGGTGCGGCCGGCACCGGTATCTGCCATTGCCCAAGTTCGAATATGCGCCTGGCATCAGGCATCTGCCCGACCCTGGACTTGCTCGCCGCCGGCGCGCCTATCGGCCTGGGGGTAGATGGTTCGGCCTCCAACGATGCCTCGAACATGATCCTCGAAGCACGCCAGGCCTTGTATATCCAACGCCTGCGTTACGGCGCGGAAAAGATCACCCCCAAAGGCGTGCTGGGCTGGGCCACCAAAGGCTCGGCGCAGTTGCTGGGGCGTACGGATATCGGCGAATTGGCCGTAGGCAAACAGGCCGACCTGGCGTTGTTCAAACTCGATGAGCTGCGCTTCTCCGGCAGCCACGATCCGCTTTCGGCACTGCTGCTGTGCGGCGCTGATCGTGCGGACCGAGTGATGATCGGCGGCAAGTGGCGGGTGATCGACGGGCAGGTCGAGGGTCTGGACTTGAAAGGTTTGATCGCCGATCACAGCCGGGCGGCGCGGGCCTTGATCGCAGGAACATAAGCCAAACTCAGTTAGAAATGTGGGAGGGGGCTTGCCCCCGATTGCAATGTGTCAGTCACTGTAAGTTTGACTGATACACCGCCATCGGGGGCAAGCCCCCTCCCACATTTGCCCTGCGGCGGCCTTACAGCCCCAACAACGACAGCATGATAAACGTCGCGAACAGCACGAAATGGGTCATCCCTTCGATGGCGTTGGTTTCGCCATCGTTGAGGTTGATCGCGCTGACAATCAGCGTGATAAACACCATGACGGTCTGCACCGGCGTCATCGCCATCTGGAAGGGCTGGCCGGTGTAGAGCGCCATGGCCTCCATCACCGGCACCGTCAAGATGACCGTCGACAACGACGCGCCCAATGCAATGTTCACCACCGACTGCATGCGGTTGGCCAACGCCGCGCGCAACGCGGTCAGAATTTCCGGCGCCGCCGAAATGGCCGCGACCACAATCGCCGTGATCACCGGCGGTGCGCCTGTGCCTTCCAGGCCCAGGTCGAGGGTCTTGGACATCACCTCGGCCAGCGCGCCAATTACAATCACGCCGAACACCAGCGTGCCGATGGAAAATGCCAGGTTCACCGGCGGCGCTTGCTCTTCTTCCGGCAATTTCTTGCGGCGTTTTTCCGGGTAGCTGTAGCTGAAGAAATAACTGTGCGGCCCCACCTGCATGCGCAGGAACAAGGTGTAGAGCACCACCATCGCGCCGATGGTGAAGGCTGAGTAAATTTTCCAGTCGGCTTCGGGGATAAATTCCGGCACCACCATGGAAACACCCATGGCGGTTAGGATCATCACGCTGTAGGTGCGCGCCGAATCGTCGTTGTAGGACTGTTCACCATGCTTGATGCCGCCCATCAGCGCGGCCAAACCGAGGATGCCGTTGATATCGAGCATCACCGCCGAGTAGATGGTGTCGCGCACCAGGGTCGGCGACGGCTCGTTGCTCATCATGATCGCCAGGATCACCACTTCCACCAGTACGGCGGCCAGCGTCAGGATCATGGTGCCGTAGGGGTCACCGACTTTTTCCGCGAGTTGCTCGGCATGGTGCGCCACGCGCATCGACGCCACCACGATAAAGCCGATCAGCGCCACGCCGGCCAGCAGTGCGACGGTTTGCCCGCTATGGAGCATCCAGTGCTCCAGCGGGTAGGCGGCGATGGCGGCAATCAGCGCCAGTAGCATGAATTTTTCTTGCTTGAGGAAGGTGAGCATTCCGGGCCTTTTCGTACGGCAAATCAGTCATTAATGGGGTACAGACTACGGCACGCTGCTAACGTTTCGTTACACCTTAGTTCACGCCGCCCTTGCGTGAATAAAGCCAATACTCTCCTGCCGGTCAGGTTTTGCCGATTATTTCAGCCATGACCTGTAGAATGCCGCCATTGCACCTGATGAGATTTTAAAAATGTACGATTGGCTCAACGCCCTGCCCAAGGCTGAACTGCACCTGCACCTGGAAGGTTCGCTGGAGCCCGAGCTGCTGTTCGCCCTGGCCGAGCGCAACAAGATTGCGCTGCCGTGGAATGACGTCGAAACCCTGCGCAAGGCTTACGCCTTCAACAACCTGCAGGAGTTTCTGGACCTGTACTACAAGGGCGCCGATGTGCTGCGCACGTCCCAGGACTTCTATGACCTGACCTGGGCCTACCTGCTGCGCTGCAAAGCACAGAACGTGATCCACACCGAGCCGTTCTTCGACCCGCAGACCCACACTGACCGTGGCATCCCGTTCGAAGTAGTGCTTAACGGCATCGCCGCGGCACTCAAGGATGGCGAGCAGCAACTGGGCATCACCAGCGGCTTGATCCTCAGCTTCCTGCGCCACCTGAGCGAAGACGAAGCGCAGAAAACCCTCGACCAGGCGCTGCCGTTCCGCGATGCGTTCGTGGCCGTGGGCCTGGACAGCTCGGAAATGGGTCACCCACCGAGCAAGTTCCAGCGCGTGTTCGACCGTGCTCGCCACGAAGGTTTCCTCACCGTGGCCCACGCCGGCGAAGAAGGCCCGCCCGAGTACATCTGGGAAGCTCTCGACCTGCTGAAAATCCAACGTATCGACCATGGTGTGCGCGCCATTGAAGACGAACGCCTGATGCAGCGCATCATCGACGAGCAGATCCCGTTGACCGTGTGCCCGCTGTCCAACACCAAGCTGTGCGTGTTCGACGACATGGCCCAGCACAACATCCTCGACATGCTAGAGCGTGGCGTGAAGGTGACGGTGAACTCGGATGACCCGGCTTACTTCGGCGGCTATGTCACCGAGAACTTCCACGCGCTGCACACCAGCCTGGGCATGACCCAGGACCAGGCCAAACGCCTGGCGCAGAACAGCCTGGATGCACGCTTGGTTAAGCCATAACCGGTCGTAATCGAGACAACAAAGCCCCGGTGGGAGCTGGCTTGCCCGGCTCCCGCATTGAGGTCATCGGGCTCAAGGCTGCTCGGGCGCGGCCAGCCGGGTGATTTCCGCGAGCCCTGTGTCGCTGACCAGCAAGGCATGCGACTCGTTGGCCGCACTGATCCAGTTCGACTGCAAAAACAGCTGCAACAACCCTGCCCCCAGCGCACCGCCGAGATGCGGTTGCTGCTGGCTCCAGTCAAAACAATCACACACCAGCGGCGACGCCAGTGCCTGAGTAAAAATACCCAGGCCGGCAAAGTGCTGGGTGCCCTTGAGCGTGACCCCGGTGCGTTGCTCATGGCGTTCGATCCACCCCGCGTGCAGCATGCGTTGATACAGCTGCGCGGCCAACTCCCCACCGAGATGCCCCTTGCACAATCGCGCACGGCGCAATAACGGTGGCGCCACCAGGGTCGGCGCCAACGCATCCGGCGCACGGCGGGCTGCGCTGGCCATGGTGCTGGCGGCCAAGGCATCGATGGCGCAACTGACATCAGCGGCCGCCACGCGAAACAAGCGCCTGCCACGCCGTGCCTCCACGCGCAGTAACCCACCTCCGGTCAGCCGTGCCAAGTGCGCGTTCGCGGATGCCGACGACAACCCGGTAAGCGTCGCCAACTCCTCCGACGACTTGGCCGAGCCGTCCATCAGCGCCCAGAGCATGGCGGTACGTTTAGGCTCGGCGAGCAAGCTGGCGATCTGACTGATGCACGGTGCTTCTTCCATGTATTCATTCCCTGTTCGATCAATTTTCTGCAGCGGTTGGCACCAAGTATAGGGTTGCAAAGCCGCAGTTCCGCGGCGTCTGACAGCGCAGATAGGGACAGGATCTGAGTGAAATTTCCTGCTTTTATGGAGGCTATTACGTTGCGCTTAAGCGGTCCGGCAACTGCGCCGTCAATGTCGCACAGCGGGACACGAGCATTTCCCGCAGCAAGTTGATGGGTTTGCTCAGTTGCGCGCGATGGGCACACAACAGATTCAGCGGCGTACGCTCGCCACGCAGCTCCGGCAGGATCAACCGCAAGCGCCCAGCCAGCACGTCGGTGCTCACGTCCAGCCAGGACTTGTAGGCAATGCCCACACCCGCCACCGCCCAACGCCGCACCACATCAGCGTCGTCACTGAAGCGGTCGCCGCTGACGGTCAGGCTGACTTCGCGCTTACCGTCATGGAAGCTCCAATGGTCGTGCACCCGGCTGCCGAGCATATACAGCAGGCAATTGTGCTGGGCCAATTGCTCCAGGTGCCGGGGCTCGCCGTGGCGTGCGAGGTAGCTGGGCGCCGCACACAGCACGCGCACATTCTGCGGCGCGACGGGCAGCGCGATCAGGCTGGAATCTTCCGGCTCGCCATAACGCAGGGCAATGTCCACCGGTTGGCGGAACAGGTCGGCAATCCGGTCGCCCAACAGCAGGCGCACGCTGAGTTGCGGGTACTCGCGCTGGAACTCATCGAGCCAGGGGAGCAATTGGTTGCGGCCAAAATCCGAGGGGGCCGACAGTTGCAGCACACCGCTGACATGGTCCTGGCCGCTGGCCAACAAGCGCCGGCCCTCGTCCAGCGAACTCAACGCCGCCCGCGCGTATTCGAGGAAGCCTTCGCCTTCCGCGGTCAGGCGCAGGCTGCGGGTGGAGCGGGCCAGCAGGCGCGTGCCAAGTTGCTGTTCAATACGCTTCAACGCGGCACTGGCCACCGCCGGCGAGAGGTCCATGACCCGCGCGGCGGCCGAGAGGCTGCCGAGGTCCGCTGCGCGCACAAACAACTGCAAATCATCGAAACGCAGCATTCAACCCATCCATTATCAAAATATTGTTGAAACAGACCTCTGTTTTAGCCGCTTTTATCTTCGCGGGAAATAGCCAATGATCTGCCCATCCCGTTCATCACGTGTCTGGAGTTGAATATGTCCTCTGCCTTTAACGTCATCGCCACGCTGATCGCCAAACCCGGCCAACAGGCCACCCTGGAAACCCTGCTGCGCGGCCTGCTGGAACCCACCCGGCAGGAGCCCGGTTGCGAGCAATACGACCTGCACCAGGATGTGCAACACCCGGAAACTTTCTACATGCTCGAACGCTGGGCCGACGACGCCGCCCTGGCCGACCACGACCAAAGCGCGCATATCCAGAGTTTCCGCGCCAAGGCCGCTGATGTGATCGAACACTTCGAACTCAAACGCCTGAAATTTCTCGCCTGATCACCGCCCACTTCTTCGGAGCCCCCATGAAAGCCATCGCTTATTACGCCTCACTGCCGATCAACGATCCCAAATCCCTGCAAGACATCGAACTGCCAGCGCCCATTGCCGGCCCGCGTGAGCTGCTGGTGGAAGTCAAAGCCATCTCGGTCAACCCGGTGGACACTAAGGTTCGCCAGAACGTCGCCCCGGAAAACGGCGCCGCCAAGGTGCTGGGTTGGGACGTGGCCGGAGTGGTCAAAGCCGTCGGCAGCGAAGTGACGCTGTTCAAGGCCGGCGACAACGTGTTCTACGCCGGCTCCCTGGTACGCCCCGGCGGCAACAGCGAACTGCACACGGTGGACGAGCGCATCGTCGGCCATATGCCCAAGAGCCTGGGTTTTGCCGAGGCGGCCGCCTTGCCGTTGACCGCCATCACCGCCTGGGAATTGCTCTTCGAGCGCCTGCAAGTGCGTGAAGGTAAGGAAGATCAAGGCCAGAGCCTGCTGATTGTCGGCGCCGCCGGCGGCGTAGGGTCGATCCTGACCCAATTGGCCAGCCAGCTCACCGCGCTGAAAGTCATCGGCACCGCCTCTCGCCCGGAAACCCAGGCGTGGGCCAAGGCGCTGGGCGCCGACCTGGTGATCGACCATCGCCAGCCGCTGAGTGAAGAGCTCAAGCGTGCCGGTATTGCCCACGTGACCCACGTGGCCAGCCTGACCCAGACCGACGTGCATTTGGATCAACTGGTGGAAGCCCTGCAACCCCAGGGCAAGCTGGCGCTGATCGACGACCCCAAGGCGCTGGATGTGAGCAAGCTCAAGCGCAAGAGCCTGTCGCTGCATTGGGAGTTCATGTACACGCGCTCGATGTTCGAGACGCCGGACATGATCGAACAGCACAACCTGCTCAACCGCGTCGCCGAACTGATCGACGCCGGCACCCTGAAAACCACGCTGGGCGAGCACTTCGGTGTGATCAACGCCGACAACCTGCGCCGCGCCCACGCGCTGCTGGAAAGCGGCAAGGCCAAGGGCAAGATCGTGCTGGAAGGGTTCTAAAAAAGGTCTGTCAGTGTCGTCCTTTATTCCTGTGGGTAATGGACGACACCGCTAGTCAGAGAGTTGATCTTTGTCATATTTGCGAGCGTATTCAGGTTTATATTGGCCGCCTTTGCCACGATTCTTTTACGTGAGGAAGTCAGCAATGAAGATCCTGATAAAAGCGTTAGCAAAATCCCAGTGGGAAGTTCGCCTGGACCAAAAGTCCATCACTTTCCACACTGAAGCCGAGGCCCGTGCCTTCGTCGATACCCTGCAAGCGCGCATCCAGGCGCCGCACCGCTTTCCAATCAGCCAGCAACAATCCGCTGCTGGCTGACCCGCCCGTCAGACCTGCGCTTGCAGGGCCCTGGCCCGTTGCAGGCGCTGGGTCGACACGGCGACCGTTACCGCCAACACCCCGCACAAGCTGATAACGATTGCCATCGGCATGGCGCTGCCATCGTGCAATACCCCCACCAGCGACGCCGCCCCCGCCGCCACGCCGAATTGAATGCAGCCCAGCAATGCCGACGCGCTGCCGGCCCGTGCGCCCTGCCCACTCATGGCGCAGGCCGAGGTGTTGGGCAAAATGCAGCCCAGGCTGGCGATGCAGATAAACAACGGCACCAACAACGGCCACAATGCCTCAGTGCGCAAGGCCGCAATACCCAGCAGTGTCAGGCCTGCCAGCAGATACACCCATACCGAGCGCGACAGCAGAAACGCCGGGCCACGCTTGGCCAGCAACCGCGCGTTGAGTTGCGCCACCAGGATAAAGCCGGCGGCGTTGGAGCCGAACACCCAGCCGTAATGCTCAGCCGGCACGCCATAGAGTTTGATAAACACGAACGGTGAACCGGCGATGTAGGCAAACATCCCGGCAATCGATAGCGCACCGGTCAGCGCGTAGCCGAGATAGACCCGGTCTGACAGCAACCCGAAGTAGCGACGTAACGACCCAGACAACGGCTGACGCGGCTGATGGGCCGGAAAGGTCTCCGGCAACCCGACCGCCACGGCGATGGCCGCCATCACGCTGAAGATCGACAGCGCCAGGAAAATCGACTGCCAGCCCCACAGCCCCACCATCAGCCCGCCAGCCAGCGGCGCGAGGATCGGCGCCAGGCCGGTGACCAGCATCAGTTGCGAAAACACTTTGGCCGAGCCCACCGCATCACATTTGTCGCTGACCACCGCACGGGAAATCACCATGCCCGCGCAACCGCCAAGGGCTTGCACGAAGCGCGCGGCGATCAGCCACTCCAGGGTCGGTGCGAAGGCGCAGGCAAAGGACGCCAGGGTAAACAGGGTCACGCCACTGAGCAGCGGGCCGCGCCGACCAAAGCGGTCGGCCAGCGGGCCGTAGATCAATTGGCCGATGGCCAGGCCGGCGAAATACACCGCCAGGGTCAGCTGAATATGTTTTTCGTCGGTGGCGAAAGCCGTGGCCATGGCCGGAAAGCCCGGCAGGTAAAAATCGATCGCCAGCGGCGCGAAGGCGCTCAAGGCCCCCAGAATCAGGATTATGCGAAGGTTCATCAGGCACCCAAGTGAGTCGGCAGCCCGACAGTTTAGCCGCGCTTGGGTGCCTTGAACATAAAGTTAGCTCGCTAACTATTAAAATCAGACGAGCTTGGCGCTATAGCCTTCTTCGGTGATCAGGCTGATGACCTGCTCGGCAGACAAGCGACTTTCGACCCCCACCTCTTTCGCAGCCAAGTCGACCTTCACACTGGCCGCCGGGTCCTGGCTCTGCACTGCCTGGGTCACTGCCCGAACACAATGGCCGCAGGTCATTCCTTCAACGCTGAATACTTGCATCACATGACTCCTTTGATGAGGTTGAAACCAGCCTGGACCTTGCCTCGATGGCAAGGTCAAGTTCCGAGAATTGCTGCCGGGCTGGTATTCGGCGGCGGCGTCGGCCAAGCTTCACCCATCTTTGATTCAAACCACGGAGCATTCGCCATGCGCTGGTCGTTTTTTGCCCTTGTCGGCCTGATGAGCTGGTCTGCCGTTGCGCCCATGGCCAATGCCGCAGAAGACTATGCGGTGCTGATCATTTCCCGGGAACGTCTGGAAGTGCCGACCAATTGCGAAATCGGCCTGTACCTTAATGACCAACTGGCCGGCCGGCTGTTCCAGGAACAGGCCACCTCGTTCAACCTGGCGCCGGGCAATGTGTCGCTGCGCCTGAAGCTGCTTCCGGGCCAGTCCCCGGGCTGCCTGCCGGGCCTGCTGGCGCCACCGGCGCAGAACATCACATTGAAGGCCGGTGACGTACGCAAATTGCGTATCGCCCAAGGCCAGGACGGCATGTACCTCAAACCGGCCGCACTAGAATATTAACGGCGCTTGACCTTACCCACAGGTCAAGGTTGATCCTAGGGGCAACGTCTTCAGGAGGACTGCCCCATGAATGGATCCACCACCTTTGACCTGCCCATCAGCGGCATGACCTGCGCCAGCTGTGCCGGGCGTGTCGAGCGCGCGCTGGGCAAGGTGCCGGGGGTGCAACGCGTCAGCGTCAACCTGGCCAATGAGCGCGCGCATGTCGAAGTGCTCGGCCAGATGGACCCCGGCGTATTGATCGCCGCCGTCGACAAGGCCGGCTACACCGCTACCCTGCCCCAAAGCGAAACCGCCACCGACGCCGACCAATCCCAGCGCCTGCACCGCGAGCGCTGGGCGTTGCTGCTGGCGATTGCGCTGGCACTGCCGTTGGTGCTGCCGATGCTGGTGGAGCCCTTTGGCCTGCATTGGATGCTGCCCGCCTGGGTGCAGTTCGCCCTGGCCACGCCGGTGCAATTCATCTTTGGCGCACGCTTTTATATCGCCGCCTGGAAAGCCGTGCGTGCAGGTGCCGGCAACATGGACCTGCTGGTGGCCATCGGCACCAGCGCCGGTTATGGCTTGAGCATTTATGAGTGGCTCACCGCCCCCGCCGGCATGACGCCCCATTTGTACTTCGAAGCCTCGGCGGTGGTGATCGCTCTGGTGTTACTGGGTAAATACCTGGAAAGCCGCGCCAAGCGCCAGACCGCCAGCGCCATCCGCGCCCTTGAAGCGCTGCGCCCGGAGCGCGCGATTCGCGTGCAGGACGGGCGTGAAGAGGACGTCGCGATCAACACATTGCGGCTCAATGATCTGGTGCTGGTCAAACCCGGCGAACGCTTCCCAGTGGACGGCGAAGTAGTCGAAGGCCAAAGCCATGCCGATGAAGCACTGATCAGTGGCGAAAGCTTGCCCGTGCCAAAACAGCCGGGCGACAGCGTCACCGGTGGCGCCATCAATGGCGAGGGCCGCCTGCTGGTGCGCACCCTCGCGTTGGGCGCCGAAAGCGTGCTGGCGCGGATCATCCGCCTGGTGGAAGACGCCCAGGCGGCCAAAGCACCGATCCAGAAACTGGTGGATAAAGTCAGCCAGGTGTTCGTGCCCGCCGTACTGGTGCTGGCCTTGATCACCCTGCTGGGCTGGTGGCTGTATGGCGCCCCCCTGGAGACCGCGATCATCAATGCGGTGGCCGTTCTAGTCATCGCCTGCCCCTGCGCGCTCGGCTTGGCCACGCCGACGGCGATCATGGCCGGCACCGGGGTTGCCGCGCGCTTCGGCATCCTGATCAAGGACGCCGAAGCCCTGGAGCGGGCCCATGCTGTGAGCGCCGTGGTGTTCGACAAAACCGGCACCCTCACCTCCGGCGCGCCGAAAATCGCGCATCTGGCGGCGGTGGATGGCAACGCCCCGCTGTTGCTGCAACAAGCTGGCGCCCTGCAACGCGGCAGCGAACATCCGTTGGCCAAGGCCGTGCTGGATGCCTGCAACGAGCAAGGCCTCGCGGTTGCGGCTGTGAGCGACAGCCAATCCCTGACCGGGCGTGGCATCGCCGGCACCTTGGATGGACGGCGACTGGCCCTGGGTAACCGCCGGCTGCTCGAAGAAAGCGGCTTGAACGCAGGCGACCTGGCAGCTTCGGCCAACGCTTGGGAGGCCGAGGGTCGCACCCTGTCCTGGCTGATAGAGCAAGGCACGCAGCCGCGCGTGCTGGGGCTGTTCGCCTTTGGCGACACGCTCAAGCCCGGTGCGCTGCACGCTGTGCAGCAACTCAAGGCGCAGCACATCAGCAGCCATTTGCTCACCGGCGACAACCGCGGCAGCGCCCGCGTGGTCGCCGAAGCACTGGGCATCGACGATGTGTACGCCGAAGTGCTGCCCGCCGAAAAAGCCGCCACCGTCGCCGAGCTGAAAAAAACCGGCGTGGTGGCGATGGTCGGCGACGGCATCAACGACGCCCCAGCCTTGGCCGCCGCCGATATCGGCATCGCCATGGGGGGTGGCACCGACGTGGCGATGCACGCGGCCGGTATCACCCTGATGCGCGGTGACCCGCGCCTGGTGCCCGCCGCCCTGGAAATCAGCCGCAAGACCTACGCAAAAATCCGCCAGAACCTGTTCTGGGCCTTCGTCTATAACTTGATCGGCATTCCCCTGGCGGCCTTCGGTCTGCTCAACCCGGTACTCGCCGGCGCGGCCATGGCCTTGTCCAGCGTCAGCGTGGTGAGCAATGCGTTACTGTTGAAAACCTGGAAACCCAAGGACTTGGAGGATCAACACCCATGAACATCGGCCAAGCCGCCCGCCAGAGCGGGCTGAGCGCAAAGATGATTCGTTACTACGAATCCATCGGCCTGTTGAAAGCCGCACACCGCACCGACAGCGGTTACCGCGTGTATGGCAGCGACGACTTGCACACGCTGGCTTTTATCAAGCGCTCGCGGGACCTGGGGTTTTCATTGGAAGAGGTGGGCAAGCTGCTGACCCTGTGGCAGGACCGGCAACGGGCCAGCGCCGATGTGAAGGCGTTGGCGCGCCAGCATATTGATGAGCTGAACCAGAAGATTCTGGAGCTTGGGCAACTACGCGATACGTTGCAGGATTTGGTGGAGCACTGCCAAGGCGATCATCGGCCGGATTGTCCGATTCTCAAGGAGTTGGCGTCGGGGAGTTGCTGCAGCTGAGTGGGTGTACATAGATCAAATGTGGGAGGGGCGGTGCGACGACTCGACTTGCCCCCGATTGCAGTGGATCACCAACAGATAAGCTGACTGATCCACCGCTATCGGGGGGCAAGCCCCCTCCCACATTTTGATCTCCACTGACTTTAGATCTTTATTTAACCAAAGATCACTGCATCCAAGGCGGCGGCGGTTCTTCTGCCGTCTTGGTGCTTGGCGCATCATCCGCCGCCCGAATCGCCTGCTTGCGCTCTTCATCCAACCGCGCCGCTTCGATTTCGCGGATCACACCGCCCACATCCGCCAGTTCTTCCGGCTCATCGAACTCGCCGGTCAATACGCTGGCCGGGTGCAGGGTGCCGGCTTCGTACAGCGCCCACATTTCCTTGGCGTATTTGGTCTTCTTCAACTCCGGGGCAAAACGCCCGAAGTAGGAAGCCATGTTGCCCACATCCCGCTCCAGCATGCTGAACGCGTGGTTGTTGCCCGCCGCATCCACCGCCTGGGGCAGGTCGATGATCACCGGGCCCGTTGGGGTCAACAGCACGTTGAACTCGGACAGGTCACCGTGCACCAGGCCGGTACACAGCATCAGCACGATCTGGGAGATCAGGAAAGCGTGGTATTCGCGCGCCTGGTCCGGCTCCAGTACCACGTCGTTCAGACGCGGCGCCGCATCGCCGTACTCGTCGGCTACCAATTCCATCAGCAGCACGCCTTCAAGGAAGTCGAACGGCTGAGGCACGCGAACGCCCGCGCCGGCCAGGCGGAACAATGCCGCCACTTCGGCGTTCTGCCAGGCATCTTCGGTTTCTTTCTTGCCGAACTTGGAGCCCTTGGCCATGGCCCGGGCCTGCCGGCTGTTACGGACTTTACGGCCTTCCTGGTATTCGGATGCCTGACGAAAACTTCGTTTATTCGCCTCCTTGTAAACCTTGGCGCAACGCAATTCATTGCCGCAGCGCACCACATAAACAGCTGCTTCTTTACCACTCATGAGTGGGCGCAGCACTTCGTCGACCAGACCGTCTTCGATCAGGGGTTCAATGCGTTTAGGAGTCTTCATCAGCTTTTATTGTGGGTCCTTTATTACCAAATACGCGTATGGCACTCGTTATACGGCAATCGGCGCGCCGGTGGGAGGGGCTACCGACCTCTGACAGCTCAAGAATGCATCCAATATGCCAAATTTCGCATAATCAACGCTCAATGATCGCCGTCACACCCTGGCCACCGGCCGCGCAGATCGAAATCAGCCCCCGGCCCTTGCCCGCCGCGTCCAGCAACTTGGCCAGGTTGGCAACGATACGCCCCCCGGTGGCGGCAAACGGGTGCCCGGCCGCCAGGGAGCTGCCCTTGACGTTGAGACGGCTGCGGTCGATGGAGCCCAGGGGCGCATCCAGCCCGAGGCGCGTCTTGCAGTAATCCGCATCCTCCCAGGCCTTGAGTGTGCACAACACTTGGGCGGCGAAGGCTTCGTGGATCTCGTAGTAATCAAAGTCCTGCAGCGTCAGACCATTCCTCGCCAGCAAGCGTGGCACCGCATACACCGGCGCCATCAACAGGCCTTCGGCACCGTTGACGAAGTCCACCGCCGCCGCCTCGCCGTCACGCAGGTACGCCAGGATCGGTAAGCCACGCTCCTGCGCCCAGGCCTCACTGCCCAACAGCACCAACGATGCACCATCGGTGAGCGGCGTGGAGTTGCCGGCGGTGAGCGTGCCCTTTTCGCTGCGCTCGAAGGCCGGCTTGAGCGCGGCGAGTTTTTCCAGGGTCAGGTCGGGGCGCAGGTTGTTGTCGCGCGTCAGGCCCAGAAACGGCGTGAGCAAATCGTTGTGCCAGCCTTCGGCGTAGGCGGCGGCCATTTTCTGGTGACTCTCCAGCGCCAATTGGTCTTGCTCGGCGCGGGGGATCTGCCAGGTCTGTGCCATCAACTCGCAATGCTGGCCCATGGACAAGCCGGTGCGTGGTTCGCCATTGCGTGGCAGTTCGGGCTTGAGGTGATGGGGACGAAGTTGTAACAGGACTTTTAATTTATCCGCCATGGATTTGCTGCGGTTGGCTTGCAGCAGAATCTTGCGCAACCCTTCGTTCACGCCGATGGGTGCGTCGGAGGTGGTGTCCACCCCGCCGGCGATGCCGCATTCGATCTGGCCCAGGGCAATCTTGTTGGCCACCAGCAAGGCCGCTTCCAGCCCGGTGCCGCAGGCCTGCTGAATGTCGTAGGCCGGCGTTTGCGGCGACAGGCGCGAGCCCAGCACGCATTCGCGGGTGAGGTTGAAGTCGCGGGAATGCTTGAGCACCGCGCCGGCGGCCACCTCGCCGATGCGCTGGCCGTGCAGGTTGTAGCGTTCGATCAGGCCTTCCAGGGCCGCGGTGAGCATCGCCTGGTTGCTCGCCGTAGCGTACGGGCCATTGGAACGGGCGAACGGAATACGGTTACCGCCAATGATCGCTACACGGCGCAATTGAGTCATGGAGTGCTCCCTCTGTCGGTTATGGGCTGGATCAATGAGCCTAGTCGAACGACTGCTACCCTGGGATGGTCAACCCTTTGAACCCCAGCCTTCGGAGAGCGTTCCATGTCTGACCGTTATATCGACTTCGCCAACTCAAGCCTCGGCCATCGCCTGGTCGCCGCCATTGGCCTGCCGTCGCCGGTACGCCTGGAACGCTGGCAGGCCGGGCGCCTGCGCCCGGTGGAAGGGGCACTGTTGCTGGGCGGCGGCGCGCTGGCGGCCAAGGTGCAAGTGTTTGCGCACAAACTCACCGACGCCACTTTTAGCTACGGCGACGAAAAATCCACTTGGATCCCCGGCCACGGTCCCAAGCTCAAGGCGGTGGTGTTTGATGCCAGCCATTTGCAACACACCGACCAACTCAAGCAACTGCGTGAGTTTTTCCAGCCGTTGCTGAAAAACCTCGATAACAGCGCGCACCTAGTGATCCTCGGCCGTGCCCCGGAAAGCCTCAGCGACCCGTTTGCCGCCAGCGCCCAGCGCGCCCTCGAAGGCTTCAGCCGGTCTCTGGCCAAGGAGCTGCGCAACGGCGGCGTGCTGCAATTACTGTATGTCGCCGAGGGTGCCGAGGATCAATTGGAAGGTGCGCTGCGCTTCTTCCTGTCGCCGAAAAGCGCGTATATCTCCGGCCAGGTCATCCGCCTGCAGGCCTGCGCTACGCCAGTCGAAGACTGGACCCGCCCCCTCGCCGGGCGCAAGGCGCTGGTCACCGGTGCCGCTCGTGGCATTGGCGCCTCCATCGCCGAAACCCTGGCCCGCGATGGCGCCGAGGTGATCCTGCTCGACGTGCCCCAGGCCAAGGCCGACCTCGACGCCCTGGCCGCGCGCCTGGGTGCACGCAGCGTGGCGCTGGATATTTGTGCCGAAGACGCCGCCAGCCAGTTGATCGCACACCTGCCAGACGGCCTCGATATCCTGGTGCACAACGCCGGTATCACCCGCGACAAAACCCTGGCCAACATGACCCCGGAATACTGGGACGCGGTGCTGGCAGTGAACCTCAATGCACCGCAGGTACTGACCAAGGCATTGCTCGACAGCGGCACCTTGCACGACCATGCGCGAGTGATTCTGCTGGCGTCCATCAGCGGGATCGCCGGCAACCGTGGGCAAACCAATTACGCGGCGAGCAAGGCCGGTTTGATCGGGTTGGCCCAAGCCTGGGCGCCGCTGCTGGGGGAACGCGGGATCAGCATCAACGCCGTGGCCCCGGGTTTTATCGAAACCCAGATGACGGCGCATATTCCGTTCGCCCTGCGTGAGGCCGGGCGCCGCATGAGTTCCCTTGGCCAGGGCGGCTTGCCGCAGGACGTCGCCGAGGCCGTGGCCTGGCTGGGCCAACCGGGTTCCGGCGCAGTCAGTGGGCAAGCGCTGCGGGTGTGTGGGCAAAGTCTATTGGGAGCGTAAGCATGGAATGGCAGACGTTAGGCAGTACCCCGTTGCTCGCGCCGCTGTACTGGCGCGCGGCGCTCAAGCGCAAGATCACCGGCAACACCTTGCCCGAGCAGGGCCTGCGTTGCCCGGTCAGCATCAACCCCAAGGCGGTGGCGGCCTACCGCAAGGTCTGCGGGTTTGCCGACAGCGCGGTGCTGCCCGCGACCTATCCGCATATCCTGGCGTTCGGTTTGCAGATGCAATTGCTCACCGACAAAGCATTCCCCTTCCCGTTGCTGGGGTTGATCCACCTGAACAACCGCATCCGCGTCCATCGCCCGCTGGGCGGTATCAGCGACCTGTTGATCAGCGTGCACACGCAAAACCTCAAGCCCCATCCCAAAGGCGTGACCTTCGAGGTGGTGACCCGCGCGGAAGATGCCCTCGGCCTGCTGTGGGAAGCCGAGAGCCGCATGCTCTGTCGTGGCGTAAAGCTCGCAGGCGAAGCCACGGACGATGCACACTCCAGCCCTTCACAGGTCAGCGAATTGACCCGCTGGAAAGCCGCCGCCGACATCGGCCGCCGCTATGCCAGGGTCAGCGGCGACTACAACCCGATCCACCTCAGCGCCCTGACAGCCAGACTGTTCGGTTTCCCCCAAGCCATTGCCCACGGCCTGTGGAACAAGGCGCGTACCCTGGCCGCCTTGGGCGAACACCTCCCGGCAGCCAATCTCGAGATAGACGTCGAGTTCAAGAAGCCCGTGCGCCTGCCCAGTGAGGTGACATTATTGACCAGCGCCGCCGGTTCCAGTGGTGAGTTAGTGTTGAAAGGCGCGGGAGATATTGAACATATGCGCGGCAAGTGGCGACCGATCGCATAAAAAACACTGCCTAATTGTATATATACACTCAAAGTTATAACGGACTTCCTGGAAGTCCGCTTTTTTATCCAAGCTATTGATTAAAAACATATATACATCTTGATACATCCTCTCCATACCTCCTTGGTATTAGTCGCTTAACCGATGCAGCCTACCCCGTATATAAATCGTTAATACCAAGTTGAGCATTGTGAACACCGGCACCTGGGGCTGTTATAGCTCCACGGACAAACGCATCGCTATCCACAGAAATAGTGAGCGTTTGAAACAACTTAGGTTGTACAGGTGCAAGGAACTCAATCATGAAAACTCAAGTAGTGTTTTGGAAAGCAAGTACCGCGCTGGCCCTGGCAGTCGCAATGACGCTCGGCGGCTGCAGCAGCGGTGGTGGCGGGCATCACAGTGGTGGCTCTTCTTCATCGGGGGGTACCACCGGCGGTGGCGGTACCGACCCAGGCACCAACCCTGGCACCACCAGTACGCCACTGGTCACCGCCACCGTGGTCGACACCGTTGGCGACACCGTAACCGGCCTCGGCGGCACCGTACGTAGCCTGGGCACTACCCTGGGCAGCCTGCCGATTGTTGGCGCCACCGCCGACGGCCTGGTGACCTCCCTCGGTACGGCGGTAGGCAGCATCGGCACCGGTGTTTCGGACGGCCTGGGCTCGCTGGGCACCGACAGTAATGCATTGGGCAAAACCGTCGCTGGCGTGGCCAACGGCGTCTCCGACCTGGGTGATGGCGTCAGCGTCACCGGTCAGAATGTGGCGACATTGCTGGGGAAAGTACCCGTAGTCGGCAATGCCGCCCCTGTTGTAGGGAATGTCGTGGGCAAGGTCGGCAATGCCGTGACCATGCTCGGCGACACCCTGAGCACTGCCAGCACCACCGGCCCATTGGGCTCGGTCACCAACACTGTCGGCGCCAAAGTGCTGGTGCCGGTGGTGTCCCTGGTGGAAAAAACCACCGGCAAAGTCGGCAACGCCACCGGCCTGGACAGCCCGGTCGGCGGCCTGCTGGACAAAGTCGGTTCGACCGTCGACGGCCTCGGCGATAAAGTCGCCGACGCTGGCGGTACCGGCAACCCCGTGACCGGCGCGTTGGGCAATGTGCTCAATGGCGTAGGCACCGCAGTCGGCAAGGCCAGCGGGTATGTCGACCCCGATACCGACGGCAGTGGCAACGGGAATGGCGGCAGTGGCAGCGGCGGCGGTAGTGGCGTCACCGCAGGCCTGGGTAACCTGGGCAGCCTGCTCGGCGGTGTGATCGCCGGTGCCGGCAGCGGCCTGGATGCGGGCAGCAACAACGGCGTAGTCAGCGCCGCCGGCGTCACCGGGGTCAAATTGGGCAACACGGTGGCAGCCCTTGGTGGCACCACGCCAAGCACCACCACCAGCGTACCGGTGGCCGGGCTCACCGGCCCTATCGGCAGCGCACTCAACCCGGTCACCAGCGGCGTGCAAAGCCTCACCCAAACCATCGGCGGTGCCACTGGCCTGGGCGCTCCAGTCAACGGCCTGGTCGCCAACATAGGCGGTGCCGTCGGCAGCCTCGGCGGCAAAATCAGCGGCACCAACGCTAACCCGGTCACTAACGCCTTGGGTGGCACCGTGAGCGCAGTGGGCGGCACCGTGGCGTCGATCGGCGGCCTGGTCACCGGCGGTACCAACACCGGCGGCGGCTTGCTCGGCGGCGGCCTGAACCTGGGGGCTGGCGCATCGGCTTCCGCAGGGGCTGGTGCCAGCGCCAACGGTGGTTTGCTCGGCGGGCTGCTGGGAGGCCTGGGCGGTAAAAAATAGAATTGCACCTGGCCGTTAGACGGCCCCACCTACAGCGCCTACGCTTGGTTGAGACGAGAAACCTTGAATAAGTTTCTCGTCTTTTTTTATAGGCCAATGAATAGCCTTTGAAAACACCCTAACCGCGCCCCCAGAGCCCGGCGGGAATCTGCGAAACGCTGCTGCAGTTTGACCATGGAGTGTCCTATGCGCGCTTTGACGCCGTTGTTGTTGCTCACCCTCAGTGCTTACGTCCACGCCGATACCCTACCCAGCTTCCTCAATAGCAACGACACCATTCGCAACCTGCCTCAACCCAACTTACCCGCCGACGCCTACCGACCGGTGACCCCGCAGACTCAATTGCCTACGCCTGCCGCCACCGGGGCCCAACCGCTGCTGATGGACACCAAAGTGACCATCCGCAAATTGCAGATCGACGGCGGCACGGTCTACCCGCTCAAGGAAGTCGCCCAGGTATTCGAGCCGCTGATCGGTCATGAAACCAACCTGGCGCAATTGATCGAAGCCACCCGCAGCATCACCCGGCGCTACCAGGAGGATGGCTACCTGCTGTCCTACGCGTTCCTGCCGGAGCAACGCTTCGAGGATGGCCTGGTGCACGTGGTGCTGGTGGAGGGTTATATCCGCGATTACCAACTGCAAGGCGACATCGGCGCGGTCTCGTCCTACATCGATAAACTCGCCGAGAAGCTCAAGGCCGAACGCCCGCTTACCCGCAAGACCTTCGAACGCTACACCACACTAATGAGCGCCATTCCCGGCGTGACCTTGCAGGCCCAGGTACCGCCGCCCGGCACCACCGATGGCGGCACCCACATGCAAATCAGCGCCAGCCGCAAACCTTTCACCACCAGCATGAGCCTCAACGAGGGCAGCCGGGGCGGCACGCAAGCGCTGCTGACAGCCACCAGCAACTCATGGACGTCCATGGGCGAACAACTGAGCGTCAGCGGCCTGTTCCCGCCGGGCGATGACAAAGAGCATTACTACCGCGCGGCCTACAGCCAGTTTCTCAATGCCGAGGGCACCCAACTGGTGCTGTCGGGCGAACGCTACCGCGCCGACCCGCGCACCAGCCTGCAATTGGGTGACGGCATCGAACTCAAGCCACACCAGGAAATCGATCGCTACTCCATCGGCGTCAGCCACCCGCTGATCGCGTCGCCCAACGAGTCGCTGAGCCTCGGCGCCCGCTACTATGCCGTCGACCAGACCACCCGCTACAAAGTCGACGGCCTGGCCCAACGCCTGGAACTGGAAACCGACCTGCGCGCCTTCGCGGTCGAAGGCGACTGGCGCAAAGCCGACACCACCCAACTGCGCATCCTCAGCGCCGGCCTGTACCAAGGCACCAACGGCATGGGCGCCAAGACCCGCAGTGACTTCGGCGGCCTCAAGCCGGACCTGGACTTCTTCCGCCTGCGCCTGTCTGGGGTGCAGAGCAACAAGCTCTTCGATAACTGGCAGGGCGTGCTCTCCGGCGCGCTGTACTGGAGCGATGACACCCTGCCCGACAGCGAGCGCGCCACCTTCGGTGGGCAGAACTTCGGCCGTGGCTACCCCGACGACCAGGGCTCGGGCGACAAGGGCTGGGGCGTGGCTTACGAGGTCAACTACAGCTACAACCGCGCTGGCGAATGGGTGCGCATCCTGCAGCCGTATGTGGTGTTCGACCGCGCCAAGACCTGGTTCAACGACCTGCCGGTCAAAGGTAACGACATGTCATCAGCGGCCCTGGGCCTGCGCTTTGGCGACGCCAAGTACTACAACATCTCACTGGAAGCGGCCAAGCCGATGTCGGACGTGGCACTCGACAATTTCAATCGGCGCCCACGCTATACGCTGAGCTTCAGTTACCAGCTGTGAGTCGACAGGGGGGGGCTGGCAGGCTTGTGTAGTGAACGGGCTTGTGTGGCGGGTAGGCTTGTGTGGCTAGCTGAGTTTGTGTGGCTGGCAGGCTTATGTAGCTAGCTGAGTTTGTGTGGCTGGCAGGCTTGTGTGGCGAGCGGGCTTGCCCGCGTTGGGCTGCGCAGCAGCCCTAATTAAAGACCGATGCGTTACACCTGATACTCTGCGTTGGCAAAGCTGGGGCCGCTTCGCGCCCCAACGCGGGCAAGCCCGCTCGCCACAAAAGCCCGCTAGCCACACTAGCCCGGCCAGCCACACAAGCCTGCCAGCTAGAAAGGTCCGGTAGGCGTAAACGCTCCCGTGCTACCGGGATTTGGACAGTGGAAACAGGCTGTTCAACGTATCGATCAAGCGCACCAGGTAGATCGGCTTGCGAAACAGATCCAGCACCTGCAGGCGCAGCATGTCGCTGACGTCATCCATTTCGGCATGGCCTGACATCACAATTACCGGCAGGTGTGAGCGAGAGGTGTGTTCGCGCAGGCGCTTGATCAAGGAAATACCACTTTCCTCGGGCATGCGCAGGTCCGTGATGACCAGGGCGATATCGGGGTGGAGTGTCAATTCTTGCAGGGCGAAGGTGACAGAATTGGCAGTAAAACAGACGAATCCCTCATTTTCGAGGGATTCGGCAAGTTCAATCAGGGCGTCCTCTTCGTCGTCCACCAAGAGTATTTGTTGGCGAGATGAAGATGCGCTCATGGCCGTACCTGGAAGAGTGGATAAACGTAAGGGTTACCACAACACTACATCAGGTACCCGTCGGCATCTTGGTGGCCATGTTAGTGAAGATGGCACTTATCTTGGTGCCGAGCCCGGTTCCCGCGCCGACAATAACAAGTGCGACCAGCGCCACGATAATCGCATATTCAATACCTGAAGCACCCTCCTTGCGCTTGAAGAATAATTGCGTCTGCACATAAAACTTCAACATCAGGTCAAGGAACATAAGACTTCTCCCTAAAACGCCACTGTAAAGCCGGTACGGCTCTAGCACGATGTTCACGGCGTGCCACTAGAGCATTGTCAACAAACCCCATGCTCACAACTGTAATAACGGATTAATCACAAAGTATTAGTCATGACGTTAGCGCCACAAACCCGCCCTTTAAACGGCAGCGTTTAGAGTTCAGATAAATTTTCTGTCAGTTAATGGCATTTTGTCCTAGCTGAGCTACCTTCAAATAGCCAAATCGTTAGATGTTCATCACAGCCAGGTTGCGGATTAACCCGTTTGGATTAGCGGGTACGTAGTGCAACAGGAAAGGGAGAGCCGTCATGAACAGTCGCATCAGCATGGTCCTGGCCGGCTTGTTGCTGATCGGGGCACTGATCGCCGGGTACTGGGGGCTGGTATTAAGCCGCCAGCCGGAACCTGTCGCGGCACCCACCGCACCTGTCGTTTCTGTTGCAAATACCGTCGCAGCCGCCGAAGACCAGACCCGCCAACCGGTCGTGGTGCTGGTGCATGACGTGCCCGCTTTCACTGCGCTCACCGCTGCCGACGTGACCGTGGAAAGACTGCGCACGGCGCCCGCCGGCAGCCTCACCCAATTGGACCAGGCCATCGGGCGCACGCCACTGCGCGACCTCGGCGCCGGTACCTGGCTCACTGACGACAGCTTCACCGGCGGCGGCGCGCTCGCCCGCATGATCCGCCCCAACGAGCGTGCGCTGGCCGTCGCGGTGGATGAGGTAATCGGTGCCGGTGGCCAGTTGAGCCCCGGCGATTACGTGGATGTGCTGCTGTTCCTGCGCCAGGACGTCGACAACGCCGAGCAGTCGGCGCAAGTCGTGCTACCGGCCATGCGCCTGCTGAGCGTCGGCGACCAATTGGGCCTGGCCAACGACGGCACCCCCGCCATGCCACCGCCGACCACGCCCGCAGAACGTGCCCAGGCCGCCCAGAGCCGGGCGGCTGCACGCACCGTGGTGCTTGCCGTACCTGAGCCTTTATTAAGCCGCCTGATGCTCGCCGCCCAAGCCGGGGTTTTGCGCCTGGCCGTGCGCAGCGCCGATGAGCACCTGCTCAGCCGCTACTGGGCCGGGGAAAGCGACACGCCGGACACCTTGGAAAGCGCCAACCGCGACCTCTACCAATTCACCCAACTGGCCCTGACCGGCCCGCCAAAAAGGGTGGCTGCGGCCGGCGGCCAGCCAAGCGTACGCCGTGGCATTGAAGTGATTCGCGGCGCCCAAGCGGCGCCACCAACCCCGTGATTGAGCAAGGATGCCTTGAATGAGCCATCGCTACGCGCCCCTGTTCACGCAACTGGCCTGCGCCCTCATGCTGTCGAGCCTGTCGGCCGGCATCGCATGGGCGGCACCAGGCAATTGCAGTGCCTTGGGCCAGTTGCCCGCCGTGGTCGAGGTGGGCGAAGGCTTGCAACAGGAATTGCAATCGCCAGTGGCGATCACCCGCCTGGCCATTGGCGATCCGCGCATCGCCGATGTACGCGTTAACGGTGACCGCAACTTCCTGCTCACCGGCGTCGCCAGCGGCGCCACCAGCCTGATGGTGTGGACCGCCTGCTCGACCACGCCGCGCCAGAGCATGGTGTTCGTCAAGGGCAAGGCCACATCGGCGCTGACCAGCCTGGCGTTGTCGCCATCGGAAGACCCGCTGCTGCCGAGCCAGGTGCAGACCGATATCCGCTTTGTCGAAGTCAGCCGCACCAAGCTCAAGGAAGCCAGTACCTCACTCTTCGGCCAGGGCGGCAACTTCCTGTTTGGCAGCCCTGGCAATAGCACCGCAGCGGCGGCCCCCACCAATAATTTTCGCGGCCAGGCGGTGACCAATGGCGTATTCAATATCGGTTTCGGCGGTGGCCGGATTTCGGCCATGATCAACGCACTGGAGCAAAGCGGCTTCGCCTATACACTCTCACGCCCCAGCCTGGTGGCCATGAGCGGCCAAAGCGCAACCTTCCTGGCCGGCGGCGAAGTGCCCATTCCGGTGCCCAGCTCCGGCAGCGACTCCATCTCCATCGAATACAAAGAGTTCGGCATCCGCCTGACCCTGACGCCCACGGTCATCGACCGCAACCGCATCACCCTCAAAGTGGCGCCGGAAGTCAGCGAACTGGACTACAGCAATGCGGTGGTCATCGAAGGCATCCAAGTGCCGGCCCTGACCGTGCGCCGTACCGACACCAGTGTGTCCCTGGCCGATGGCGAAAGCTTTGTGATCAGCGGCCTGATCAGCACCAACAACCGCTCCACCATCAGCAAGTTTCCGGGGCTGGGCGACATTCCTGTCCTCGGCGCATTCTTCCGCGACTCCAATATCAGCCGCGAAGAGAAGGAGCTGCTGATGATCGTCACGCCGCACCTGGTCCAGCCACTGGCTGCCAACGCCCCGCTGCCCTCTCTGCCGGGCGAGAAACTGCGCAGTTACGATCCGAACTGGTATCGACTGTTCTTCCTCGAAAACGGCAACTTCGACCGTCGCACGGGACTCTCCCAATGAGCGATAGCCTGAGCCAGACGTTTCTGGCAATTACTCGTAACACTACCGACCTGGAATGGCTCCAGGGTGCACTCGCGCCTCTGGGCCAAGTGGTCAGTGTCGGCAGTGGCAGCCTGGATGAATTGCTCGCGCTGGTCGACGTCACCTTTGCCAACCTGGTGTTCGTCGGCCTCGACCGCGAAAACGTGGTGACCCAGAGTGCGCTGATCGAAGGCGCCCTGGAGGCCAAGCCGATGTTGGCGGTGGTCGCCCTGGGCGATGGCATGGACAACCAGTTGGTGCTCAACGCCATGCGCGCCGGTGCGCGGGATTTCGTCGCCTACGGCTCGCGCTCCAGCGAAGTGGCGGGCCTGGTGCGGCGCCTGAGCAAGCGCCTGCCACCGGTCGCCTCCAACGCACAACTGGGCGGCCTCACCGTGCTGTTTGGCACCCAGAGCAACGCCGACGGCGCCATGCTGGCGACCCACCTTGCGCTGGTCGTGCAAAAAAGCGGGCAGCAGACCCTGCTGCTGGACCTGGGTTTACCGCGCAGCGACAGCCTGGCGCTGCTGGGCCTGGAGAGCACCTTCAATTTCGGTGATGCGTTGCGCCACTTGCGCCGCCTGGATACCACGTTGATCAACAGCGCCTTCACTACGGCGCTGGATGGCCTGCGTATCCTGGCCTACGCCACCGGTGACGAACCGCTCAAACTCACCAGCGCCGCCGAGCTGTTCATGTTGCTCAGCGCGCTGCGCCAGCACTTCCAGCACATCGTCGTGAACATCACCGGGCAGCCGGACAGCGAAGCGCTGCGCACCTTTGTCAGCCACTGCGACAAACTGCTGTGGTGCACCGACCAGAGCGTGCTGGACTGCCGTCGCAACCTCGCGGTGCTCAACCGCTGGCGCGAAAAGGGCATGAAACTGGAGCACGCCAAGCTGGTGGTGGACCGCTACATCAAGTCCTGTGCACCCGACACCGAAGCCCTGGAAAAAAGCTTCGGCCTGGAGTGCATCGCCGTGCTGCCCCTGAGCGCCGAGCTGCGCCTGAATGTGAAAAACCAGGGCCAGACCCTGTTTGCCCTGGCCCCGCGCGAGCCCTTGACCCAAGCCATACGCACCCTCGGCGAACGCCTGGCGAAACGCTCCCAGGGCTTGGAAAAACCCTCAATGCGCTGGTTTGAACGCATCCTGGGGTCTGGGCGATGAACGGCGAAAAGTTATTCGGCGGCCCGGCCCGCAGCGCTGGCGGCAACAGCGACCACGACGGCCTGAAACTGGTGCTGCATCGCTACATCATCGACGCCATCGAGGAGTCGGGTAAAAACCTGCTCGAAGGCACGCGCCAGTCCCTCGCGCAATTTGTCATCGACAAGGTGTCCGAGTACATCACGCGCATGCGCCTGGCGATCTCGCGCTACGAAATGGAGCGCCTGGCCGAAGAGATCGTCGACGAACTCACCGGCTTCGGCCCACTGGAGGTGCTGCTGCGCGACCCGTCGGTGACCGAGATCCTGGTCAACGGGCCGCACCGGGTGTTTATCGAACGCGATGGCCTGCTGCACCAGAGCGACCTGCGTTTCATCGACGACCACCACGTGGAGCGCGTGATGCAGCGCATCCTCGCACCGCTGGGCCGGCGCCTGGACGAGTCATCGCCGATGGTGGATGCGCGCTTGCCCGACGGTAGCCGGGTCAACGCGATCATCCCGCCGATTGCCCTGGACGGGCCATGCCTGTCGATTCGTAAGTTTCGCAAAGACATGCTCAAGAGCAGCGACCTGGTGGCCATGCAGACCATCGACCAGAGCATTTTCGAGTTCTTCCAGGAGGCCGTGGGCAAGCGCTGCAACATCCTCATCAGCGGGGGTACCGGCACCGGCAAGACCACGCTGCTGAATATCCTCAGCCAGTTGATCAACCCCCACGAACGCCTGGTAACCATTGAAGACGTCGCCGAATTGCAACTGGGCCACCCCCACGTGGTGCGCCTGGAAACTCGCCCGCCGAATGCCGAGGGGCATGGCGAGGTGAGGTCCAGCGACTTGATCCGCAACGCCCTGCGGATGCGCCCGGACCGCATCATCCTCGGCGAGATCCGTGGCGTCGAAGTGCTCGACGTGATGACCGCCATGAACACCGGCCACGACGGTTCCATGAGCACCGTGCACGCCAACAATGCCCAGGATGCGTTACTGCGCCTGGAAACCCTGGTAGGCCTGACCGGTCGTGTGGTCGCGGAAAAAACCCTGCGCCAGATGATCTGCGCCGCGCTGGACGTGATCATCCAGCTCACGCGCATGCCCGATGGCCGCCGCTGCGTCAGCGAAGTAGTGGAAGTGGTGGGCGTGCGCGACGACGTGTATGTCACCAATACCCTGTTCCGCCTGGACCGTCGCACCGGCTATGGCTTCCTGCGTGAAGCCATTAATCCGGCTGGCGATAAACTGCGCCGCGAATCGGCCCTGCCGTTATAAGGAGCAAGCGATGACCGGACCGGTGTTGCTGCTTATCTGCCTGCTGCTGATCGGTCTGTCCCTGTGGCTGTTCAACAATGGCCTGCGCAAGGCCCAGACCGACCGCGTGCTGGAGCGTCTCGGCGACGGCCAACCCGAGGCCCAGGAACAGACCACCACCTGGACCGGCCTGGAACGCATGTTCCTGCGCGCCGGGCTGGGCAAACCCACAGATCGCCTGGGCCTGTGGATATGTGGCTGGGTGGTCGGTGCGCTGTTGGGCTACTTGCTCGCCGATGGGCTGGGCCTGCTGCTGATGCTGGTGGGGCCGCCGCTGGTTGTGCGTATTTATATCGCCTGGCGTTACCAGCAGCGTGTACAGCGCATGGTCGAACAGTTGCCGCAGTTGCTCGACCACAGTGTGCGCAGCCTCAAATCCGGCAGAACCCTGGCCGACGCAGTATTGGGCGGGGTCGAGAGCATTGAAGACCCGCTCAAGGAAGCCATGGGCCGCGTGCAGCGCAACGTGCGCATGGGCGTGAGCCTGCCGGACTCGGTCAGCGATTTCGCCGAGTTCTACGAACAGGACGAATTTCGCCTGTTCGCACTGGGCCTGAAGGTCAACCATCGCTACGGCGGCAACGCCAGTGAATTGCTGGAAAACCTGATCAAGATGATTCGCGAGCGCGAACAAGGCGCGCGTCAACTCAAGGCCATGACCGGTGAAACGCGCATGACCGCCTATGTACTGGGCGGGTTGCCGATCCTGATCGTGGGTTACTTCTTGATGGTCAACCCGGACTATCTGATGAACATGTGGAACGACGACACCGGGCGCAACATGTTGCTGGGCGCACTGGCCATGGACCTGACGGGCTCCTTTGCCATGTGGCGCATGCTGAGGAGTATCTGAGATGGTGCTTCTGGCCAGCCTGTTGATGTTGCTTGCTGCCGGGGTATTGGTGGGCGGCCAGCTGCTTGAGCATCGCCGCCGCGAGCGGCGGGTGACCGAGCGCCTGCAAGGGCGCATGGCTGCAGACGACAAGCTCGGCACACTCCTGCGCCAACTGGGCAGCAGCGCGCTGGCCCAGCGTTCGGTCAGCCTCGACAACGAAACCCAGACCCTGCTCAACCGGGTCGGCTGGCGCAAGGCCAACCAGCGCTCGCTGTTTGCCGCCTGCCAGATCGGCGTGCCGATTGTGCTGATGGGCCTTACGCTGCTCGCCCAGGAAATTCTGTTCGCGCAAATGTCGCCGGCCTGGATTGCCCCGATGATTGCGCTGGGCATCGGCTACCTGCTGCCAAAACGGGTGCTGGCCGCTGCCGCCAAACATCGCCAGCAGCGTATCGCCAAGGAAATTTCAACCTTCATTCCGCTGCTGCGCATCCTGTTCGAGTCGGGCATGGCGGTTGAACAATCCTTGCGTGTGCTGGGCAACGAAGGCCAACGCCTGCTCCCCAGCCTCACCCATGAATTGCGCCTGATCCTGGCACGGGTCGATTCCGGGCTGGAGCTGGGCGAAGAACTGGGCAAGACCGCCCGCGTGTTGGAAGTGGATGAGTTCACCGACACCTGCATCATCCTCCAGCAATTGATCCTGCAAGGGGGCGGGGCGATGAAATCGTTGCTGACCCTCAAGCAATTGCTCGATGACCGGCGCCTGACCAACCTGCAAGAGTACATCTCGAAAATGTCGGCGAAGATGTCCGTGGTGATGATGGTGTTTCTGTTTCCTGCCTTGCTGATCGTGCTCGGTGGCCCGGCGTTTATCGGCATCGCTCGCGCGTTGACCCACTTTTGAGGAGACCTTGATGAAAGCATTGATAGCCGGCCTGACCCTGCTGATGCTCGGCGGATGCGCGACCAATGGCCAAAGCCCGTGGGCCACATTGACCTCACCCGGCAGTTGCTCCAAACCCGGCGCGGACCAGGAGCTGGCGCTCAACCTGGCCGACGATATGGCCAACGAAGGCAAGCTGCACGCCAGCCTGGCCAACCTGCAAAGCCTGCCCGACAGCCTGCCCCAGGTGCGCCAGCGCAAAGCCCGCGCCTACCGTTTGCTGGGGCGCAGCGAGGCCGAGCCGTTGTACCGCAGCCTGTTGGGCACGTGCATGAACGCCGAAGGCGAGCACGGCCTGGGGCAACTGGCGGCGGCCAAGGGCGACAACGTCCAAGCGCTGGCCCATATGCAACGGGCGGCGCAGTTGGCGCCGACCGATGAAAAAATCCGCAATGACCTGGGCGTGGCCTACCTCAACCAATTGCGCCTGGAAGACGCCCGCTTCGAATTCATGACCGCCATCGAACTCAAGCAGAGCGACCCGCTGGCCGCCATCAACCTGGTGACGTTACTGATCTATCAGGACAACTGGGGCCAAGCGGCAAAAGTGGTCAGCCAGTTGGGCCTGAGCCCCGAGCAGGTCACCGACGCCCAGGCGCGCGCGGCAAAGCTCAAGGGCTTAAACACTGCACCGCGCAAAGTAGCGGCGGTCAGCGATGCCCTGCCGCTGACCATCAAGTAAGGAGTGATTGATGAAAGCCCATTACCTCATCTGCCTGGCGCTGATGCCGCTGGGCGCAGTGGCTATCGAACCCGGCCCATCGTCCCCGTACCAGGCCGAAACGGAAAACTGGTTGGCCTTGCAGGTCAATGGCGTGGCAGCGTCGCCCACGCCGCAAAAAACCACCCCCGCGGAACGGGAGCAGGCTTTGCAACGTTGGCTGGACAGCAACAAGCACCCGATCCCGGAGTTCTTTGAATCCGAATCCGGCGGAAAATCGGGCGGTGGCAAAAGCCAATAAGGTCGGTGCTCGCTCCCGCACTCAGTGTGCAGTGACCCGCTGGCGCATCGCCGAATTGTTCGGTGACAACGCCAACGCCAGCTGGGTACGGTTATGCATATGGGTCAGGCGCAGCACCTGGGACACATACAGCTTGACCGTGTTTTCGGTGATCCCCAGCTCGCAGGCTATCTGGTAGTTGGTCTGGCCCTTGCCCACCAGCCGCGCAACGTCAAGCTGACGGGGCGATAGCTGCGTGAAAATGGTCGGAATTTCTACCGGCGCAGCTTCGTCGGCCGCCAACTCGACCTCGTCCGCCACGCCGGCACCTGGGCTGCGACGCACTTTGTCGAGGTCGTGGTACAGGTCATTGATGGATTCGGAGAGGTATTGCAGCTTCTGGTTCAGGTGCCCCAGTTGTAACTCTTTTTGCCGCTCCTCCAGCGCCGACTCCTGGCGTTGCAGGCCTTCGAGCAATTCATCGAGGTTGATGGGTTTCTGGTAGTAATCGGCGATGCCCGCGCGCAGGGCCTTGATCACGTCCTGCTTGTCAGCGCGGCCGGTGAGCATGATCGCCTCGAACGCGCGCTGCTTGCCGGCGACCTTCTGCATGGCCTGGACCAGTTCAATGCCATCCATGTCGGGCATGTGCAAATCGCACAGCACCAGGCCGATCTCGGCGTCTTCGCTGAAACGCTGCAAGGCATGGCGACTGGACTCACAAGGCACGCAGCGATAGCCGCTGCTTTCGAGGAATTCGCAGAGTTCTTCCACGATCAACGGTTGATCGTCGACCACGAGCACTTTTACTGCCGATGTAAGCTTGTTCACGTGCTACTCCATGCCTGGCAAGCCAAATGGTTGACCTATCCCTTTTGACGAAGAATCTACACATCCACGCAATAAACGTAGACCTACTTTCCGACTATGTACATAGCGATAGAGGCCTTGTGCGACTAATGGATCCAAACGCTGTAAAGGGCAAAACCTGTCAATAAAAACGGTGCAAAGGGCTGCTTTGTTGACGCGCCTTGCGGCGGGGTACGGCCACGCGCCCTAAGCCATTGATCAATAAGTGACCAGCCAGCCAACGCCACCGCCGCCCCGATCAATGACCACAACAAATGGTCCACGGTAGAGGCCAGGCCCAGTGCGGCCAGCAGCTTTACATCACCCGCGCCAAAACGCCCCAGCGCATAGCCTGGCAGGGTCAGCAGCAACGCCAGGGCAAACGCCCAGCCGCCCTCGCCCGCCGGCGCGCCCAGCCAGGTGCGGCCCATCCACAGCAGATAAAGCAATGCCAACAGCGCCACGCCCAGGGTCAAGCCATTGGCGATCTGACGCTGACGAATATCCTGTACCGCACAGAGCCCCAGCCAGAGCAATATCACCGCGCCATGGATCACGTAAAAAACATCCCTTTTCGCTGAATGATTCTATGCTGATATCAAGTAGTAGCCGTCAGGGTAGACGCAGTCATGAAAACAGGCCTGCCTAAAAAGCAAAAAGGTGCGGCGGCGATTGAGTTCGCCCTGGTCTTCGGGATCTTTTTTGCGGTGTTCTATGGGTTGATCACCTATAGCCTGCCACTGCTGTTGATGCAGTCGTTCAACCAGGCGGCGGCCGAGGCGGTGCGCCAGGCCATGGCGGTAGACCCGCTGACGTCAGGATCGGCCTACCCCACGCTGCTCACCCAACGCGCCAAAGACGCCGCCGCATTGCAATTGAGCTGGATCCCCAGCAGCTTCCAGTTTCAACCCTCCTTCATTAGCGCCACCTACAACGTCGCCACGACCACGCTGACCGTTGCGATCACCTACCCCAGCGCCAACCTCAACGCCGTATTCCCGGTATTGGTGGTACCGGGCGTTGGCACCGTGCCGAATCTGCCGACCAATCTTACCGCCAGCTCGAGTCTTCAGTTTTGACCTCGGGGGATAACCTGTTCGGGCGCCTGCTGGGCCGCACCCACCCGGTGGTCCTCGACACACCCGCCTTGCCCGTTGCCGGGATGCACGTGCAACTGGACCCGCAAGGCCGCGTCGTGAACATCAGCGGCACGTTGCGCGCGCAGTTGGCCGCTCACGAGGCCACACCCTTACTGCGCGAACTGCTGTGCGCCGGCAGCGCCTTGAGCATCGAAGGCAGCCCTGCCGACTGGCAACGCCAAAGCCTCGACCTGGATTTCCAGGGCGCCGCCGGCCAGGTCCTGCATACCCGTGGCTGGGTCGCGCCCGACGGCGATGGCTGGTGCCTGCACTTGCTGGATGTGGGCGACTTACTCGCTGGCCGGCAACTGGCCCAGCACCACGAACAGAACCATCAACTCGCGTGCAGGATGAGCGAGCAGTTGCGGGTGTGCAGCCTGAGCCGCCTGCCCGAGGTGTTCAACGAGCACCTGCGCAGCCTGGCCCAGCACTGGCGAATCCCCTGCGTGGCCATGGCCTTGCTCGATGATGAGGACCAAGGCTGGCGGATCTACAGCCAATACGCCGCCCACGACGCCCCGGCCTTGTGGCAAACCGACCAGCACCTGGGCACCAGCCTCGACAGCGTAAATGGCAACGCGCTCTTGAGCCTCGCCGAAGGGCGCAGCGATAACCCGCGCTTGCACAGCGTCTTCGGTAACGCCGACGGGTTTCTGGTGCCCTACCGTGACAGCCAGGGCATTGCCGCCTGGTTGCTCTGCGGTTTCTACAGCGGCCAGCCGCACACCCGCGAGCGCGACTGGCTGGACCTCACCGCCGCCCTCGCCGCCCCGCTGTTGGGCCGCCTGCGCGAGCAACGCAACCATCAGCAACTGGAGCGCATGGAAGCCCTGCAAGGCCTGCTCGGCACCGGTTGGTGGGAGCTGTTGCCCGCCACCCAAGAGATCCAACTCGCGCCGCAATTGCTCGCCAACCTGAGCCTGGAACCGGGCGCAACCCGCCAGGCGCTGGGCACCTGGCTGGAACTGATCCACCCCGCCGACCGCCAGGAACTCAACAGCCGCCTGCAGGATCTGCAAGGGCTGGGCAAACCGCTGCTGACCAGCGTGCGCCTGCAGCGCACCGACGCCGAACACCACCCGCTCTGGTATCGCGTGCAGGGCCAGGTGCTGGGCGTCGGCGACGACCGCCGCTGGATCGGTTTCATGCTCGACATCAGTGACATCAAGAACCAGCAACTGCAGGCCGCCGCCGCCCACGCGCGCCTGGACAACCTGATCGCCAGTGCGCCGGCGGTGATCTATGTACAACGTTATGTTGACGGCGCCCTGCACCCGGCATTCTTCAGCGACAGCCTGCTGCCGCTGCTCGGCTGGACCCTGGCCGACTGCACCCACGACGGCCTGGCATCACTGATTCACGCCGACGACCGCGACCACTACTTTGAACGCACTCGCCAATTGCTGCGTGAGGGCAACGTGCGCAGCCGCTACCGCGTGCGCGATAAACAGGGTCACTACCACTGGCTGCTCGATGAAGCCAAGCTGTTACGCGATGACCTGGGCCTGCCAGTGGAAGCCGTCGGGCTGTGGCTGGACGTGACTGACGCGACCATGGCCGCCGAACAGATCAAACAAAGCGAAGAGCGCTATCGCATCCTGGTGGAGGATTCCCCGGCGATGATCTGCCGCTACCGCCCGGACCTGACCCTGACCTTCGGCAACACGCCGCTGGCCAACTACCTGGAGTGCCTGCCCGCGCAATTGCCGGGGCTGAATCTGGGTGATTGGCTGTCGGATGAACAGCGCCAGGCCTTTACCCAGCGCATCCGCCAACTGACCCCCGAGTTTCCGGTGAGCACCGCCGAAATCAGCCTGCAACTGCCGGGTCGCGAACATGCCTGGTGGGTGTGGTCCGACCGTGGCGTATTTGACCAGCAAGGTACCTTGGTGGAAGTGCAGGCGGTGGGCCGCGACAACACCGAAGTGCGCCGCTCCCAGCAACAACTGACCCAGAGTGCCAAGATGGCCACCCTCGGGGAAATGGCCACGGGCCTGGCCCATGAGATCAACCAGCCGTTGAACGTGATGCGCATGGCCATCGCCAACGTGCTCAAGCGCCTGGGCAGCGGCGAGGCACACATCGACTACCTCACCGAAAAGCTCCAGCGCATCGACGCCCAGGTACAACGCGCGGCACGGGTGGTCGACCATATGCGCGTGTTTGGCCGCCGTTCGGAAGTCGAACAGCAGCCCTTCGATCCGGCGCAGGCGGTGGACGGCACGTTGTCGCTGCTCAGCGAGGGCCTGCGCGGCAAGGGTGTGGAGCTGCGCATCACCCCGGCGGATTTTGCGGTACACGTCAAAGGCCACGTCGACCAACTGGAGCAGGTGCTGATCAACCTGATGGTCAACGCCCGCGACGCGCTGCTGAGCAAACGTGAAAAAGATGCGCAATTTCGTCCCTGGATCGCGCTGCATTGCGAGCACGACAGCCGGCATGTGCGGATCTGGGTCGAGGACAATGGCGGCGGGATCGACCCACGTTTGCTGGAGCGGATTTTCGAGCCCTTTTTCACCACCAAACCGATTGGCGTAGGGACGGGGCTGGGGCTGTCGGTGAGCTATGGAATTGTGGAAAACATGGGTGGGCGCTTGAGCGTCAGCAATGGCGAGCAAGGCGCGCGTTTTTGTGTCGAGCTGCCGGTGGTCTAGATCACTGCTTCAAATTACCAAGTAAGCGCGGCCCAGATGGCAGCTGAGGTTGGCACCGACTTCGGCGTTACCCGCGCTGATGCCCAGGGCTTTGAGCAGCGTATTGACGATCGGGTCGAGTATCGGCGACAGCACGTTCTGCACCAGGCTGGTCACCGAGTTGATCACCGTCGTTAATGCGGTTGTAACGGTGGCTGTCGGGCTATTGGGCGTGCTGCCGGTAGGTGGCACATAGGTGACCTGCAAGCCGCTCAGGGTCGCCCCCAGGCTGTTGATCACGTTGGCGGTGGCGGGTGGGCTTTTGTAGATCGTGGTCGCGTTGATGTCATTCACCGGTGCAAACAGCAACGTACTGGTTTGCGCGCCCACGGTGGACAACGCTTTGAGGTTCAAGCCGCCGCCGACACCGGCGGTGCGCGGGCCACACACCAGCGTCAGCAGGCAAAATTTCTGGCCAAAGTCGATCAGCCGCACCGGCTGCACATTGACCGCCGCAGACGACGAAAACACCGTGGCCGGGTCCACATAGCCGACGCCCAAGGTAGCGATTGAGGTCGTGGTGCTGACCGTCAACGACTTGCTGGCAGGCGTGGCGCAATTGAAATCGGTGACATGGGCTTGCGCGCTGCCCGCCTCGATATAAATGGAAAGTGAGGTGGTGATATCGACGTCAGTGACATTGCACCCCACTACACACAAAACACCGTTTACCACATCGAGAAGATTCAAATTCAGCAAGCCGCTGACCACCTTCGACACCGGCGTCGCCAGCCCGGTCAGTATCGACCCGACTCCCGACACCAGCTTGAGCCCCGGGGCCTGCACAATCACCAGGGTTCTGACTTGCGCGGTGCGCACAAAAATCTGATTGGTCGGCGGGTTGTTGGCCAGCCCGGCCTTGGCCAACGCAGGGTTGCCGAACGCCGAGAGCTGCGGTGGCTCGATGACTTTGGTCTGGATCGACACGCTGCCCAGGATCGGCACATTCACCTGGGTGGCCACACTGACGCCGCTCTTGCCGTTGGACAGCTGTGCAACCGTCTCGAGCAATTGAAACAGCTGCACGCCAGTGTTCAGCGCCGCCGTCGGCGTACCCGTCGCGACATTCAGCAGGCTGCCCACCGTGAGCACTTTGGTATTGGGCGCAATGGCCTTGATGGTCAGTACGTCATTGACCACCGCCTGCACTGCCGAACCATTCTTTTGCAGCAGCGTCACCGCCGCATCGATCAGGTCGGTGGCCGACGCGGCGGTGTTCAACAGCGTGGTGTAGTCACCCGCCGTCACGTTCAATTTGATCGCCAACTGGTCCAGGTAGCCGAGCAGGTTCACATTGGTTTGCAGGATGCCATTCCAGCCGGCCGCCGTGATCGACAGGTTGCCGCCAAGCAAACTGCCGATGGCGAAGTTCAGTGCGGGAGACTGGCTGGAATCGACCGTCAGCAGGCTGCTGCGAATGGTCAACTGCGCCACCGGCGGCGCGTAGGCGGCCACGGCGGTGGCGCTCAACAGGGTTTGCGTGGCAACCGGCGCGCCGCTGAACATGTTCCAGATACCACTGATAACACTGGTGACCACGCTGCGCGTTGCGACGACCCGGACCGCATCGTTTTTGCTCGGGTCGGGGGTATACACACGGATATTGCTGGCATTGGTCACCAGGCTGCCGCAGGTCACGGTCAGGCCACGGCTGTTGTCGCCGGCGCCTACGGTGAAGCCGTTGCGCGCAGCGTTTTGCAGCGCGTAGTCGTTGGCGGTGGTCGACGGGCTGCACACGCCGCCACGGCTGGCGGCTTCCAATGCCGCAGAGTCGGCGATGGACTGCAATTTGCGCTTTTCCAGGTACAGGCGCCCGCTATCCACTGCCAGCAGCATAAACACCAGGGCAACCGCCAGGGTCGCCGCCGCCATCAAGCCAATTGCACCACGCTGCCTGCAACCAAGTCGGGGAGACATCAGGCACTCCTTAGCGCTTACTCTCCGTAGTTGCTGTGGAGTGTAGACAAGGCTGGAACAAAATGTGCGAGGGGCGGTGTTGGGGTTAGTGTGGGGGGTAGCTGGAGAGGACGCGGCTCACCGTGGTGCGGATGGCCTTGTCGCGATCCTGCGGGTTGGGCGAGCCGGCCAGCATTTGCTCGTCACTGCCGCGCCACACCAGCTTGCCGTCCTTGCCGTCGAGCAGGTCGATCTGGATGGTCGCCACTTTGTAGGTGATGTTACGGGTTTCGTTGTACATCGGCGCACCCCAGTAGCCGTTCCACGGACCGCCCCACGCGCCACCGTAGTTGGTGGTGACTTGCTGCTGGCGGTCTTCGACGATCAGGTAGGCCTGCACATTAAGGTCTGCCTTGGTGCCAGCTGCTGCCGGGCGCAGGCCGCGCTGGTCGAGTTGCTCGCCCACGGCCTGGCGGATGCGCTGTTCGGTGAGGTCACTTTTGATCCGCGGGTCATCCGGGCGGTATTGCAGCGCCGGGTCTTTCCAGGCCCAGCTACGGTAGGCGCCGAAGTCTCGGCTGGCGTCAAAGTCGTGGTTGACCTGCGCGCTTTGGCAACCGCCCAGCAGCACGACAAAAGCGAGCGTAGCGATACGACGAAACATGGTTTTTCTCCAAAGAACAACCTGAGCTTGAAATGAGAATAGCTGTTAACTCGGAGGATAGGCCGTCATTGCCTTTTGCACCGCCTGGCGCAAGGCGTCTCCGCGCTCACTGAGGCTTCCCTGGCTGCCGGTTTCCGCACTGGCACTCCACACCGGCTGGCCAGTGCGGGCATCGAACAAGTTGACGCGAACCACCACCACTTGCACTTCATAGGTGCGCACGATCGGCACCGAGTTGTACATGCCATAGCCGTTGCCATAGCGGTTATAACCGCCGTAACCGTAGCCATAGTCATCCTGGACCTGCTTGAGGCGCTTCTCCAGGCGCACATCGGCACTCACGAACAGGTCCGCAGGGCGGTTGTCGTGCAACGGCCGCAGGCCACGCTGGTCGAGGGCGCCGCTGACCGCCTCGGCCACTTGCGCGGAATCGGCCCAGGCGGTACCCGCCGGTAGCTGGCCATTGCGCCAGGCCCAATTGCGATAGGCACCGTAGTCGCGCGCCGGCGCGGGGTAGGCGCTGGCGTCAAACGTGTTGGCTGCCTGCGCCGGGGCCGGTGGCATGGGGGCCGAAGCGGCGACATAGGGATTAGGGCTGGAGCAAGCGCTCAGCCCAAGGGCTAACAGGATCAAACAGAGACGACGCATTTCGACCTCCGCAGACTGGGCCGCTTAAACCGGACGGCAGATCCAGTGCAAATAACGCCCAAGTCCGGCAAAGCTTGGGTGACGACGGTGAGCGAGTTCCATCTCCAACAAATCCTGCACATTGGCTCGGGCCTGGAATTCCACCGGCATATAGTCGTGAAAAACCCGTACGCCACTTGTGCTTTCGACCTGCCAAAGCCCTTCTAGTTGCGCCGCCAATTCTCGTGGGTCGAGCGGCTGCTGGGGAGTAAGGCTCTGCTTCTCGCCGGCCATGTCGTTCTTGCGCATTTTGCGGAAATGGCCTTTGAGCAGGTTGCGATAAATCAGCGCATCACGGTTGTAGAACGCCAGCGACAACCAGCCGCCCGGCACCGTGAGCTGGTGCAGCACCGGCAGGATCGCATGGGGCTCGGCCAGCCACTCCAGCACGGCGTGGCACAGCACCAGGTCGTAGGGTTCGGTGAGTTGGCCGAGCAGGTCTTGCCAGGGCGCGTGGATAAAGGTCGCAGTCTGCCCAGCGTCGGCGAAACGTTGGCGCGCGCCGTCAAGCATGGGCTCGGCAGGCTCGGCCAGGGTCACCTGATGGCCCTGCTCGGCCAGCCACAACGACATATGCCCCAGCCCCGCGCCGATATCCAGCACGCGCAACGGGCGTTGGGGCAAGGCTTCGGTCAGGTCGGCCTGGAGCACCGCCAGGCGGATGGCACCTTTGGCGCCGCCGTAGATTTTTTCGGCAAAGCGCGTGGCCAATTGGTCGAAATGGCGGTCACTCATGGGCAAACCGCCGTTCGCTGTCGGCCAGTTTGGCGCGCACAACCTCGTTCATGTCCAGGCCCAACTCACTGCACAGCAACAGCAGGTACAGCACGATATCGCCGACTTCCTGCCCGGCATGGGCGAGTTTGTCGGCCGGCAGCTGGCGGGACTGGTCTTCGGTCAGCCATTGGAAGATTTCCACCAGTTCGGCCATTTCGACGCTGGCGGCCATGGCCAGGTTTTTCGGGCTGTGGAACTGCTTCCAGTCGTTGGTATCGCGGATACGATGCAGGCGTTCGGTGAGGTGTTCGAGGTTCATGCGGGGGCTCCTGAAGGTGGGTAGCTTCGGGGGGATTGGGCTTGAAGGCAAGTGAACCTTTAGGGCCTCATCGGGGGCAAGCCCCCTCCCACATTGGATTTGTGATCACCTTCAGAGGTGCGAAGATTCGACTTGCCCCCGATGAGGCCCTAGTCGACGACGCTGAATTCCAGCCTTGCGGTTTGGCCGGCTTCATCGAGGACGCTGAGCTGGTAGCGGCCCAGGCGCTCGAAGCTGGCATTGATAAAGTCCTGGTTGGCGCTGTCGCCCAACGGCGCGCCGTTGAGGAACCACCAGCGCCGACCACTGCCGCCGAGGGCGGATAGTTTCAGCTGCAGGGCTTGCTGGCTGCCCGCTGGCAGGCGCAGTTGGTCGCCTTCGCGGATGCCGACGATCGACAGCGGCGAAGACGCGGCGAGTGCCGGTGGCGGGCAATCCGGGTCGGCCGCCGGGATGCGTGCTTCACGGCGTTCAGCCCTTGGCAGCCAAGGCTCCAGTGGCGCGGGCCACAGGGCAATATTTTTGCCGACGGCACCAGGGCAATGGGCGTCCACGCGCAAACCCTTGGCGTTGACCCAGATGGCTTCCATCAAACCCACACTCAACGGCTGATCGAGCGCCTGCAAGGTCGGCGGCGTGGTGTTATCCAGGGTCCAGGCAAAGCGCTGGCGACGGCAGTTGGGGTCGCTGCGGTTCATCGGCTGGCCCAGCGGCCAACAGATCGCCGCCACGCCGACATTGGCCGGCACCGGGCTGACGGGCGCGCTGATGCCGCGCTGGCTGTCGCGGTTGGTCAGCACATCGTGCACTTGCAACATCAACGGCGCGGCCGAGGCCAGGCCGAACTGCCCCGGCACCGGCGTGCCGTCGGGTCGGCCGATCCATACGCCGATCAGGTAACGCGGCCCCACACCAATCGCCCAGGCATCGCGAAAGCCGTAGCTGGTGCCGGTTTTCCAGGCCAGCACCGGGCGCTGAACCAGCTCGGCGCGGGGGTCGCGGTCCGGGCGCGCCTGGCCACTGAGGATGCGCCGCACAATCCAGGCGGACCCTGGCGACAGTAATGGCCGTTCTCTAAGCGTATCGTCCGGCTGTAATCGAATCGTTGCCGCCCTGCCGTCGCGGGCAAAGGCGCTGTAGCCGCTGACCAGGTCTTCGAGGCGGCTGCCCGCGCCGCCCAGGATCAGCGCCAGGTTGGGCTCGGCCAGCGCCGGCAGCGCCAATGGCACCCCGCCGATGCGCATCTGCGCGGCAAAGCGCTTGGGCCCGTAGGCCTCCAACAATTGCACGGCCGGCAGGTTCAATGAACTGGACAGCGCCGTGCTCGCCGGTACCGCGCCGGTAAACCCCATGGAGAAGTTGCCCGGCCGATAATCGCCATAGCGACGCGGCACGTCCTGCAACAGCGATTCGGAATGTATCAAGCCATCGTCCAGGGCCATGCCATAGAGGAAGGGTTTCAGGGTGGAGCCGGGCGAACGCAGCGCGCTGATCATGTCCACGTGGCCAAAACGCTTGGCATCGTTGATATCCACCGACCCCAGATAGGCGCGCACCGCCATGCTCTCTTCTTCCACCACTAGAATGGCGGCGGAGGTGTGCTCCGGCAGGCGCGCGCGCCAGCCCAGCAGCAGGTCTTCCAGGCGGCGTTGCAGGGTGGCGTCCAGCGTGGTGCGGATCAGCGGCGGGCTGTCCGGGCGGTTCAGGCGGCGCGCGAGCAAAGGCGCCAGGCTGGGTTCCAGGCGCGGGGCCAGCAGCAACGGTTCTTCGAGGGCTTCATCCACCGCCGACTGCGGCCATACCTGGAATTCACCCAGGCGGCGCAGCACCTTGTCCCGCGCAGCCTGGGCGCGTTGCGGGTGGCGGTCGGGGCGCAGGCGACTCGGCGCCTGGGGTAATACTGCAAGCAGGGCGGCCTCGGCGTGGGTCAACTGTGCCGGGGACTTGCCCAGGTAAGCCCAACTGGCGGCCGCCACGCCCTGCAAGGTGCCGCCAAACGGCGCGCGATTCAGGTACAGGTTGAGGATCTGTTCTTTGGACAGGTGCCACTCCAACTGCGCCGTGCGCCACAGCTGGCGCAGTTTGCCGTGGAAGGTGCGCGAATGCGGGTCGAGCAACCGCGCCACCTGCATCGACAAGGTGCTGCCGCCGGACACCACCCGCGCGCCCGTGAGGTTCTGCCACGTCGCCCGCGCCAATGCCAGCGGGTTTACGCCAGGGTGCTGGTAGAACCAGCGGTCTTCATAGGTGAGCAATGCGTCCAGGTAATACGGCGACACTTCGCTGGTTTGCACCGGGTAGCGCCACACCCCGTTGGCATCGGCAAACCGCCATAACGGCGTGCCATCCTCGGCCAGTACCACCCGCGCCAGGTCGTCCTCTGGCAGGGGCAACGGCCAGAAGCGATCGGCCAGCCACAGCAGGGCAATCACCAGCAACACACTTGCCAAGGTCCAACGCAATAACTGTGGGAGGGGGCTTGCCCCCGATGGCAGTGGGTCAGTTGCCAAAGCGTTCACAGGCATACCGCCATCGGGGGCAAGCCCCCTCCCACATCAAACCGAGTCATTAATACAAAACTCAAACGGGCAAACCTCTATGCTGGTAGGGAACTAGCCTGTCGCAATTACAACCAAAGGCACAGATACGCCCACCTCTTACTCAGGACACACACATGCAGGTAGAAAGCTTTTTCGAATGGCTGGGCCAGGCGCTGGGCTCCATCATCCGCTTTATCGTCGACGGCCTCAGCGGGTTGTTCGGTGCCTTGACCAACGCCGGCGGCAACTTTGTCGAAGGCCTGTCCCGCACCTTGGGCATGGACACGTCGATCATCAGCATCATCACCCTGATCGTCGGCCTGCTGTTCCTGTACTCGGCCGTGCGCGCGTTTATGCGCGCGTCGATCGTCTTTGGGATTATCTGGTTGATGCTCGGCCTGTGGCTCCTGAGCTGGGTAGTCCACTAACGCCAAAAATCCTCTGTGGGAGGGGGCTTGCCTCCTCCCACATCTGCCCCTATTTCAAATTAGGCTATCAGCGGCCCTTGATCACCAGATCCGCCGGAGTCTCCCCCACCGCCTGCCAGTTCGGCCGGTACATCGACTCCACCTGCGGCGGCGGCACTCGATACGTCCCCGGTGTCACGGCACGCGCCAGGTACAGCAGGTGCGTAGTCCCCGAACCGTCCAGATTCATCGCCGCGACATAGCGGTCATCCCTGAACTCCTGATGCTTGAGGGTCGAGTTCTGCATCGCCTCACGCCACTCCTTCACTTGGCTGCTGGCGTTTTCCAGGCTGGCGGCGCTTTGCGCCAGGTTCTGGTTTTCCAGCTCCAGGCCCGCCGGTAGCAAGTCCACCACCAGGGCGTCGGGCACACGCTGCTTGGCGCTCACGGCCAGATGCACCAACACCAGGTCGCCACTGTTGAGGCTGCGCAGGTTCAACGGCTGGCCGTTCATGCCCAGGTACTCACGGCGGATGCTCAGGTTGTCGCCCCCCGCTGCCGGCGGCACCTGTGGATAACCGGAAATGCTCAACTGCTGGTACACCGGTGTATCCCCCTGATTGCTCAAGGCCAGGTCGCTGGACAGCTGCTTACCCTCCAGTGCCAGGGTCGATTGCTGGTTATTCAACTCATGCACACCGCCGCTGCCGGTCAGCGACACCTGCCAGTTGGCCTCGGGCTTAGCGAACCCCAGGCGCCCGGCCAGGAACAACGAATTACGCTCCTGGGTCGACAGGTACGGGCTGGCCGCCAATTGATCCGACAGCGCGAACAAACGCTCCTCGCGCTTGCCCTTGGCCAGGTCATTTTCTTCAAGCAGGGCCAGAATCATCGCCTGGTCGCGCAATGGGCTGCCGTAATCGGCCAGCCATTCATTGGCATTGCGTTGCGCCGCCAACCCGGCGAGCAAGGCCTGATCGGCGCGCGGCTGGTCACCCATCTTCTGCAGCGCGATGGCCAACTGCACCAATGGCAAGCCAGAGCGCGCCTCGCTGCGCCGCTCAAAAATACTGCGCAACGCGCCCAACGGTGCCTGCTGGCTGCGCGCCAGCACCATGCCCGCGTAGGCTTGCACGGCAAAGCGGGTGTGGTCGGCGTTGTCGCTGTAGTCGACTTCGATCAGGTTGCGCTCCTGCACGTAACGCAGCAGGCGCTCGCTGGCTTTTTTCAAGGCTTCAGGCGGCACGGCAAACCCTTGGTCACGGGCCCGCAGCAGGAAGTCGGTGACATACGCGGTCAGCCAATATTCTTCTTCGCCATCGGCGCCCCACAAACCGAAACTGCCATTGTAGCGCTGCATGCCCAGCAGGCGTTCGATGCCCAGCTCGATCTTGCGTTTGCGCTCGGCATCCGGCTCACCCTTGATGCTCAAGCGCTTGAGCAAGGCGTCGTCGGCATACAGCGACGGATACAAGCCGCTGGCCGTCTGCTCCAGGCAACCGTAAGGGTAAGCCTTCAGCGCGCTGATCTGCGCGCCGAGGTTCAGCGGCGGCCGGCTCGACAGGCTCAGCAACGCCTCGCGCCCCGAGGCATCAAACTGGTCCAGCGTGCCAGCAGGCAGGCTCCACGATTCGTTTTTGAGCACCGCGCGGTAATGCTTGAGCAATGCCGGGTACGCCGGGCGCACACCCAAGGTCCATTCGCGACTGAACGGCGGCAGGTTTTCACCCGGCAGGTCGAGGCCGTTCACCATGACCTTGACCTTACCATGCCCCAGGCCACCCCAGGCTTTCACCGGGATATGCAGCGTGGTGCGCTGGCCCTGCTTCAATTCGAAGGTTTGCGCGCCAGTGTTGACCAATTCCAGCTGCCCTTCGGCACTCAGTTGCACATCCAGCTTCTGCGCCTTGCCCGACAGGTTGGACAGGTCCAGCGCCAGGCTGGTCTGGTCGCCACCCGCGAGGAAACGCGGCGCCGACAGCTCGGCGATCAGCGGCGCGGCGATCACGGTCTTGGCTTCGGCCATGCCGTAGCGGTCATCGCTCCAGGCCTGGGCCATCAGGCGCAGCTCACCGTTGAAGTCCGGGATGTTGACGCTGACTTCGCCCTCGCCCTGCTCATTCAAGGTCACCGGCGCGCTTTGCAGGGCGACGATAGTCACGCTGGTGTCCGGGCGCTTGCCGCCCTTGGCCAACGCCGCATCACCGCCGAATGCCAGGCTGGCCAGGCGGCCCTGCCCGGCTTCGATCAACTGGCCATAGATGTCGAACTGGTCGACGCCATAGGCCTTGCGACCGAACAGGCTGGAGTAAGGATCGGGTGTCGGGTATTCGGTGATATTGAGAATGCCCACGTCCACCGCCGCGACTAGCACATGCACCTGCTTGGGCACGCTGCCATCCGCATTCCTGGCGGCGATTTTCACCGTCAGTGGTTGTTTGGGGCGCATTTTTTCCGGCGCAGTGAGGGTCACGCCCAGCTTGCGCTGAGTACGGTCCAGCGGCAGGTGCAGCAGGCCTACGGCACGTTTGGGGGTGATATTGGCTTTGCGCTCGCCGGGGCGAATCACCAGGGCGCTCACGTACAGGTCATGGCGCGACCATTTCGGGTCGAGCTTCACCGCGAAGCTTTTACCCTCGGCCGGCACGTCGATTTCCTGCCACCACAGCGGCCCTTCGGCCGACTCCACCAGCAGGTAGCCTTTACCGGCTGCCGGCGGCGTGACCGTGACGTTGGCGGTATCGCCGTCGCCATACGCGGGTTTGTCCAGCGCCAGCTTGACCTGGTCGGGGCGCACGGCGCCGCCTTCGGTGTTGTCCTGGGCCTGGTAGCCGGCCCAGAAGCGCAGGCTGCTGACCAGCCCGGTCTGCGGGTCTTCGACCTCGACGCGGTAAGGGCCCCACTCCACCTGGAAGCTGACCTTGGCGGTATCACCGGCCTTGATGTTCAAGGTCTGTTCGTCGAGGTTGAGGAATTTTTCGTTGAAATGGTAGCTCCAGCCATCGCTGTCGGAGTAGTTCCAGTAGTAGTCGCGACGCTCGCGCACCAGGCGCACCTTGAGGTTCTGCGCGGCGAGTTTGTGCCCGTCCTGGTTGGCCAGCAGCACTTCGAATTCCGCCGGGCCATCGCCATTGGTTTCCTTGCCATCAAACAACCCGCGCAGGCCCGGCAGTTGCTCGGCCGGCCAGATCGGCTGCACCAGGCGCCGGGTGATCGGCCGGCCGCCCGACTCGTGCAGGCTGGCTTGCACGATCAATTGCAGCGGCGACTTGGCCTCGGCCCATTTGCTTTCCAGGGTCAGGTCTTCCTGGCCCTTGGCATCGAGCACACTTTCGTCCAGCTCGAAATCCTGGCTCAGCTCTTCTTCGGTGACGGAGCCGAACTGATAGCCCGGCAGCGCCTTGACCGCTTCGCGCAGGGGGCGCACATACACCTGGCCGCTGACCCGGTTGCCCGACGCCGGCGCGCCGTAGAGGTAACGCCCGTTAACGTGGATGACCGGGTTGTCGGCCGGGCTCAACGCCGTATCGCTGCCTTTGAGCTCCAGCGCCAGGCGCTCGGGCAGGAAGTCTTCGACAAGGAATTCATACAGCTGCGGCTTGCCATCGCCCAGGTCGAACACCAACTGCCAACGCCCGGTGGGCGCCTCGCTGTTCAATTGCAGTTGATATTGATAGAGGCCGGACGCATCGGCATCCCAGACAAACTTGCGGCTCACCTGCTCGTCCGGGCGGCGCACTTCGACGCTGACCGGCTGCGGCTTGACGGCATTGCCATCCTTGTCGCGCAGCAGCGCATTGAGCAGCACGGTTTCGCCGGGGCGATACAGGTCGCGTGGGCCGAACACAAAGAACTGCAACGGGTGCGAAGGCTGACCGCCGATATCGAACTCGGCCAGGTCCAGCGCGGCGCTGTCCAGGCGCAGCAGGCTGGTCTGCTCGCCTGTCTTGGCCAGCAGCACCTGGGCCTTTTTCGGCAGTGGCAGCTCGGCATGCCCACCCTTCTCAGTCTTGCCCTGGCCCAGCACGCGGCCATCGGCATCCAGCACTTCAAGGTCGACGCCGTCCAGCGCCTTGCCACCTTCGAGGGCCTGGGTAAACACGTCCAGGCGATTGGCGTAGCGGTGCACCGACAGGCCTATATCACTCAAGGTGAACAGCGTGGCCGGTTGCGAATAATTGTAAGTGCCCGAGGCGCGCATCACCGCCAGGTAGACGCCCGGTTGCTGCAATTGCTTGAGGCCAGCGATCGGCAGCAACAGGGTTTCGCGGGTATTGCGCGCCGGGTTGAGGTCGAAGCGGCCACCGTAGACCAGGTCGGCCAACGGCAGCAGCTCGCGGGATTCATAACTTTGCAGGCTGGTGTTGCGGCCCCATTGCGCGAGGAACGACGGCAGGGATTCGGGCTTGATGCGGAAGAATTCGACGTCGATCTTGTCGACGTTCAGCGCGATCACCGGCAGGCCCTCGGCCAGGCGCGTCGGCAGCAAGGTGCCGCGGCTAGCGAAGCCGACGGTGGCTTGCAGGTCACGGGTTTCCAGGCGGGCGCTGTACTCGGCGGCGAGTGTGTTGGCGTTGACCGCCTTGACCCCGGCATCCACCGTCAGCACCAGCTTGCGCTGCGGCTCCAGGTGGCGCAGGCGCAATTCCATCAGGTTATCGGACAGCTCCCACGCGCCATCGACCTTGCCCGACTTGCTGTCCACCAGGCGCAGCTTGTCGGCGAACTTCTGCTCCGGGTCCAGCGGGATGGAAAAGCTCACCGACAAGGTACTGGCGCCGTCCAGTTGCACCTCGGACACGTCCACCACACTCAACTCACGCCCGGCATAACGCTGCTTGAGCGCCGCCACATCCACTGCCGCCTTGGCCGGTTTGGGGGCCACCGCTACCGTTGGCGCAGGCGGTGCTGCCGGTTTGTCGGAGGAATCGCAGGCGCTCAGCAGGGCCAGCGCGCAAGCCAGGATCAGTCCTTTGTTCAGCATGGGGCACTCGTAGTGAGAGGGGTCCGAGGGGTGAACTATATATCAGCGCCGCACAAGCCGATGTGGCGCTGGTCACATTGACCGACGGAGGGTGGGTTGGTTCTGAGGCACTCTCAGGCCCAAGACAAATCCCACAAACAATGAAGATCAAAATGTCGGAGGGACAAGTCGAATCGTCGCACAGCCCCTCCACATTGGTCCTGCATCCTCCTGGAGGCCCAGTTACAATGCCGCTCCCCCAAGGAGCCCGCATGCCTACCCTGCTCACCGACTGGCGCCACCGCCCGACCCACCGCCGCGTCTGGGCCCTGGCCGCGCCGATGATCCTGTCGAATATCTCGGTGCCGCTGGTGGCGTTGGTCGACAGCATGGTCATCGGCCACCTGCCCCATGCCCATCAACTCGGGGCCGTGGCCGTTGGCGCGAGCCTCTACACCTTCCTCGCCTGGGCCATGGGCTTTCTGCGCATGGGCTCCACCGGGTTCGCCGCCCAGGCCGCCGGGCGTGGGGATGGCGCGGCGCTGAGGCAGATACTGCTGCAAGGTTTGCTGCTGGCACTCGGCCTGGCGATGGTGCTGGGCACTGTCGGCATTCCCTTCAGCCATCTGGCGCTGGAATGGATGCAGCCCTCGCCCGAGCTGAACCAACTGACCCAGGATTTCTTCCACACCCGCCTGTTTGGCCTGCCCGCCGCGCTGGCCAGTTATGCATTGGTCGGCTGGTTCCTGGGAACCCAAAACGCTCGGGCGCCGCTGGCGATTTTGCTCACCACCAACCTGGTCAACATCGCGTTGAACCTGTGGTTCGTCCTCGGCCTGGACTGGGGCGTGGTCGGCTCCGCCCGCGCCTCGGTGATCGCCGAATGGACCGGCGCCTTGCTTGGCCTGGCCATGACGCAAAAAGCCCTGCGCGCCTACCCCGGGCATATCGCCTGGGGCGCGTTGAAATTATGGCAAAGCTGGCGCCCGCTGCTGGCGGTCAATCGCGACATCTTCATCCGCAGCCTCGCGTTGCAATCGGTGTTTTTCATGATCACGGTGCAAGGCGCGCGCCTCGGCGATGCCACCGTCGCGGCCAACGCGCTGCTGCTCAACGGCCTGCTGCTGACCGCCCACGCGTTGGACGGCCTGGCCCATGCGGTCGAAGCCCTGTGCGGCCACGCCATCGGAGCCCACGACCGCCCCGCCTTGCGCCGCTCGCTGGTGGTGGCCGGCGGTTGGTCGCTGATCGCCAGCGTCGGGTTTGCCCTGCTGTTCAGCGTCGCCGGCCATCTGTTCATTGCCATGCAAACCGATATCCCCAGCGTGCGCGAAACCGCCGACCTGTACCTGCCGTACCTGGCGCTGTTGCCGTTGATTGCGGTGTGGAGTTACTTGCTGGACGGCCTGTTTATCGGCGCCACCCGCGCGCGGGAGATGCGCAACGGGATGTTGCTGACCGTGCTGCTCACGCTGCCGTTCGCCTGGGCCTTGCAGGGGCTGGGCAACCATGGGCTGTGGCTGACGTTCCTGCTGTTTATGGCGTTACGCAGTGTGACCCTGTGGGCCATTTCTTGGCGCCTCGCTAAACAGGACGCTTGGCTCAGCGCCCCCTGATAGCACTTGCCGGGCATCAGGTTACAAAGTTATTGGGCTTTATGGAGAAACCGGAACCACACAGCGCCTGTGCCTCTGTGGTTTAACTCAATCCTCATAAAGTGACGTATCAATGAACATTCTTGCGATGCCATCAATCTATCCCGTCTTTACTCCCCCCAGCGCTGCCGACGTACCGGATGGCGCGCAACATCGATCAACGTTAGTTGATGATGGAACTACCAAGATTCAACATCTTTCAACCTATGTAACCGATCAGCAAGGCAAGCGCTCCCTTGATGTCAGCCGAGTCCTGATCACTACAACCGACAAGGCTGACAACGTAAAGATCAGCGTAGGCGCAAACCACCAGCTCAACGCGCGTATCAACGGCAAAGACTACAAACTCCCACTGACTGCCAACAATGACTCGCACGCGCTGACAATAAAAACCGAGGGAGGCAATGACCGCATCAGCGTCGACAAGCACGTCAACATTGAGACACACATACACAGTGGCGACGGTGATGACTATATCGCTGCAAATGGGCGCTCCGGTAGCGTGAACGCAGGCAAGGGTAACGATTACCTTCGCCTGGGCACCGGCCATATGGTCGCCTTTGGCGGTGATGGCGACGACGTAATGATCGCAGGCAGCGGCAACGCCGTACTGTCGGGCGGCAAAGGCAACGACAAGTTATATGCCGACTACTTCTCCCAGAAAACCAATCTGCGTCAGGTTTACCTCAATGGCGACCAAGGTAATGACGAACTCTACGGCGGGTCTGGTAAAACGGTTCTGAGTGGCGGGCTCGGCAACGATAAGCTCGTGGGATATCGCCAGACCACTATCTATACCGGTGCGGGCGCAGACACGGTCTATTCCTACGACACTAAGGATCAGATCTACGCCAAGAAAACCGATTCGGTTCACAGCCTGGCACAGGTAAAACCGAAACACGTCGAATACACCGACGCAGGCAAAACAGGCTTCACGATAAAGGGGCCTGAACCATTCGTTGAACAGGTAGAGAACTACCTTGAACATCTCAGGGGGTCGCCGGCCGGCCAGCGAATGCTTCAGGAAATGGACCGTTTGGCCGAAAAAAATCGAAACTCCGTCACCATAATCCCCGCTGCCTTCATCGGGAGAAACTCCTATCGTTTTGGAAACGAGTTTAGAAATAACATCAGCGACGACGACTATGATCAGTACAAAGACCGGCCTGAGCTTGGTTACATAAAAGACGGCGCACCCGGCTCTGTAGCGACCCACGCGGAAATAGAATTTCACCCCGATTATTTTGAGAAACTCTTTTCAATCTCTCCGCTACTTGCCCTCTACCATGAGATGAGCCATGCCTATAACGGCGCCACCGGTACAAATATTCCGGGGGAAGGCCCCGTTTTCAGTACGGCAGAAGGCCCAACGACCGTTGAAAACAACGAATATCAGGCGGTAGGGCTTACCACCGGGGGGCAGCCCTTCGACTTCGATAACGACCCACTGACGCCGCCGACAGACACCAACCCCTCCCCCTTCAACGAAAATGCCTTGCGTAAAGAGATGGGCGTGCCACTGCGTGACCGTTATCACCTGGACGAACCCTCACGCCTCGTTTAAGCGTCCGGGGTGGAGTTGATAAAGGCCGTGACCCGCTCCAGCACCGGCGCCAGCCAGCGTAGTGGCTTGGACATGGCCGCCACCAGGGTCTGGTGGTTGGTCTTGGTGAAGTAAAACGTTTCTACCGGCACGCCGGCTTCTCGCAGCTTGTTGGCCAGCCCACCGGTATTGCGCGTGGGGTTGACCAAGTTGTCATCGGTCGAGGCGATCAGCAGGCTGGGCGGCGCGTCGTGGCTGACGTGGTTGATCGGCTGCGACTCCGGCGGTGAGTCGGGGAAGAAAAACACCGGTTTCACGTCCGGGTTTTCAATCGGCAGGAAGTCGTACGGCCCGGCCAGGCCGATCCAGCCCTTGAGCATCGACGGCGCCTGGCCCACAGCGTTCAGCCAACGCGCATCCAGCGCCAGCATCGAGGCGTTGTACGCGCCGGAGCTGTGGCCCATCACATAGAGCTGCTTGGGGTCGGCGCCGTAGTCGGCGATGTGCTGATAGGTCCAGGCTACCGCGTGGGCGCCATCCTGGAGAAACGCGGGGTAACGCACCTGCGGGTAAAGCCGGTAGTCGGCGATCACCACCACGATGCCACGTGAGGCCAGGGCTTCGCCGACAAAACCGTAGTCATCCTTGGAACCGCTGTTCCAACTGCCGCCGTAGAAAAACACCACCACAGGCGCGTTTTGCGAGGCGCTGACGGGGCGGTAGATATCGAGTTTCTGGCGAGGGTCGTCGCCGTAGGCGATGGCGGCGGTTTTGGTGAAGGTGTTTGAAGGGGTGAGGGCGTTGAGGACTTTGATTGGGGAGCAGGCTGCAAGCAATGCAGCCAATGCCAGGGTGATCGCTTGCAGGTATTTGCTCGACATTTTCCGTCCCCCATAAAGAAGGTATTACCAAACACAAATCCAAATGTGGGAGCGGGCTTGCTCGCGAAAGCAGTGCGTCAGTTAACACCGGTGTCACTGATGTACCGCTTTCGCGAGCAAGCCCGCTCCCACATTTTAGATCTCTGTCAGCCGGTATTACGAGGACAGGTAGGACGAACGCGTCAGACCCAAACGCAACGCATCCAGGAACTGCGTACGCTCCGACGCAGAGATCTTCGCGCTCGCACACTTGTCACGGTAGTGCGTCATCAACTCCTCGGGCGACAAGTGCACATAGCGCAGCATGTCTTCGATGGTGTCGTGGGTCTCGATACCGGCGCTGTACACCGAACCGTCTTCGCGCTGGTAGATGTTCACCGAGTCGGTGTCACCGAACAGGTTGTGCATATCGCCCAGGATCTCTTGATACGCGCCGACCAGGAAGATCCCCAGCAGGTAGTCTTCCCCTTCGTTCAGGGCATGCACCGGCAGGCTGGTCTCGATGCTCTGCTCGTCGACGTACTGCTTGATCTTGCCATCGGAGTCGCAGGTCAGATCCTGCAATACCGCGCGGCGCAGCGGCTCTTCGTCGAGGCGGTGCAGCGGCAGGATCGGCAGTACCTGGCCGATGGCCCAGGTGTCCGGCAGGCTCTGGAATACCGAGAAGTTGCAGATGTACTTGTCGGCCAGCTTGTCGTTGAGCTCGTCCAGCACTTGGCGGTGCGAACGCTGGCGGGCCTTCAACGAGTTGTGCAGGCGGCGGCACACGGCGAAGTAGCACTGTTCGGCCAGGGCTTTTTCGGCCAGGGTCAGCTTGCCATCGGCGTACTGGGTGGCCACGTCGCTCATGTAGTGGGTGGCGCGCCAGTAAGTTTCGGTGACCATCTCGATGTCGGTCGGGCCAAGCAGGTCCACCAGCCATTGCACGGTTTCCGGCAGGCTTTCCTTGTTTTCGATCAGCGGGATTTCGTCGTTGTGTTTCTCGACGTCGGTGACCTGCACCACCAGCATGGCGTGGTGGGCGGTCAGGGAACGGCCGCTCTCAGAGAAGATGTTCGGGTGCGGCAGGCTCTGCGCGTCGCAGAATTCCTTGAGCATGCCCACGACCACGCCGGCGTAGTCGTCCATGTCGTAGTTGATCGAGCTGGCGTTGCGCGAGTGGGTACCGTCGTAGTCCACGCCCAGGCCGCCGCCGACGTCGATGTGGTCCACCGGCAGGCCGAGGTTGCGCAGTTCGCCGTAGTAACGAATGGCTTCCTTGAACCCGTGCTGGTAGTCGGCCAGGTTGGCGATCTGCGAGCCCATGTGGAAGTGCAGCAGGCGGATGCCCTGGTCCAGGCCCGCCGCGCGGAAGCGCTCGACCACCGACAGCAACTGCGCCGCCGACAAACCGAACTTGGACTTCTCGCCGCCGGTGTCCGCCCATTTCGACGAAGCCAGGGACGACAGGCGCACGCGCAGGCCAACCTGCGGCTTGACCTTGAGGCTCGCCGCCTCTTCGATCACCAGCTCAACCTCGGATTCTTTCTCGATCACGATGAACACATTGTGGCCGAGCTTCTGGCCCATCAGCGCGAGGCGGATGAACTCACGGTCCTTGTAACCGTTGCAAACGATGGTGCCGCCCTTCGGCGCCAGGGCCAGCACGGCCAACAGCTCCGGCTTGGAGCCGGCTTCCAGGCCAATGGACACGTTCTGGGTGGCAATGATGTTTTCGATCACCGCTTCCTGCTGGTTCACCTTGATCGGGTACAGCGCGGTGTACTTGCTCTGGTATTCCAGGCGTTCGATGTTCGAATCGAAGGCACCGGTCAGCTGGCGCACGCGGTCTTGCAGGATGTCGGGGAAGCGCACCAGCAATGGCAGCGACAGGCCGCTTTTGCGCAACTCGTCGACTTGCTCGTAGAGGTCGACCGGCGTGCTGTTCGGGCCGTTCGGACGGACTTCTACGCGACCGGCTTCATTGATCGCGAAATACCCGGCCCCCCAATGGCGAATCCCGTAAACACTGCGGCTGTCCGCAACTGTCCATTGGCTGCCATCATCTTTGCGTGTGCGTCGTACGGACATCGAAGTCCCCTATAAATGAAGGCGAAGGCGCCACCTCAAGCGGAGGCTGGCGCAGTCTAAAGAATGAAAATGACGATTTGCCTGTAAAGGAGGTAGACCCCACTCGCAGGACAGAGTTTAGCCACAGGTTGGGAAGAGGCTTTCAGCCGCCGGACTTCTTGGCCTTGTACCCGAGCTTGATCAGCTCGGCCAAGAGCAACTCGACGTGCTCGCCCTGGATTTCGATGACCCCGTCTTTCAACGCGCCACCGGTGCCACAGCGTTTTTTCAGCGTGGTGGCCAGTTCCTTCAGGGCATCTTCGGCCAACGGCACGCCGGTGATGGTGGTCACCGTCTTGCCGCCACGGCCTTTGCTCTCGCGTCGCACGCGGGCAATACCGTCGCCTTCAGGGATCAGGGTGTGTTTGCAGGTACACGAACCCACGGGCTGACGACAGTCCGGGCAGTGTCGACCTGCATCGGTGGAGAATACCAGGCCACCAAGGGCGGCGAAGGATGCGGCTTTTTTGGCCACCGGCAATCCTCTTGGGAGGACAAAGACTGATCGGTCTGCGCCAAGGCGTTTAACCGACCGCGAAGCCCCACTCAGGCAGGGGCAGCGCTACCGGGCCGCCAAGGCGTTCCGGGTGAAAAGTCGCGCAGTGTAACGGCAAAAAGCCGACTTGCTAAGAGTCAAATCGCGCCAATTTATGCAACTTTAGCGACGCAGGGCCAGATAGCGCCGCAAGCCCTCTTGGGCGTCCGGGCAGTAAGGCTTTTGTTGCGCCTCCTGCAGCACACTTTCAATCGGTAAAAAGCGCGCCTCCATGACCTCTTCGGGCTGCAGGCGCAGGGGCCCGTCCCAAGTCGCGGAGTAGGACCGGCACCAGAGCCGGCTGTCGCCATCTTCGAAGTAGAAATGGTCGTGCTCGATCAATTCCACCCCGCCGACACCCAGTTCTTCTTCCAGCTCACGGGCTGCCGACACGGCATACGACTCCCCCGCCGCGACCATCCCACCCGCCGCCGTATCCCAGAACCCGGGATACATGGCTTTGCTCAGGGTGCGCCGATGCACACACAGCTCGCCGCTGGAGTTGAACAGGAAGATAAAGGTGCAGCGGCCGATCAGGCCGCGCTGGCGCAGGTCGGACCTGACCAGGTGGCCGAGCAGGTTGTCCTGCTCGTCGACCCAGCAGATCAGTTCGGCATCAGAGGCCGCACGGTGCGCGGCCTCCTTTTGAGTCGCGTCCATCATCAACCCTGGTTGAGGAGCTGACGCAAGTCGATCACTGCAGCGTTGGCCCGGGAAATGTAGTTGGCCATCACCAGCGAGTGGTTCGCCAGCACGCCGAAGCCACTGCCATTCAGGATCATTGGGCTCCAGACGGGCTCCTGCGAAGCCTCCAGCTCACGAATGATCTGGCGCACGCTGACGGTGGCGTTCTTTTTCGCCAGCACATCGGCAAAGTCGACCTCGATGGCGCGCAGCAAGTGCGACAAGGCCCACGCCTGGCCACGGGCTTCGTAGAACACGTTGTCGATCTGCATCCATGGGGTTTCCACCACTTCTTCATCGACCTGCGGCACTTCGCCCGGCGCCAGGGCTTCGGTTTTCAATGCGGTGTTCAGTTTCACCCGGCCGACGCTGGCCGACAGGCGTTGCGACAGCGAGCCCAGGCGAGTGGCGACATCGCCCAGCCAGTTGTTGAGGTTGTCGGCACGCGCATAAAACAGCGCACCGCGCTGGTTCGGGTCGGACAGACGCGCTTCGTAGCGGCTCAGGGAGTTGATGCCCTCCTGGTACTCCGACTCACTGGACGGCAGCACCCAGCTCTTGTTGTCGAAGTTGAAGCGCGGCTCGGCCTTGGCCAAATCCGCATCTTCGGCCGACTGCGACTGGGAGCGGGCGAAGTCTTTACGCAGGGCACGGGTCAGGTCGCGCACCTGCACCAGCACGCCGTATTCCCAGCTCGGCATGTTGTCCATCCACAGGCCTGGCGGGAAGCGGTCGTTGGAAATGTAGCCACCAGGCTTGTTGAGCAAGGTGCCGACCACGGTCTTGAGGGTTTCGACGGTGGTGAAGCCCACCACCATCTGCTTGCCTTCTTTTTCGGCGGCGATCTGCGCATTTTGCTGGACCGGGAACAGCGCCGGCTCTTCGCTCCAGTACCAGCCCAGGGCGCCGGTGACCAACAGGTACAGGCCGAGCACACTGAGCAAGGCCCGGCTCATCAGCAGAGTACGCAAATAGCTGCGGTTGGCCGACTTCGGCTCAGGCGCGGGGCCTTTGGCACTGCCTGCACGGTTTTTCCAGTCCAGCATGGCGATATCCTTTCAATCACTTGAGTTCATGCACTTGAATTGATGGCGTGCGTTCAAACACTCCGACCACAACCCTACCCCATCGTGCCCGCCCATGCGGGGCTTTTCACCAAACTGGCGCACGTGAGGCTTTCGACTATAAAGGATGCACGTTTTTTACGCTGCGCGACCATCGAGTCAGTAACTGAATATCAGGGGCACGCAGTTTATTGATGTATGACACTCATCCACTTCCAAAGAGGTGCTAGCATAGAGCCATCAGTTCGACCTCAGCATGCACCCTAACTAGTAGTCAGGATATGACCGAGCCAGAAGACCCCAGCCGTGAGCGTCTCAAGCAACATTTTGCCCAGCGGGTAATTCATCAGGCACGTCAAATTCTTGAGATCTGGCAGCGCCTGCAACGTACCGAATGGTCCGGCGCCGACCTCTCCGAACTCAGCGAAGCCAACTTGCGCCTGCTGCGTTTCGCCGAGCGTTTCGAACAGCCGGAGCACGGCCAACTGGCCCAGCACATCCGCGAATCCCTCAAGGCGGTGGACGAAAACCGCGGCCGCCTGAGCAGCCAGCTGATCACCGAACTCAACCGCCTGATGCAGCGCCTGTCCCGCACCGGCCTGCGCCAGGGCGACCAGCTGGAACAAACCTTCCTGCCGCCGATGCGCAAGCCGATCTACGTAATGCTGGCCGACCACGAGCGGGCCGAGCGCCTGGCCAAGCAGCTGGAGTTCTTTGGCATGAGCGCCCAGTCCCTGGACAGCGTGGCGGCTTTCCATGCATCGATGGCCGAGCGCCTGCCTTCGGCAATTGTGATGGACGTGGATTTCTGCGGTGCCGGCCTCGGCCTCAAGCTCGCCGCGCAAGCCCAGGAAGGCCTGGAACAAAAGCTGCCGCTGCTGTTTTTCAGCCTGCTGGAAACCGACACCCCAACCCGCCTGGCCGCCGTGCGCGCTGGTGGCCAGGAGTTCCTCACCGGTACTTTGGAAGCCTCCAGCCTGCTGGAAAAGATCGAAGTGTTGACCTGCGTCGCCCAGTACGAACCGTACAAAGTACTGATCATCGACGACTCGCGGGCCCAGGCGCTGCACACCGAACGCCTGCTCAACAGCGCCGGCATCGTCACGCGCACCTTGATCGAACCGATCCAGGCCATGGCCGAGCTGGCGGACTTCCAGCCCGACCTGATCATCCTCGACATGTATATGCCAGCCTGTACCGGTACCGAACTGGCCAAGGTCATTCGCCACAATGACCGCTACGTCAGCGTGCCGATCATCTACCTGTCGGCCGAAGACGACCTGGACAAGCAACTGGACGCCATGAGCGAAGGCGGCGACGACTTCCTGACCAAACCGATCAAGCCCCGCCACCTGATCACAACCGTGCGCAACCGCGCGGCGCGGGCGCGCAACCTCAAGGCGCGGATGGTGCGCGACAGCCTGACCGGCCTGTACAACCACACCCACATTCTGCAATTGCTCGAAGACTGCAGCTTCCGCGCGCGTCGCGAAAACAAGCCGCTGAGTTTTGCCATGCTGGATATCGACCACTTCAAGCGGGTCAACGACAGCCACGGCCACCCTATGGGCGACCGCGTGATCAAGAGCCTCGCGCTGTTTCTCAAGCAGCGCCTGCGCAAGACCGACTATATCGGGCGCTACGGCGGCGAAGAATTCGCCATCGTGATGCCCGATACCGACCTGGAGTCGGCGTGCAAGGTGCTGGATGAAATTCGCGGGCGCTTCGCCGAAATCCACTACCCGGCCCAGCCGCAGGATTTGTGGTGCACCTTCAGTGCCGGGCTGGTGGAGCTGTGCGACGGCTCCGACAGCCTGATGATGGCCGCCCAGGCCGACGAGGCGCTGTACCGCGCCAAGAACGCCGGACGCAACCGGGTGCAAGCTGCGCGCACCTCAAAGCAAAGTGCCACCTTTTCACCGGAATCCACTGATTCCGTCATAACCTTGTAACGAAAACGCAATAACTTCAGGCACTTATCTTTTGCCGTCGGTTGAAACCACGCATGCGCCTGAAGCTGCTGACCAATCTCAACACCCTTCTTCTGGTGGCCGTGTGCCTGGCGCTGGGGGCGACGCTCTGGTGGTCGCAACGCGCGCTGGAGCGGCCGTATTTGCTGATGGAGCGCTACCTGGGTCTGTCGCAAACCTTCCAGAACCAGGCTGCGCGCAATATCGACGACTACCTGGCCACCGGCGATGCGCTGCGCTTGAGCAGCGCCAGCCAGAGCCTCGAAAGCCTGCTGCAGCACCTCGACGAATTGCCCGCCGACCTCGCGCAAAGCCTGCGCCCCAGCCTGGCGGACCTGGACACCTTCAGCAAGACCGACCTGCTTGCTGCCGGCAAACTGGCTGGCGACCCCCAAGCCTTGCTGCTGCAAGCCGAGCGCGAACTGGGCGCTAACCTGGAGCAATTGAGCCAGTACGCCCTCGGCGTCAGCTCGCCGGACGCCGCGCGCTACCTGCCGCCGCTGCTGGCCGCTGCGCAGCACCTGGGCAAGTTGTCGCTGGCCCGTGACAAGCTGGTGAGCAGCGGCCGCGCCGAGCTGGCCGCTGATGTGGAGCGTGAAGTCGCCAATATCCGCACGCAGGCGGATGTGCTGGAGGCGCTGCCGTTGCTCGGCGTCAAAGCCAGCGCCGAATCGAATACCGACGATTTTTCCGCGCTGATGGGCCTGGAAAACACCGAAAAAACCGAAGCCCAGGACACCGGCGTCGACCTCAAGCGCGAACTCAACAGCCTGCTCACCCGCTACCCCGCCGAACTCAAGCGCACCCGCGAGCAGATCCAGCAACGTGCCGACCTGGGCAACGCCACCCGCCTGAAAATCAACGCCGTGCAGCAGGCCATCGCCGGCCTTGAGCCCGTGGTGCGCGCGCAACACGGCAAGATCCAGGGCGAAGTGCGCCTGATGCAAGGCGTGATGATTGGCCTGATCCTGCTGATCGCCCTGCTGATCGACACCCTGCAGCGCAAACTGGCGCGGGTGCTGACCAACCTGGCACCGGCCCTGTCGACCTGGGCCGAAGGTGACTTCAGCCAGCCCATCGCCCTGGGCAAGACCAACCGCGAACTGCACGACATCGAAGCCTCGCTGAACCGCCTGCGCGCCTATCTGGTGGACCTGGTGGGCACCATTCGCGGGAATGCCGAAGAGGTTGCCGGCAGCAGCCGCGCCCTCGCCGAATTGAGCAGCGGCCTGCACGATGGCGCCGAACGCCAGGCCGGGGACACCGCGCAGATCCGCGACTCCCTCGGCGAACTGGAAGCGACCATCCAGCAAGTGGCCGGCGACGCCAGCCAGGCTGCCGGTGCCAGCCGCAGCGCGGGCCAGGCGGTGGAGCAAGGCCAGCGCGTGATCGGCTTGAGCCTGACCGGCCTGCACGCCCTGGTAGGTGAAGTGCAGCAAAATGCGCAGATGATCGAAAAACTCGCCGAGGAATCCGCCACCATCGGCGGCGTGCTCACGGTGATTCGTTCGATTGCCGACCAGACCAACCTGCTGGCACTCAACGCGGCGATTGAAGCCGCCCGCGCTGGCGAGGCCGGGCGTGGCTTTGCCGTGGTCGCCGACGAAGTGCGCTCGCTGGCGCAACGCACAGCCGGCGCCACCGCCGAAATCCAGACCCTGATCGCCGGCCTGCAAAGCGCCGCGCACCAGTCGGTGCAAGGCATGCGCGCGCAGGTCGAACACGCCGAAGCCACTGCCCAACAGGCCCAGGCGGCCGACGGCGCGCTGGATGAAATCGTCGGCGCAATCCAGACCATTTCCGACACCGCCGTGCGGATTGCCGATGTGACGGCGCAGCAAAGTGGCGCCGTGAGTGAGATTCGCGACAACAGCGAGCGGATTCATCGGCTGGGTGAGGATAATCTGCTGCGTATTGGCCAGGGGCGCAGCCAGGGCGAGCACCTGCTGGTGCTGGGTGGGCAGCTCAATACCGCGGTGCAGGCCTTCCGGGTTTGAGCCCATCTCCTGCCATGTGGAGAGCAAAATGTGGGAGGGGGCTTGCCCCCGATAGCGGTGGACCGGTTACAGATACTGAGACTGACACACTGCTATCGGGGGCAAGCCCCCTCCCACATTTGCCCTCCGGTGTTTTCAGAAATGTGTTGCCAATGACCAGACCGGACAACTTGGTCACATACTTTGCGCTATCCTCGCTAATCGTGCTGGCTACTGCATAGAACTGGACAGTCACAAAGGCTTTGCGGCATAGTCGCCGGGTTCTGCCGTACCCACATCAATAACAAGGAACAGCCGATGGCGACCTTACTGGTTCTTCACGGACCCAACCTGAACCTGCTCGGCACCCGTGAACCGGGCGTCTACGGGGCAGTGACCCTGGATCAGATCAACCTCGATCTGGAACGCCGGGCCCGTGAAGCCGGCCACCATCTGCTGTACCTGCAAAGCAATGCCGAGTACGAATTGATTGATCGCATCCATGCCGCGCGTGGCGAAGGTGTGGACTTTATCCTGATCAATCCCGCCGCTTTTACGCATACAAGCGTTGCATTACGTGACGCGTTGCTGGCGGTGAGCATCCCATTCATCGAAGTGCATTTGTCCAACGTGCACAAACGCGAAGCTTTCCGCCATCACTCCTACTTCTCCGACGTTGCGGTAGGTGTGATCTGCGGCCTTGGCGCCAGCGGTTACCGACTGGCCCTGGAGGCCGCCCTGGAACAACTTGAACAACCGGCCAAGCGCCCCTGACCGACCCTTGGGAGTTGATGATTCATGGATATCCGTAAAGTTAAGAAACTGATCGAACTGCTGGAAGAATCCGGTATCGACGAGCTGGAAATCAAGGAAGGCGAAGAATCCGTACGGATCAGCCGCCACAGCAAGACCCCGGCCCAACAGTTCTACGCGCCACAGATGCAAGCACCGGCTCCGGCTGCTGCACCTGCCGCCGCCCCTGCTGCTGCCGCTGCTCCTGCAGCACCGGCCGCGCCAGCGCTGAACGGTTTCGTGGTCAAGTCGCCAATGGTCGGTACTTTCTACCGCACCCCGGCACCGACCTCGCCAGCCTTCGTTGAAGTCGGCAAGACCGTGAAAGTGGGCGACACCATCTGCATCGTTGAAGCGATGAAGATGATGAACCACATCACGGCCGAAAAAGCCGGTGTCATCGAATCCATCCTGGTAGAAAACGGTCAGCCGGTTGAGTACGACCAGCCGCTGTTCACCATCGTTTGAACCGCGGAGCGCCTTCGATGTTGAAACCTGCGAAGAAACTGCAAAAAGTCCTGATCGCCAACCGCGGCGAGATCGCGCTGCGTATCCTGCGCGCCTGTAAGGAAGAGGGCATCAAGACCGTCGCTGTTTACTCGACGGCCGATACCGAATTGATGCACGTGAAACTGGCGGACGAAAGCATCTGCATCGGCCCGCCACTGGCCACGAACTCGTACCTGAAAGTCTCGAACATCATCGCCGCTGCTGAAGTGACCGGCGCTGATGGCATCCACCCGGGCTACGGCTTCCTCGCGGAAAACGCCGATTTCGCCGAACAGGTGGAAAAATCCGGGTTTGCCTTCATTGGCCCTAAAGCCGAAACCATTCGCCTGATGGGCGACAAGGTCTCGGCCAAGGACGCCATGATCGCAGCCGGTGTGCCAACCGTGCCTGGCTCCGACGGCCCACTGCCGGAAGACGAGGAAACCGCCCTGCGCATTGGTCGCGAAGTCGGTTACCCGGTGATCATCAAGGCCGCCGGTGGCGGTGGTGGTCGCGGCATGCGCGTGGTGCACAAGGAAGAAGACCTGATCGAAGCCGCCAAGCAGACCCGCTCCGAAGCAGGCGCCTGGTTCGGCAACCCGATGGTCTACCTGGAAAAGTACCTGACCAACCCACGTCACGTGGAAGTCCAGGTACTGTCCGACGGCCAGGGCCACGCCATCCACCTGGGCGACCGCGATTGCTCGCTGCAACGTCGTCACCAGAAGGTGTTGGAAGAAGCGCCGGCACCGGGCCTGGATGAAACCGCTCGCCAGGAAGTGCTGGCTCGCTGCGTCAAGGCGTGCATCGACATCAACTACCGTGGCGCCGGTACCTTTGAGTTCCTGTACGAGAACGGCCGTTTCTACTTCATCGAGATGAACACTCGCGTGCAGGTAGAGCACCCGGTTTCGGAGATGGTCACCGGTATCGACATCGTCAAGGAGATGCTCAGCATCGCCGCCGGTAACGTGCTGTCGTTCACCCAGGACGACGTGAAGATGCACGGCCACTCCCTGGAGTGCCGCATCAACGCCGAAGACCCGAAAACCTTTATCCCAAGCCCTGGCCTGGTCAAGCATTTCCACGCCCCCGGCGGCAACGGCGTACGTGTGGATTCGCACCTGTACAGCGGCTACAAGGTTCCGTCCAACTACGACTCGCTGATCGGCAAGCTGATCACCTGGGGCGCCACCCGCGACGAGGCGATGGCCCGCATGCGCAATGCCCTGGACGAAATCGTGGTAGACGGCATCAAGACCAACATCCCGCTGCATCGGGACCTGGTTCGTGATGAAGGCTTCTGCGAAGGTGGTGTGAACATTCACTACCTGGAACACAAGCTGGCCAACCAGTAAGCGTTCCACCCAACAAAGCCGCCTTCGGGCGGCTTTGTTGTTTCTGGGATGTACACAAATCAAAAATGTGGGAGGGGCTTGCCCCCGATGGCGGTGTGCCAGCCTCAATATCTGTCACTGATCCACCGCTATCGGGGGCAAGCCCCTTCCCACATTTAGCCGGTGTACCGTCAGCAGTGTCGTCTTCTGCCCTGCTCTCGCGTAAACTTGCGCGCTTTCGCGGCCCACCCGTCGCACATTCAATTTTTTCAAAGGTGCCCGCCATGCCTTGGCTGCAAGTCCGTCTCGCCATCAGCCCAGAACAAGCCGAAACCTACGAAGACGCTTTCCTCGAAGTCGGCGCCGTGTCGGTGACCTTCATGGACGCCGAAGACCAACCGATCTTCGAACCGGAACTCAACACCACCCCGCTGTGGTCCCACACCCATTTGCTGGCCCTGTTCGAAGACGGCACCGATGCCGCCGCCGTGCTGGCCCATATGGAACTGCTCACCGGCGGCCCGCTGCCCGAGCATCACAGCGAAGTGATCGAAGACCAGGACTGGGAACGCTGCTGGATGGACAACTTCCAGCCGATGCGTTTCGGCCAGCGCCTGTGGATCGTACCAAGCTGGCACGCCGCGCCGGAGCCGGAGGCGGTCAACCTGCTGCTGGACCCGGGCCTGGCCTTCGGCACCGGCACCCACCCCACCACTGCGCTGTGCCTGGAATGGCTCGACGGTCAGGACCTGACCGACAGCAACGTGCTGGACTTCGGCTGTGGCTCGGGGATCCTGGCGATTGCCGCCCTGCTGCTGGGCGCCAAGGAAGCCGTGGGTACCGACATCGACGTACAAGCCCTGGAAGCCTCCCGCGACAACGCCGGGCGCAACAACATTGCTGAAGGCAAATTCCCACTCTACCTGCCGGAAGATTTGCCCCAGGTGCAGGCCGATGTGCTGGTGGCCAATATCCTCGCCGGCCCGCTGGTATCCCTGGCGCCGCAGCTGTCGAGCCTGGTCAAGCCGGGTGGGCGCCTGGCGCTGTCAGGCATCCTCGCCGAACAGGGCGAAGACGTGGCCGCCGCCTATGCCAAGGATTTCGAGCTGGACCCTATCGCCAACCGCGATGGCTGGGTACGCATCAGCGGGCGTCGGCGCTAGAATGAGCGCTTGCCTGAATCGGATGGCCGCATGACCGACAGTTTCGTCACCCAGTGCCCACATTGCCAAGCGCGCTTTCGCGTCAACCACGCTCAATTGAGCGCGGCCCGTGGCGTGGTGCGCTGCGGTTCGTGCCTGCAAGTATTCAACGCGGTGCGCCAGTTGTTGGAGCAGCGCGCTCAAGCATCTGCTGCGCCAACTGAACAGCCGACCGTCGCCGAGCCGATCCCGGAGCCCACCCTCGATGCCCCGCGGGCTATCAGCCAGAAACAGTGGACCGCCGAAGAGCTGGACCTGGACAACCTGGACCTGGACGAAGAGCTGGCCAAGCTGGAACGCCGCGAGATTCAGCATACGCTCCCAGTGAATGCGGAGCGCCGTCAGTCCGGCTCCGACCGCCGGCAGAAGGAAGACGCCCTCAGCGCCAGCCGCGATACCGTCAAGGCCGAGGAAGAGAAATGGGCCGCCAGCCTGTTCAGCGAGCCGCCAGAAGAACGCGCCCAGGCCACCGAAGAAGACCCCGAGCCCGCGACCAAACAGCGCACCGAACCGTCCATGTCGTTTCACCCCGACGATATCGACGATGAGCCGCCGTTGCGTTCGCTGCCGGATGACGACAACGCAGACCCACCCTTCACGCCCCTGACCCATGCGGCAGACGAACACGAGCCAGAAGAACGCCCGCAGCCGCGTCGCAAGCGCCTGCGCGCCGAAGCCAGCGTGCACGACGACGTGCTCCAGGACCTGGAAGACGACCCGCTGCACCTCTACGCGCACAAACGCCCGTCGAGCCTGGGTCGACGCCTGGTGTGGATCCTGCTGGTATTGATCGCCGCCGCCGGCCTCGCCGGCCAGTACATCGCTTACCAGTTCGACGACCTGGCCCGCCAGGACGCCTACCGCCCATGGTTCCAGCAACTGTGCCCCACACTGGGTTGCACCGTGCCGTCACGGGTCGATATCGCCCACATCAAGAGCAGCAACCTGGTGGTGCGCAGCCACCCGGAATTCGCCGGGGCGCTGGTGGTGGATGCGATCATCTACAACCGCGCGACCTTCTCCCAGCCCTTTCCGCTGCTGGAGTTGCGCTTTGCCGACATGAACGGCGGCCTGATCGCCAGCCGTCGCTTCAAGCCCGCCGAATACCTCAGCGGCGAGCTGGCCGGCGTCAGCGAAATGCCCTCGCAGACCCCAATCCATATCTCCCTGGATATTCTCGATCCGGGCAATAAAGCCGTGAATTACAGCCTGAGCTTCCACTCGCCCGAGTGAATCGGGTGATGTGCTGAGGCTTGACGGCAAATTCTTGACTTGGCGTTGCGCAACCAAACCGGCAGCGATAAAGAAATAACTGTTCAGATTTTATCCAATTCAGCCTTTATCCAGTCATCGAGAGCGGGTATCATGCCAACCCTTTTTCGAACTCTAATGATCCGGCCCCACAACAGGGAAGTCCTATGTCGGCGGTACGCATCGGCCCATATACATTGCAGAACGGCTTGATTCTCGCCCCTATGGCGGGCGTCACCGACCAGCCCTTTCGTCAGCTGTGCAAGCGTTTGGGCGCGGGTCTAGTAGTCTCGGAAATGGTCACCAGCGACATGAGCTTGTGGAACACCCGCAAATCGCGGATGCGCATGATCCACGAAGGTGATCCCGAGCCCCGCTCGGTACAGATCGCCGGGGGTGATGCACAGATGCTCGCGGATGCGGCCCGGGCCAACGTGGAGTTGGGCGCACAGATCATTGATATCAACATGGGCTGCCCGGCCAAGAAGGTGTGTAACAAGGCCGCCGGTTCCGCCTTGTTGAAGGACGAACAGTTGGTTGCCGAGATCCTGCAGGCCGTTGTTGCCGCAGTGGATGTGCCGGTAACCCTGAAGATTCGCACCGGCTGGGACCGGGACAACAAGAACGGCCTGACGGTGGCGAAGATCGCCGAACAGGCAGGTATTACAGCGCTGGCGGTGCATGGCCGCACCCGCGCCGATCTGTACACCGGTAAAGCCGAGTACGACACCATCGCCGCGATCAAGCAGGCGGTGTCGATGCCGGTGTTTGCCAATGGCGATATCGATTCAGCCGAGAAAGCCCGGCGCGTGCTGCACGCAACCGGTGCCGATGGCTTGTTGATTGGCCGGGCCGCCCAGGGGCGACCGTGGATTTTTCGTGAGATCGAGCACTTTCTGCGTACCGGCGAGGTCTTGCCGGCACCGGAGCTGATCGAGGTGGAACGTATTCTGCTAGAGCATCTGGCCGCCCTGCACGCCTTCTATGGAGACGTGATGGGAGTACGCATTGCTCGCAAGCATGTCGGCTGGTATCTCGCAACCTTGCCGGGCGCCAGGGAGTTTCGCGCCCACTTCAATCGTTTGGATGATACGGAAGCACAGTGCGCCAACGTTCGTGAGTTTTTCAGCGAGCGTTACAAGAGCCTGGGGACAGGGGACGGAGAGGGGGTGGCCGCATGACGATGATGACCGAGACTTTAGTGAGTGGAACAACACCCGTGAGCGACAACGTCAATTTGAAACAGCACCTCAACACGCCGAGCGAAGAAGGCCAGACCCTTCGCGGGAGTGTCGAGAAGGCGCTGCACAATTATTTCGCCCACCTTGAGGGCGCTTCCGTCACGGACGTGTACAACCTGGTGCTCTCCGAAGTCGAGGCGCCCTTGCTCGAAAGCGTGATGAACTACGTCAAGGGCAACCAGACCAAAGCCAGTGAGCTGCTGGGCCTCAACCGTGGCACCCTGCGCAAAAAGCTCAAACAATACGATTTGCTGTAAGCATTCAATCAAACCAGAAAGGCGCCCGCGTAAAACCGGTCGCCTTTTTTGCTGACTCCTTTGCTTTTGATGGAAATTGAAATGACCGACCAGACTACCCGCCTGCCGATCCGCCGCGCCTTGATCAGTGTCTCCGACAAGACCGGGATCCTCGAATTTGCCCGGGAGCTGGAAGCCCTGGGCGTGGAAATCCTCTCCACGGGCGGGACCTTCAAACTGCTGCAGGACAACGGCGTGGCCGCAGTGGAAGTGGCGGACTACACCGGCTTCGCAGAAATGATGGACGGTCGGGTCAAGACCCTGCACCCGAAAATCCACGGCGGCATCCTCGGCCGTCGCGGTATCGACGACGCCATCATGACCGAGCACGGCATCAAGCCGATCGACCTGGTGGCCGTTAACCTCTACCCGTTCGAAGCCACCATCAACAAGCCAGGCTGCGACCTGCCGACCGCCATCGAAAACATCGATATCGGCGGCCCGACCATGGTTCGCTCCGCGGCCAAGAACCACAAAGACGTGGCCATCGTGGTCAACGCCAGCGACTACGCGCAAGTATTGGAAAGCCTGAAAGCCGGCGGCCTGACCTACGCCCAGCGCTTCGACCTGATGCTCAAGGCGTTCGAACACACCGCCGCCTACGACGGCATGATCGCCAACTACATGGGCACCGTGAACCAGGCGGCTGAAACCCTCAGCACCGAAGGCCGCAGCCAGTTCCCGCGGACCTTCAACAGCCAGTTCATCAAGGCCCAGGAAATGCGCTACGGCGAGAACCCGCACCAGAGCGCGGCGTTCTACGTGGAAGCCAAGCCGGCCGAAGTCGGCATCGCCACCGCAACCCAGTTGCAAGGCAAAGAACTGTCCTACAACAACGTGGCCGACACCGACGCCGCGCTGGAATGTGTGAAAAGCTTCGTCAAGCCGGCCTGCGTGATCGTCAAGCACGCCAACCCGTGCGGCGTAGCCGTCAGCCCGGACGCTGAAGGCGGTATTCGCCAGGCCTACGAACTGGCCTACGCCACCGACACCGAATCCGCGTTCGGCGGCATCATCGCCTTCAACCGCGAGTTGGATGCCGAAACCGCTAAAGCGATCGTTGAGCGTCAGTTCGTGGAAGTGATCATCGCCCCGAGCGTGAGCGCAGAAGCCCGCGCCATCGTCGCCGCCAAGGCCAACGTACGCCTGCTGGCCTGTGGCGAGTGGTCGGCTGAGCGTGCCGCGGCCTGGGACTACAAGCGCGTCAACGGCGGCCTGCTGGTACAAAGCCGCGACATTGGCATGATCGGCAGCGAAGACCTTACAGTCGTGACCAAGCGTGCGCCGACCGAGCAAGAGATCAACGACCTGATCTTCGCCTGGAAAGTGGCCAAGTACGTTAAATCCAACGCCATCGTCTACGCCAAGAACCGCCAGACCATCGGTGTCGGCGCCGGCCAGATGAGCCGTGTGAACTCGGCGCGTATCGCTGCGATAAAGGCCGAGCACGCCGGTTTGCAGGTCGTGGGTTCGGTGATGGCGTCTGATGCGTTCTTCCCGTTCCGTGACGGCCTGGACAACGCCGCGAAAGCCGGCGTAACGGCTGTGATTCAACCAGGCGGCTCGATGCGTGATGCAGAAGTCATCGCTGCAGCCGACGAAGCCGGCATCGCCATGGTCTTCACCGGCATGCGCCACTTCCGTCACTGATCCAAATGTAGGAGGGGGCTTCTTGTGGCGAGCGGGCTTGCCCGCGTTGGGCTGCGCAGCAGCCCCCCTCAAGAAACACAGGCTTTATCAGTCAGCCCTCGGTGCTTGGTGTTGGGGCCGCTTCGCAGCCCAACGCGGGCAAGCCCGCTCGCCACACGAGTCCGGCGCCACGTTAGCGCCTTATAGAATTTGAGGTTTTTGAAATGAATGTTTTGATCATTGGCAGCGGTGGCCGTGAACACGCCCTGGCCTGGAAAGTTGCCCAGGACCCACGCGTCCAGAAAGTTTTCGTAGCCCCTGGCAACGCCGGTACCGCCATTGAAGCCAAGTGCGAGAACGTCGCCATCGACGTGCTGGCCCTCGAGCAGTTGGCCGACTTTGCTGAAAAAAATGTATCCCTGACCATCGTCGGTCCGGAAGTGCCTTTGGTTGCCGGCGTTGTCGACCTGTTCCGCAGCCGTGGCCTGGATTGCTTCGGCCCAACCGCCGGTGCGGCACAGCTGGAAGGTTCGAAAGCCTTCACCAAGGATTTCCTCGCACGCCACAAGATCCCGACTGCCGATTACCAGAACTTCACCGAGATCGAGCCGGCCCTGGCTTACCTGCGTGAAGTCGGTGCACCGATCGTGATCAAGGCCGATGGCCTGGCCGCCGGTAAAGGCGTGATCGTCGCGATGACCCTGCAAGAAGCCGAAGACGCAGTGCGCGACATGCTCGCCGGCAATGCCTTTGGCGAAGCCGGTTCGCGCGTAGTCATCGAGGAATTCCTCGACGGCGAAGAAGCCAGCTTTATCGTGATGGTCGACGGTAAGAACGTACTGCCGATGGCCACCAGCCAGGATCACAAACGCGTCGGCGACGGCGATAGCGGCCCGAACACCGGCGGCATGGGTGCTTATTCCCCTGCCCCAGTGGTGACGGCTGAAGTCCACAAGCGCGTGATGGACCTGGTGATCTGGCCGACCGTGCGTGGTATGGCTGACGAAGGCAATGTGTACACCGGTTTCCTCTACGCCGGCCTGATGATCGACAAAGCCGGTAACCCGAAAGTCATCGAGTTCAACTGCCGCTTCGGCGACCCGGAAACCCAACCGGTGATGCTGCGCCTGCAGTCGAGCCTGGTGCTGCTGGTGGAAGCCGCCCTGGCCCAAGCCCTGGACAAGGTGGAAGCACAGTGGGACCCACGTCCGAGCGTCGGCATTGTGCTGGCGGCCGGTGGTTACCCTGCCGACTACGCCAAGGGCGATGTGATTGAAGGCCTGGATGCGGCTGCTACGCTGGAAGGCAAGGTGTTCCATGCGGGCACGGCGCTCAAGGATGGCAAAGTTGTAACCGCAGGTGGCCGTGTGTTGTGCGCCACCGCAATGGGTGCCAGTGTCGACGCCGCGCAGCAACAGGCATACAAGCTGGCCGCGAAGATCGATTGGAAAGGCTGCTTCTACCGCACAGACATCGGCTATCGCGCCATTGCCCGTGAGCGCGGCGAGAACCAGTAAGCCGTACAGCAGGAGCTATCCGTTCGGTTAGGCAGGGGCCTCTGGCCCTTGCCGTATGCAGGCCACCCCGCGCATAGTTAACCCGTGCATCAACCTACGAAGGGATTTCGCCGTGCGCTGGCTCAGGATCGCCATAGGTTTAACTGTCAGTCTGCTGACATTGCTCTGCCTGTTCCCGGCCCAGGCCGCCGCGCAAGGCAGTGGCTGGGCGGTATTGCTCGATGAGCAGGCCGACCTGCAACTGAGCGACATCCGCTCCTCGCGCTACACCAATCAATTCAGCCCCATCGAACTGGACCGCATTACCGCCGCGGAACCGGCCGGTGCGTTGTGGGTACGTTTCAAGCTGCAACCCGGCAAGCACGAGCAAGTGCTGCGGGTATTCGCGCCGGACCTGTCGCACCTGAGCCTTTACGTGCTGGACGGCGACACCCTGGTCGAACAACAAAGTACCGGCACCCGCCAACCCCAGGCGGAGCGCCCGCTGCCCAGCAGCGATTTCATGCTGCCGATGCCCCAGAGCCAGAAGCCCCTCGAGGTGTACCTGCGCCTGGTCTCCGAACACGAGTTGCGGCCGTACATCACCCTGGAACCGGCCGTGCTCGCCGCCGCCGACCAGACCCAGACGCTGATCTATGGCCTGCTGTTCGGCTGCCTGCTGATGCTGATCCTGCACAACATCACGCGCTTCGCCTACCATCGCTCGCGCAGCAGCCTGTGGCTGGCGGCCTGCGAAATACTGTTGATGCTCAGCCTGCTGCTGCTGCTCAACCTGGCGGGCCCATGGTTGCCGAACTGGCATGCGATCCAGACACCCGGCGCCTACCTCGCGCTGCTGCTGACCGCGCCCTGCGGGCTGATGTTCGCTTACCGCTTTTTCATGCCCCTGGGCCCGCACCCGCTGAACAAGCTGTTGATGGCCGATATCCTGTTCATCGTGCTGTGTGGCCTGTTGCTGTTGTTCGTCAACACCCTGCCGCTGAACATCATCACCTATGCGCTGGTGGCCCTGGCCGGCCTGAGCATGCTGTTTGTCTCGGCCTGTCACTGGCAAAAAGGCTACCGGCCGGCGCGCCTGTTCGTGGCGGCGATGGTGGTATTCAACATCGGCACGCTGATCATCCTGCCTGCCCTGCTGGGCCTGACCATGGTCTCGCCGCAAGGCTTGATCATCACCCTGTTGGCCTTTATCTGCCTCAGTGGCCTGTTGATGAGCCTGGCCCTGGGCGAACGCCAGCGGGCGATTGTCGAGGCCCGGTTCAGCCTCAGCCGCGACCTGGCGGCCAGCAATGCAGAGATCGCTGCCAAGGCCGAGTTCCTGGCCAAGATCAGCCACGAGATCCGCACCCCGATGAACGGCGTGCTGGGCATGACCGAGTTGCTGCTGGGCACGCCGCTCTCGGTGAAACAGCGCGACTACGTGCAAACCATCCACAGCGCCGGTAACGAACTGCTCACGCTGATCAACGAGATTCTCGACATTTCCAAGCTCGAGTCCGGGCAGATCGAGTTGGACGACGTGCAATTCGACCTCAACGCGCTGATCGAAGACTGCCTGAGTATCTTCCGCGCCAAGGCCGAACAGCAAAACGTCGAGCTGATCAGCTTTATCCAGCCCCAGGTACCCCGCGTGATCAGCGGCGACCCGACGCGCCTGCGCCAGGCCTTGTTGAGCCTGCTGGAAAATGCCCTGCAAAAGACCGATGAAGGCGAAGTACTGATCGTGGTCGCCCTGGATGACCGCAGCACCAAGCCGCGCCTGCGCATTGCCGTACAAGACAGCGGCCTGCCGATGGAAGCCGCCGAGCGCGACGCCCTGTTGCACAGCGAACTGCACAGCAAGAACTTCCTCTCGGCCACCCGCTTGAGCGGCCACCTGGGCCTGGTCATTGCTCGCCAGTTGATTCTGTTGATGAACGGCGAGTTCGGCATCAAGAGCAGTGCCCATCAGGGCAGCACCCTGTGGCTGACCCTGCCGCTGGACCCGGAGCGCCTGGAACACCCGACCTCCGACCTCGACGGCCCGCTCAAGGACGCACGCGTGCTGGTGGTGGACGACAACGACACCTGCCGCAAAGTGCTGGTGCAGCAATGCACCGCCTGGGGCCTCAACGTCAGCGCCGTGCCCTCGGGCAAGGAAGCCCTGGCGCTGCTGCGTACCAAGGCGCACCTGCGCGATTACTTCGACGTGGTGCTGCTGGACCAGAACATGCCCGGCATGACCGGCATGCAACTGGCGGCAAAGATCAAGGAAGACCCCAGCCTGAACCACGACATCCTGTTGATCATGCTCACCGGCATCAGCAATGCGCCGAGCAAGATCATCGCGCGTAATTGCGGGATCAAACGCATCCTCGCCAAGCCGGTGGCGGGTTATACGCTCAAGACCACCCTGGCTGACGAACTGACCCAGCGCAGCAAAGGCAACGTGCAGCCCCGCGCGCCCCTCAACGCGCCGGCAGCCGTGACTGTGCCCAGCGACTTCCGCATCCTGGTGGCCGAGGACAACAGCATTTCCACCAAAGTGATCCGCGGCATGCTCGGCAAGCTCAACCTCAACCCGGACACCGCCAGCAACGGTGAGGAAGCGCTGGAAGCGATGAAGGCGCAGCGTTATGACCTGGTGTTGATGGATTGTGAGATGCCGATCCTCGATGGCTTCTCTGCCACCCAGCAATTGCGCGCGTGGGAAGTCAGCCACCAACGCATTCGCACCCCGGTGGTGGCGCTCACGGCGCATATCCTTTCGGAACACAAGGAGCGCGCGCGCCAGGCCGGGATGGACGGGCATATGGCCAAGCCGGTGGAGTTGTCGCAGTTGCGTGAGCTGGTAGAGTTCTGGGTCGCGCAGCGTCAGCAGCGCCCCGAACACGCGCCTTCCTGACCCAGGCATGACGCAGATCCAAATGTGGGAGCGGGCTTGCTCGCGAAAGCGGTGTGTCAGCCCAAACATGTTTGACAGATATACCGCTTTCGCGAGCAAGCCCGCTCCCACATTGGATTGATGTAGCTTCACAGATAGCGCTCAGCCACAGGCCTGATAAACTCCCGCTCGCCCTCCTTCGCTGTGAGCCCCCACCATGCTCCACGTGTTATTCAGCGTTTACCTGAAGATGCTGGTGCTCTACAGCCCGTTCTTCGTGCTGTCCTGCTTTATCAGCCTCACCCGTGGTTACTCCAGCAAGGAACGACGCCGCCTGGCCTGGAAAGTCGCGTTGGCCACCCTGGTCTCAAGCGTGTTGTTGTACCTGTTCGGCCGCGTGATTTTCAGTGTGTTCGGCATCACCGTGGATGCCTTCCGCATCGGTGCCGGCAGCGTGCTGTTCATTTCCGCCCTGGGCATGGCCCAGGGCAAGTCGGCGGTGCAGACCGACAATGTGCAGCAGGACGTGACCATCGTACCGCTGACCATCCCCCTCACCGTCGGCCCCGGCACCATCGGTGCGTTGCTGGTGATGGGCGTCAGCCAGCCGCACTGGGATGACAAGCTCACCGCCATCCTCAGCATTGCCCTGGCCAGCCTCACGGTGGGTGTGGTGCTGTACCTGTCCAACCGTATCGAACGCATTCTCGGCGACCAGGGCTTGCAAATCGTCAGTCGGTTGATGGGGTTGTTCGTGTGCGCCCTCGCCGCGCAAATCATCTTTACCGGCGTACGCGGTTATCTGGTGCCTTAGATCCGGTATTTGGCGATCGCCAATTGCACCTTGTCACCGGTGCTTTCGCGCATCAACTGGAGCGTCTTTTCATTGACCACCGAGGTATTCAGCACCAGGCAGGTCTGCCCACTGAAGGCCTCGAAGGAAGAGCTGTCCCACTCCAGAAACGGCAACCCCACCTGTTTGCTCACACCGTGGGAGCTGTACGTCACCAGCACCATCATCACTTCGCCGTTGGCTTCGGCGCAGGACGCTACGCCGAAGTCGCCGCCCTGATGCACGCTGCTGTTACGTTTGAACAGCTCGAACGAGCCGGGTTGCTGCTTCATGGCTTCCAGCGCGTCGGCCGCCAACTTCGGCAATGCCGCCATCACGGGCCCGGCCAGGGAGGTCGAGGCCAGCATGGCGGCGATAATGTTCAGCACCGTCAACTGCACCGTCAGACCCTTGCCGGTGCGGGAGACCCGTTCAAAGCTGCTGCGTAACGGCAGCCAGCCCAGGCTGACCATTACCTTGATAAATTCGTCGTACCAATCCTCCGTCCCTCGGTGAACTTTCAACACATCGCTGACATAACTGCTGGCCAGCAAATAACTTTTGCGGATGTACTCCCGGCTCAGGCCGGACAGGCCATCGGCAAACGAGATCACGCTGTTGTTGACCACCGCTGCATTGGTATCGTCGTCGGTATCCAGCGGTAATACGGCGTGCGCTCCTGACGCTTCGGGTAACTTGTAGGCGGCAATCAGCTTGCGCCTTTTTGTACTGTTGATCCTTCTGTGATGTCGCTCCATTTTCAGTTCTCCGCAAGCACCCCACATGGGGCTGGCCTTCACACTAGTCCAGTGCCTTGAAGGCTTTCCATACGATATATATTGCTTACAGGCGCGCCGCGAAAACCGCCAACCAGCAATTGCTGGGCGCGGAACCGGGCCTTCCAGATTTCATCGAGGAAAAAAGAAAAAGCCCCGATCAACGATAGGTAATTACCCAACGCAAATCGGAGCTTTCCTACAGCCTTAAGCGGTGGGTTTTTCGCCATACCACCGCGGCGTGTACACCCATTCGCCACCACCGGCACGCGGGAATGTGCAGGTAGTGGATGAACCGATCAGCACCATGGTGCGCATATCCACCTGGTCCGGGGTGAGTTGCCCCAGCGTGATGACGCGTAGGGTCTGGCCTGGGCGGCCGATATCGCGCCCCAGTACCACGGGCGTTTCAGCGGTGCGATGCAGCGCGACGATTTCCAGCGCGCGCCCCAGCTGCCAAGGCCGCGAACGAGAGATCGGGTTGTAGAACGCCAGCGCCAGGTCGGCCTGGGCGGCGAGGTCCAGGCGCTTTTCGATGATCGACCAGGGCTTGAGGTTGTCCGACAGCGACATCACACAAAAATCATGACCCAACGGCGCACCCGCCTGGGCGGCGGTGGCCAGGGAGGCCGAGACGCCCGGCAGGATTTCCAGGTCGACCTGGTGCCATGCCGGGTCGCTGGACTCGTGCAGCGCCTCGATCACCGCCGCGGCCATGGCGAATACACCTGGGTCGCCGGATGACACCACCACCACCGAGCGCCCAAGGGCGGCCAGTTCGAAGGCGTTGCGGGCACGCTGCATTTCTTCGCGATTGTCGGTGCAGTGCTGCACTTGATCGTCACGGAACGGCCCGGCCATGCGCACGTAGGTTTCGTAGCCGAGCACATCGGTGCAACGCGCCAGTTCGGCTTTCACCGCCGGCACCATCAGTTCGGCGGCACCGGGGCCCAGGCCGATCACGGCCAGGCGGCCACGGGCGCGGCCAACCTGCGCCAGGTCCAGGGGCTGTTCCGCGACACTGATCGAGATGTCCGCGTCGTGTTCCACGTGGGCGAAACGCAACGGCACGCCCAATGCCAAAGCCGCTTCATGCAGCGACGCGTCGGCCATCTGCGTGTCGCTGGCCTGCAGGCAGGCCAGGGATTGCACCGCGAGACCCGCGTCGTGCAAGGCCGTGCGTACGCGCTGCGCCAGGTCCGCGCCCGGTTTGCAGGTGACGCACACCGTCTTCGGGTAAATCAGCAATTCGTTGGCCGCAGGCGTGCGCGCGGCGCTGCCCACATGGATTGCCAGGCGCGCCTGTTGATCCTGCGGCAGGTTGGCCTGGTCCAGCCACGGCGCGGCACCTTCGATGCGTACGCTTTCGCCAGCCAGCAGGTCCGAGACAAAGCGCTTGCCCAGCTCCAGGTCCGCCAATTGGTAACCCGCGGGCGGGTTGAGCAGGCAGGTGCCGAAACGCAACTCGCCGCTGGTGGTGATCGCCGCAGCCACCTCCAGTGCGGCCGCAATCTGGCGGGCCATGACGTTCACGCCACCCAGGCCACCGAGCAAGGGCACCACGGCGCTGCCGTCTTCAGCCACGGCCAGCACGGCGGGCTCTTCGCCCTTCTCCAGCAGCAGCGGCGCCAGGGTGCGGATGATGATGCCGGCCGCACACAGGGCAACCAGCGGCGTGCCTTGCTGGTAGAGCTGGCGCAGGGTCGCGCCGAATTCGCTGTAGGGCTGATCGGCGCCTTCAACGCGCCCGGCCAGGCCGTAGATTACTGCGCCAGGGTAAACCTGTTGGATCCTGCGCGCGGTGGCCAGGCTGCCCTGGCCCAAGATGACAATCGCCGGCGTCATCACCCTTGCCACCGTTCACCGGGCACGATGATCAGCGAGAAGTACGGCGAGGACGACGGGTCAACCTGATCCAGCGCGACGATCTTCTGATTGGCCATGGTGGCGCGCTCCACATACAGCGCGCGTGCGGCCAGGCCGAGTTCTTCCAGCACCTGGCGAACCTTGGGGAAATTGCGGCCCAGCTTCATGATCACCGCCGCGTCGGCGTCCGCCAGGCGGCGCTTGAGGTCGTCATGGGGCAACACGCCGGAGAGCACCGACAGGCTCTGGTTGCGATACACCAGCGGCGCGCCAAGCACCGAGGCACCGCCGAGCATCGAGCACACGCCAGGGATGACCTGTGCTTCGTAGCGCTCGGCGAGGCGGTCGTGCAGGTACATGTAGGAGCCGTAGAAAAACGGGTCGCCTTCGCAGATCACCGCCACATCGCGGCCGGCGTCCAGGTGCGCGGCCACGTCGAGGCTGGCCGTGTCGTAGAAGTCGCTGATCACTTGTTCATAGGACAGCGGCGCAGGCAGCGCCTCGGTGGTCACCGGGTACACCAGCGGCATCAGGGTTTGCTGTGGCACCAAATGGTCTTCGATGATGCCGAAGGCGTTGCCCTTCTTGCCCTTGGCCACGAAGTACGCCACCACCGGCGATTCACGCAGCAGGCGCAGGGCCTTGAGGGTGATCAGTTCCGGGTCGCCGGGGCCTACGCCCAGGCCGATCAAACGTCCGCGAGCCGGCATTATTCGACCTCCGTGGCGAGCGCATTAACCGCTGCAGCCGCCATGGCGCTGCCGCCCAGGCGGCCCTGCATGATCACGAATGGCACGCCACGGCTGTCGGCCGCCAGCATCGCCTTGGATTCGGCCGCGCCGACAAAACCGACCGGGAAACCCAGGATCAACGCCGGTTTCGGCGCGCCGGCATCGAGCATTTCCAGCAGGTAGAACAACGCCGTCGGCGCGTTACCGATCACCACCACACTGCCTTCCAGGTGTGGGCGCCACAGTTCCAGGGCAGCGGCGGAGCGGGTGTTGCCCAGCTCGCGCGCCAACGCCGGCACGCTGTCGTCGCGCAGGGTGCAGATCACTTCGTTGTTGGCTGGCAGGCGCGCACGGGTCACGCCCTCGGAGACCATCCGCGCATCACACAGAATCGGCGCACCGGCCGCCAGCGCATCGCGGCCGGCCTTGCCCGCACCTTCGGAGAATTGCAGGCCGTCGATCGCGTCGACCATGCCGCACGCATGAATCACGCGCACCGCGAGTTTTTCCAGATCGGCCGGGATGCGGTCCAATTTGGCTTCCGCGCGAATAATGGCGAAGGAGTTGCGATAGATCTCCTGACCGTCGCGGATGTAATCAATCATCGGTGTTGCTCCGTGGGCGAGCGCGCAGCAAGGCGCCCGTCGCTTCAATAGAAAGAGTGCGTGCGTGCAGCCGACCGAAACCGGGTTGGGCTGCCTCGCGAAAATAGACGTCGTAGTGGCCGGGGCTCGCTGCCAGCAAGGTGACCGGCGCCACGTGAGCGGCAGCGCAGGAGCGTGGGCAGCCGGACAGGTGCACCTCAACCCCAGGCGCCAGCGCGGCCAGTTGCATGGCGTCGGCCTTGGTGTCGGCCAGGGCTTTGCCGCACCCGCTGGAGCCGGTACAGGCGGTCATGCGCGCCAGCGGCTGGTCGACAGAGCAGAGAAAACCCAGTTGCTCCAGGCGCGCGGTGACGGCGTGAGGTTTTTCGACGTAGGGCAGTAACACGCCTTGCCAGGGAGTGAAGCGCAAGGTGCCGTCGCCGTGGTCGCTGGCCAACTGTGCGAGGCCCTTGAGCATCGTCGAGTCCAGACGGCCCAAGGGGGCGACGGCGGCAACGTAGAACTGATTTTTTTGCGCCTGTGGATAACTGCCAAGGTGCAGCAAAGCGCCACTGGTCGGGCGCTTGAAGCCATCGGCCGGCAATAGCGGCAGGCTGAGGCGGCTCAACACGTTATCCACAGCCAGATGACGCATGCGCGTTTGTTCCGGGGTCGCCAGGTCAAGGAACGCCTCCAGCACCGCCACCACCACTGCATGGCCCTGGTCCAATGGCACTGCCGCCAACGGCGCGTCCAACCCCGGGCAACCGGCCAGGCCGAACGCAAGCAGCATCTCGCCATTGCGCACAAAAGCAGACAACCACAGATCGTGGTGATGCTCGAGCATCGCCAGGGCTTCGCCCCCATCCAGTTGCACGGCGAACTTGGCCGACAGCTCATGGAAGCGCGGATGGGTTTGCAGGGTGCCCAGGATCTGCTCGGCCAGCGGCCGGGTGTCGAACAGCATCTGCGGGTCGATGCCGGCGCCGGGGCTGAGCATCACGTTGCGCACGTCGTCACCGGCGGCGCTGCTGGGGCCCAGGTCGGCCGCCAGCAGCATGGCGATCAACGCGTCCTGCTCGGCGCCGATCCCACGAATCTGCAGGTTGGCGCGGTTGGTTGCCTCGATCACCCCGCCCGCATAGGCCTGGGCCGCGTCCGCCACGGCATGGGCCTGCGCGCTGGTAATCGCCCCACCGGCCAGTTTGACCCGGCAAATGCCGCCATCCAACGCCTGGACAATACGCAGCAACCCCGGACAAGCCGAGGGGCGCAAGGTATTCAGGGCGGGCGTTGGGTTCACGGGGCTACCGGTTGATGGGTAAAGGCGCGGTATTATGCCTGCTTTGTCCGGCGGCATGAAAAGCCTGCCCGTCGGATGTCGTTCAAGGAATTCATATGTCGCCCTGGCTGACGGTTGTAGGCATCGGTGAAGACGGCTTCAAGGGGCTGGGCAGGAATGCCCGGCATGCCCTGTTGCGCGCCAACCGGATTATAGGTGCTCAGCGCCAGTTGGACCTGCTGCCGGTGTGCATTCGCGGCGAGCGCCAGCTGTGGCCGAGCCCGTTTTCCCTGGAGCCGGTGCTCGCGCAGCGCGGTACGCCGGTGTGTGTACTGGCCAGCGGCGATCCGATGTTCTATGGCGTGGGGGCCAGTTTGGCGCGGCAGGTGGCGGCGGATGAGTTGCTGATTCTGCCGGCGCCGTCCTCGGTGTCGTTGGCGGCGGCTCGGCTGGGCTGGCCGTTGCAGGAGGTTGTGACGTTATCCGTGGTAGCCCGGCCGGTGGCCGCGATCAACGCCCATCTGGCCAGTGGCGCCAGGGTGTTGGTGTTGAGCAACGACGGCAGCAGCCCTGCGTTGATCGCCGCGTTACTGGCTGAGGCCGGGTTTGGCCCCAGCCGCTTGAGCGTGTTTGAACACCTGGGCGGCGCGGATGAGCGGCGAATCGACGGCGTGGCGGCAGATTGGCAACACGCCGCGGTCGCCGATTTGAACCTGGTGGCCATCGACTGCCTGGCCGCCATCGACACGCCACGCCTGTCACGCCTGGCGGGCCTGCCGGATTCGGCCTTCAAACACGACGGCCAACTGACCAAACGCGATGTACGCGCCATGACCCTCGCCCGCCTGGCGCCGATGCCCGGCGAACTGCTGTGGGACGTGGGCGCGGGCAGTGGCTCTATCGGTATCGAATGGATGCGCACGCACCCGAGCTGCCGTGCGTTGGCGATTGAAGCCGACGAAGGCCGCCAAGGCCTGATCGAACACAACCGCGACGCCCTTGGCGTGCCCGGCTTGCAACTGATTCGCGGCAAAGCCCCGGATGCCTTGCGCGGCCTGCCGGCGCCCGATGCGATCTTTATCGGCGGCGGCGTCACCCGCGAGGGCGTGCTCGACACCTGCTGGCACCACCTGCGCCCCGGCGGCCGCCTGGTGGCCAACGCGGTGACCCTGCAAAGTGAAATCACCCTGATGGCCTGGCGCGCCAAGCATGGCGGCGAACTGACGCGCATCCACGTGGCCCAGGCGCAGCCACTGGGCGAATTCGATACCTGGCGCCAGGCGCTGCCGATCACCTTGCTGGAAGTGCTCAAGCCACTATGAAACCCATCCTGTTGTTGGGCGGCGTGACGGAAGCGTTGGCCATTGCGCGCACCCTTGGCCCGCAGCATATCTACAGTTTGGCAGGGGTTGGGCGTGTGCCTACCGACCTCACGTGCCAGGTGCGGGTTGGCGGTTATGGCGGGGCTGAAGGGTTGGCGCAGTTTGTTCGCGATGAGGGGATTGGCCTGATTCTCGATGCAACCCATCCGTATGCGGCACAGATCAGCCGCAACGCCGCCGAGGCTGGGCGTTTGTGTGGTGTGCCGTGCTGGGCGTTGCGTCGCCCGGCGTGGCAACCGCAGGCGGGGGATGATTGGCGCGAGGTCGGTGATTGGGCCGAACTGATCGAAGCACTGAAACCCTTCAAGCGACCTTTATTCACCTTGGGCCGCGAACCGTTGCAGCACCTTGATGAAATCCCCGCAGATCAATTCTGGACCTTGCGCGCGCTGGATGTGTATCCGGGGAATGCGCGCTGCGAAGTGATCGGCGCGCGTGGACCGTTTCTGATTGATGACGAGCGCGCATTGTTTGAACGGCGGCAGATCGATGTGTTGATCAGCAAAAACAGCGGCAGCACGGCGACGGAGCCGAAGCTGGAAGTGGCACGGGAGCTTGGCGTGCCGGTGTTGGTGTTGAAGCGGCCGGTGTTGGCTGCTGTAGATCGAGAATTCACCACGGTGGCGGCGGCCTCACAGGCCATCGAGTCACTTTGAACAACACCCCTCCCACATTTGATCTGTATTGCCTTGAAGGTCGGCATCCACTCAATTCCCCGTCTATCCTCAAACCAGTCACTGCGACACCAAACCACACCGCCCCTTTTTACTTATCCCCCCCGATCAGGCTAAATACCCACCTGATCGTTTAACCCTACGGATTGTCCGCCATGGCCCGTCAACGCTTTGCAATAGCCTGGATCGCCTGCCTTGCAGTGCTGTTCAATGCGTTTGCCATGCCGATGGCCACTGCGATGCAGCAGTCGCAAGACCCCGTGCAGCAATTGATATGGGGCGGTTTCTGTTCGTCCAATGGCGCCAGCCTCAAGGCGATTGCCCTGGGCAAGCTGGAGATTCCGGCGCCGCAGCAGGACGAACACTCCACCATGCAGCATTGCTGGTGTTGCTCGGGCTCGGCGCCGTTGGTGGCGTTGCCGGGGCATGTGCCGCAGTTGTATGTGACGCGGTTCGATGCGTTCCAGAACCTGCCAACGCCTTCGCTGCAATCGCCCACGCCGCGCCAGCAATGGCCAAGCCTTAACCCCCGCGCCTCTCCAACGGTCTGATCGTCTTCGCAAGTGAACTGCGTTTAGAACCGTTCTGGAGAACTGCCATGCTCAAATCTTCCCTGCTTCTGGCTGCGTTGCTGCTGCCGGTGTTCAGTGCTGCCAACGCCGAGGACTACAAGGCCGGTGACCTGCTGGTCAGCGATCCCTGGTCCCAGGAGTTGCCGCCGAATGCGCCGACTGTCGCGGCGTATTTCGTTATTCATAACACCGGTGAAGCCCCGGACCGCTTGCTCAGCGTCGATACCCCCGTGGCGGACAAGGCCGAACTGCATGAGCATGTGATGCAGGGCGACTTGATGAAGATGCAGCAAGTACCCAGCGTGGCCGTGCCAGCCAAGGGCGACCTGACCTTCGCGCCCATGGCGTACCACGTGATGTTGCTGGGCCTCAAGGACCGCAGCCTGCTGGCCGGCGGCAAGCAGTTCCCGCTGACCCTCACCTTCGAAAAAGCCGGCAAGGTTGAAGTGGAAGTGTCGGTGCAGAAAGTACCGCCTGCGGCCGCCCACGAGCACAAGCACGCCCAGTAGGCCAACACTCGATGGGCGCCCCTCGCGCCAGGCCAGTTCCACACCCGCGCGTGATGCGCGGCAGTTGGATCAGCCTGTTCGCCATGCTGATGATCTTTATCGGTCCGCTGATTTCCCAAGCGATGCCGATGGATCATCACGCCGGTATGTCGATGGAAATGCCGATGGACATGCCAGGCGAGCATGGCGATTCCCATCACACCAAAGCCCCCGAAGAACACCACGCCCTTTGGTCCAAGTGCGGCTATTGCGACCTGCTTTACAGTTGCCCTGCCCTGCCTGGCGGCATTTCAACCTTCACCCTCAGCCCCCCGCCGCCGGCCAACGCCCTCACCCCCGCCACGCGCCTGGGCCATGCCCGGCAGAGCATCTTCCCCGGCGCCCGCAGCCGCGCGCCGCCCATCATCACGTAAGCACTTAACACCGTTACTTCATCCCGGCCGACTTTAGACAGACAGCCGCAGGCTGCTGGCCGTGTTGTTTACGATTGATTGATGGAATTTTTATGTCCAGGTTTTCTGCTGACACCCGTTTGGGATGCACCCCCGTGCTCGCGGCGTTATGCGGCGCATTGCTCGCGCCCCATGCTCAGGCCGATGAACACGCCGAGCATGAGCTGAGCCCCACGGTGATCACCGCGATCGCCCCCAGCTCGCCGCTGACCGTAACCACCCACCCGAAAGACCCACGCCAACCCGTGCCTGCCAGCGACGGCGGCGACTACCTCAAGACCATCCCCGGCTTCGCGCTGGTGCGCAACGGCGGCACCAATGGCGACCCGGTATTGCGCGGCATGTTTGGCTCGCGCCTGAACATCCTCACCAACGGCAGCCAGATGCTCGGCGCCTGCCCCGGCCGGATGGACGCGCCCACCTCGTACATCTCGCCGGAAACCTACGACACACTCACCGTGATCAAAGGCCCGCAAACCGTGCTCTGGGGCCCAGGCGCGTCGGCCGGCACGGTGTTGTTCGAGCGTGAGCCGGAGCACTTCGGCGCGCTGGGCACCCGCCTCAACGCCAGCGTATTGGCCGGCTCCAACGGGCGTTTCGACAAGGTCATTGATGCCGCGGCCGGTGGCCCCCTGGGCTACGTGCGCGTGATCGGCAACCAGGCCCATGCCGACGACTACAAGGACGGCAACAACGACACCGTCGCCTCGCGCTACGACAAGTGGAATGGCGACGTCGCCGCAGGCTTCACCCCCGACGCCGACACCCTGCTGGAACTCACCGCCGGCCGTGGCGATGGTGAAGCGCGCTACGCCGGGCGCGCCATGGACGGTTCGCAGTTCCTGCGTGAAAGCCTGGGGCTGCGTTTTGAAAAATCCAACCTCGGCGAGGTACTCGACAAGGTCGAAGCCCAGGTCTACTACAACTACGCCGACCACGTGATGGACAACTACAGCCTGCGCACGCCGTCGGGCACCGGGATGATGGCCGGGCCCATGGCCGCGAACGTCGACCGCCGCACCCTCGGCGCGCGCATCAAGGCCACCTGGCGCTGGGCCGATGTGCAACTGATCAGCGGCCTGGATGCGCAGACCAATGAACACCGCGAGCGCAGCAGCATGGGCGTCGACACCTACAAGGAATTGCCCAAGATCAAGGACGCCAACTTCCACAACTACGGCGTGTTCGGCGAACTCACCTGGTACGCCGCAGACCGCGAGCGGCTGATCAGCGGCGCACGCCTGGACCGCGCCTCGGCCAAGGACTTCCGGCAAACCACCGGTTCCGGCATGAGCACCCGCGCCAACCCGACCGCCAACGACACCCGCGCCGATACCTTGCCGTCGGGTTTTGTGCGTTATGAACACGACCTGGCCGACAGCCCCACCACGCTCTACGCCGGGCTGGGCCACGCGGAGCGTTTCCCGGATTACTGGGAGTTGTTTTCGCCTGACACCGGCGCGGTCGGTTCGGTGAATGCCTTCGATGGCGTGAAGCCGGAAAAGACCACCCAACTCGACTTCGGCGCGCAGTACAAAAGCGCCGGCCTCGAAGCCTGGGCCTCGGGTTATATCGGCCGAGTGCAGGACTACATTTTGTTCGACTACCAGCCCGGGATGATGGGTACCACCTCCCAGGCGCGCAATGTGGACGCGCGGATCATGGGCGGCGAACTCGGCGCAGCCTACAAACTGACGCGCAACTGGAAGGCCGACGCGACCCTGGCCTATGCCTGGGGCAAGAACAGCAGCGACGGCAAGGCACTGCCGCAAATGCCGCCACTGGATGCCCGTTTCGGTCTCACCTACAGCGAAGACGACTGGAGCGCCGGCGCCCTGTGGCGCGTGGTCGCGGCGCAAAACCGCATCGACCAGAACAAGGGCAACGTGGTCGGCAAGGACTTCGACAAGAGCGGCGGCTTTGGCGTGTTCTCGCTGAATGCGGCGTATCGCATCAATAAAAACTTCAAGGTCAGCACCGGCGTCGACAACCTGTTCGGCAAGGCCTACGCCGAGCACCTGAACCTGGCCGGCAACGCCGGGTTCGGCTACCCGGCCAACGACCCGCAAGCCATCAAGGAGCCGGGGCGCACGCTCTGGACCAAAGTCGATATGAGCTTCTAAGAGCATCGGGGGCCACCGCCCCTCCCACCTTGGAACGCATTACAAGTGTGGGAGGGGGCTTGCCCCCGATGGCGGCCTAACTGACACAAAAAAATCAAAGCCTTTGCGGAGCCCCCTGATGACCACCCAAAAAATCTCCTTCTACAACCTGGCCTGGCGCTGGCATTTCTACGCCGGCCTCTTCGTCGCCCCCTTCATGGTGCTGCTGGCCCTGACCGGCATCATCTACCTGTTCAAACCCCAACTCGACCCGCTGATGTACGGCAACCTGCTCACCGTACCGGCCGCCGAGCACGCCCTGAGCGCGGACGAGCAATTGCAACGCGCCCAGGCCGCCTTCCCCCAGGGCAAGATCAGCAAATACCTGCCACCCGCCGACGCCACCAGCAGCGCGCAATTCGTGATGCACCAAGAGGGCCGCGAAGTCAGCGTATTCGTCGACCCCTATCGCGGCAGCGTACTCGGTGAACAAGATGCCAAATACAATCTGCAAGCCATCGCCCGTGCCCTGCACGGTGAGCTGATGATCGGCACCGTCGGCGACCGCCTGGTGGAACTCGCCGCCGGTTGGGGCGTGATGCTGGTGGTGTCGGGCGTGTACCTGTGGTGGCCGCGCGGCAAGTCTTCGGCGGGTGTGTTGTGGCCACGTTTCAATAGCCGTGGCCGGGTGTTCTGGCGCGACTTGCATGCAGTCGCCGGCTTCTGGGGCGCGGCATTCTTGCTGGTTATGCTGCTCAGCGGCATGACCTGGACCGGCTTCTGGGGCAAGCAATACGCCGACCTGTGGAACACCTTCCCGGCGGCGATGTGGAACAACGTGCCGCAATCCGACCAGCAGGCGCGGGTGCTTAACACCGCCAGCCAGCAGACCGTGCCCTGGGCCATGGAAAATACGCCGATGCCGATGTCCGGCGACCACGCCGAACACATGAACCACGGCGCCATGCATTCGGCGCCGGCCGCACCGACCATCCGCCTGCAACAGGTGGTCGACCTGGCCAACGCGCGCAAGGTCGAGCCCGGCTACAGCATCACCTTCCCCACCACCGCCGAGGGCGTGTTCACCGTCGCGGTGTTCGCCAACGACCCGCGCAACGACGCCACCCTGCACGTGGACCAGTACACCGGCAAAGTCCTCGCCGATGTGCGCTGGGCGCACTACAACACGCTGGCGCGCGCGACCGAGACCGGCGTGATGCTGCATGAAGGCAAGATGTTCGGCTGGGTCAACCAGCTGATCGTGCTGCTGATCTGCCTGATGATTCTGCTCAGCGCCGTGAGCGGCGTGGTGATCTGGTGGAAACGTCGCCCGCAAGGCGGCCTGGGGGTGCCGCCGCTGCGCCATGACCTGCCCAAGTGGAAAACCGCGATGGTGATCATGCTCGCGCTGGCGATTATTTTTCCGTTGGTGGGGGCGTCGTTGATCGCCGTGTGGGCCTTGGACCGCCTGGTGTTGGCGCGATTTTTTGCCCAACGTGAATCCGCCTCAGGTTCTGCATGAAGCAGGCGAGATGCCCAAGCCAGAGGGCTTCTGTAGCCTTGCGCGACTTTTGCCCCGCAGCCAATAAGTGTTAACTTATAACACTTTCTGCGTTATCGTGGCTCGCCGCGCCCTGCGGCGAGTACCCCCGTAAAGAAGATTGATCGACCGATGAACAAGTACCTCGCGTTCGGCCTGTGCCTGCTCGCCCTGCATACCAGCGCCCAGGCCCTGACCCTGCCCACCAGCCCCGTGACCGCGCCTGCCGTGGATGACCAACACGTCGACCTGAACACCCCGACCACTGCCGGCTCGCGCCTGAACCTCACGGCCCTGCAAACCCCGGGCAGCGTCGAAAGCCAGACCGGCGCGCAGATCCGTGAGCGTGGCGACGCCAGTGTGCAGGACGCGATTTCCCGCGCCACCGGCATCAGCCGCACCGGCTCGCCGGGCGACGGCGGCACCTCGCTGTCGGCCCGTGGCTTTACCGGCCAGGGTTCGGTGATGCAGCTGTACGACGGCAACCGCATGTACATGGGCATGGGCACCTCGACCTTCCCGGTGGACACCTGGTCGGTAGAACGCGTGGACGTGCTGCGCGGCCCGGCCTCGGTGCTATATGGCGAAGGCGCGACCGGTGCGGTGGTCAACACCGTGCCGAAAAAACCCTTTGCCGGCGAGATCGAAAACCATATCCGCCTCGGCTATGGCTCCTATGATCGCCAGCAACAAGCCCTGGACAGCGGCGGCTCGCTGACCGACACCCTGAGCTACCGCCTGAACCTCAACCGCCTGCGCAGCAATGGTTTCATCGACCGGGGCGACTCCAGCAGCGACTTCGTCAGCGGTGCGCTGCGCTGGCAGGCCGCCGACAACCTGAGCTTCACGTTGGCCAGCGACTACGGCGACCAGCGCCCGCAAAACTACTTCGGCACGCCGCTGATCAACGGCCAGTTGCACAAGGGCCTGCGCGACAAGAACTACAACGTCAGCAATGACGTCCAGCACTACAACGACCAATGGACGCGCCTGACCAGCGAGTGGCAGATCAACGACAGCGTCAGCGCCACCAACGAATTGTTCTACCTGAAAAACCAGCGCCGCTGGCAGAACGCCGAGAACTACAACTTCACCAATGGCCAACTGACCCGCAGCGGCAACTACGGCATCAAGCACAACCAGGAACAGCTCGGCGACCGCCAGACCTTCACCTTCAAACACAGCCTGTTCGGCCTCGACAGCCAGACCGTGACCGGCGTGGAATACAACCGTATCCGCTTCCGCCTGGCCAGCAACTCGCCGTTTGAAGACACGTTCCCCGGTGGCCAACCCATCGACGTGAACCACCCGGTACCTGGTCAGTTCGCCAGTAACGACCCGTTCAAGCCGCTGTTCGCCAGCACCACCAAAACCGTCGCCGGCTTCGCCGAAAACCGCCTGCAACTCACCGACCGACTGTCGCTGATCACCGGTATCCGCGGTGACTACGCGCACATCGACCGCGACAACTTGCGCGACGGCAGCCAAAGCGACAAAACCCTCACGGGCAACAACTGGAAGGCCGGCCTGGTGTATGCGCTCACCCCGGATACCTCGATCTACGGCCAGTACGCCACCAGCACCGACGGCGTCGGCGGCCTGATTTCCCTGAGCCCCGGCCAGCAGCAATTCGACCTGGCCACCGCCAAGCAGACCGAGATCGGCATCAAGCAAGCCTTCTGGGACCAGCGCGGCGAATGGACGTTGGCGGCCTATCACATCGTCAAGAAGAAGCTGCTCACCGACACACCGGGTGACCCGGACCACCAGCAGCAAGTTGGCCAGCAATCCTCCCGTGGCCTGGAAGCCAGCCTCGACCTGCAACTGCCCCACGCCTGGCAGCTGCAAGCCAACGCGGCCATCGTCCACGCGCAGTACGACGACTTCAACCAGGACGTCGACGGCGTGCAGGTGTCCCGCGACGGCAATCGACCGGTGGACGTACCGCGCCGCACCGCCAACCTGTGGTTGAGCAAGGCCGTGACCGACGACATCCGCGCCGGCGCCGGGGTGCGGTATGTCGACGCGCGCTACGCCGACATGGCCAACCAGAACGAGCTGCCGAACTACACCGTGGTCGACGCTACGCTGTCGTGGAAGGCCGCGCGCAACACGACCCTGGGCCTGCAACTGAACAACCTGTTCGACCGCACCTATGCCGTGAGCCAATACAACGACGGCCAGCAATGGATTTTGGGTGAGCCACGTTCCTTCTTCGTCACGGCGGACTACACCTTCTAACTGAACCAACACCGATTAAAAATGTGGGAGGGGGCTTGCCCCCGATGGCGGTGAGCCAGTCTATACACCTGTCACTGACCCACCGTTATCGGGGGCAAGCCCCCTCCCACATTTGACCTGTGTTGGACTTGAGAATATTGATGACCTCACTCACCCTCGCCGACCTGACTTGGACACCGTCCGATCACGGCCACTGTCACCATCACTTCCAGCTGCGCAACGCCAGCCTGCAGGTCGGTGCGGGGGAGTTCGTGGGGTTGATCGGGCCCAACGGCAGCGGCAAGACCAGCCTGTTGCGCTGCGCCTATCGATTCAGCAAACCGGCACAGGGCGAGGTGTTGCTGGAGCATCAGAATGTGTGGAAGCAGACATCCAAATGGTGCGCGCAACGCATCGCCGTGGTGTTGCAGGAATTCCCCGATGCCTTTGGCCTGCGCGTGGATGAAGTGGTCGCCATGGGCCGCACGCCGCACAAAGGTTTGTTCGATGGCGATACGCTGCACGACAGGCAGTTGGTTCAAACGGCGCTGCAATCCGTCGGCCTGCTGGGCTTCGAAGACCATGCCTTCGCCACCCTCTCCGGCGGTGAAAAGCAGCGTGTCATTCTTGCCCGCGCCCTGGCCCAACAGCCGCAACTGCTGATCCTCGACGAGCCGACCAACCACCTCGACCCACGCTACCAGCTCGAGCTTTTGCGGCTGGTCAAGCGCCTGAACATCGGTACCCTGGCCAGCATCCACGACCTGAACCTGGCCGCCGCCTTCTGTGATCGCCTCTATGTGATCGACCACGGCCGCATCGTCGCCAGCGGCACGCCACATCAAGTGCTCACCACCGAATTGCTGCGCGAGGTGTTCGGCGTCGAGGCCTTGATCGACACACACCCCCTGGCCGACCATCCCCGAATCACCTGGATAACCCAACCATGATCCTGCGCTCCATGCTGCCTCTCGCCCTGTTGTTGGGTACTGCAAACGCTTTCGCCGCAGCGACCCATTACCCGGTCACCATCAAAAGCTGCAACCGTGACGTGACCTTCCAGGAGGCGCCGCAACACGCCGTCAGCCACGACATCAACATGACCCAGATGATGCTCGCCCTCGGCCTCAAGCCGCGTATGGCCGGCTACAGCGGCGTCAGCGGCTGGAAGTCGGTGACGCCGGAACTGGCCCAGACTCTTGACGGCCTGCCGGAGCTGGCGAGCAAGTACCCATCGGTGGAAACCCTGCTCAACGCCAATGTGGATTTCTTCTTCGCGGGCTGGGACTACGGCATGCGCGTGGGCGGCGACCTCACGCCCAATACCCTGCAACCCTTGGGCATCAACGTGTATGAGCTGACCGAATCCTGCGCCTTTGTGATGAAGCGCCCGGCCGCGACCCTGGACGACACCTACAACGACCTGCGCAACCTCGGCAAGATCTTCGACGTGCAGGACCGCGCCAATGCCTTGATCGCGCAGATGCAGGCGCAGGTAGCCGAGGTGCGCAAAGACCTGCCGGCCGACAAGCCGCGGGTGTTCCTCTACGACAGCGGTGAGGACCGCGCCATGACCTCCGGCCGCCTGGGCATGCCCCAGGCGCTGATCGATGCCGCCGGTGGGCGCAATATTCTCGACGACGTCGACGCCAGCTGGACCCGCATCAACTGGGAAACCGTAGTGGAGCGCAACCCGCAGGTGATCGTGATCGTCGACTACAGCGAAATCACCGCCGAGCAGAAACAACAGTTCCTGCTCAACAACCCGGCGCTGCAAGGGGTGGAGGCGATCAAGAACCAGCGTTTTATCGTGATCCCCTATGTGCAAGCCACGCCGGGTATCGATAACGTGCTGGCGGTGGAAACCCTGGCCAAGGGGTTCCACGGCGAATGATCACCCGTCGCTATGCCTTATTGCTCGCCGCCCTCGGCGCGGTGTTGCTGGTGTCCTGTGTGCTCTCCCTGGGCTTCGGCCCGGCGCGGGTGCCGGTGGACGTGGTGTGGCGCATCGTGGTGTACAAGGCGTTCGGCATCGGCGAGGTGAGTTGGCCCGCCGGGCAGGAACACATCGTCTGGCTGATCCGTGTGCCGCGCATGTTGCTCGGCGCGCTGGTGGGGGCCGGATTGGCGTTGATCGGTGCGGTGCTGCAGGCAGTCACGCGCAACCCGCTGGCCGACCCGCACCTGCTCGGGGTGACCTCCGGCGCCACCCTCGGCGCGGTGATTGTGGTACTGCATGTGGGCGAAATCATCGGCCTGCTGACCTTGCCTATCGCCGCGTTTATCGGCGCATTACTGAGCATGCTGGTGGTGTTGGCGGTGGCCAGTCGCAGCGGCCGGCTGGACAGTGATCGCCTGCTGCTGTGCGGCGTGGCGGTGTCGTTCGTGATGATGGCGGCCGCCAACCTGTTGCTGTTCATGGGCGACCATCGCGCGGCGTCGGCCGTCATGTTCTGGATGCTCGGCGGCCTCGGCCTGGCGCGCTGGGAACTGCTGGCCATCCCCTGTGCGACGGTGTTGCTCGGGCTGATGTTGCTGCTGGGCATGGCGCGCCCGTTGAACGCGCTGATGGCCGGTGAACAGACTGCCGTAACCCTCGGCCTGAACGCACGCAATGTGCGGCTGAAGGTGTTTCTGATCGCCTCGCTGATGACCGGCGTGCTGGTGTCCATCAGCGGTTCCATCGGCTTTGTCGGGCTGATGGTGCCGCACATTGCCCGGCGCCTGGTGGGCGCCGAGCATCGCCGCCTGCTGCCGGTGTGTGCGTTGCTGGGCAGCCTGTTCCTGGTTTGGGTCGATGTGGCGGCCCGCACGCTGATCGCCCCGGAAGACTTGCCCATCGGCGTGGCAACAGCAGCCATCGGCGGGTTGTTTTTTATCGGGTTGATGCGTAAACGTTAACTGCGCTCATCGGCCTCCTTGAGCGCCTGCAACAGCCCGCGCGCCACCTGGCTACGCGGCTGCCAGAAATGATCGGGTTCAAGAATGCTCAGCTGGCCGGACGTCGCCAGCCGGCGGATCACCTCACTCGGCAAGACCTTGACGGCACCGCTGGCCTCGTCGACCCAGTCATCGCGTAATAACTGGCTTTCATCCAGCTGATAGCTGGGTTCATACACGATCAGCCCGCCCTGTACCGGCGTGAAGTAATACCGCGCCCCGGCCACCTGGTCCTGACGCAGCATCTCAATGAAGCCGCGAATTTCCGGCTGGGCGACAAAGTTGTGGGCCAGGGCCTCTTCGTAGCGGTCCACCAGGCGCTGGCGCTGGGTGTCGAGTTTGTACAACTGCTGTACCCCCATGACCTTGTAACCGGCCGGGTAGCGGGTGGAGGTGCTGGGATAACCGAGGTTCATGACCCCTTCGAACAGGCTCTGATAAGCCGGCGTTTGCGGGCGCAGCCCTACCGCCACCGATGGCCCAGGGTCCGCCACCGGTTGCACGGCAATAAACGTGTCGCTGTCGCCATTGCCCAGGATCGCGCCCAGCCACGGCTGCGTCTTACGTGGCGCGAAACGCTGCCACACCAGGCGCGCTGCATCGTCGGGGTGGGCACACAACGGCCCCAGGGCCAGGCGAGTATCGAACCCCGCCAGGCCCTTGGCCGCGCGCATGACCCTGGGTAGCAGCGCATCCCAGAACGGGCTGCTGTCGAGCACGCGCAGCTCTGCAGACTCGATCAGCTTCAACAGGTAACCGTCGATACTGCCACGCTGGTTGAGGCGTGCAAGGTAGGCCGCCTGCCGAGTAGCGGAGGTCCAGTCCGGGTCCAATTGCGTCGCCCTGAAACGCACCAATGAACCGTCGGGACAAGACACATACAACGCCAGGAAGCGCTCGCTCGGGGCGGTCAGCACCCGCAGGAAACTCAGCGCTTCCAGCAGCACAGCCGGTGCCGGCAGTTGCGCATAGCCCTCGCCTTGCGGCAGTTCCGGTGCGGCCTGTTGCGGCAAACGCAGATAGAGGCCCTGGAGGCTGTAGCCGGTGGGCAGTTGGCCGCGCATGAAGGCGCGGTCGAGGCGAAATTGCAGATCATCGCCCTTGATCGGCGCACACGCGACGAAGTGGCCGTTATCTGACGACTTGAGGATCAGCCCAAAGCTCAGCCGTGCACGTTGCTCGGCATATGCGTGAGCATGGCGTGCGGCGTCGTCGGCATGCTTGAACACCGGGCTCAACGCCCGATCCGCCACGGCATGCAGGACTTCCTCGGGCGCGATATACCCCACGCCTGGCATCCAGCCCACGCGTACACGCCTGGCAATCCCCCATACCGCACCGCCCTCAAGCACCTGCAAAGTGCCGACCCGCGCCAACTGGTTGACCCATTCGCTCGGCGTTTTACGACCGGCACGTATTTGCTGCTCGACGGCATTGCCGTAGGGGTCATGGGCCGCCAGCGCGTTGGGCGCCAGGGAAGTTTCCAGCTGGTTGAGCAACTGCATCGCGTCGTTGCGCTGCGTGCTGTTCATCAGGCTGCGCTCGGCGTCCTGAGTACTGAAGCCGATCAGTGAACCGTCCGCTGTCAGCAGGTATTCATGGGTCCACAGGTGGCCCGACTTGAGGGCAGTCTCCAACGTCTTGGTGGAAAACAGATTCTGATACGTCGCATTCTCCTGGGCCTCCAGCCAGAACGGCAGTACCTGGGCTGCGCGCGACCGGTAACGCCCGAGCATTTTCCAGCCGGGTGCCAACAGCGCCTGGCTGACGTCCAGCCCCGGCAGAATGACCTCTGGGGCGAAGTCCTCACTCAATACCGGTATCGCCAGGGTCGCGACGTATTTGCCGTTGCGCTGTAATACCAGGCCGCCATAACGCTGGTCGCGCCGGGTGCCGAGGTGTTGATTGGCGTAACGAACGGCATCCGCCTGGCTGCTGAACACAGGGCTCAAGGCGCGGCGCATAAACCTGGAAAACGCACTCCAGGGTGTACGGCTGGTGTCCACCTTGCCCAACGACGCCCAGCACTCATTGGCGACCAGCACACTCAACCAGCTCAGTTTCGCCACCTCGTTGACGAACCCTACGGCGGATAACTGCCCGCTGGCGATCAGGGTTTGCACATCTTCAAAGACCCCCGAAGGCTGGCGGATCGGGTTGAACAACGTCGACGACAGCGGCGCTTGCACGCTCAGCAGTGCCCGGTCGAGGGTCGAGATATACACCGGCAACCCCGCCGGCGCCCCCGCTTCGCGCTGACGCTTGGCTTGGGCAAGGGCATCGGCAAGGTCGCTGGCTGAAATAAAATGCTCGGCCAGCCAGCGCTCGGCCGTGGTCAGCCCCTGCGGCATCCAACTGCGACCATAGAACAAGGCGTGCAGCTGATAGCCCGGCGGGTAGATGAACTGACCCGCATCATCGAGCGCAAAAATGCCTCCCAAGGCCAACAGCCCGTTCTTGTCCCAGGCTGGCACCAGCTCTGTGCAGACGAAGGCAGCCTGATCACGATGCTTGAGAATGACCGCAAAGCAGGTCTGCGTCGGTGCGCCAGGGTCCATACGCGCGTGTAGGGATTGGGCGGCCTTTGCGGCGCTGGTGGAGACCTGGCTATAAGCAACTTGCTGCGGGCGATCGCGGCGAAAAATCGGCACGCGCGGGCGCCAATGTTCGGTGATCAACTCGGGGGCGCCCCACAAGAGGTTGCCCAGCACCACTCGCAAACTCCCGCCCGCCGCTACCTGCCGGATCCATTCCGCTGCGGTCAGGGTGCCGTTGCCCAGGTTGCGGGCCACTGGGCTGCCATGGTCCGAAGGCGTTACTGCCTGGCGCAAATCCGCCAGGCCGGGTGCATCCCCCAGGTCAAAGACCAGCAACGCATCCTCGGCGACGGACAGATAAGCCGCCGCAACCTGCTGGCGATTGCGGATCAGCGTGTAGATATCCTCGGCGCTGAACATTTGCGCTTCCAGGTAAGCGTCATCCCGTGTCCAGCCAGGGCGCAACAGTTGCCGGGGTTCCATCAACGACACGCCACGGCAGGAGCCATACACCGCCTTCAACACGTGCCGAGACGGCAGCAGGGTGCGCCCCTTGGCGTCCCGGGGGTAGACAAAACCCAAGGCAAAACGCCCGGCATCGCTGGCATACAACGGCTCGGTCGCCACGAACAGGCCGTCCTGGCGTTGCAGGATATAGCCGCAATACTCACGCTCGCGCTGGCCGCCGATCTGCGCATGGGCATAGCGCGCGGCGTCTTCTTCGTGCAGGAACCCGGGGCTCAGTTGCGGGCGGACCGCCAGCACGTACCCGCGCCAAGTAGCGCTGACCAGGCCAGGAACATCCCACAGCGTGCCCACCTGCAACACCGACAGTGCTCCGGCATCGGCGATCTTGAGGATCAGTTCATGGGGCGTCAGTGTGCCGGCACGCAGTTCATCCGCCAGCCCATTGTCGCCTACGCTGCCATCAGGCAACACGCTGTAGAGCCCGGCTTCCTCGGCTGAGCCGGAGGCGTCATACGCGAGTTGCGCGCCGTCTGCCGTACTCACGTAGAGCGCCACGTTGCTTTGCGGGGCGGCACGCAAGGAGGCAATGGCCTGGGCAAAATCGGCAGTGGCCATAAAGGACTCATAGAGCCAGGGCTCGCTGGCAATGCCCTCGGCATCCGGTTCGCTGCGGCAGTACCAGCCACGCAGGGCAAATCCATGCGGTGGCCCGTCGTTACCGAAGAGATGAGACAGCGCGAACAGGGACTCGCCGACAAGTATCGGCGCGGAAGGCTCGCTGACCACGTATTGCGCCTGGCTGCCGAACTGAAGGATGCAGCCGATACGCCGCCCTCCCGGCGTCGCCTGCAGGCGGCCATGGGCATATTCGGCGGCGGTGGCCAGGTCCGTGAACACCCAGCTCAGCGGCGCCTCGATGGGCGCTGCCGCGGTGAAGGGCGTTTGCGGCGCCCAGTCTGCCGGGACCCGCCCCTGGACGTGATACCAGGCGTCATCGGCCAGCAGCACCGTCAACTCACCGAGCGTCACCAGCTCTTTGATCAGCCCTTGGGGTGTGCCGTCATAACCTTGTACCCGGGGCGCCACCTCACCGGTACGCACTGCGTTCGACAAATACTCGCCGAATTCACGCTCAGCGCGGGAGCCGCTGAGCCCATATTTGACCAGCGTGCCGTTAGGGCCGCTGGTGTAGAGCGTCTTGATCAGCTGCGAAAAGTGCAGCGTGAGGATAACCGAGCGCACCCCCGGCGTGCTGACCAGGAACGCCAATTGCCTGGGCGTGAATTGGGGATAGTTGGCAACCAGCTCGGCCTGATCCGGCTCAGGCCGATTGAACTGGCCGACCACGCGGTAGCCTTCCAGTTCGACACGGGTCAAGTAGTCGCCGGCAGGCGATGCCGGCCCCCATGTAGCCCGCCACTCATCACCGCCCTGCAATTTCGCGGTCACAAACCGGCCATCTTTACGTAACAAGATGAAGGCCTGCAGAAACTCACCGCGTGGCCGGCCTGCCACGGCCAGGTAATGCAGATAGCGCGCCGCGTCATCCGCAGTGACAAATGCCGGGCTCAGAGATTGGTGGATATTTTCAAAGGCCCGCCATTGCGGCCCCACCACGCCGGCCACGTCCCAGACCCTGCCGGTTTCCATCACCGTCAGCGTCCCCACCGCCGCCACTTGCCGGACAAACGCCGAGGGGCTAAGCGTGCCTTCCTTGAGACGCCGGTCGATGGCCGCGCCACGGTTGGCGAACAGTTGGGCTTGGGCTGCGGAGCCGGTGCAGCGGTACATCAACAGCGCGCCGTCGTCGGCGCGCAGGTAAAACTCAAGGTCGGGCTCGTCGGTGGCCGCCAGGGCGACGGCCGTCGCCAGGCTCGCGGCGGTAAAAAAACTCTGGGCCAGCCAAGTCTCGCCGGCCACTGGTGGAATGTCCGGCCTGGCCAGCGAAGCGTAAATACCCTGCAGATAAAAGCCACTGGGCAACTTCGGCCGCCCCTTGGGCAGCGACATGCCTGGCGGGGCGCTTTCAAACACCGACTTCAACGCGGCATCCGGCAGCTTTGCGACGAACTCGCCAGCAGCATCCTTGAGCAGATAGCCAAAATGGCTGGCCTGGGTCGGCGCATCCAGGGGCGGCAAGGCGGAGCGGATTGCATCCTGCCAGCGCTTGAAAACTTGAGTACCGGGCTCTGCCTGCCGGGACTGGGCCGCCTCTGAAACGGCCTGATTGAGGGTCCAGGGCTCAATGATCTGCCCGGCCTTGCCGCCCAATTCCTTGTTCGGCGTCACCACACGCAGCACGCCCACTCTTGCGGTGACATTGATCAGGAAAATCAGGTCTTCAAATTCGTCCGATTCCCTGCTGGTCGTCAGCTTGCTCAGGAAATGCTGTTCCTCCTGCGAACCGCTGCTTTCATATTTGATCAGCGAGTCATAGCGCCCCGACAAATAATAAATCGGGCAGAAGTCGCGCCGCTCAATCACGTACGCCAGACCTTTGATTGAAAAGAAGCTCGGTTCGAGACGCCGCTGTGCAGCGCTCCAATGGGCCACCTCCGCGGTCCGCGCCTTGGACTGCCCCGCCCGCGAAGTGAACAGCGCATAGACGCTGTACCCCTCAGGCGCCTGAAGGTCGAAGTTGGCATCCTCGTTCAGGATCGAACCAAAGTGGAACCCGCCAGCGGTACCCGCCGTAGGCACCGTCGGCAGATACCTGCCATCGGCACGTTTGAGAATCACCGAGCCGTACACCCGCTCGCGCTTGTTGCTGACCTGCATGTGCAGCCAAAAGGCCGCATCGTTGCCGGTGATGAATTCCGGGCCCAAGGGCGGTAGGCGCCCCGCAGCCTGGTCATGTTGAATGTCAGTACTGTCCATGTTCCTGCCTTTGAATAAAGTGAAGACACTGCCGCGCCCCTCCATTTCGAGGCGCATCAGGCAGGCCTAACTTTCAAGGGTTTGGCGGCAGGCAGGCGTTAGATAGTTGCTCGTTGCGGCATGGCTGCCCCGTTCTGGCGCAGCGCCGCGCACCACCTTGCCGACACGCCTGCTTATGGTGCGCACCCCACGCTGTGCACGGATCAAAAGCGGCTGGAACATGCCTCTTACCGACTAGGCACACCCCTTGCAACGTCTCCAGCATCAGCCATTACAACAACATTGAGTTCTGGAGATAGCACCATGAAGCGTCGCAGCTTGATCAAGGCTTTCACCCTCTCGGCATCGATTGCCGCCATGGGCCTGACCTGGACCGTACAGGCCGCCGAGACCATCAAGGTCGGCATCCTGCACTCGCTGTCCGGCACCATGGCCATCTCCGAAACATCGCTGAAAGACATGGCGCTGATGACCATCGACGAGATCAACGCCAAGGGCGGTGTAAACGGCAAGATGCTCGAGCCGGTGGTGGTCGACCCCGCGTCGAACTGGCCGCTGTTCGCTGAAAAGGGCCGCCAGTTGCTGACCCAGGACAAGGTCGCCGTGGTGTTCGGCTGCTGGACCTCGGTGTCGCGTAAATCGGTATTGCCGGTGTTCGAAGAACTCAACGGCCTGCTGTTCTACCCGGTGCAATACGAAGGCGAAGAGATGTCGCCGAACGTGTTCTATACCGGTGCGGCGCCGAACCAGCAGGCGATCCCGGCAGTGGAATACCTGATGAGCGAAGAAGGCGGCAGCGCCAAGCGCTTCTTCCTGCTCGGCACCGACTACGTGTACCCACGCACCACCAACAAGATCCTGCGCTCGTTCCTGCACTCCAAGGGCGTAGCGGATAAAGATATCGAAGAGGTCTACACCCCGTTCGGCCACGCCGATTACCAGACCATCGTTGCCAACATCAAGAAGTTCTCGGCCGGCGGCAAGACGGCGGTGATCTCCACGGTGAATGGCGACTCCAACGTACCGTTCTACAAAGAGCTGGCCAACCAGGGCCTGAAAGCCACCGACGTGCCGGTGGTGGCGTTCTCGGTAGGCGAAGAAGAACTGCGCGGTATCGACACCAAGCCGCTGGTGGGCAACCTCGCGGCCTGGAACTACTTCCAGTCGGTAGAGAACCCGGTAAACAAGAAATTCGTCGCCGACTGGAAAGCCTACGCGAAGAAACACAACCTGCCGGGCGCGGACAAAGCCGTGACCAACGACCCGATGGAAGCCACCTACGTGGGTATCCATATGTGGGCGCAGGCGGCGGAAAAAGCCAAGTCCACCGACGTCGACAAGGTGCGTGAAGCGCTGGCCGGCCAGACCTTCGCCGCGCCGTCGGGCTTTACCCTGACCATGGACAAGACCAACCACCACCTGCACAAGCCGGTGATGATCGGCGAGATCCAGGCCGACGGGCAGTTCTCCGTCGTATGGCAGACCAACGAGCCGATCCGTGCACAGCCGTGGAGCCCGTACATTCCTGGCAATGACAAGAAGCCGGATTACGCCGTCAAGAGCAACTAAGACCAACTCGGTCTAAATGTGGGAGCGGGCTTGCTCGCGAAAGCGGTGTGTCAGTCGACGCATCCGAAACTGATCCACCGCTTTCGCGAGCAAGCCCGCTCCCACATTGTCCGTGCACGATCAGGACATTTTGTATGCCCACTGCCCTATACCGCTTCATCCTCGCCGCGCTGCTGTTGCTGCCTTTCGCCGCACACGCCAGCGACGCCGAAGACTTCCTTGCCGCCAACCCGACGCAGCAAGCCAAACTCCTCCAGGACTGGGCCGCCCAGCCCGACCCGGCGCGCATCGAACTGGTGGACGCGCTGCAACAAGGTCAACTCACGCTAAACGGTGAAACCAAAACCGTACGCTTGAACAACCGTCTGCGCGGCCTGATCGACAACGTACAGGCCAGCCAGCAGCTGCTCGCCGCCGACCCCAAGGTACGTTTGGCCGCAGCGATCACCCTGCAAAAAAGCGCAGTTCCTGCACAACTCAAATTCCTCGACCAGCAGGTCGCTGCCGAGACCGACGAAGGCGTGCACACCGCCCTCAGCCTGGCCCTGGCCAACCTGCAACTGGTCGACACTGACCCGGTGGTGCGCCTGGCCGCGGTGCGCTTGCTCGGCAGCACTGGCGACCCGCTGGCACGCACGCGGCTTGAAGCCCTGCTCGCCCCCGGCGTCGAAACCGATGCCGCCGTGCACACCGCCGCCGAAACCAGCCTGGCCCAGGTCAAACGCAAACTGATGGTCGGCGAGATCCTCGGCCAGGCCTTCAGCGGCATGTCCCTGGGTTCGATCCTGCTGCTCGCAGCCCTGGGCCTGGCGATCACTTTCGGCCTGCTCGGCGTGATCAACATGGCCCACGGCGAGATGCTGATGCTCGGCGCCTACTCCACCTACGTGGTGCAGTTGCTGATGCAGCGCTACGTGCCTGCCGCCATCGAGTTCTACCCGTTGATTGCGCTGCCGGTGGCGTTCTTTGTCACCGCCGCCATCGGCATGGCGCTGGAGCGCACGGTGATCCGTCACCTGTACGGGCGCCCGCTGGAAACCCTGCTGGCCACCTGGGGCATCAGCCTGATGCTGATCCAACTGGTGCGCCTGGTGTTCGGCGCGCAGAACGTCGAGGTGTCCAACCCTGCCTGGCTGTCCGGTGGTATTCAAGTGCTGCCCAACCTGGTGCTGCCGTACAACCGCATCGTGATCATCGCCTTCGCGCTGTGCGTGGTGGTGCTGACCTGGCTGCTGCTGAACAAGACGCGCCTGGGCCTCAACGTGCGTGCCGTGACCCAGAACCGCAACATGGCCGCCTGCTGCGGCGTGCCCACCGGGCGTGTGGACATGCTCGCGTTTGGCCTCGGCTCCGGCATCGCCGGCTTAGGCGGCGTGGCGCTGAGCCAGATCGGCAACGTCGGCCCGGACCTGGGCCAGAGCTACATCATCGACTCGTTCCTGGTGGTGGTGCTCGGTGGCGTCGGCCAGTTGGCCGGTAGCGTGATGGCCGCCTTCGGGCTGGGCATCGCCAACAAAATCCTCGAACCGCAGATCGGTGCCGTACTCGGCAAGATCCTGATCCTCGCGCTGATCATTCTGTTTATCCAGAAACGCCCGCAGGGACTCTTCGCACTGAAAGGACGGGTGATCGACTGATGAACCAGCCATTGATGCTTACGGCCGCGCAAAAGGCCGGTCCCAAGGTGACGATTGCAGTGGGCGCGGTGATTCTGATCCTGCTGCTGGCACTGCCGTTGTGTTCACTGCTGTCGCCGGAAAATCCGCTGCATGTGTCGGCCTACACCCTGACCCTGGTGGGCAAGATCCTCTGCTACGCCATCGTCGCCCTGGCGCTGGACCTGGTGTGGGGTTACGCAGGGATGCTGTCCCTCGGCCACGGCCTGTTCTTTGCCCTCGGCGGCTATGCCATGGGTATGTACCTGATGCGCCAGGCGTCCGGCGATGAGCTGCCGGCGTTCATGACCTTTTTGTCGTGGACCGAACTGCCGTGGTATTGGGTCGGCACCGAGCACTTCCTCTGGGCCCTGTGCCTGGTGGTATTGGCGCCGGGAGTGTTGGCGTTGGTGTTCGGGTTCTTCGCCTTCCGTTCCCGGATCAAGGGCGTGTATTTCTCGATCATGACCCAGGCCCTGACCTTCGCCGGGATGCTGCTGTTCTTTCGCAACGAGACCGGCTTCGGCGGCAATAACGGCTTCACCAATTTCCGCAGCATTCTTGGTTTCGGCATCACCGAGCCCGGCACGCGGGCGGTGCTGTTTGTGGCCACGGTGCTGCTGCTGGTGGCCAGCCTGTACATCGGCTGGCGCCTGGCGCAAAGCAAGTTCGGCCGGGTGCTGACCGCCTTGCGTGATGCCGAGAACCGCCTGATGTTCTGCGGCTACGACCCGCGTGGTTTCAAGCTGTTCGTGTGGGTGCTGAGCGCGGTGCTGTGCGGCTTGGCCGGGGCCTTGTATGTGCCGCAAGTGGGCATCATCAACCCCAGCGAAATGTCGCCGACCAACTCGATTGAAGCCGCCGTGTGGGTAGCCTTGGGTGGGCGTGGCACCTTGATCGGTCCATTGCTCGGCGCCGGTGTGGTGAATGGCATGAAGAGCTGGTTCACCGTGGCCTTTCCGGAGTACTGGCTGTTCTTCCTTGGGGCGCTGTTCATCATCGTCACCCTGTACCTGCCCAAGGGCGTTATCGGCCTGCTGAAGAAATGAGGAACGTCATGCTTGAACCTATTTTCGATGCAGGCAGTGGCCGCGATGCCATCGGCATAGGCCAGGCCGCGGGCACTGGCCTGAACACCCGCCACGGCACCATCCTGACCCTGGAAGACATCAGCGTAAGCTTCGATGGCTTCAAGGCGCTCAACGATCTGAACCTGTACATCGGTGTCGGCGAACTGCGCTGCATCATCGGCCCCAACGGCGCGGGCAAGACCACGCTGATGGACGTGATCACCGGCAAGACCCGTCCCAGCCACGGCAAGGCCTGGTTCGGCGAAACCCTGGACCTCACCAGCATGAGCGAAGTGCAGATCGCCCAGGCCGGCATCGGCCGCAAATTCCAGAAACCCACGGTGTTCGAAGCCCTCAGCGTGTTCGAGAACCTGGAGCTGGCGCAGAAGACCGACAAGTCAGTGTGGGCCAGCCTGCGCGCACGCCTGAGCGGCGAGCAGAAAGACCGTATCGACGAAGTGCTCGACACCATCCGCCTGACCGCCTCGGTACAGCGCCCGGCGGGCTTGCTGTCCCACGGCCAGAAGCAGTTCCTGGAAATCGGCATGCTGCTGATGCAAGACCCGCAACTGTTGCTGCTGGACGAACCGGTGGCGGGCATGACCGACGCCGAAACCGAATTCACCGCCGAACTGTTCAAGGGCCTGGCGGGCAAGCATTCGCTGATGGTGGTGGAACACGACATGGGGTTTGTCGGTTCGATTGCCGACCACGTGACCGTGTTGCACCAGGGCAGTGTGCTGGCCGAAGGGTCGCTGGAACAGGTGCAGGAAAACGAGCGCGTCATCGAGGTTTACCTCGGTCGCTGAAACTGATGCGGACCGCTTTATGTGGGAACAGGCAAGCCAGCTCCCACATTTGAACCGGTTCCTTCAAGGGAATCGAGGAGGTTTTGAGAATGCTGCAAGTCGACAAGCTGCACCAGTACTACGGCGGTAGCCACATCCTGCGTGGGCTTTCGTTTGACGTGAAAGTCGGCGAAGTCACCTGCCTGCTCGGCCGTAACGGCGTGGGCAAGACCACCCTGCTCAAGTGCCTGATGGGTTTGCTGCCGGCCAAAGAAGGCGCGGTGAACTGGGAGGGCAAGGCCATCACCGGCTACAAGCCGCACCAACGTGTGCACGCCGGGATCGCCTATGTGCCCCAGGGCCGGGAGATTTTCGGCCGGCTGACGGTAGAAGAAAACCTGCTGATGGGGCTCTCGCGCTTCCCGGGTTCCGAGGCCAAGGAAGTACCGGCGTTTATCTACGAGCTGTTCCCGGTGCTGCTGCAGATGAAGCATCGGCGCGGCGGCGACTTGTCCGGCGGCCAGCAGCAACAGTTGGCGATTGGCCGCGCCCTGGCCAGCCGCCCGCGCCTGTTGATCCTCGATGAGCCCACCGAGGGCATCCAGCCGTCGGTGATCAAGGAGATCGGCGCGGTGATCAAGAAACTCGCGGCACGCGGCGATATGGCGATCCTGCTGGTGGAGCAGTTCTACGACTTTGCCGCCGAACTGGCCGACCAATACCTGGTGATGTCTCGCGGTGAGATTGTCCAGCAAGGCCGTGGTGAAAATATGGAAAGCGAAGGTGTACGCGGGCTGGTTACCATCTAATCTGTAGCGTCCTAACGATAAGCCTAAAACATGAACCTGCCCGTACCTTCTGCCCTGTTCACCCCAAGCTGGCACGCCGAGCTGGAACTCGGCTACGCGCGTTTCGGCGATACCACGCGCCCGGTGATGCGCCGCCACCTCGGCCCGCTGCGCGTGCAAAAACACCTGTACGCCGAAGGCCCCGAGGTGTGCCAGCACATCATCGTGCACCCGCCCGGCGGGATTGCCGGCGGCGACCGCCTGGATATCAGCGCGCATGTCGGCGAAGGTGCCTGGGCACAACTGACCAGCCCCGGTGCAGCCAAGTGGTACCGCGCCAGCGGCCCGGCATTCCAGCAGCTGGATTTGACCGTTGAAGCCGGCGCGACCCTGGAGTGGCTGCCCCAGGAAACCATCGTGTTCAGCGCTGCCCAGGCTGAACTCACCACGCGCATCGACCTGCACGGTGACGCGCGGTTGTTCTACTGGGATGTGGTGGCCCTCGGCCGCCCGGCGAGTGGCGAGCGCTTCGACCTCGGCCACTTTCAATCACACCTGGATATCCGCCGCGACGGCCAGTTGCTCTGGCATGAGCGCCAGCGCATTGTGGGCGACGACGGCCTGCTCGACTCGCCCATCGGCCTGGACGGGCAACCGGTGTTTGCCACCCTGCTGCTGACCGGCGATATCGACCCCGAATTACTCGAAACCTGCCGCGCCCTGCCCCACGCTGTGCGCGGTGACCTGACCCAACTGCCCGGCCTGCTGGTGGCGCGCTGCCTGGCCAGCGAAGCCCTGCTGGCGCGGGGATGGTTGATCGACTTATGGCGCTTGCTGCGCCCGGCTGTGCTGGGCCGCGAAGCCGTTTCACCTCGAATCTGGAGCACATGAAGATCAAAAGGTGGGAGGGGGCTTGCTCCCGATGGCGATGGGTCAGTGACAGATGCATTGCCTGACACTCTGCTATCGGGGGCAAGCCCCCTCCCACAGGGATCTACAGTGTTTTTACCAATGTATTTCACGACGGACTGAACCATGGATCTGACCCCACGGGAAAAAGACAAACTGCTGATCTTCACCGCAGGCCTGGTGGCCGAACGGCGCCTGGCGCGCGGGGTGAAGCTCAACTATCCGGAAACCATCGCCTACATTTCCGCCGCCTTGATGGAAGGGGCCCGCGATGGCCGCACCGTGGCCGACCTGATGCACTACGGCACCACCCTGCTCAGCCGCGAACAGGTGATGGAAGGCATCCCGGAAATGATCCCGGATATCCAGGTGGAAGCCACCTTCCCCGACGGTACCAAGCTGGTCACCGTCCACCACCCGATTGCTTGAGGGAGCGAGCATGTCCATTTCCCTGCGTGATGCCGTGCATGCCGACCTGCCGGCCATTCGCGACATCTACAACGACGCCGTGCTCAACACCACGGCGATCTGGAACGAACAACCGGTGGACCTCGGCAACCGTCAGGCCTGGTTCAGTTCACGCCAGGCCCAGGGCTATCCGATTCTGGTCGCGGTCGAAAACGACGCCGTGGTCGGCTATGCCTCGTTTGGCGATTGGCGCCCGTTCGAAGGCTTCCGCTACAGCGTCGAACACTCGGTGTACGTGCGCAGCGACCAACGCGGCAAAGGCCTCGGCCCACTGCTGATGCAAGCGCTGATCGAACGCGCCCGCGCCTGTGGCAAACACGTGATGGTCGCCGCCATCGAAAGCGGCAACCAGGCGTCGATCCGCCTGCATGAGCGCCTGGGTTTCATCACCACCGGGCAGATGCCGCAAGTGGGTATCAAATTCGGCCGCTGGCTGGACCTGACCTTTATGCAACTGACATTGAATCCGGGTGCAGAACCGCCCAAGGAGTGAGTTCGATGAGTGCGACACAACTGCGTCGAGTGAATGCTGAAAGCTTCGCCCACTACCGCCCGGGTCTGATCGAGCTGTTGCTGGACGCGGTCAAGCACGGCGCCTCCGTGGGTTTTATGGCCGACTTCGACGAAGCCCAGGCCCGCGACTATTTGACCGGCGTGCACGCCAGCATCGAAGACGCCGGCCTGTTGTTGTGGGTGGTGGTGCGCGACGAACAAGTGATCGCCAGCGTGCAGTTGGCGTTGTGCCAGAAAGCCAACGGGTTGAACCGCGCCGAGGTGCAAAAACTGCTGGTACACAGCAGCGCCCGCCGCCATGGCCTGGGCCAGCAGTTGATGAATACCCTGGAACTCGCCGCGCGCCAGCACAAGCGTGGCCTGCTGTACCTGGACACCGAAGCCGGCTCCGGTGCCGAAGCCTTCTACCAGTCGCTGCGCTACACCAAGATCGGTGAACTGCCCGATTACTGCCAAAGCCCGGACGGGCGCTACAGCCCGACCGCCATCTACTTCAAGACCCTGGGGCAACCTGCATGATTCCTGGCGAATATCAGATCCAGCCTGGCGAGATCGAACTCAACGTGGGCCGCCGTACTATCAGCCTGAGTGTGGCCAACAGCGGCGATCGGCCGATCCAAGTCGGCTCGCATTACCACTTTTTCGAAACCAACGACGCGTTGACGTTTGACCGTGCAGCCAGCCGTGGCATGCGCCTGAATATTCCGGCGGGGACCGCGGTGCGGTTCGAGCCGGGGCAGAGTCGTGAGGTCGAGCTGGTGGATTTGAGCGGCGGGCGGCGGGTATTTGGGTTTGCCGGGCGGATTATGGGCGACCTTTAGGGCCTCATCGGGGGCAAGCCCCCTCCCACACTGACCGCATTCCAAAGGATGTACACGGAACAAATGTGGGAGGGGGCTTGCTCCCGATAGCGGTCTCACATTCAACACAAATTTCTCAGGGCAACCACACATGAAAATCAGCCGCCAAGCCTACGCCGACATGTACGGCCCCACCGTCGGTGACAAAGTCCGCCTGGCCGACACCGAGTTGTTCGTCGAAGTCGAACAGGACTTCACCGTCTACGGCGAAGAAGTGAAATTCGGCGGCGGTAAAGTGATCCGCGACGGCCAGGGCCAGAGCCAACTGCTCGCCCATGAAGTGGTCGACACGCTGATCACCAACGCGCTGATCATCGACCACTGGGGCATCGTCAAGGCCGACGTCGGCCTCAAGAACGGCCGCATTCACGCCATCGGCAAAGCCGGCAACCCGGATATCCAGCCCGGCGTGACCATGGCCATCGGCGCCAGCACCGAAGTAATCGCCGGTGAAGGCATGATCCTCACCGCCGGCGGCATCGACTCCCATGTGCATTTCATCTGCCCGCAGCAGATCGAAGAAGCGCTGACCAGCGGCGTCACCACCATGATCGGCGGCGGCACCGGCCCGGCCACCGGCACCAATGCCACCACCTGCACCTCGGGCCCGTGGCACCTGGCGCGCATGCTCCAGGCCAGTGATTCGTTCCCGATGAACATCGGGTTTACCGGCAAGGGCAACGCCAGTTTGCCCGAGCCGTTGATCGAACAGGTCAAGGCCGGCGCCATCGGCCTCAAGCTGCATGAAGACTGGGGCACCACGCCCGCCAGCATCGACAACTGCCTGAGCGTTGCCGATGACTATGACGTGCAGGTGGCGATCCACAGCGACACCCTCAACGAGTCCGGCTTCGTCGAAACCACCCTGGCCGCGCTCAAGGGCCGCACCATCCACACCTACCACACCGAAGGTGCCGGCGGCGGTCACGCGCCGGACATCATCAAGGCCTGCGGTTTCGCCAACGTGCTGCCCAGCTCCACCAACCCAACGCGGCCGTTCACGCGCAACACCATCGACGAGCACCTGGACATGTTGATGGTCTGCCATCACCTGGACCCGAGCATTGCCGAAGACGTGGCCTTCGCCGAAAGCCGTATCCGCCGCGAAACGATTGCCGCCGAAGACATCCTGCACGACCTTGGCGCGTTCTCGATGATCAGCTCCGACAGCCAGGCCATGGGCCGCGTTGGCGAAGTGATCACCCGCACCTGGCAGACCGCCGACAAGATGAAAAAGCAGCGCGGCGCCCTGCCCGGCGACGGCCCCGGCAACGACAACTTCCGCGCCAAACGCTACATCGCCAAGTACACCATCAACCCGGCGATTACCCATGGCATCAGCCATATCGTCGGCTCTATCGAAGTAGGCAAATGGGCCGACCTGGTGCTGTGGCGCCCGGCATTCTTTGGCATCAAGCCGACCTTGATCCTCAAGGGCGGCGCGATTGCTTCCAGCCTGATGGGTGACGCCAACGCGTCGATCCCGACACCGCAGCCGGTGCACTACCGCCCGATGTTCGCCAGTTTCGGCAGCTCGTTGCACGCCACCAGCCTGACCTTTATCAGCCAGGCGGCGTTGGCGGCGGGCTTGCCCGAGGCGCTGGGATTGAAGAAGCAGATTGCGGTGGTCAAGGGCTGTCGCTCGGTGCAGAAAACCGACCTGATCCACAACGATTACCTGCCGGATATCGAAGTGGACCCACAGACCTATCAGGTCAAGGCCGACGGTGTGTTGCTGTGGTGCGAGCCGGCCGAAGTGTTGCCGATGGCGCAGCGGTATTTCCTGTTCTGAAGCAAAACCAACAGACAACAACCTGCGGCGAGGGAGCTTGCTCGCGCTGGGTCGCGAGGCAGCTCCAAAATCTTGGGAGCGCTTCGCACTCCAGCGGGAGCAAGCTCCCTCGCCACAGGTATGGGTTGCTAAGCCTTAGAAGTTCTCACGCGGATTAAAGGCCGCTTTCTGCGCCAGCTCCTGCCACAACGCTTTCACGTCGTCGTCGCCCACCGGCGGCATCACGGCCTTGAGTTGTACGTACAGAAAGCCGCGCTGCCCGGCCTTGTTCAGCAAACCATGGCCCTTGGCGCGCATGCGCTGGCCGTTCTGGCTGCCGGCCGGCACCTTGAGGTTGATTTTGCCGGTGAGGGTCGGCACCGCCACTTCCGTGCCCAGCGCCAATTCCCACGGCGCCAGGGGCAGGTTGATGATCAGGTTTTCGCCATCTACTTCAAACTTGGGGTGCGGCGCAAACTTGATGATCAGGTACAGGTCGCCATTGGCGCCACCGCCGATACCTGGCGCGCCCTGGCCTTTGAGGCGGATGCGCTCGCCGTCGGCCACGCCGGCGGGGATCTTCACGTTCAGGCTCTTGGTGGTGTTGCTCACATGCCGGCCCGAGGCGTCGTATTGCGGCACCTGGAAGCTGATCTGCTTGGACTCGGTGGACAGCGTCTCTTCGAGGAACACCGACAGCTGCATCTCCACGTCCTGGCCCTTGCGCCCGGTCGGGCGGCGCTGGCCGCCACCAAAGGCGTCGCCACGGGAGCCGAAGATCGAACTGAAGAAGTCCGAGAAATCCCCCGCGTCCTGGCCGCCGCCAAAGCCGCCACGGCTCTGCCAGCCCGGTGGGCCCTGGAACGGCTGGCCATGCTGGCCGTATTTGCGCAGCTCGTCGTATTCCGCGCGCTTGTCGGCGCTTTTGAGCGCTTCATAGGCCTCGGACGCGTCCTTGAACTTGGCTTCGGCGTCTTTTTCCTTGCTCACATCCGGGTGATATTTGCGTGCGAGTTTGCGATAGGCGGCCTTGATTTCCTTGTCATCGGCGCTCGGCTCGACACCCAATATCTTGTAGTAATCTTTGAAATCCATCGGCGATTCACCATCCTTAATCGAGATCGCACAGCCCGGGGCACAACGTGCGCTGCTTTGCACCTGTTGAGTGATGTGGCCTGGGGGTGCGTCGGAGTTTTATCGGCACTTGCCGTATGCAGCAGATGTGGGGGCGAATCGCTGACTTTCAAGCACGATTTAACGGATGGTCGGCCTACGCATCCGCCTTCGACTGGCATACACTGCGCGGCCGTTTTTCAACCGGAACCCGATAGACATGAAAAACCCATCCCCAGCTCGTGCCTGCGGCATCGACTTTGGCACGTCCAACTCTACCGTCGGCTGGATCCGCCCCGGCGAAGAGACGCTTATCGCGCTGGAGGACGACAAGATCACCTTGCCGTCGGTGGTGTTCTTCAACTTCGAGGAGCGTCGCCCGGTGTACGGCCGCCTGGCCCTGCACGAATACCTGGAAAACTACGAAGGCCGCTTGATGCGCTCGCTCAAGAGCCTGCTGGGTTCCAAGCTGATCAAGCACGACACCAGCGTGTTGGGCACGGCCATGCCGTTCACCGACCTGCTGGCGTTGTTTATCGGCCAGCTCAAGAGCCGCGCCGAGGCCACCGCCGGCCGTGAGTTCGAGGAAGTGGTACTGGGCCGCCCGGTGTTTTTCGTCGATGACGACCCGATGGCCGACCAGGAAGCTGAAAACACCTTGGTGGACGTGGCGCGCAAGATCGGCTTCAAGGACATCTCGTTCCAGTACGAGCCGATTGCGGCGGCCTTCGACTATGAGTCCACCATCGCCAAGGAAGAGCTGGTGCTGATTGTCGACATCGGCGGGGGTACTTCCGACTTCTCGCTGGTGCGCCTGTCGCCGGACCGTCGGCACAATGACAACCGCCAGGACGACATCCTCGCCACCGGCGGCGTGCATATCGGCGGTACCGACTTCGACAAACAGCTCAGCCTGCAAGGCATGATGCCGCTGTTCGGCTACGGCAGCCGGATGAAAAGCGGCGCCTACATGCCCACCAGCCACCACATGAACCTGGCCACCTGGCACACCATCAACTCGGTGTACTCACAGAAATCCCAACTGGCCCTGGGCAGCATGCGCTACGACATCGAAGACACTGGCGGCATCGACCGCCTGTTCAAGCTGATCGAACAGCGCGCCGGGCACTGGCTGGCGATGGAAGTGGAAGAAACCAAGATCCAGCTGACCCACGCAGACAGCCGCCACGTGGCATTGGACCGTATCGAAGCGGGCCTGAGCGTGGAATTGAGCCGGGCACTGTTCGAGTCGTCCATCGACAATTTGCTCGAGCGCGTGCGCGGCAGCGTCACGCAATTGCTCAACGATGCCTCGGTGAGTGTGGCGCAGGTGGACACGGTGTTCTTCACCGGTGGTTCCAGCGGCATTCCGGCGCTGCGCCATAGTATTTCGGCGATGTTGCCGAATGCACGGCATGTGGAAGGCAATATCTTTGGCAGCATCGGCAGTGGCTTGGCGATTGAGGCCAGCAAGCGCTACGGCAGCTGAGTTTTAGCTGAAACACTGTGGTGACTTCATCGGGGGCAAGCCCCCTCCCACATTTGGAATGCATTCCACCTGTGGGAGGGGGCTTGCCCCCGATTAGGCCGGCCAAAGCTACAAAAAGCTTAAACCATCCCGCCGAGCTTCAGCTCACTCTTCAGATACGCGTAATAAATCGGCCCCGCTACTACACCGGGCAAACCAAACGCAGCCTCAAACACCAGCATCGCCAGGAGCAATTCCCAGGATTTGGCACTGATCTGCCCGCCGACAATGCGCGCGTTGAGGAAGTACTCGACCTTGTGGATCACGATCAGATAGCCCAACGCCGCCACCGCCACCCAGATCGACAGCGACAGCGCGACGATGGTGATCAGGGTGTTGGACATCAGGTTGCCGATCACCGGCAGCAGGCCGAGCAGGAACGTCAGCACAATCAGGGTCTTGGTCAGGGGCAGGTGAATGCCACACAGCGGCAACACCACGGCCAGGAACACGGCGGTGAAGGCCGTATTGAGCGCGGCGATCTTGATCTGGGCGAAGACGATATTGCGAAACGCCTGGACCAGCAGGTGCAAACGGTCGAACAGCGCGGCGGCCAGTGGCTTGCGTTTGGTCAGGTCGGGCACGCGCTGCAGGGCGATGATCGCGCCGAGCACCATGCCGATCAGCAGGGTCACGAACATGTGGGCGGCATCTTTGCCGACCAGTTGCAGTTCGCTCAGGTGCTTGCTCAGCCAATCGCCAATGGCCACGCGGAACTCGGCGGCGCTGGCGGGCAGGTAGGCGTCGAGGAACGGCGGCAGCTGGCCGCGCGCGCGGTCGACCACGCCCATGAATTTGTCGAGGGAGGCCCCGGGGTTTTCCGCCTCGTGGAGCAGGAAGCTGATGGCGCCGGCGAAGATCAGGGTCAGCACGCTGACGATCAGGGTGCCAAGCAAGGCCACCGCCAGCCAACGCGCGCGCCGGCCTTCGATCAGCCGCTGCAGTTGCGGGGTGAGCATGTTGACCAGTTCATAAACCAACAGGCCGGCCAGCAGGCTGGGTAGCAATTTCAGCGGCAGTACCAGCAGCAGTCCGCCGAAAATGATGATGTAGCTGGCCAGTAATATCACGTGACGCTGAGAAAACGTTGGCATACAGCCTCAAAACAAACGGCGCTAAAGGATGGGCAGTCTGCCAGCCTTGAGAGAATCAAGCGAGTGGTCTGAATTGCGAACACCGTCAGTGTGAGAGCGGGCTTGCTCGCGAAAGCGGTCGTTCAGCCACTGATGTGTTGAATGACCCACCGCTTTCGCGAGCAACCCCGCTCGCACAGGAGATTCGCGTGATCAGCTACCTTTGAGGCAAGTGCTCATAAAGGTTTTGCGCGCATCGCCGGTCAGCGCCCTGGTTTTCGCCGACGCATTGCAATCCTTCATTTTCTGCTGCTGCGGGGTGAGGGTCTTGGCATCGTTGGCCGCCGGGGCCGACAGGCAGGTCTTCATGAAGGCCTTGCGGTCGTCACCTTTAAGCGTCTTGGTGGTGGCTTCGGCGTTGCAGGTGGTCATTTTATTTTGCTGGGCGGTGGCGGCAAAACCCTGAGAACACAACAGCAGGCCCATCATCAACAGCGGAATACGCAGCATCTTCATGGAGTTTTCTCCCAGTTACCGTGCCGGGCGGCACGGCCTATCGAGCAGTGTAGTCAAAGCCTGTTACATCTTCACCGGCCACGGATATTTGCCCGGCGGTACTGCTCCGGCGTGCAGCCGGCATGGCGCTGGAACATGGCGATAAAGGCCGAGGCGGTGCTGTAGCCGAGGTCGAAGGCCACGTGCTGCACGCTGCGCTCGCTGTCCAGTGCCTCGATGGCGGCCAGGTAGCGCAGGCGCTGGCGCCATTCGCCGAAGCTCATGCCCAATTCCCGCACAAACTGCCGCGCCAGGGTGCGTTCGCTCACATGCACGTGCTCGGCCCAGTGCGCCAGGGGACGGTTGTCGGCGGGGTCGGCCTGCATGCCTTCCAGCACCCCGAGCAGCCCGGGATGGCGGGCGTAGGGCAGGAAGCAATCATGCATCGGCGCCTGCCGGAGCTGGTCCACGACCACTTCGGCCAGGCGCCGGTCGGCGTCGCTTTGCGGGATATTCACATCGCGCAGGGCAAAGTCGCGCAGGATGGCCTTGAGGATGTCGCTGATCGCCAGGGTGCACGGCTGCCGGGGCAGTTGCTCGCAGAGCTCGGGCGCCAGGCCCACCGAGTGATAGACAATCGCGTGGGCATTGTACGAACTGTGCTCGGTGTGCGGCGGCACCCACACGGCATATTGCGGTGGTGACATAAAGCGGCTGCCGGCGACTTCCATGCGCATCACGCCGCTGGCCGAGTAGTCGAGCGAGCCCCAGAAGTGCTGGTGCGGCGTGCACTCGGTGTCCGGGGCAAAATCGGAGTAGCGGAAGTACACCGGGCTGGGCAGGCGCGGGAAATCGGGTAGGCGTACGGTATGTCTGGCCATATTGTCTGGATACAACGGTCGCTTGTCTGGATCGCAGTATAGGCTTCGATCCAGACAGGGGATAATCCTGCCTCATCAACACACCTGGTTTCTTTCGATGCAATACGCGTATCCCCTGCTGGCCATCTTTATCTGGGCCGGCAACACCGTGGTCAACAAGCTCGCCGTGGGCGTGATCTTCCCCACGGAGATCGGCTTTTATCGCTGGTTGCTGGCGGCGCTGCTGTTCACGCCGTTCATGCTCAAGCCGGTGGTTGCCCACTGGTCGCTGATCCGCCCGAACCTGGGCAAGATCGCGGTCCTCGGCGTGATGGGCATGGTGGTGTATCAGAGCCTGGCCTATTACGCCGCGACGCTGACCACCGCGACGAACATGGGCATCATCCTGTCGTTGATGCCTTTGATGTCGCTGACCGCCGCCATCATCAGCCTCGGCCAGCGCCTGACCTACGGCGCGCTGGTGGGTGCGGTGCTGTCGTTTGCCGGGGTGGTGGTGGTGGTGTCGGCCGGCAACCTCGATGCGCTGCTGCAACACGGGGTCAACCTGGGGGACGGCTTGATGCTGGTGTCAACCTTGTCCTATGCGATTTACAGCACGCTGCTGAAGAAATGGCAGCTGCGCCTGCCGCCGCTGGTGTTGCTGTATTTGCAGGTGCTGGTGGCGGTGGTGGTGTTGTTTCCGCTGTTCCTGGTCTCGTCCAAAGAGGGCCTGAGCGTGGCCAATATCCCGCTGGTGCTGTATGCCTGCCTGCTGGCGTCGATGCTCGCGCCGCTGGCCTGGATGCACTCGATCAAGACGCTGGGGCCGAGCCGGACCACGCTGTTTTTCAACCTGCTGCCATTGATTACCGTGCTGATCGCAGCGGTAGTGCTGAAGGAAGAGTTGGCGCTGTACCACCTGGTGGGCGGCCTGCTGACCTTGGGCGGGGTCATTTTGTCGGAGCGCTGGACCACGCCGGTGCGCTAGACGCCGGCCGCCTTCAAGCGCCGCGCGTGCTCGACAAACAGCCGGATCGGTTCCGCGCCCTTGCCCACCAGGCCCATGGACTGGTTGACGATATCGAAGTGATCGAGGGCGTAGTCATCACCGATCACCCGCCCCAGGTGCGAGCTGTAGCGCCCGACCATGCCGTCGCACTGGCCCTTCTCGCGGACAAAACTGCGAGCGAACAGTCGGCAACTGCGGTTCGTACCGTCCAGCAAATTGCGCCCGCGATCGGTCTTGCCTGGCTGCAAGGTGCCGGACCACGAGTAATAGCGCACGCCATTGACCAGCTCCGCGCCCTGCCCGCCCCAGGTCTCGGGCAAGCCTTGAGGGTACTGGCGATTGAACAGCGCCACGCCCTGGCTGGTCAGCGATAGATGGGAGGCGTGCAGGTCCGCCTTGAAACGCGGGCCGCGATAGCCGGTTTCCAGCAGGCTCATCACCCAGGCCACCAGGTGAAACAACGCGCTCATGATCCGCCCCTTGAAGCCATCGATGGGGTAATGCGCGTGGATATGGTCCGCCAGTTCCGAGCCGTGGTTGGGACCGGCCACCGAGGTCACTGAAGCAACCCACTCCGGGCGTTTGGCCGCTGCATAACGCGCGCTCAACGCACCTTGGCTGTGGCCGATCAGGTTGACCTTGTCGGCTCCGGTTTCGCGACGGATCTGCTCGATCTGCGCCAGCAACTGCTCGCCGCGCACCTCATTGGAATCCAGCGGCGCTACCTGCACCGGAAACACCTGCGCGCCCCCCGCCCGCAGCGCCGGGACGATGCCGTACCAATACGGGAACCACCCCAGGCGTACAAACCCGAGCATGCCGGGCACCAGCACCAGGGGGTAACGCGTGGCGAGGGGGTCGGGCATGGTGCAAAGGTCCTGATCGGGGAGGTGATGACTCCATCCTAGACCAATCGACATGACCGCCCCATGACGCCCCGGCCTTTTTAGAACTGCCCTGCCAGGTCGTGCAGCTGGCGTTCGGCCTCTTCGCAGGCGCGCTGGAAAACGCTCTTGTCCGACTCCTCACCTTCTGCGGCGATCACCTGGATATCGTCGATGCCAATAAAGCCGAGAATCGTACGCAGGTGCGGATCTGCGTGGTTCATCGCCGCGTTTTCGCCGCCCGGGCCAAAGCCGTTACCGCCGCGACTGGTAATGATCAGGGCGCGCTTGCCCGTCAGCAGACGGTGATACTGCGCCATGCCCTGGCTGTCTTGAGTGACATCGAACGTCAGCCCCATACGCACGATCTGATCGATCCAGGCCTTGAGGCCGCTGGGCACGCCGAAGTTGTAGAGCGGCATGGAAATCACCAGCAGCTCATGCTCGATCAACTCGCCGACCAGTTCGTCGCTTAATTGCAGGTCGGCCTTCATCACCTTCGGCAGCGACTGCGGCTCGGGATAGAAATTGGCCGCCACGAAGGCTTCACTGATATGAGGAATGGCGGCGCGCCCGACTTCGCGACGGGTCAATTGAGCATCAGGGTTGGCGGTTTGCCAGGCATCGATAAACGATTCGGCCAGGCGGCGGGAGTGGGAACGCTCACCACGGGGGCTCGAGTGAATCACTAGCATTTTTTTCATCTGTCGAATCCTTCACAGGGTAGACTCAGGCAACCGAAATGGCCGCCGCTGATGCCAGAAAATCTATGGATGAGCCCGGATTTCGACAAATGAGCAATAGTTAATCCAGATGAATCCACTTCATCCATGGAGGAAAAATGTTCGCTTCACTGCCCCTTACCGCCCTGCGTACGTTTGAATCAGCGTCACGCCTGCTGAGCTTCAAGGCCGCCGCCCAGGAACTCTCGGTGACGCCCACGGCGGTGTCCCACCAGATTCGCAGCCTGGAAACCTGGCTCGGGGTGCCGCTGTTCGAGCGGCTGCCACGCCAGGTGCGCCTGACGGAAGGTGGCGAGCGCTTGTTTCGCAGCGTGCATGGCGCCTTCCTGGATGTGGCGCAAAGCCTCGACACCTTGCGCCCGCAACGCAGCGCCGGGCACCTCACGGTGTCCACTACGCCGGCGTTTGCCGCGCTGTGGCTGGTACCACGCCTTGGGCGGTTTTATACCGCCCACCCAGACATCAACTTGCGCCTGGATACCCAGTGCGACGTGATCGACTTGCAGCAGGACGCCAGCGTCGACCTGGCAATCCGCTACAGCCTCGGCGACTACCCCAACCTTTATGGCCAGTGCCTGTTCGATGAGGGTTTTGCGGTGTACGGCTCGCCCGAACAGGTCGCCCTGGCCGCGATCCGGGTGCCCACCCTGATCAGCGTGCGTTGGCACAACTCCGAGCTGTACGCCTTGGGCTGGCAAGCCTGGTGCGAAAAAGCCGGGGAGCCCTGGCTGGCCCACACCGCGCAATTGCGCGAATACGATGAAGAGCACTACGCGCTGCAAGCGGCGATTGCCGGCCAGGGGCTGGTGCTGGCGAGCAATATCCTGGTGTCGGAAAGCGTTGCCACCGGACTGCTGGTGCCTTATCGACCGCAGATCAGCGTGGACGGCGCCGGCTACACCGCCCTATGCGTACCGGGCCGTGAGCGCCACCCGCCGGTTCGAGCGTTTTTCCAGTGGGTGCGGGAGGAAGCGCAGCTGTCCGGCCAAGCGGTGTGAAATCCGATAAAACTTTTTGCGTTGCCTGGGACTCACAACTTGGAGCGATCACGCCGGCAGAGCGTGGCGCAAAACCGGATTAGTACCAGGAGATTGAAATGACTGAAGCACACCTGACTGACGTTGCGACCCTGCGCAGCCGCGCCCGCCAAAACGTCGAAAACGGCGCTGTGACCGAAGGCTACGACGCCGACCGCGAAGAAATCATTCGCCTGCTCAACGAATCGCTGGCCACCGAGCTGGTCTGCGTGTTGCGCTACAAGCGCCACTACTTCATGGCCAGCGGCCTGAAAGCCAGCATCGCCGCCGATGAGTTCCTCGAACATGCCACCCAGGAAGCCGAGCACGCCGACAAACTGGCCGAGCGCATCGTGCAACTGGGCGGCGAGCCGGAGTTCAACCCGGACCTGCTGTCGAAGAACTCCCACGCGCAATACGTGGCTGGCAAGAATTTGAAGGAAATGGTCTACGAAGACCTGGTAGCCGAGCGCATTGCGGTGGACAGCTATCGCGAGATCATCCAGTACATCGGCGATAAAGACCCGACCACACGCCGTATCTTCGAAGACATCCTGGCCCAGGAAGAAGAACACGCCGATGACATGGCGGATATTCTGCAAGGCCTGTAAACAGCAACACTGCAGATAAGAAATGTGAGAGGGGGCTTGCCCCCGATGACAGTGTGTCAGTCACTGAATTAGTTGACTGATACACCGCTATCGGGGGCAAGCCCCCTCCTACATTCAAATCTGCAGCCTGCAGGCTGTCAGTTAGCCTTTCACCGTCTTCGGCGCCTTGCCTTCCTTCATCTGCTGCAACAACGGCGCGCATTCGTTCGGCTCGCCGCCACTTGGCGCGACCAATGCCAGCAAGCCCGCCGCTGGGCCGGCAATCACGCCCAGCGCGACCATGCCGGCACCGCGCAGTGCCAGGGGGATGGCTTTCACACCGGCATTGGGCTTGATAAACGGCCCGTTGACGTACAACGGCGAACGCAGGGAGAACAGGCGGAAGCCCTTGGACTCCGGCGTGATCGTCAGATCCAGTTGTTCGGTGGCCATATTCGCCGTGCCATCGATGTAGATGATCGCGTTCTCGGTATCGAATACAAACAAGCGCGTGGTCGCCAGGCCCGTCTTGATACCGAAGTCTGCCGCCGCACAGTTGATCTTCACTTCCTTGTCGCCAAACAGACGCCCGACCACGTAGTTGCCCACGTTGAGCCCGGCGATTTCCATCAGGCTACGGCTGATGGCGCCATCATTGATGAGCATTTTCAGGTCGCCATTGGACGTGCCCAGCAGCGCCGCCACCGAGTTGCCGCGCCCGGAAATATCGGCGTCGCCGTTGAGTTCACCAAAGCTGGTCTTCATCGGTTCGAAGGTCGGGAACAGCTGCTTGAGCTTGAAGTTGCGCGCAGTGAGCTTGGCGCGACCTTCCATCGGGGTAGTGCGACCGTTCAGGCGGATCTGTGCATCCAGCTTGCCGCCGGCCACGCCGAAACGCAGGGGCTCCAGGCTCAGTTCGCCATCGTTGAGCACCAAGTGGGTGTAGAGGTCAGTGAAGGGTAGGTCAGCACTGTGCACGATGCGTTTGCCGGTGAATTCCACATCGGCGTCCATGTCGCGCCAGCGCTCGGTGCGGAACTCTTCCACCGGCAGCACCTTGGTCGCCGGTTGTTTGCTTTCACCGCCACGCGCCTTCTGCTTGGCGTTGGAGTCGGCGCCGATCAGGGGCGCGAGGTCGGTCATCAGCAACTGGTTGGACACCAGCGCACCGCTGAGCTTGGGCCGTGGTTGGCTGGCGACGTAGCTGAGGTTGCCGTGGATGTCGCTGTTGCCGATCTTGCCGTTGAAGTTCTCATAGGTGAATGAGGCACCGCTGGCTTCATGCAGCTTGGCGATCAGGTGGCCGTCGGTGGAATAGGCCGGCGAATCCGGCAGCGTCACGCCGGTCAGCGGGTAGAGATTGCCCAGACTGCTGCCGGAAAGTTTCAGCCGCAGGTCCAGGGCACCGAGGTTCAGCGGGTCGGTCAGGGTGCCGGCCAGGGCGATGCTGGTGTCGGCAATCTTCACCTGGGCTTGCAGCGGGAACGGCTTGGCCGCGTCCTGCAAGGCCAGCAAGCCGCCGATCTTGCCACTGCCGTCGAGTTTCTGGCCGTGGTACTGGCCTTTGACCTTGAGGCCGAAAGCGTAGTCCTGCGGTGCGGAGCCTTTTTCCAGGGCCTTCTTGGCATCGGCGTCACCGACGATTTCACCGAAGGGGATGGGTTTGCCCAAGGGGTCGATGATCACGTCCAACTGGGTCTTGAGCGTTTGGTCGTCAAGGGTCACGTGGCCTTTGTCGAAGCCGATGGCACCGATATCCACCACCCAATTGGACGGCTCAGCGTTGGGGTCTTTGGGGTCGAACTTGAAGGTCCAGTTGGCGCGGCCGTCGGCCAGGCGCTGCAACTCGGCGCTCGGTTCGGTGAGGTCAATACGCGGGATCACCACGCGTTGCACCAGCAGCGCCAGCGGTGAAATGCGCAGCTCAACCTTTTTCAGCGTGACCATCTGCGGTTTTTTCGACCAGTCCGGGTTGCCCAGGGTCAGGTCTTCGGCAATCACATGCGGCCACGGCACCCAGGCCCGCCAGCCGCCTTCATCGGGCTCACGCGCCCACACCACGGCCAGGTTGCCATTGATGGCAAACGGGCGATGCAACTCTTCGGAAACCTTGGCATTGAGGGGCGGTTTGATGCGGTTCCAGTCGAAGAACACCAGGACCAGCACCACGATGGCGAGCAACAGAGCGAAGCTGGCGCAGCTCCAAACAACGATTTTACGAGTGCGCGTCATTGCACAGGACTCCTCAATACAAGTAGCGAAACTACAGCTTATAAGGCTACGACTGGCAAACCGCGCGGGGGTTTAACCCAATCACGGATTTAGTCGCAAAAAGCCATTTTCCTGACCGACCAGACCATTTCATCCATCGATGGCGCACCATTGTTACCCAAGTTCGTGTCGAAAATACCCAGCCTGGTGCAAAACCGCGTGCTTGAGAGGCCCGTGCTAGAGCCTCTCCAGCGAACAATCAATTCTGTTGATTATTACCATTGTGTTTATGAACTTTTATATCGACTTATCGAGAGTAGCATTAGCCCTGTACCCACTTTATCGCCCTCCCAAGGAGCAACCCATCATGAAACGCCAAGTACTCGCTACCGTCCTGTTATCCGTCCTGGCTTCCAGCGCTTTCGCCCTGCCAGCTGCCGAACAGGCTATCCCACAAAACAAAGCCCAAGCCGTTGAATCCAGCCAGACCCTGGCTCGCAGCGGTTCGCAGGAAGAAGACAACCGCGACTACGCCAAAGGCGCTGTTGCTGAAAACGGCCGCAACCGCCTGGAACAGAAAGGTCTGGTTGAAGGCGGTTCTGAAAATGCCAACGAACGCGCCTACACCGAAGGTGTTGCTGAAGGTGGCCGTGATCGCCTGGAACAGAAAGGCCTGGTTGAAGGCGGCGCCGAACAAGCCAATGATCGTGCCTACACCCAAGGTGTTGCCGAAGGTGGTGCCGATCGCCTGAAAGAACTGCACGAAGCACAGAGCTAAGCCTGTGGTGGCCCAGAAAAAAGCCCGATCTGCCGATCGGGCTTTTGCTTTTATATAGATCACGCCACGCCTGCGCCAAGTTCGACGTCAACGAAGCTGTTTTGCTAGAGTGCATCGCTGTACTTGCCGACAAAGCCCGCCCGCCAATGCTGCCCCGCGCCGAACAGAAGCAACAGACCCGCCTCGCCTTGATGGACGCAGCCCGCCATCTGATGGAGTGTGGCCGTGGGTTTGGCAGCCTGAGCCTGCGTGAAGTGGCCAAGACGGCTGGTATCGTACCCACCGGTTTCTATCGCCATTTTGCCGACATGGACCAGCTTGGCCTGGTATTGGTCAGCGAAGTGGGCCAGACCTTTCGCGCCACAATCCGCCTGGTGCGCCACAACGAATTCGTGATGGGCGGCATTATCGATGCCTCCGTGCGGATCTTTCTCGATGTGGTCTCGGCCAACCGTTCGCAATTCCTGTTCCTGGCCCGTGAGCAATACGGCGGCTGCCTGGCCGTGCGCCAGGCCATCGGCGCCTTGCGTGAAGACATCACCCGCGACCTGGCCGCTGACCTCACATTGATGCCCAAGCTCCAGCACCTGGACGCCGAAGGCTTGCACGTAATGGCCGACCTGATCGTCAAGAGCGTGTTCGCCACCCTCCCCGACATTATCGACCCACCCGCCCAGGCCTTGCCGCCCCACCTCACGCCCCAGGCAAAAATCACCCAGCAACTGCGCTTTATCTTCATCGGCCTCAAGCATTGGCAAGGGCTGGGCAGCACCGAGTAAGCCGATCAGCCCGCCGAATGGAAACGCTTGGCGCTGGTGTAATACTTTTTCCAATATGTATTGTTCAGCGAATCAATCCGCACGCGCTTGCCGGTGCGGGGCGCATGGATGAATTTGCCTTCGCCGATATAAAGCCCGACATGGCTGACCTGGCGGCGCCCATTACCGCGAAAAAACACCGCATCGCCCGGCTTCAGTGCCGCACGCTGGATGGTCGCGGCGCTGGAGCGATGCATCGCCATCGTGGTGCGAGGTAAACGGATATTGGCTTCGGTCTTGAACAAATAGACCAGGAAGGCGCTGCAATCAAACCCTTGCTCCACCGCGGTACCACCGTTCTTGTAAGGCGTGCCGAGCAACGCATGGGCGCGGTCGATCACATTGTCGATGGCGGGGTGCGGCGCAGTATCGAAGGCTGCCTGGGGTTTTAAATTGGCCAAAGCAGGCGCAACTGCGAAAACCAGGCTGACAATGACCAACACATAAAATGACTTGAGCATGAAAACCGTCGCAGTGAATTAAACACGGCGCATAGGCTAGTGAAACGCCAGGCAAGCTATTGAACGCCGACTCTTAGGCATGCGTAGGAAAAGTCCCAAAACGCCCGCGATAAGTGCACTACGCAAACGCGCGCACCATTACAGGTCACGCCTGCGCTCTTTTCACGCCCTCTTTGGTGGCGCTGGCGTACCTGCCTACAGGTAATTCTTACCCTCAACCGGGGTTGGCAAGCCCCTTGCTCTAGGTCTTTCATCGCTCATAGCTGGAAGATTTCTGATGCTGGTGATCCACCGCCGAATCGCCCCCCAGGCCGTCTGGGCCGCCGAACTGCTGCTGAATTTCGAGGCACGCAGCAAAAGCCGCCTGCGCTGTTTCAGTGCCGACGGTGAAGACGTCGGCCTGTTCTTGGAGCGCGGCCAGCCGCCGTTGCACGATGGTGAATTCCTACAGGCCGAAGACGGACGGGTCGTACGTGTGTGCGCGCGTCCTGAACAACTGCTGCACGTCACCTGCAGCAGTGCCTTCGAACTGACCCGCGCCGCCTATCACCTCGGTAATCGCCATGTGGCGTTACAAGTCGGGGATGGCTGGTTGCGTCTGCTCGATGACTACGTGCTCAAGGCCATGCTTGAGCAATTGGGCGCCCACACCGAGACGCTCGAATCACCGTTCCAGCCGGAACATGGTGCCTATGGCGGTGGCCATCATCACTCGCGCCATGGCGATGAAGATTTCAATTACCCGCCCAAGCTGCACCAGTTCGGCGTACGCCTATGAACCCAGCCTGGGCGTTGCTGCGTCTGGCCAGCCCACAATTGCCGATTGGCGGCTACAGCTACTCCCAAGGGCTGGAAATGGCCGTGGAAAACGGCCGGGTGAAGGATGCCGCCAGTGCGCGGCGCTGGATCAGCGACCAGTTGCTGCTCAACCTGGCGCGCTTCGAAGCGCCGCTGTTGCTCGCCCATTGCCGTGCCGCGGCCGACCAGGACTGGCCGCGCTTGACACAATTGTGCGAAGAGCATCGCGCCAGCCGCGAGACGCGCGAGCTGTATCAGGAGAGCCGGCAGATGGGCTACTCCCTGCAGCAACTGCTTAATGGCTTGCCCGAACTGGACGCCGCCGCACGCAGCTTTCTTGAACACCTCGCCGAGCCGCACCTGGCCCTGGGCTGGGCGCTGGCAGCGCGCGCGTGGAGCATCAGCGCCGACGACGCCCTCGCCGCCTGGCTCTGGAGCTGGCTGGAAAACCAATTGGCCGTGCTGATGAAAACCCTGCCCCTGGGCCAGCAAGCCGCACAGCGCCTGACCAGCGAACTGTTGCCCCTGTTGCAACAGGCCCAGCAGGACGCCGGGCAGATCGACCCCAACCATTTCGGCAGCGCCGCCTTTGGCCTGTCCCTGGCGTGCATGGCCCATGAGCGCCAGTACAGCCGCCTGTTCCGTTCCTAGGAGAAGCATGCATGAACACACAACCTTTGCGCGTTGGCATCGGCGGCCCGGTGGGCTCCGGCAAAACGGCCCTGACCCTGGCCCTGTGCCTAGCCCTGCGCGATCGCTACAACCTGGCGGTAGTCACCAACGACATTTACACCCGTGAAGACGCCGACTTCCTGGTGCGCAACCAGGCCCTTGCGCCCGAGCGCATCATCGGCGTGGAAACCGGCGGCTGCCCGCACACCGCAATCCGTGAAGACGCTTCGATCAACCTCGAGGCTGTAGACCAGCTCAACCGCCGCTTCCCCGGCCTCGACCTGATCCTGGTGGAGTCTGGCGGCGACAACCTCTCGGCCACGTTCAGCCCGGAGCTGTCGGACCTGACCATCTACGTGATCGATGTGTCCGCCGGTGACAAGCTGCCGCGCAAGGGCGGGCCGGGTATCTGCAAATCCGACCTGCTGGTGATCAACAAGATCGACCTCGCGCCGCTGGTCGGTGCCTCGCTGGAGCTGATGAACAGCGACACCCAGCGCATGCGCAACGGCAAACCCTTTGTATTCAGCAACCAGAAAACCGGTGTCGGCCTGGATGACATCGTCGCCTTTATCGAACGCCAAGGCCTGCTGACCGCCGCCTGATCACCCTATAAGGAACCTGTCCATGAGCCTCAAAAAACTCTTCGCAGCCGCCGTACTGCTGCTCGCCCCCGCCCTGGCCTTCGCCCATCCGGGCCACGGCGACAACGGCCTGTTTGCCGGGATCAGCCACCCCCTGAGCGGGATCGACCACTTGCTGGCCATGGTCGCGGTCGGTTTGTGGGCCGCGCAACAAAAAGGCGCTGCGCGCTGGGCCCTGCCGTGCACCTTCGTGGGCACCATGCTGATTGGCGGCGTGCTGGGTTTTGAAGGCCTGCAATTGCCGGCGCTGGAAAGCGGGATTGCCGCCTCGGTACTGGCCCTGGGCCTGGCTGTCGCATTGGCGGTGCGGCCACCGCTGTTTATGGCGGTAGGTGCCACGGCGCTGTTTGCGCTGTTCCACGGTGTGGCTCACGGCCTGGAGCTGCCGGACATGTCCAACCCTTGGGCGTATGCCGCTGGGTTTGTCGGTGCGACTGCGGTATTGCACGCCGCCGGGTATGCGGTGGTGCGCTTCCTGCCAGCGGCCGCAGCGCCGTTGGTGCGGATTGCCGGGGCGGCTTCGGCGGCGACTGGGGTTTGGTTGCTGGCGGGGTGATTTGCGGGGCTGCTTAAGGCCTCATCGGGGGCAAGTCGAACCGTCGCACCGCCCCCGATAGCTTTGGCACAGACACCACTGTTCCCAAGCCTGCTACCATGCGCGCCTACACCCCTGCCGTGACGACGCCAGCCAATGCCCAGCGCTTTCCAACCCGCCTTGAATTCCGTGCTCACCCACTTCCATGACCTGATCGTGCCGCTCTGGCAAGGCCCGGGCTGGAATGCCGAGTTGGCGCTGCCCTACGAGGCGCTGGGCGCCGATCACCAACCGCTGCCGCCGCAACGCTACCGCGCCATGGCCTGCGCACGACAGCTGTACCTGTTTGCCAGTCTGATCGGCGAGCCCGGCGCAGCCTTTGCCGAGGAGCGCGCAGCCGCGTTGTTCCGCTCCCTGCAACGGCACTTCCACGACGCCGAGCACGGCGGCTGGTTCTACAGCATCGACCCGGCCGGGCAGCCGCTGGACAAGCGCAAAGACCTCTACACCCATGCCTTCATCATCTTTGCCTGCGCTCATTACTGGGCCAAGGTGCGCGAGCCGCTGGTGGAGTCGGTGCTCGATGCCGCCCTGGAAGTGGTCGCCGAGCGTTTCGCCACCGGCGACGGCCTGTACGAAGCGGTGTTGGAGCGCAACTGGTCATCGCTCAAGTCCGGCCCGCTGCAAAACCCGTTGATGCACCTGGCCGAAGGCTTTCTCGCCACGCTGGCCGTGCGTGAAGACGCCATCACCCAGGACGCCCTGCTGGACCTGGCCCACGCCATGCAAAAGCGCTTCATCGACCGTCAGCACGGCGTGATGATGGAAAAACCGCTGGGCGCTGTGGATAACTGGTTTGAGCCCGGCCACCAGTTCGAATGGTTCTTTTTGCTCGAATCATCGCCCGTCCTGCGCGGCACCCCGCTGCATGCCTCGCTGACGCGCGCATTTGCCTACGCCGAACAAAAGGGTGTGGATAAGTTAAGCGGTGCGGTCAGTGGCATGCTGGCCCTGGACGGCACCGTGCGCGACGGCACCCAGCGCATCTGGGCCCAGGCCGAATATCTGCGGGCACTGACTTTGCGACCGGAAAGTGAAGCAGTGTTGCAGCGCCAGTTGCTGGCACTGCAACAGCATTTTCTGCATGGGAAAGGCTGGCATGAATGCCTGGATGCCACGGGTGAGGTGAGTCGGCGGGATATGCCTTCTACCACGCCTTATCATTTGGCGACTTGCTATCAGGGGCTGGTCCAGCATCTCGGGTGACCTGTCTTGCCCCCGAAGGCCTCACCTCGGTCTAACTGGTTGTCACGCAACCCACTTACGATCCCCGGTAAAACTGATCGTCAGCCAGCGCGCCGCATCCGGCGTGCCGAGCCCTGTGGATATCTCTTCGCGCAAGGCGTCCAGCGTCGCGACGTTATCCACCGGGTAATTCGCCGGCAATACCACATGAATCTCGATAAACCGCGCCCGCCCGTGCTTTTGCACGTAGGACACATAGTCGTCGAAACCATGCCTGGCCTGTACCGCGGCCATTACTTCTCGAACCTTGTCGTCCAGTTGGTCCGGGGCAATCCCCAGCACCTCGCGCAGCGCCGGGCGCAGGATCTTGAACGCCGGCGCCAGCATGCTCAGGGCCAGCAGGATGAGGATCAGCGGGTCGACATACACAGCCCACTCGCCATAGCCCTGGGACTTGAGCAACAGCGCGGCAAGAAAGCTGATCAGCAACCCCACCGAGAGCATCGCGTCCACCAGCCAGCTGATGTTGTCGAACTGGATCAGCGAGGATTTCAGCCTGCGGTTGCGATAACGCACGTAGAAGAAATAGGCGAACTCCACCACGGTAAACACCGCCGCGTAGATGATCACCAGGCCCAACTCGATCTCGCGCCCGCCATTGATGATGCCGAACACACCGTTAAGGAAGGCATAGATAGCGATCAGCAGCAGGAAGCTGCCTTCGATCAACAGCACCATGGGCTCCAGGTGCCAATAGCCGAACTGGAAGCGGTCGTTACTTTTCTTCGCGATCAGCTTGGCCGTGATCAGCATCAACACCTTGATGGCGGTGGCGATCAGCGAGAAAAAGCCGTCGAACAGAATAGATTGGGCGCCGGATATCACACCCGTGACAATCCCCGCGATCGCAACGGCGAACATCAGGATGGTCGATTGTTTGAGCAGTGACTGCTCACCTCGGTTACTCACATTTCCTCCCGTCAAAACCTTTAAACCGCACAATGCGGAGGGTTTTTCAGGAGGGGAGTGTACCTTATGCCGTGTTTTGGCCGATTTGACTCCATCGAGGGCAAGCCCTCTCCCACATTCAACCGAGTTTCAACTTTGAAATGCAGTCAATGTGGGAGGGGGCTTGCCCCCGATGGCAGCGCCTCGGTCTAAAGCCTTACTTGGCCCCACGCTCAATCGCAAACCCAGCCCAGGTCTGGCTCACCGGCATCAGCTCCAAGCGGTTGATGTTCACGTGCGCCGGGGTGTTGAGCACCCAGAAGATCGTGTCGGCAATATCCTGCGGCTGGATCGGCTCGGCGCCGGCGTAGGTGGCGTCGTAGCGCGCCTGGTCACCGCCGAAGCGCACCAGGGAGAACTCGCTCTCGCACAGGCCTGGCTCGATGTTGGTCACACGCACACCGGTACCTTGCAGGTCGCAACGCAGGTTCAGCGAAAACTGCTTCACGAACGCCTTGGAGCCGCCATACACGTGGCTGCCCGGGTACGGGTAGCTGCCGGCGATGGAACCCAGGTTGATGATGCCGGCGCCGCGGCCATGGGCGATCAGGCGTGGCAGCAGCAGGCTGGTGGTGGTCAGCAGGCCCTTGATGTTGGTGTCGACCATGGTTTCCCAATCGTCGAGGCTGCACTTGGGCGCAGGGTCGGTGCCCACGGCCAGGCCGGCGTTGTTGATCAGGCCGCGTAACTTCGCGAACGACGGCGGCAGATTGGCGATGGCGTCTTCCATGCCCTTGCGGTCACGCACGTCCACGACCAGGCCGTGCACTTCGGTCTGCTTGGAAAGCTCTTCGACCAGCGCATTCAAACGGTCGGCACGACGGCCGGTGAGCACCAGTTTCCAGCCGGCTTCGGCGAAACGACGGGCGCAGGCTTCGCCGAAACCTGAGGTGGCGCCAGTAATAAACAGCGTGTCGGACATGGTGTTCTCCTTGCGGGCATCGGGAAAAAAATCAGCCAGCAGAATGCCCTTACGCCGCGGTTGCGGCAACCGCTATGCGCACAACTTCATGTACAGCTGATCATTTTTTGATCATGCCGAGCAACGCCTTATAAACCGTGGCCTGCAGCCATATGCGCGCAGGTTATCCACAACTGCGCCCACAGTCTTTGGGGGCAACTCCAAAAAGCCCCAGGCCTCTATTCACAAGGGCTGCAGGCCGTTTTAGAAAGTTTTTTGCTTGACCTGGGCCCAGGCGTATGTAGGCCCATGCCGAAAGGAAAAATCCGAACGATGGCTCCAGGCCAGTCATTCCGGCCCCTGCGGCAGTCTTTCCAGAGTTTAGTCACAGACTTATCCACAGGCTGGCGGGACATATTTCGGTCATATACCTGTGTCTTTAAACAGGTTGACAAACCCCGTGGTCGGTCGCGAAAAAGCCGCTGATCAAAAAACAACCATCGCGCTGGAGACCCCGTAATCAGAGGCTTGCAGCCAGCTACACCCACGTTACCCACAGCCGGTTCCACAGCGGATGGGGACAAGTCAAAACTGTGACAAAACAGGGATTTGCGGCGGCTATATGTCGCGCTTTGGAGGCAGGCTGGATTTGTTTTCCACAATTTGGAAGCGGGTCTTGTGGATCACACAAAACAAATGTGGGAGGGGGCTTGCCCCCGATAGCTATTTGTCAGTCAAAACATCTGAAACTGACACACCGCTATCGGGGGCAAGCCCCCTCCCACAGCAGAACTTCGCTGTTATTTAAATCAGTGGCCACCCAAATAGGCGTTGCGCACTTCCTCATTCACCAGCAATTCCTTACCGGTGCCTGTCAGGCGAATCTCACCGTTGACCATCACATACGCCCGGTCCGACAAGCGCAGCGCGTGGTTGGCGTTCTGTTCCACCAGGAAGATAGTCATCCCGGTCGCCGCCAGCTCGCGCAGGGTGGCGAAGATCTGCTTCACCACAATCGGCGCCAGGCCCAGGCTCGGCTCGTCCAGCAGCAACAGCTTGGGCCGGCTCATCAGCGCGCGGGCGATGGCGAGCATTTGCTGCTCGCCGCCGGACATGGTCATGGCGCGCTGGGTACGCCGCTCCTTGAGCCGTGGAAACAGCTCGAACATGCGCTGCATGTCTTCCTGGGCGAACTTATCCCCAATCGGGATGGTGCCCATCAGCAGGTTTTCCTCGACGGTCATGTCGGGGAACACCCGCCGCCCTTCCGGCGACTGCGCAATGCCGTTGGAGGCGATGTAGTGGGACGACTTTTGGGTAATGTCGACGCCGTTGTACAGAATCTGCCCCGACTCGGCCCGCGGCTGGCCGAAGATCGACATCAGCAACGTGGATTTACCCGCACCGTTGGAGCCGATCAGGCTCACGGTTTCGCCTTCGTTGATGTGCAGCGAGACTTTTTTCAGGGCCTGGATCGGGCCGTAGAACACGTCCAGGTCCTTCATTTCGAGGATAGGTGCACTCATACCAGCTCCTCTTCGTCAGCGCCCAGGTAGGCGGCAATCACTTTCGGGTCGTTACGGATCGCTTCCGGCCCGCCTTCGGCGATCACGTTGCCGTGGTCCAGCACCACGATGTGGTCGGAAATACTCATCACCATGCCCATGTCGTGTTCGATCAGCACCACCGTCAGGTCGTGCTCGTCGCGCAACAGGCGAATCATCGCGCTGAGCGCCTCGGTTTCCTGGGGGTTGAGGCCGGCGGCTGGTTCGTCCAGGCAGATGATCTGCGGTCGGGTGCACATGGCACGGGCGATTTCCAGGCGGCGCTGCTGGCCGTAGGAAAGCTCACCGGCCAGGCGGTTGGCGCAGTCCACCAGGTCGACCACTTCCAGCCAGTAGAACGCATGGTCGAGCGCATCACTTTCGGCCTTGCGGTAGCCCTTGGTGTTGAGAATGCCCGCCAACATGTTGCGGTTGACCCACATGTGCTGGGCCACCAGCAGGTTTTCCAGCACCGACATTTCCTTGAACAGGCGAATGTTCTGGAAAGTTCGCGCCAGGCCTGCACGGTTCACCAGGTGGGTGCCGCCGAACATCTTGTAGTACACGCGGCTGAAAAAACTTTTGGGCGATACAAAGTCGGTGGCCTTGAAGCGTTCGCCGAGCAGTTGGATCACATTGGTTTGCTTGCCACGGATGTTGAGCTCGATCTTGCCACCGCTGGCTTTGTAAAAGCCGGTGAGGCAGTTAAACACCGTGGTCTTGCCGGCGCCGTTGGGGCCGATCAGGGCGAAGATCGAGTTGCGTTCGACCTTGAGGCTCACGTCGCTCAAGGCCTTGATGCCACCGAAGTGCATCATCAGGTGTTCCACGGAAAGCACGACTTCCTTGCTCATGGCGCCACTCCTTTACGTGGGGTCACACCGGTGCGGCTGATCCGGATCAGCCCGCGTGGTCGCCAGATCATCATCACCACCATCAACACGCCAAACAGCAGCACGCGGTACTCCGAAAAACTGCGCAGCAGTTCCGGCGCGACGGTCAATACGAACGCCGCAATCACCACGCCTACCGTCGAGCCCATGCCGCCCAGCACCACGATGGCCAGGATCAGCGCCGACTCGAAGAAGGTGAACGACGAGGGGTTCACAAAGCCCTGGTAGCTGGCAAAAAACACCCCGGCCAAACCGGCAGTGGACGCGCCAATGGTGAATGCCGAGAGCTTGACCAACACGTGGTTCAGGCCCATGGAACGGCAGGCGATTTCATCTTCGCGCAAGGCTTCCCAGGCGCGGCCGACCGGCATGCGCGTCAGGCGGTGCTTGATGTACAGCACAGCCAGCACTACCAGGAACAGCACGATGTAGATAAACAGGAATTTGATATTGGGGTTGTAGTCGATGCCGAAGAATTCATGGAAGGGAATCCCGCCATCCTTCGCGCGCTTGCCGAACTCCAGGCCGAGGAAGGTCGGTGAAGGCACCGGCATACCGTTTGGCCCGCCGGTAAACGACAGCCAGTTGTTGAGCACCAGGCGGATGATTTCACCAAAGCCCAGGGTCACGATGGCCAAATAGTCACCGTGCATTCGCAACACCGGGAACCCGAGTATGCATCCCGCTAGAGCCGCCGCGATGGCCGCCAGTGGCAGCACGGTCCAGAAGCCCAGGCCGAGGTATTGATAACCCAGCGCCAGGCCGTAGGCGCCGATGGCGTAGAACGCCACGTAACCCAGGTCGAGCAGGCCGGCCAGGCCCACCACGATGTTCAGCCCCAGGCCGAGCAACACGTAGATCAGCCCGAGGATCACCACGGTCAGCAGGTACTTGTTGGCGAAGATCGGGAACACGATGGCGATCACGATCAACGCCGGAATGATCCAGCGCAGCCGCGACTTGTAGTCCGGCGCCAGCACATGCACGCCGGAGCCACTGCTTTCGAAGCCCTGCAGGATCTTCACGCCCTTGGGGGTTTGCAGGAACAGGCTCATGGCGAAGCGGCCGACCATCACGATGGCGACCAGCAGGCCCACGCGGGCCGGTTCCAGGTTGAAGCTGTAGCCGTCGAGTACCACGCCGACGATCGGACCGAACACGATCAGCGAAATCAGCCCGGCAAGGACCGTATCGACCACACTTTTCTTGATATCGATGGGTTTGGCAGCAGACATGTTTACACCTTAGCCACGAGTGGGCGACCCAGCAGGCCCTGGGGACGGAAAATCAGAATCACCACCAGCAGGGAGAAACTGAACACGTCTTTGTAGTCAGAGTTGATCAACCCCGAGAACAGCGACTCGGAAATACCCAGGATGATCCCGCCGAGCATCGCCCCAGGCAGGGAACCAATGCCGCCGAGTACCGCTGCGGTAAACGCCTTGATGCCGATGATGAAGCCGGCGTAGAAGTCGAAGGTGCCGTAGTTGAGGGTGATCAGCACGCCGGCCAGCGCGGCCATGGCGGCGCCGATGACGAAAACGTAGGAGATCACGCGGTCGGTATTGATACCGAGGATCGAGGCCATCTTGCGGTCTTGCTGGGTGGCACGGCACATGCGGCCGAGCTTGGTGTATTTGATGATGTAGGTGAGTAACGCCATGCCGGCAAACGCCGCCACGAGGATGAAGACCTTGGTGTAGGTGAGCTGCACGAACCCGCTGCCGATATCGACACGCCAGGCGCCGGCCAGCAGCGTTGGAATGCCTTGTTGTTTCGCACCCTGGGCGATCTGCGCGTAGTTCTGCAGGATCAGGGAGATACCGATGGCGCTGATCAGCGGAGCCAATCGGGTGGAGTTGCGCAGCGGTTTGTAGGCGACACGCTCGATGACCCAACCGTACACGCCAGTAACGACCACGGTGAAGATCAACGTACCGAGAATGAGCAGCGGGAAGGATTCGATGCCGAAGTAAGCCAGCAGTGCCAGACTGATCGCCGCGAGGTAAGCGGAAATCATATAAACCTCGCCGTGGGCGAAGTTGATCATGCCAATGATGCCATAGACCATTGTGTAGCCGATGGCGATCAGGCCATAGACCGACCCGAGGGTCAGGCCGTTGACCAGTTGCTGCAGGAAAATACCATCCATAACGCAATCTCACGCGGTGAGCACCTGCACACCGGTGGGTGTGCGGCGCTTCTGGAGGAAAAGACAGATCTCAATAACAACACTGTCCCAATGTTGGAGGGGGCTCACCCCCGATGCGGTGGGTCATCTGAACAACTGTTGACTGACACACCGCTATCGGGGGCAAGCCCCCTCCCACATGGATTACTTCTGCTTATCGAGCTGGTGGTATTTGCCGTCTTTGTCCCACTGGTAAACCACGTAGTCGGAGATCTTCAGGTCCCCCTTGGAATCCCAGGCTTTTTCGCCCATGACGGTTTTCACCGGGTGAGCCTTGAGCCACTTGGCGGCGTCTTCGCCCTTGTTGGACTTGGCACCGTTGAAGCCGGCGGCCAGGGCCTGGACCGAGGCGTAGGCGTACAGGGTGTAGCCTTCCGGCTCGGTGCCGTTTTTGCGGAACTCTTCCACCACGGCCTTGCTGTCTGGCAGCAGGCGCGGGTCGGCGCCGAAGGTCATGTACACGCCATCGACGTATTGCTTGCCGCCGGCGGTAGCCACCAGTTCGTCGGTCACTACGCCGTCATCGGACATGAACTTGACGTCTTTGAGGCCGGCTTCACGGATCTGGCGAACCAGTGGACCGGCTTCCGGGTGCAGGCCGCCGAAGTACACGACATCGGCGCCGGTGGAGCGGATCTTGGTGACCAGGGCGCTGAAGTCTTTCTCGCCACGGGTCAGGCCTTCTTCCAGCACCGGCTTGACGCCGCGCTTGGTCAACTGGGCAGCGGTGGCATCGGCCAGGCCTTTGCCATAGGTGTCTTTGTCGTTGATGACCGCGACTTTCTTGCCCTTGAGCACGTCGACGATGTAGTCGCCGGCGACGATGCCTTGCTGGTCGTCACGGCCGCACATGCGGAACATGGCGCCCAGGCCGCGCTCGGTCACTTGTGGGTTGGTGGAGCCCGGGGTGATGGCGATGATGCCGGCTTCGTCGTAAACCTCGGAGGCCGGGATGGTGTTGGACGAGCAGAAGTGCCCGACCACGCCGATCACTTTGTCCTGGTCAGCCAGGCGGTTGGCCACGGCCACGGCTTGCTTTGGCTCGCAGGCGTCGTCGCCGGCCACCAGCACGATTTTCTCGCCGTTGATGCCACCGGCCTTGTTGATGGTATCGGCTGCCGCCTGGGCACCTTTCATGTACTGCTCACCGAAAGCAGCGTTGGCGCCCGTCATCGGCCCCGCCACGCCAATTTTCACATCAGCTTGAACAAACGTAGAAACACCCAGCGCCGCAGCTACGGCGAGGGCCAGAAAACCTTTCTTGTAAAACGTCTGGGACATGAGTGGTGCTCCGATATTTTTGATTTTTGGCACGACAACTTGCATTCAAACCTTTCACTGAAAGCCCTGAGCAAGGCGCGTGCCATTACGTTTTTATTCTTCAAAAAGACACGGTGTCATTGTTATTACGGGCGTTTCGGCTCCTTTTGTCAGGACGTGCAACCGTCTAGCGTCTAGAGGTGCAACCAATGGATCAAAAAAGTACAACCTGAGCAGGTCGCACCTGCAACCGGAGGGATAAACGACAGTTCCTACACCTGTAACAATGTGCGTAACGGAACTGCACATTTACAGTGCGCGATTGCTACGACTTGCACCAATACAGATTAGTAGCCTGCTAAGAAAATGCAGGCTTTTGAGCGGTATTTCGCTGATCAGATCACGATCCGCAGACATTGCCCCGCGTGATACAGCGAGAATCCGGCCTCATACAGGCAACTGCGCAGGCCCACCCCCGCCAGGGGCTGCATGGGCGCAAACGGGATAGGCAGCGCCTGTGGATTCTGGTGACACAGGTAGTCGGCGAACGCCTTGCCGACCACGCTGCCGGTGGTCACTCCGCGCCCGTTATAGCCCGTTACTGCCACAAGCCCCGGCGCCGGTTCGAACAGGCGCATCAAGTGGTCGGGGGTGAAGGCGATGCAGCCGGTCCAGGTGTATTCCCATTGCACCGATTTGAGGTACGGGAAGTAGTGTTGCTGCACCCGATCGGCCCACGCCTTGAGGAACCAAGCCGGTTTCTGGTTGCCATTGCCCAAACTGCCAAGCAACAGGCGGCCATCGGCATCGCGGCGGATGCTGCTCAGTACCTGGCGCGTGTCCCACGAGCCCTGGCCGCCAGGGAGGATCTGTCTGGCGGCGTCGTCAGTCAGCGGCGCGGAAGCGACCTGGTAGTAGTAACCGGGGAAAAAATTGCGCCGCAGCTCGGTCCATTCGCCTTCGGTGTAGGCATTCGAGGCGATCACCACCTGTGCAGCCTGCACCGCGCCGTTGGCGGTCTGCACCGACCAGTGCGCACCTTGGCGTTCCAATTGGGTGACCGGGGAATGGTCGAACAATTGCCCGCCCAGCCCGACTGCCGCGCCTGCCAGGCCGCAGGTGTAGGCCATAGGGTTCAAGGTGCCGGCGCGCCGGTCCAGCAACGCGGCGGCGATCTTTTTAGTCCCGGTGGCTTGCTCGCAAGCCTGGCCGGTGAGCAGTTCCACCGGCGCCCCACGGCGTTTCCATTGTTCTTCACGACTGCGCAAATCCGCCTCGCCACGGGCGTTGTGCGCCATGTGCAAGGTGCCCTCTCGGCGCAGTTGGCAATCGATGTTGTATTTGTCGATCAGGCTGAACACCAGCGAAGGCGCCGCGCCCAACATGCGGTTGAGCTGGCTGCCCACCGCTTCGCCGAAACCGGCTTCGATCTCATCCGGCGGGATCCACAAGCCGGCATTCACCAACCCGACGTTGCGCCCCGAGCCGCCATGGCCGGTGCGATGAGCCTCCAGCACGGCAACGCTTTTACCCTGCTCCAGCAAGTGAATGGCCGCAGACAAACCAGTGATGCCGGCGCCGATCACGCACACATCCACCTTGACCTCGCCCTTGAGCGCGGCGCGATCAGGCCGGCTGGGCGTGAGGTGTTCCCATAAACATGTTTCGCGTAGCGCCATTGCCAGACTCCGGTGAGACCTAACAAACAACTTTTCCGAACTGCTAATGAGGTCAAATGTGGGAGGGGCGGTGCGACGACTCGACTTGCCCCCGATAGGGGTGGATCAGTTGTAAGTTTGTTGACTGACACACCGCCATCGGGGGCAAGCCCCCTCCCACATTTTGACCGCCACCTGACTTGAGGAATCAGTCGAAGGTAATACCCTGGGCCAGCGGCAATTCCAGCGAATAGTTCACAGTATTGGTCTGCCGGCGCATATACCCACGCCACGCATCCGACCCCGACTCACGCCCGCCGCCGGTCTCTTTCTCGCCACCAAACGCGCCGCCAATCTCCGCGCCGCTCGGGCCGATGTTGACGTTGGCGATGCCGCAGTCACTGCCCACCGCCGACATGAACTGCTCGGCTTCACGTACATCAGTGGTGAAAATGCACGACGACAGGCCCTGAGGCACGGCGTTGTTCAGGCGCAGGGCTTCGGCGAAATCGCTGTAGCCGACCACGTACAGGATCGGCGCGAAGGTTTCGGTGCAGACCACGTCGCTTTGCTCGGGCATTTCCACAATGGCCGGCGACACGTAGTAGGCATTCGGGAAAGTGTCTTGCAACTGGCGCTTGCCGCCGAACACCTTGCCACCTTCGCTCAAGGCCTGCTCCAGGGCGTCCTGCATGTTGTCGAAGCCGTGTTTGTCGATCAGCGGGCCGATCAGGTTGCCTTCCAGTGGGTGGCCGATGCGCACTTTGGAATAGGCCGCCTTGAGGCGGGTGACGATTTCTTCCTTGACCGATTCATGCGCGATCAGCCGGCGCAGGGTGGTGCAACGCTGACCGGCGGTGCCGACGGCGCTGAACAGGATGGCGCGCACGGCCATGTCCAGATCGGCGCTTGGACCGAGGATCATCGCGTTGTTACCGCCCAGTTCGAGGATGCTGCGGGCGAAACGCGCGGCGACTTTCGGCGCCACTTCGCGGCCCATGCGGGTGCTGCCGGTGGCGCTGATCAGGGCCACGCGCGGGTCATCGACCAAGGCTGCGCCGGCGTCGCGGCCGCCGATGATCACTTGGCTGAGGTACTGCGGCGCATCCTTGAAGTTCTTCAGCACGCGCTCGAACAGGGCCTGGCAGGCCAGAGCGGTGAGCGGGGTCTTTTCCGACGGTTTCCAGATCACGGCGTTGCCGCACACCAGGGCCAGCGTGGTGTTCCACGCCCACACGGCCACCGGGAAGTTGAACGCGCTGATCACGCCGACCACGCCCAGCGGGTGCCAGGTTTCACGCATGTGGTGGCCCGGACGCTCGGAGGCGATGGTCAAGCCGTACAACTGGCGCGACAGGCCGACGGCGAAGTCGCAGATGTCGATCATTTCCTGCACTTCGCCCAGGCCTTCCTGGGTGATCTTGCCGGCTTCCCAGGAAACCAGTTCGCCGAGGTCGGCCTTGTATTCGCGCAGCACGTCGCCGAACTGACGCACCAGCTCGCCGCGACGCGGGGCCGGCACCTTGCGCCAGGCATCGAATGCATGCTCGGCGCGACTGACCTGTTGCTCCACCTCGGCGGCACCTTCCCAGTGCACACTGCCGATGACGCTGCCATCAATCGGCGAATGCACGGGCTGTTTACCCGCCTGGTACAGCGCCGGGTTTACCCCGAGACGATCAAGCAATGCGGCAACCATGGGTGACTCCTTCAATCTCGAACAGAAAATGCGCGCCGCCACAGACACGGCGATCCAGGCCTTATTTGTAGCTGGCCCAAGACTTGCCAACAAACGACGATTAGGCGAGATATCATTCCGTTTATTCATGCAAAGAATAAAAAGAGGCGTGCCGTGCTGAACAAAAGACATTTGCCCTCGATCACTGCCCTGCAGTGTTTCGAAGCCGCCACCCGCCACCTGAGCTTCACCCGCGCCGCCGAGGAGCTGAACCTCACGCAAAGCGCGGTGAGCAAACAGGTGGCGCAGTTGGAAGAGTTGCTGCAACACCTGCTGTTTCGCCGCGTGCGTCGGCGCCTGCAGATGACCCCGGCGGGCGATTTGTACCTGGTGGAAGTGCGCAAGATCCTCACGCAGGTGGAGATGTCCACCCATTACCTGCGCTCCTACGGCGGCGAAACCGAAGTGCTGCGCGTGTCCACTCCCTACACCTTCGGCGCGCGCTGGCTGGTGCCACGTCTTAAGGGCTGGCGCCTGCGCCACCCGCAGATCCACCTGGACCTGTGCAACGAGCAGGAACCGGACGAACTGCTGCAAGGCAAGGCCGACATGGCCTTCTACTTCGGCCAGGGCGCGCGCCCGGGCACCGAAAGCCTGAAACTGTTCAGCGAAGAGTTGATCCCCGTGTGCGCCCCGGAGAGCCTGCCGGCAAAGCCGTTCAGCGACCCGACGCAACTGAGCGAACTGGTGCTGCTGCAAAACGCCTCACGGCCTCAGGGCTGGCACGACTGGTTCGCCAGCCAGGGTTACCAGACCGAGCACAGCTACCACGGGCCACGTTTCGATACCTTCTATATGTGCATTCGGGCGGCGCAGGTGGGCTGCGGCGTGGCGCTGCTGCCGCGGTTTCTGGTGGAGGAGGAGTTGGCCGACGGTAAGTTGGTGATTCCTTGGCCGCATGCGATGCCGAGCCAGGATGCTTACTATTTGGCGTATCCGGAGCATTCGGCGGAGGTGCCCAAGGTGCGGGATTTTGTGAAATGGATGATGGAGCAAGTTATTTAGTGCCTGGAATACCGCTATCGGGGGCAAGCCCCCTCCCACATTTGGAATGCATTTCAAATGTGGGAGCGGGCTTGCTCGCGAAGGCGTCAGTGGACACAACAACAATACCAAGCTGAAAAAATCACTGGCAAACCGACCCACGTCTATGCGCCACTAGCCCCCTTCCTTAATTGTGCGTAAAGGCCGGCGCCCATCGCCGACCCGTCTGGAGATTCCCGTTATGAGCGAGAGTGTGTTTGCCGATCGCATCGTGCAGAACCTGCTCGACACCGACTTCTACAAGCTGACCATGATGCAGGCGGTGCTGCACAACTATCCCAACGTGGAAGTTGAATGGGAGTTTCGTTGCCGTAACAGTGAAGACCTGCGCCCGTACCTGGCGGAGATCCGCTACCAGATCGAGCGCCTCGCCGAGCTGAGCCTGAGCCCGGATCAACTGGGTTTCCTGGAACGCATCAGCTTTATGAAGCCGGATTTCCTGCGCTTTCTCGGCCTGTTCCGCTTCAACCTGCGCTATGTGCAGACCGGCATCGAGAACGGCGAGCTGTTTATCCGCCTGCGCGGGCCGTGGCTGCATGTGATCCTGTTTGAAGTACCGATGCTGGCCATCGTCAGCGAAGTGCGTAACCGCTACCGCTACCAGACCGTGATCCTCGAACAGGCCCGCGAGCAGCTATATCGCAAGTTCGACTGGCTGACGGCAAATGCCAGCAGCGACGAGCTGTCGGAGCTGCAAGTCGCCGACTTCGGCACGCGCCGGCGCTTTTCGTACCGGGTGCAGGAAGAAGTGGTGAGCGTGCTCAAGCATGATTTCCCCGGGCGTTTTGTCGGCACCAGCAACGTGCACCTGGCGCGCGAGTTCGATATGAAGCCGCTGGGCACCATGGCCCACGAATGGATCATGGCCCACCAGCAACTCGGCCCACGGCTGATCGACAGCCAGATCGCCGCCCTCGACTGCTGGGTCCGCGAATACCGCGGCCTGCTGGGCATCGCCCTGACCGACTGCATCACCACCGACGCCTTCCTCGGCGACTTCGACTTGTACTTCGCCAAGCTGTTCGACGGCCTGCGCCACGACTCCGGTGACCCGGTGCAGTGGGCCGAAAAAGCCATCGCCCATTACCACAAGCTGGGGATCGAGCCGATGAGCAAGACCCTGGTGTTCTCCGACAGCCTGTCGCTGCCCAAGGCGCTGGAGATTTTCCGCGCGTTGCGCGGTCGCATCAATGTGAGCTTTGGCATCGGTACCAACCTGACCTGTGACATTCCAGGGGTGGAACCGATGAGCATCGTGCTTAAAATGACCGCCTGCAATGGCCAGCCCGTCGCGAAGATCTCCGATGAAGCGGGCAAGACCCACTGCACCGACCCGAATTTTGTCGCCTATTTGCGTCACGTTTTCAAAGTACCTGCCCTTTCCAGCAAGGAGTGAATCATGCAAGCCGTACAGCGTGAGATTGCGCAGCAGCTCAAGGTCCAAGCACCGTTCAACGACCAGGCCGCCCTTGAGGCCGAAGTGGCCCGCCGCGTAGCCTTTATTCAGGATTGCCTGCGCAATTCCGGGCTCAAGACCCTGGTGCTGGGCATCAGTGGCGGCGTCGACTCCTTGACCGCCGGCCTGTTGGCGCAACGTGCGATGCAGGAACTGCGCGCCAGCACCGGTGACGAGGCATACCGGTTTATCGCCGTGCGCCTGCCCTACGAAACCCAGTTCGACGAAATCGACGCCCAGGCCTCGGTGGACTTTATCGAACCGGACGAACGCCACACCGTGAATATCGGCCCGGCGGTAAAAGCCTTGGCCAATGAAGTGGCAGCGTTTGAAGGCAAGGCGGCGGTGTCCCGTGACTTCGTGCTGGGCAACACCAAGGCGCGCATGCGCATGGTGGCGCAATACACCATCGCCGGCGCGTCCGGTGGGCTGGTGATCGGTACCGACCATGCGGCGGAAGCGGTGATGGGCTTTTTCACCAAGTTCGGTGACGGCGCCTGCGACCTGGCCCCGTTGAGCGGGCTGGTGAAAAACCAGGTGCGTTCGATTGCGCGGCACTTTGGGGCGCCGGAGTCGTTGGTGGAGAAGGTCCCGACTGCCGACCTGGAAGACCTGTCGCCAGGCAAGCCGGACGAAGCGTCACATGGCGTGACCTATGCCGAGATCGATGCGTTCCTGCACGGTGAGCCGGTGCGTGAAGAAGCGTTCAGAATTATCTGCGAAACCTACCGCAAGACTGAGCACAAGCGGGTCATGCCGTTTGCGCCGTGAGGTGAGCCAGATAGGTTTGTGTTGACTGTCAGGCAGCCATCGGGGGCAAGCCCCCTCCCACAGTTGATCGAGTTCCAACATGAGAATGCGGTCGAATGTGGGAGGGGCGGTGCGACGATTCGACTTGCCCCCGATGAACGATTACGCGGTGTTACTTCAGAACCACAGTACCTTTCATCATCGAGATGTGGCCTGGGAACGAGCAGAAGAAACCGTACTTCTCATCGGCCTTCAGCTTCGAAACGTCGAAAGTCACCGAATCTTTCTCACCCGCACCGATGAGCTTGGTGTGAGCGATGATGCGTTCGTCGCCGTCTTTCAGGTAGTTCTTGTCCACGCCGCCGGCCATGCCGTCAGTTGCAATCGGCTGCATGTCGGCTTCTTTACTCAGCACCCAGTTGTGACCCATGACGTTTTTCGGCAGGTTGCCGGAGTGAGTCAGCTCGACGGTGAATGTCTTGCAGCTCTTGTCGATTTCAATCGCTTTGGTGTTGAAGGACATTTGGTCAGTAGAGTCGACAGTGACCTTGCACTCTGCGGCAAGCAACTGGCCGCTCGCCAGAGTCAGCAGGGAAACAGCAACGAGTTTGGCAAACATGTGAATCTCCAAGGCAGGGTTTAAAAACGCGGATTGCGGTAAGGGTGCCTCAAGCAGGCTTGAATTCTTATGATCTGCATCAACAGATTGTATACAACTTTAGGCTATCAGACTGATCAACACAATCTACCAGCCAAAGTACTACGACCCGCCTATGATCGGCCCATCACCCATCGGAGGCTCTGCCATGCACTTCAATCAATTCTTCAACGGCCTGCTGGCCGCGTACGCCTGCGGTAAGTGAAGGCCAAGCGCGCTGCTAAGCTGCTACCATAGCGACCCAAGGCAGCTGCGCGCCGCCACCCTCACCTTCGACCCTAGAGGATCGCCCATGGCCAAACCTAATTACTCCTTCGCCAAACGTCAGAGAGACTTGGCCAAGGAACAGAAGAAAGAGGAAAAACTGCAACGCAAGAAAGCCGCTGCCGATGAAGAAGCAGGCGCACTGAACCCGGATGCCGATGGTGAAGTAACGAGCGACGAGACCGAAACACCAAAAGATCCGGCTGAATAACTGACCGCTCCCACCCTGTGGCGAACGGATTTTTCGTGGCGAGCGGGCTTGCTGTGGCGAGCGGGCTTGCCCGCGTTGGGTCGCGAAGCGGCCCCCATCGATGCCCGTGGTGCTTCATAAAGATCGTTGAATCAGTTATCGGGGCTGCTGCGCAGCCCAACGCGGGCAAGCCCGCTCGCCACAACACGCCTGCTTGCCACAAAGCCTGCTTACGACAGTAAGCCCGGCAATCATTCCAGCGGCATCACCGTTACCCGCACCTCCGGGTCATGGCTCCCGCCCCCCAGAATCACCCCCCGCAACGGCGACACATCGGAAAAGTCCCGGCCCCAGGCCAAGGTGATGTGCTCCAGTGCCGGCTGCACATTGTTCGTCGGATCAAAATCCACCCAACCGGACACCGGGCAATACACCGACACCCACGCGTGGGACGCATCGGCGCCGATCAGCCGTGGCTGGCCGGGTGGCGGCTGGGTCAACAGGTAGCCGCTGATATACCGCGCCGCCAGGCCCCGCGAGCGCAGGCACGCGAGCATCAGGTGGGCGAAGTCCTGGCACACACCGCGCCTGCGCTCCAGCACCTCAACCAGAGGCGTGGCGACCTGGGTGGCTTCGGCATCAAAGGTGAATTCGCTGAAAATCTTTTCCATCAAGGCCTGCACGCCCAACAGCAACGGACGGCTCGGCGGGAAGCAGCTCTCGGAAAACTCGACGAAGGTTTTTTTCAGGTGCACGTAGGGCGATTCGAAACGGTAGCGGCAGGCTTCGATAATCTCCAGTGACAGCGGCTGGCTGCTGTAGGTCAGGCTGTCACGGGTCTGGTCCCAGGCCGGCGAGTGCTGGAAATCCAGCACCGGCCGCGCCAGCACTTCCACGGTCAGCCCGGCATTCACCAGCAACTCATCGTGGGGCCGCTCGAACGCCAGGCGTGTGATCGGGTTGCCGAACACGTCCAGCTCATCGCGGCGCGCCGTGGGCTCGGGGCTGATGTCCAGCTGCTGCCAGGTGCAGCGCTGCCAGGCGCACGGCCGCGGCCATAAATGCGCCAGCTGTTGGGCCAGCGACACCGGGCTGTCGTAGTGGTAATGGGTATCGTGAAAGATCTGATAGCGCACGCTCATTACACCGACACCGTTTGCTGGCTGACATCATCCACATGGGCAAAGTGGCGCAACGCCAGGCGATCCGACACTTGCCCACTCTCATCGGCGACCGCTTGCAGCAGGTCGGCCAGGCCATCCAAGGCCGCACGCACGCTGGCTTCGCCAAACAACGGGTTCTCCAGGCAGCCCAGGTCGAAGCGCGCCAGGCGCTCCACCAACGGCGCCAGACCGGTTTCCCGCGGCACGCCGAAGTCGTCATTGAGGCGACGCAGGGTGCGGCTTACCAGTTTGAGCTGGAACAGCACCGCATGGGGGTTCTGCTCATCCAGCAGCAACAGGTCGAGGACCGGAATCAACTGCGGCACCGCCAGGTAGCGCGAGCGATAGGTGATGCTACTGTTGCCCAGCTCCAGCAACCATTCCAACCCGGCCTGATCGAACACCGCCACGCCGCGCAGGAACGCCGCGAGGCTGCTGCTGAGAAATTGCAGGCGCTCGATGCGCCGCCCCATCATCAGAAAGCGCCAGCCTTCGTCGCGGGTCATGTCGTCCAGGGCAAACCCGGACAACGCCGCCAGCGACATCACCAGGCGGTTGAGGAAGTCCAGCAGCTCGCCAAAATCCGGCGCCTCGCTTTCCAGCTCCATGGCTTCGCGTTGCAGCTCGACCAGTGCCTGCCAGTTCTCGCGGGACAACTTGCCGCGCACCTGGGACGCCGCCCACTGCAAGCGCTGCAGGTTGGCGCGCAGGCTGGACGGCCAGTCATCGCCGAGCATGGCGGCGAGCAGGCGCTCGGGTAACTCGCCCTCCTCCGGCAGCAGGCGCAGGCTCTCACCCAGCTCGACCGCCGCCTGCAACGCCAGCGGGTCATCACCGTCGACATACCGCGCCAGCACGATGCGCAGCCAGCGCGCACTGTCGTCGCAGCGCTCGCAATAACGGCCGAACCAGAACAGGTTTTCCACCACACGCGACGGCAGATACGGATCGCGGCGCACCAGGTCATGGGCGCCGATCGTGCGCTGTGCACGCCACTGTTCGCCACCGGCGGCACGTTCACCGAGGACCCAGGTGTCCTTGCTCGCGCCACCGCGCTGCATCGACACCACCTCGGCATCGGCCTCGGCCGCCACACGGGTCAGGCCGCCAGGCAGCACGCGGTAGCCATCGGCGCTGGCCACGGCATACACGCGCATGCCGATGGCACGGTGTTGCAGGTGGTCTTCCACGGTGTGCCACACCGGCGCCTGGGACAGTTGCGCCAACTCCTGGGCGACATACGCGTAAGGCCGCGCGCGCATGCGTTCGGCCAGGGCCTGGCGTTGTTCGTGATTCAAATCACGGCCGAATACCGGGGCGAAGCTTTGCGACGGAAATGCCGGTTTGATCAACAGCTCGGGCAGCTTCTCCAGCGCCTCGGCCAGTACCGGCGCCTCACCGCACCACCAGGTGGCGATGGACGGCAGGATCAGTTCTTCGCCAAACAGAAATTCATTGATCTTGGGCAGGAAGCCGAGCAGCCCCGGCGACTCCAGCACGCCGCTGCCCAAGGCGTTGGCCACCAGCACATTGCCCTGGCGCACGGCGTCGAGCAGGCCCGGCACGCCGAGGGCCGAGTCGGTGCGCAGCTCCAGCGGGTCGCAGAAGTCGTCGTCCAGGCGGCGCATGATCGCGTGTACCCGGCGCAGGCCACTGAGGGTCTTGAGGAACACGGTGCTGTCGCGCACGGTGAGGTCGCCGCCTTCGACCAAGGGGTAACCGAGCTGGCGCGCGAGGTAGAGGTGTTCGAAATAGCTTTCGTTGAAACGCCCAGGGGTCAGCAACACGATCAGTGGCGGCTGGTCATCACTCGGCGCCTGGCGGGCCAGGGTTTCCTGGAGCGTGCGGAAGAAACCGGTGAGGTGCTGCACCTGCAGGTCGCGGTACAGGTCCGGGAACGCACGCGACACGATGGTACGGTTTTCCAAGGCGTAACCCGCGCCCGACGGGGCCTGGGTACGGTCGGCGGTGACCCACCAGCGGCCATCCGGGGTGCGCGCCAGGTCCACGGCGTACAGGTGCAGGAAGGCGCCGTCGGGTGGCTGGATACCCTGGCACGGCCAGAGGAAATTGTTATGCCCGAACACCAATTCCGCCGGCAGCAAGCCTTCCTTGATCAGGCGCTGCGGGCCGTAGAGGTCGGCCAGCACGGCATTCAGCAGGCGCGCACGCTGGGCGATACCGGCCGACAGGTGCTGCCACTCGTCAAAAGCCAGCACATGGGGCAACAGGTCCAATTCCCACGGGCGATCGGCGCCCTTGGGGTCGGCGTAGACGTTGTAGGTCACGCCGTTTTCCTGGATTTGCCGGGTCAGCAGCGCCTGGCGCTGGGCCAGTTGCGCAGGCGTGCTGCGCTGCAAGTGGTCCAGCAGGCGCTGCCAGTGGGCACGTACCGCGCCACTGTCATCGAGCAGTTCGTGATAGGTGCCCGCAGTCAGCGGGTAACGGTCGAGCAAGTCGGACATGGAACGCTCGGCAGAGGCAAGGGGAGTCAGTTTAAATCAAATTCACTGCAATCTAATGTGGGATGAAAACACCTGTGGCGAGTGGGCTTGCCCGCGTTGGATTGCGTAGCAGTCCGATTTTCTGGGGCCGCTGCGCGTCCCAACGCGGGCAAGCCCGCTCGCCACAAGGGCACTTCAGTTCCACATGGGGCGCGCTTAGTCATTTTTATGGGGGAAACGCCGCAGATCCAAGGTCATCGGCAATTCATCATTCACCACCACTGGCGGCACGGACAGCTTGCCAGGCGTGTGGCCGAGGCGGAAAAACCGCGCCATCCGCCGGCTCTCGGCCTCATTGGCATTCACCGGCAAGCTGTCGTAGTTACGCCCGCCCGGGTGCGCGACATGGTATTGGCAGCCGCCCAATGAGCGTTGCATCCAGGTGTCCAGCAGGTCGAACACCAGCGGCGCGTGCACCGGGATGGTCGGTTGCAGGCAATTGGCGGGTTGCCAGGCGCGATAGCGCACGCCAGCGACAAACTCGCCCACCCGCCCGGTCGGTTGCAACGGCACCGGGATGCCGTTGCACGTCAGCAGATAGCGCTGCGGCGGCAGGCCGCTGAGCTTCACTTGCAGGCGTTCCAGGGACGAATCCACATAACGCACCGTGCCGCCCACCGCGCCTTCTTCGCCCAGTACATGCCAGGGTTCCAGGGCCTGGCGCAGTTCCAGTTCGATACCGCTGACCGCGTAGTCGCCGACCTTGGGAAAACGGAACTCCAGGTGCGCGGCAAACCATTCGGCTCGCAGCGGGTAGCCGGCGGCGTTGAGTTCAACGATCACGTCGGCAAAATCCTGCTCGATAAAGTGCGGCAACAGGAAGCGGTCGTGCAGCTCGGTACCCCAGCGCGCCAGCTTCGGCGGCGCATACGGTTCACGCCAGAAGCGTGCGACCAACGCCCGCAGCAGCAGTTGCTGGGTCAGGCTCATGCGCGCATGGGGCGGCATTTCAAACGCGCGCAATTCCAGCAGGCCCAGGCGGCCGGTGGCGCCATCCGGTGAGTAGAGCTTGTCGATGCAGAATTCGGCGCGGTGGGTGTTGCCCGTCACGTCGATCAACAGGTTACGCAGCAGCCGGTCGACCAACCACGGCGGGCATTCTTCGCCGGGCGCGGGGATTTGCGCGAAGGCGATTTCCAGCTCGTACAGCGCGTCGTTGCGCGCTTCATCCACCCGTGGCGCCTGGGAGGTCGGGCCGATAAACAGGCCGGAAAACAGGTAGGACAAGGACGGATGGTTATGCCAATAGCTGATCAAACTGCGCAGCAAATCAGGGCGACGCAGAAACGGCGAGTCCTTGGGCGTGGCGCCCCCCAGCACGAAATGGTTACCGCCGCCGGTGCCGGTGTGGCGGCCGTCGATCATGAACTTTTCAGTGGTCAGGCGGGTTTGCCGCGCCTCCTCATAGAGGAATTCAGTGCGTTCCACCAACTCGTCCCACGTGGCGGACGGCTGCACGTTGACCTCGATCACACCTGGGTCCGGCGTGACCCGGAAGTTGCTCAGGCGCATATCGAACGGCGGCTCGTAGCCTTCGAGCAATACCGGGCAGTGCAGTTCTTCGGCCGTGGCTTCGATGGCGGCAACCAGCTCCAGGTAGTCCTCGACGCGCTCCAGGGGCGGCATAAACAGGTACAGGCGCCCTTCCCGTGCCTGGGCGCACAGCGCGGTGCGGGTCAGCCAGTCGGCGGATTCATCCACCTTGGGCACACGTTCATCGTTCGGCGCGGGTTCGCCGTGGCTTTGCAGTTGGGCGCTGGTCGGCAGCTCCGGTTGGTCCTGGTTAGGGTCGGTGGGGTGCACGAACGGATACTCCGCCGCCGTCACCCACGGCTGCGAGGCCAGCGGCAGGCGATAGCCCAGGGGCGAATCCCCCGGCACCAGGCGGCAGTGGTTATCGCGCAGGTACCAGCGCCCGCTCTGCCAGCGATCATTGGCGGCGGTGCGCGCCAGCGGCAGCACCTGGCCGATGACGGTATCCAGGCCTTGGCTGAACACTTTGCGCAGGCGTTCGCGCTCCAGGTCGTCGCTCAGGCGCGGGTCCTGGGCGGTGACGTTTTGCGGCAGCGCGCCTTCACGCCACAGGTAGTAGAAATTGTCTTCGAACGCCGGGAACACAAAGCGCGCCGGCAGCTTCAAACGCTCGGCGACGCTGGCCAGGAAGCGCCCGGCCATTACGCCATCGGCGCCATAGTCCTGTTGCTCATCGGCGATCAGCGCGCTGTTGTGCCAGATCGGCACGCCGTCGCGGCGCCAGAAGCAATTAAGCGACCAGCGCGGCAGCTGCTCGCCGGGGTACCACTTGCCCTGGCCAAAGTGCACCAGGCCCTTGGGCGCATAGTGTTTGCGCATGCGCTGGAACAGCTCGGCAGACAGCCGGCGCTTGTCCGGCCCGAGCGCGGCGGTGTTCCACTCGGCGCCGTCGGGGTCGTCGATGGACACGAAGGTGGGTTCGCCGCCCATGGTCAGGCGCACGTCGTCCTTGAGCAGGTCGCCGTCGATCTGTCGGCCCAGGGCCTGGATCGCCAGCCATTGCTCCTCGGTGTAGGGCTTGGTCACCCGAGGGGCTTCCCAGATCCGCTCTACCGACATTTCGTGGGTAAATTCACACTCGCACGGCTCCACCAATCCACTGATCGGCGCGGCGGAAGACGGATCGGGACTACAGGCCAACGGGATATGGCCCTCACCGGCGAACAGACCGGAGGTGGCATCCAAGCCGATCCAACCGGCACCCGGCAAGTACACCTCGCACCAGGCGTGCAGGTCGGTGAAGTCCACCTCGGTGCCGGACGGGCCGTCGAGGGCTTTGACGTCGGCGGTCAGCTGGATCAGGTAACCGGACACAAATCGCGCCGCCAACCCCAGGTTGCGCAGCAGTTGCACCAACAGCCAGGCCGAATCGCGGCAGGAGCCGGAGGCGTTTTCCAGGGTGAATTCCGGGGTTTGCACACCGGGTTCCATACGGATCAGGTAGCCAATATCGGCCGCCAGGCGTTGGTTGAGGCCGACCAGAAAATCTACCGCCGGCAATGGCGTGCGGTCGATGCCGGCCAGGTAGGCGGCAAACCGTGGCGTCAGCGGCAGGGTTTCCAGGTATGGCGCCAGCTCGCGCTGCTCATCGGCAGCGTAACTGAAGGGGATTTTTTCGGCGTAGGGTTCGAGGAAAAAGTCGAACGGGTTGAATACCGCCATCTCAGCGACCAGGTCGACTTCGATGCGCAGTTCGTCAGTTTTTTCCGGGAACACCAGGCGCGCCAGGTAATTGCCCTGGGGGTCCTGCTGCCAATTGATGAAATGCTGCTCGGGCAACACTTTCAGCGCGTAGGACAAAATCCGCGTGCGGCTGTGGGCCGCCGGGCGCAAACGCACGATCTGCGGGCCGAGTTCGACAGCGCGGTCATAGCGGTAATGCGTAACGTGGTGCAACGCGACATGAATCGACACGGCGGCCTCCTGCGAGCCAGGGCATGGGCACAAAGCGCGCAAGACTTATGCCAGAGCGGCGGTCATTGCGCTTTATCGTAAGACCCGGTGCAGTACAGCACCAAAACGACGCCAACGGTGGGGTGATGGTGCATGACCTGCACATATTTGTGGCGCGAGTGGGTGCAGCGGTAGCGGTTGGGTGGGCGCAGAGGTGGGGAATCACCTCGGTTTTTTTATTCTGATGATGGCGCGTTCGTGTTTGCGGCGTTTGTTGATGGCGGCCTGGACTTTTGCGCGCATGTGGCGGAGTTCTACATAGGCCGTACGCATTTCATGATGGCGTTTGCTGTGAAGCAGTAGCAGGCCGAGTATCGGCCAGAAGAAGCACTCCGCGTAAAGGAACAGGTTGGGCGAAAAATGAAACCCCGGCACAGCAACCAACAGGCAGGCGATGAAAAGGGCATACATGCCCCAGGCCCCTTTGGGGCGCCCGGAGGCGATCATGACATTGCAGAGGGTGATGAAGAGGGCTAACACCCGGCCAGTATTTTCAGCAGCCGCATTTGATAACGATGGGAAATAGTAGTTTTCCACCAACACGACAACAGCAACACTGCCGAAAATACCCGAAAAAATAACGGCGATAAACACGGGAAAGTTACGGATCAAAAAAGGCCGAATAGGGACAAGATACCTCCGTCCGAGAAGTCTCATTCCGCGATCTCCTCATACAACCCGATCGCAATGATCCGGATGTTCCCGGACCGGACACTGCCAGCAACACTGAATAACGCGCCAACGGTATCAATCATCTGCAAAAGGGTCACGCTCCTTACTTCTACCGAGGTGTAGCGCTTGGGAATCTCTCCAGCTAGCTGTTTCAGCTTTATCATTTTTCGGGTCATTTCCGGATGATTAATACTGAGTAACTCTCTGGTGAGTTTTCCCCGCTCCTGCCGATTCAAACCTTTGAGCACCTGATGCGTGCTTTTCCCTGTTACCTTTTGAAGCGTATTGATCATTCGAACTGTCGACATCATTGCGGCTCCAGCGCTTAACAACGAAGCAGCATCCAGTCCCGCCATCAAAGCCTGATGCCATTCATCGCTGTCCATGGCGTCATTAAGAGCAGGATCATTCCTTTCATTGTTAGCCCGTCGAGTACCAATCCAGCATTGAATAGTGCTGGCTGACGCGCCAACAACGCTAATCGCGGCCGCTACACCAGAGCCCCCAAAAGTAAATGGCGTCAGCGCAAAGCCCCCCGCAATCACCAACCAACTAATCACCGCCGAAGTACACGCGAACCCCGCATTCAGAGCCTCAAACGCCACCCTCGACTCACGCGGTTCATTCGCCAGCCGCCGAGCGAACTCCACCCGCCCGACGTAACTGGGCGCCTCGCGCAAAATCACCTTCTTCGGCGCCACACTGCAAATCGGCTGAAACTCACGCAACACCACCGCCCGCAACTCGGCATCGAGATACACCACGCCAGCCCCGACAATGGCTGGATCAGCATCAATAGCCGCAAACAACTTACGCAGATCAATACTGCTTTCGACCCGCTGCCGCGTCGTCAAATGGGCACTGGGGAAACCGTCTTTCAACACACTGGAAGTCATCCCTTTACTCCGGTTTTTCACAAGAGTGCAGAGGTTAAAGACTGGGCATCGCCTAAAAATGTCAGAAGCTTCGCTTTATGCGGACAGGCACTTCCTGATCGTTATGCAGCGTCTTGTAGGCCAGATCCCGAATAGGAAAAAGTACGCCCCACGCCACGACCGGCGAATACCAAGACAGGGAGCGACAATGACAACTGATATGTTTTTGAAGTTGGGGGACATCAAGGGCGAGTCCAAAGACCAGTCCCACCGCGATGAAATCGAGATCAGCAAATGGGGGTGGGGCATGACCCAAACCGGCTCCATGCACACCGGCAGTGGCGGCGGTGCGGGCAAGGTCGAGATTCAAAACCTGGCCATCTCCAAGCTCATGGACAAGTCTTCGCCCAACCTGATGATGGCCTGCTCCACCGGCAAGCATTACCCCGAGGCGCGGCTGGTGGTGCGCAAGGCCGGAGGCTCCAGCGCGGTGGAGTACCTGGTGATGACAATGAAGGAAGTCATGGTCATCTCGTACCAGACCGATGCGGTCACCTCGGCCGATACCTTGACTGAGGTGATTGGCCTGAACTTCGCCACCATTGAAGTCAGCTACCAGCCTCAGAAAGCCGACGGCGGCAAGGACGGCGGCGCCGTCAAATACGGCTGGAATATTCGTCAAAACGTCAAAATCTGAACCTACGCGCCCGCTTTGGCTGCCTCGCGCAGCCGGCGCACTTCGACCAACTTTCCGACCATCAGGCGATAGCCTTTGCTGTTGATCAGCAACAGCCCCAGCAATGGCCAGAACAGGCATTCACTGTAGATAAACCAGTGCGGCCGATACGCCAGTGTCGGCAAGGCCACCAGCAGGCACAGCACAAAAAACCCCACCATCCCCCACACCGCCCAGGCATAGCCGCGCACTACCAGGAAGTTGCTGTTGGCCACGAACAGCCCGGCAGCGACTACCACGAACCAGGACAGGGTCGCGTTGTTGGCCATGGGCACGTCGGCAAAATAAGTGCTGGCCGCCAGGGAGATAACACCCGACCCGCCCAGGCAGCCGGCGAGAATCACGCCGATGAACGCCGGGAAATGCGCCAGCAAAAACGGTTTCAGCGACGGCACGCCACTCATCACTCAGCCTCCTCGTACAAACCGACGGCAAAGGTCTTGGCCTGCGTGTAGTTGTCCGAACGCTTCAACCCCCAGACGCTGATGCCGGCACCGATCGCATCCCCCAATTGCACATAGGTGGCATGCTTGAGTTGAGTCGGCGTAAAGCGCTTGGGCAGTTCGCCACTCATTTGCAGCAGCTTGCGCATCTTGGTCGACATTTGCGGGTCAGCGACTTTCAGCAGCTCTTTGGTCAGCTTCTCCCGTTCCTGGCCGTTCAGGCCTTTGAGCACCTGGCGCAGGCTCTTGCCGGTGGCGGCGCGGGTGATGTTAACCAGCTTGACAGTGGTCAGCGCCGACGCGCCCACGCCGACCAGCGCAGCACCATCCAGGACCTTGGTCGCGGCCTGATACCACTCCTCGTTATCGAGGTAATCGTTCATCCCCGGGTCGTTGATTTCGTTGCGCGTGCGGAACCCGCCGACCAGGCAAGAGACGGTACTCGCCGAGGCGGCGGTGTAGCCGATGGCCGTTACGACGGTGCTGGCGCCGGCCGTGAACGGAATGGCGATGGTGCCACTCAACACCACCAGCCAACCGATCACCGCGCCGGTACAAGCCAGGGTGGTATTGAAGGCTTCACTCATCAGCCGCGACTCGCGCGGGTTGTTCAGCACCTGATCAGCGAACTGGGCCGGGGCGATGTATTTCTGCGCCTCGCGCACAATGATGCGCTTGGGCTTGATGCTGCAGATGGGCTTGAATTCACGCAGGGTGACCACGTTGAAATCGGCGTCGATATACACCACGCCCGCGCCGACAATGCCGGGGTCAGCATCGATGGCGGCAAACAGGCGCGGCAGGTTGATTTCGCTTTCGATGCGCTGGCGCGCCATGAACTGCGAGCGGTTGGAGTCCATGCCGATGCCGGCCAGGGGGTTGCCCATAGGTGTTCTTCCTTGAAAGTGATAGTGGCCGGTCGGGCCTCATCGGGGGCAAGTCGAATCGTCGCACCGCCCCTCCCACATTCGACCGCATTCTCATGCTGGAACTCGGTCAACTGTGGGATGGGCGGTGCGACGATTCGACTTGCCCCCGATAGCGATTTAATGGCCGCCACCTTAACAAACAGACTACCCAGCGGCTAGAAAACAAAACGCCAGCACGAGGCTGGCGTTTTGCATGTTCAGGTTACGATCAACGCGGCACAACCGGCTTGCGCGCAGGCTTGCCGCCCTTGCCCTTGGCCGCATCGCTGCGCTCTTTGGCCGCCTGCTTGTTACGTGCCTGCGCGGCAGCCTTGGCCTGTTCGCGCTTGTCCCACGGGTTGCTGCCGTCGCTGCCACGGGGCGGCAGGCCGGTGTGCTGGGTGAGGATCTTGGTGGTGGTTTCCTTGGCGACCTTATGGCTGCCGGCCGGCGTCGAGTTCTTGCGACGCGCGCTCTGGTAGCTGTCGGTGGACGGCTGGTGCAGCGGGATCAGTTGGTCCTTGCCCGGCCCGATCAGGTCGGCACGGCCCATGCGGGTCAGCGCTTCACGCAGCATCGGCCAGCCTTTCGGGTCGTGGTAGCGCAAGAACGCCTTGTGCAGGCGGCGTTGCTCCTCGCTCTTGACGATGGTCACCGCGTCGCTCTTGTAGGTGACCTTGCGCAGCGGGTTCTTGCCCGAGTGGTACATCGCGGTGGCGGTGGCCATCGGCGACGGGTAGAACGCCTGCACCTGGTCGGCGCGGAAGCCGTTGCCCTTGAGCCACAGGGCCAGGTTCATCATGTCTTCATCGGTGGTGCCCGGGTGGGCAGCGATGAAGTAAGGAATCAGGTACTGCTCCTTACCCGCTTCCTTGGTGTACTTCTCGAACATGCGCTTGAACTTGTCATAGCTGCCGATGCCCGGTTTCATCATCTGGTTGAGCGGACCTTCCTCGGTGTGTTCCGGGGCGATCTTGAGGTAGCCACCGACGTGGTGGGTGACCAGCTCTTTGACGTATTCCGGCGACTCGACCGCGAGGTCATAGCGCAGGCCGGAAGCGATCAGGATCTTCTTCACACCCGGCAACGCACGGGCGCTGCGGTACAGCTGGATCAAAGAAGAGTGGTCGGTGTTCAGGTTCGGGCAGATACCCGGGAACACGCACGACGGCTTACGGCACGCGGATTCGATTTCCGGCGTTTTGCAGGCGATACGGTACATGTTCGCGGTCGGGCCGCCGAGGTCGGAAATCACCCCGGTGAAACCTGGGACCTTGTCGCGGATCTCTTCGATTTCGCGAATGATCGACTCTTCGGAACGGTTCTGGATGATGCGGCCTTCGTGCTCGGTGATCGAGCAGAAGGTGCAGCCACCGAAGCAGCCACGCATGATGTTCACCGAGAAGCGGATCATGTCGTAGGCCGGGATTTTTTCCTTGCCATACACAGGGTGCGGGACACGTGCGTAAGGCATGCCAAACACGTAGTCCATTTCCTCGGTGGTCATCGGGATGGGCGGCGGGTTGAACCACACGTCCACTTCACCGTGCTTCTGCACCAGGGCGCGGGCGTTGCCTGGGTTGGTTTCCAGGTGCAACACGCGGTTGGCGTGGGCGTAGAGCACCGCGTCGCCACGGACTTTTTCCACCGACGGCAAACGGATCACGGTCTTGTCGCGGGTCATCTTCGGGCTGGCCAGGATCTGTACGACCTTGGCTTCTTCCGGGTCATCCACCGGGCCTTTCTCTTGCTCGATGGCGCAGGCCTGGGTGTCCTGGGTGTTCACGTACGGGTTGATGATCTTGTCGATCTTGCCCGGGCGGTCGATGCGCGTGGAGTCCACTTCGTACCAGCCGGCAGGCGTGTCACGGCGAATGAACGCGGTGCCGCGCACATCGGTGATGTCTTCGATCTTGTGGCCCCACGACAGGCGCTGGGCCACCTCGACAATCGCGCGCTCGGCGTTGCCGTACAGCAGGATATCGGCGGTGGCGTCGATCAGGATCGAGTTGCGCACGCGGTCTTGCCAGTAGTCATAGTGGGCGATGCGGCGCAGGGAGGCTTCGATGCCACCGAGTACGATCGGCACGTTCTTGTAGGCTTCTTTACAACGCTGGCTGTACACCAGGCTCGCGCGGTCCGGGCGTTTACCGGCCATGCCGCCAGGGGTGTAGGCGTCGTCGGAGCGAATTTTCTTGTCGGCGGTGTAACGGTTGATCATCGAGTCCATGTTGCCGGCCGCGACGCCGAAGAACAGGTTCGGCTCGCCGAGCTTCATGAAGTCGTCTTTGGACTGCCAGTTCGGCTGGGCAATGATCCCGACGCGGAAGCCCTGGGACTCCAGCAGCCGGCCGATGATCGCCATGCCGAACGACGGATGGTCAACGTAGGCATCACCGGTGACGATGATGATGTCGCAGGAATCCCAGCCAAGCTGATCCATCTCCTCCCTGCTCATCGGCAGGAATGGCGCAGGACCGAAACATTCGGCCCAGTACTTGGGATAGTCAAATAACGGCTTGGCTGTTTGCATGACGGTGACCGGTGTTGAGATGAAAAATCGCGGGCGCGGAATATAGCACAAATCTTGACCAATTCCGACCTTTGCAGTCGGAATTGAAAGCGCTGTGTTTACTCGTCTTCGAAGTTGTAGCTGCCCGGTGCCAGGTTCTCGAAGCGCGTGTATTTGCCGATAAACGCCAGGCGCGCGGTGCCGATGGGGCCGTTACGCTGTTTACCGATAATGATTTCGGCGACGCCTTTGTATTCGGTTTCCGGGTGATACACCTCATCCCGGTAAACGAACATGATGACGTCGGCGTCCTGCTCGATCGCTCCGGATTCCCGCAAGTCGGAGTTGATCGGGCGTTTATTCGGCCGTTGCTCCAGGGAGCGGTTGAGCTGTGAAAGCGCCACCACGGGGCAGTTGAATTCCTTGGCCAGGGCTTTCAACGAGCGGGAAATCTCGGAAATCTCATTGGTACGGTTGTCGCCGCCGGAGCCCGGGATCTGCATCAGCTGCAGGTAGTCGATCATGATCAGGGCAATATCACCGTGTTCACGCACCAGTCGCCGGGTACGCGCACGCATTTCCGACGGGCTGATACCGGCCGTGTCATCGATAAACAGCTTGCGGTCGTTGAGCAGGTTGACCGCCGAGGTCAGGCGCGGCCAGTCGTCATCTTCCAGGCGGCCGGCACGCACCTTGGTCTGGTCGATACGGCCCAGGGACGACAACATACGCATGATCAGCGATTCACCTGGCATCTCCAGCGAATACACCAGTACCGCCTTGTCGCTGCGTAACACGGCGTTTTCCACCAGGTTCATCGCAAAGGTGGTCTTACCCATGGACGGACGGCCGGCGACGATGATCAAGTCAGACGGTTGCAGGCCGCTGGTCATGCCGTCCAGGTCGGTGTAGCCGGTGGACAGGCCGGTGATGGCGTTGTCGGTGTTGAACAGGGTATCGATGCGGTCGATGGCCTTGGTCAGCAAGTCGTTGACGCTGACCGGGCCGCCGGTTTTCGGGCGAGCTTCGGCGATCTGGAAGATCTGCCGTTCGGCTTCGTCGAGGATCTCCTCGGCGGTGCGGCCTTCCGGGTTGAAGGCGCTGTCGGCGATTTCGGTGGCGATGCCGATCAACTGGCGCAACGTGGCCCGCGCGCGAACGATCTGCGCATAGGCCTTGATGTTGGCGACGGACGGCGTGTTTTTCGCCAGCTCACCGAGGTACCCGAGGCCGCCGACTTGGGAGGTCTGGCCTTCCTTGTCGAGTTGCTCGGCCAGGGTCACCACGTCGATCGGTGAGTTCTGATCGGCCAGCTTGGCGATGGCACGGAAGATCAGGCGGTGGTCATGGCGATAGAAATCACCGTCCGAGACTTGATCCAGCACGCGTTCCCAGGCGTTGTTGTCCAGCATCAAGCCACCGAGCACGGCCTGTTCGGCCTCGATGGAATGCGGCGGCACCTTCAGGGCAGCGGTTTGCAGATCGTATTGCTCGGGAGCTGAAATATCGTTCATGGCCACTTGGAATTTGGGGAGTGTAGAAAAACAAAAGGCACGACCTGTAAACAGGATCGTGCCCGATGTTAACCGGCTGGCACGCGAGGTGCCACCCAGTTAGGTGCTGCTTAAGCTGCTACCACGACAACGCGTACGGTGGCTTCAACTTCGGCGTGCAGGTGCACGGCTACGTCGAATTCGCCTACGTTGCGGATGGTGCCGTTCGGCAGACGAACTTCGCTCTTCTGCACTTCAACGCCGGAGGCGGTCAGTGCATCAGCGATGTCGTGGGTGCCGATCGAACCGAACAGCTTGCCTTCGTCACCGGCAGTGGCAGTGATAGTCACTTCCAGCTCAGCCAGTTGGGCAGCGCGAGTTTCGGCCGAAGCTTTTTTGTCTGCTGCGGCTTTTTCCAGCTCAGCACGACGCTCTTCAAACGCAGCCAGGTTGGCAGCGGTTGCAGCGGTGGCTTTGCCGTATGGCAGCAGGTAGTTACGACCGTAGCCGGCCTTAACGTTCACTTTGTCGCCCAGGTTGCCCAGGTTGGCGACTTTTTCCAGAAGGATCAGTTGCATGTGAAAATCCTCTAACTTTTAACCTTCACCGTTCGCGTTATCGGCGTCTTTCGACGCCAGACGACCGCGAAAATCAATCAGGCCGTCGACAATGGCCAAAACCACGAGTAACGGATAGATCAGCTGCATGAACAGCAACAGCGTGACGTACAACCCCACCAGCCAGAACTTGGCCAGGCGCTTTCGCGCAACCAGCCCATGCATCAGGGCCAGCCCGGCAAACACCAGCGGTACGCTGCAAATCGGCGCCAGCAAGGCCATCTGGGTTCCGAAGTTCGGCCCGACAACCATGCACGCCAGCAGCAACATCGCCGGCCCCGCGGGGATTCTGATACTGCGAAATTCGCGACCAAAACCACCCGGGTTGTACAACAACGCCTGCCAATAACGCCCAAGAATCAGGCTCAGCACGCTGACGATCTGCAACAGTGCCGCTATCAGGCCGGTCAGGACCGGTGCAATCAGTGACGCGAACCGCGCTCGCTCATCTACCGACAATTGCTGGTAGAGATCCCCGAGAGCCAGCGGCAGGATCTTGACGATCTCTTGCGCCAGCGCCTCGATATGCGGGCGGAAAGCCGCGCCAAGCATCACTGAGTACACCAACCCCAATGCCACGCTGACCAGCAGCGTGCGGACCCAGGACTCGCTTGCGCGTAAAACCAACGCAAGGCTCGATGACCCCAGCAGTACCAGAAGTACCCGTGGATCATCGAACTGCAGCCACCAGACCAAGGCCGGCAGCAGTCCCAGGGAGAGAACGCCAAGGGCGTCCTTCAAACCGCGCCGCAGGAGCACAAGGCAACCAGCTGCAGCACCCAACCAATAAAGCAACGGCAATGCCGCACATCCAGCCACTACCAGAGTGGCCTGCACACGACCGCGCATGATGAACTCAGCTAAGGCGCGCATGCATTCAATCCCTTACTACTTGTCGACTGCCCGGTCTCAGCGGCCGTGGCTGTCGGTGTAGGCCAGCAGGGCCAGGAAGCGGGCGCGCTTGATAGCGGTGGCCAGCTGACGCTGATAACGTGCTTTGGTACCGGTGATACGGCTTGGAACGATTTTGCCGGTCTCGGATACGTAGGCTTTCAGAGTGTTGAGATCTTTGTAATCGATCTCTTTCACGTCTTCAGCGGTGAAGCGGCAGAATTTACGACGACGGAAGAAACGTGCCATTTGATAGGCTCCTTAAAAGGTCCGTGGATTACTCGTCAGCGTTATCGCTGTTGTCGCTGTCATCACTATCAGCGCTATCAGCGCCTTCGTGCTCAGGACGGTCGCGACGCTCACGGCGCTCACTGCGGTTTTCTTCAGCCTTGAGCATCTCGGATTGGCCGGTAACGGCTTCTTCGCGACGGATGACCAGGTTACGGATCACTGCATCGTTGTAGCGGAAGTTGTCTTCCAGCTCGGCCAGGGCCTTGCCAGTGCACTCAACGTTCAGCATCACGTAGTGAGCCTTGTGAACATTGTTGATTGCGTAGGCCAGTTGACGACGGCCCCAATCTTCCAGACGGTGGATTTTGCCGCCGTCTTCTTCGATCAGCTTGGTGTAACGCTCAACCATGCCGCCGACTTGCTCGCTTTGATCCGGGTGGACCAAAAAGATGATTTCGTAATGACGCATGAATGCTCCTTACGGGTTGTAGCCTGCCGCTCAAAAACGGTCAGACAAGGAGTGAATGACACTTATGGATCTTGCCGCAGGGAGGCACATCGGTGCCTGCCCAGGAAGGCAAGGGGCGCAATTGTAGAGAAGGGGGAGAAGCGGCGCAAGGTGATTGGTGATTATTTGAACAATCCCCGCAAACACCGCAAAACAATTGTGGGAGGGGGCTTGCCCCCGATAGCAATGGAACACTCAACATCTCTGCTGACTGGCCTGCCGCTATCGGGGGCAAGCTCCCTCCCACATTTTGACCTGCGCCAAACTTAGTTACTTCTTGGCCTTGACCTTCGCGCCACGCTGGCGCTGGGCTTCGAACAGGCACACGCCGGTCGCCACCGACACGTTGAGGCTGCTGACGCTACCAGCCATCGGCAGGTGCACCAGGTAATCGCAGTGCTCGCGGGTCAGGCGACGCATGCCCTTGCCCTCGGCACCCATGATCAGGATGGTCGGGCCAGTGAGGTCCTGGTCATAAATACTGACCTCAGCCTCCCCCGCCGTCCCCACGACCCACAAGCCACGCTGCTGGAGTTTCTCCAGGGTGCGCGCCAGGTTGGTCACGGCCACCAGCGGAATCACTTCCGCCGCACCGCAGGCGACCTTACGCACAACCGGCGTCAACGTCGCCGACTTGTCTTTCGGCACGATCACCGCCAGCGCGCCGGCAGCATCCGCCGAACGCAGGCAGGCGCCGAGGTTGTGCGGGTCGGTCACGCCGTCCAGCACCAGCAACAAGGGGGCGCCTTCGGTGCGGTCGAGCAGCTCGTCGAGCATGGCTTCGCCCCAGACCTGGCTCGGGCTTACGTCCGCCACCACGCCCTGGTGGACGCCTTCGACCCACACATCCATTTCACGTCGCTCGGCCTGGCCGATGGCGACTTTATTTTGTGTGGCCAACTCGACCAGCGCTTGTACGCGCGGCTCGCTGCGACCTTCCGCCAACCACACTTGCTTGACGCGCTTGGGGTGGTGACGCAGCAGTGCTTCTACGGCGTGCACGCCGTAGATTTTTTCCAGACTCATGACTTGGCCTTAGGTTTGCGCGACCCGCCGCTTTTGGCAGGGGCCGAACCCGCTTTTGGCGGGCCTTTACGGTGTTTACTGGGCTTGCTCGACGGCTTTTCCGCCCCGTGGGACTTTCCCCCAGACGCCGCTTTACCACCGCTTTTGGCTTCGTTGAGCAGCTGTTGCTTCAACTCGCGGCTCTTGCGCAGCTCGGCGTTTTTCGCCGCGGCGTCGCTTGGGCGGTAAGCCTCAGGGGCTTTTTCCTTGGCCGCAGGGCGACGACCGGCCTTGGCAGGTTCAGGCGCTGCGGCCGCTTTCGCGGGTGCACCTTTGCCCTTGGAGGCTGGCGCAGCGGTTTCGCTGCCGCGTTTTTTACGACCCGCCGACTCGGCCGGCTTATCAGGCATACCGAAGTCGATCTTGCGCTCGTCGAGGTCGACGCGCATGACCTGCACTTCCACCGTGTCGCCCAGGCGGAAGCTGCGACCCGTGCGCTCGCCCGCCAGGCGGTGATGCACAGGATCGAAGTGGTAGTAGTCACCCGGCAAGGCGGTGACGTGCACCAGACCCTCGACGTAGATGTCGGTCAGCTCGACAAACAGACCAAAACCGGTCACGGCAGTGATCACGCCTGGGAACGACTCGCCCACGCGATCTTTCATGAACTCGCACTTGAGCCAGTTCACCACGTCGCGAGTGGCTTCATCGGCGCGGCGTTCGCTCATCGAGCACTGCTCGCCCAACTGTTCCAGGGCCGCTTCGTCGTACGGATAAATCCGCGCCTTCGGAATGGTCATGGCACCGGCGCGCTTGACGTGCGGGGTGTCTTGCTTGGAATGGATCACGCTGCGGATCGCCCGGTGCGTGAGCAGGTCCGGGTAACGACGGATCGGCGAGGTGAAGTGGGTGTAGGCCTCGTAATTCAGGCCGAAGTGGCCCTGGTTATCGGCGCTGTACACCGCCTGGCTCAGGGAGCGCAGCATCACGGTCTGGATCACGTGGTAATCCGGACGGTCCTTGATGCTGGCCAGCAATGCCTGGTAATCCTTCGGCGTCGGGCCGTCCTTGCCTTTGTGCAGGGACAGGCCGAGTTCGCCGAGGAACGCGCGCAGTTTTTCCAGACGCTCCGGCGGCGGGCCGTCGTGCACTCGGTACAGCGCAGGGATTTCGTGCTTCTTCAGGAACTCAGCGGTGGCCACGTTGGCCGCCAGCATGCATTCCTCGATCAGCTTGTGCGCATCGTTACGGGTGGTCGGGGTGATCGCGGCGATCTTGCGCTCGGAACCGAAGACAATCCGGGTTTCCTGGGTTTCAAAATCGATCGCGCCACGCACGTGACGGGCACCCAGCAATACTTTGTACAGCGAGTAGAGCTGCTTGAGGTGCGGCACCACGCCGGCGTACTCGGTACGCAGAGCCTTGGCTTCGCTGGTTTTCGGCGTTTCCAGGATGGTGCTGACCTTGTTATAGGTCAGGCGCGCCTGGGAGTGAATCACCGCCTCATAGAACTGGTAGTCAGTCATTTCGCCGGTTTTCGAGATGGTCATCTCGCACACCATGGCCAAACGGTCGACTTTCGGGTTCAGGGAGCACAGGCCGTTGGACAGCTGCTCAGGCAGCATCGGGATCACGCGCTCAGGGAAGTACACGGAGTTGCCGCGCACCTGGGCTTCGTTATCCAGCGCCGAACCGATCTTCACGTAGCTGGACACGTCGGCAATCGCGACGAACAACTTCCAGCCACCGGAGAACAAGCGCAGCTTGCCCGGCTTGGCTTCGCAGTAGACCGCATCATCGAAGTCGCGGGCATCTTCACCGTCAATGGTGACGAACGGCAGATGGCGCAGGTCGATGCGCTTCTCTTTGTCCTTCTCTTCCACTTCCGGCTTGAGCTTGCGGGCTTCCTTGATAACGGCTTCTGGCCACACGTGAGGAATATCGTAGGTGCGCAATGCAACGTCGATTTCCATGCCCGGCGCCATGTAGTTGCCGACCACTTCAACGATATCGCCTTGAGGCTGGAACCGCGCCGTTGGCCAGTGGGTGATCTTCACCTCGACAAACTGGCCGACCTTGGCAGCGCCATTGCGACCCGGGGTAATCAGCACTTCCTGCTGGACCTTCGGGTTATCCGGCACAACAAAGCCGATGCCGCCTTCTTCGAAGTAACGGCCGACGATGGACTCGTGGGCACGGGACACCACTTCGACAATCACGCCTTCACGCCGACCGCGACGGTCCAGGCCGGAAACACGCGCCAGGGCACGATCGCCATCGAACACCAGGCGCATTTGCGCCGGGCTCATGAACAGGTCGTCGCTGCCGTCATCCGGGATCAGGAAGCCGAAGCCGTCACGGTGGCCGGCAATGCGGCCAAGGATCAGGTCGAGCTTGTCCACGGGCGCATAGGTGCCACGGCGGGTGTAGATAAGTTGAGCATCGCGCTCCATGGCACGCAGACGGCGGCGCAGGGCTTCGAGCTGGTCTTCGGTGGTCAGACCGAACTCTTCAACCAGTTGCTCACGGCTAGCAGGCGAACCCCGATCGGCGAGATGCGCCAGGATCAGTTCGCGGCTAGGAATAGGGTTTTCATATTTTTCCGCTTCACGAGCGGCCTCGGGATCGAGGGACTGCCAATCGGCCATTAGAGAGTTTTCACCTTGTCTATATGCGGGTTAGTTTGGCATACGCGTATTGAAACGGGAAATTTCAGGCATCAACTAGCGTTTAAAAGCCTTTTATAACCCCGAGCAAGCACCTTGCACGACCATTGGCGAAATTTTCCAGGCTTTTTTCATGGCAGGGGTTTACAGCTCAAAAACGGCTCCGTATAGTGCGCGCCATCGACGACGGCAACGTTGTTGATGCTGCCCAGGTGGTGAAATTGGTAGACACGCCAGCTTCAGGTGCTGGTGATCGCAAGGTCGTGGAAGTTCGAGTCTTCTCCTGGGCACCAATTTCAAACTCAAGGTTAAACCTTGAGTCTCCCAAAAACCCGCGAAAGCGGGTTTTTGCGTTTCAGGCCTTTGATTTTTAACGAGAATCTTGATTTATTTTTTTGAATCAGGGGTTTACAGATCAAAAAGCCCACCGTATAGTTCGCCACATCAACAGCGGCAACGTTGCTTGATAATGCCCAGGTGGTGAAATTGGTAGACACGCCAGCTTCAGGTGCTGGTGATCGCAAGGTCGTGGAAGTTCGAGTCTTCTCCTGGGCACCAAATTCAGATCAAACCCGCGAAAGCGGGTTTTTTCATTTCTGGAGTTTAAAAACTCCACGCGCAATTCCTCCCCCCTTCGCCGCACCTGAGAAACTTTATCGTTTATCCTTGCAATGATTTGTTGCATACAAGCGAGGAACACTTCGGATGATGATCCGCGATAACCGTCTCAAGACATCCCTTCTGCGTGGCCTGACCCTCACTCTGCTCGGCCTGACCCTGCTCTCACCCGCCGCCTACTCCGCCGACAAGATCTCCCTGACTTTGTACAACGGCCAGCATAAGGAAGTCGGCGATGAACTCGCCAAGGCCTTCGAAGCCAAGACCGGCATTCACGTCAACGTGCGTAAAGGCAGCAGCAACCAGCTGGCCAGCCAGGTTGTCGAAGAAGGCGAGCGCTCCCCGGCCGACGTGATTTACACCGAAGAATCGCCGCCGCTGAACAAACTCGGCGAGCAAGGCCTGTTGGCCAAGATCGACGCCAGCACCCTCGACGTGCTGCCCAAGGATTACGTCGGCAGCAACGGCGACTGGATGGGCGTGACCGCGCGCACCCGCGTCGTGGCCTTCAACCCCAAACTGATTGCCGAAAAAGACCTGCCCAAGTCGGTACTGGATTTCGCCGGACCCGAGTGGCAAGGCAAGGTCGGCTTCGTGCCCACCAGCGGCGCATTCCAGGAACAGGCCGTGGCGATCATCAAGCTGCACGGCCGCGAAGCTGCTGAAGAATGGCTGACTGGCCTGCGCGCCTTCGGCAAGGTGTATAGCAACAATATGGTCGCCCTCAAGGCCGTGGAAAACGGTGAAGTGGCCACCGTACTGGTGAACAACTACTACTGGTTTGCCTTGAAGAAGGAAAAAACCAACCTGGACTCGCAACTGCACTACTTCACCAACGGCGATGCCGGCGGCCTGATCACTGTGTCCTCCGCAGCGGCGCTGAAGTCCAGCAAGCACCCCAAGGAAGCCCAACAACTGCTGGCATTCATGGCCAGCGAAGAAGGCCAGCGTGTGATCACCAACACCTCGGCCGAATACCCGCTGCGCAAGGGCATGCAATCCAACCGTGGCCTCAAGCCGTTCAGCGAGCTGCAACCGCCGAAAGTCACCCCTGCAGACCTGGGCAACGCCGAAGAAGCCCTGGACCTGGAACGTGACGTTGGCTTGAACTGATGACCCCATCGCTACCCGCCGCAGGCTTCACACCCCGGCGCAAACGCCCGTCGATCTGGCTGCTGCTGCCCGTGCTGTTTCTGGTGGGCCTGAGCCTGCTGCCATTGGTGTATGTCGGGCTGAAGGCCTGGCAGGCCGGCTGGGCCGAGGCAGTACATCTGCTGTGGCGGCCATATGTGTTCGGGCTGCTGCGCAACACCTTGGCGCTGATGGTCGGGGTGACAGTGGCGTGTGGCGTGATCGGCCTGTCACTGGCCTGGTTGCTGGAGCGCAGCAACCTGCCGGGGCGGCGCATCTGGGGTGTGATTCTGTGCCTGCCGTTCGCGGTGCCGGCGTTTGTCAGCAGCTTCACCTGGGTGTCGCTGAGCGCCAACTTCGAGGGCCTCGGCGGCGCGATCCTGGTGATGACCCTGTCCAAATACCCGCTGGTGTTTCTGCCGGTGGCGGCCACCCTGCGCAACCTCGACCCATCTCTGGAAGAATCGGCGCGCACCCTCGGCCTGAATCGCTGGGGGGTGTTTTTGCGCATCACACTGCCGCTGTTGTGGCCCTCGCTGCTGGCCGGCGCACTGCTGATTGCGTTGCACATGCTGGTAGAGTTCGGCGCACTGTCGATCATCGGCCTGCAGACGTTCACCACCGCGATCTACCAGCAATTCGAACTGGAATTCAGCAATGCCAATGCCGCGATGCTCTCTGCAGTGTTGCTGGTGATGTGCCTGACCTTGTTATGGCTGGAGCTGCGGGTGCGCGGCAAGGGACGGCATGTACGCATCGGCCAGGGCGCAGCGCGGCACGCCGAGCAGGTTCGGCTGGGCAAATGGGCAGCGCTGGGCCAGGTGTATTGCCTGGCGCTGGCGATCATCGGCAGCGGCATTCCCCTGGGCATGCTCGGTTACTGGCTGGCAGTGGGGTCGTCAGCGGCGTTTCCAGTGGCGCAGATCGGTGAGGCGCTGTTGTCCTCACTGGCACTGTCCCTGGGCGGCGCGGCGTTGTGCCTGGTGCTGGCAGTGCCGGTCGGCCTGCTGGTGGTGCGCTACAAGGGCCAACTGGCAATCTGGGCCGAGCGCCTGCCCTACCTGCTGCACGCCCTGCCCGGCTTGGTGATTGCGCTGACGCTGGTGTATTTCGCGCTGCATTACGTGCCGGCGCTGTACCAGACCTCGGCGTTGTTGCTGATCGCTTATGCGCTGCTGTTTTTACCGCTGGCCCAGGCGCCCATCCGCACGGCGCTGAACAAGGCTGCGCCGCAGCTGGAAGAAGCGGCGAGAACCCTGGGCGCGTCGTCGTTCAGTGCGTTTTGCCGAGTGACGTTGCCGATTATTTTCCCGGCATTGGGCGCGGCGTTTGCGCTGGTTTTTCTGGATGCGATGAAGGAATTGACGGCCACGTTGCTGCTCAGTCCAACCGGCCTGAACACCTTGGCGACTGCCGTGTGGGCGCACACTTCGAATGTGGAGTTTGCGGCGGCGGCGCCTTATGCGGCGTTGTTGATTCTGGTGTCGGGGTTGCCGGTTTATCTGCTGACGACTCGGATGTATCTGAGTCGCTGAGACCGCTATCGGGGGCAAGCCCCCTCCCACATTTGACCGTATTCCAGCTTTGGAATGCAGTCAAATGTGGGAGCGGGCTTGCTCGCGAAGAGGCCATCACAGATAACCTCAAGCCCGGAACTGCCCCAGGCTCGCCTTCAACTGCGCCGCCAGCCCATCCAGCACCTTGCCACTGGCGGTAGTCTCCACCACCGCCTGCGCGGCACGTTCGGCCTGGGCATGGATCACTTCGACCCGCCCACGCACGGCATGCGCGCCCTGCGCCTGATGCTCTGCCGCGCGCGTCGCCAAACCGATTGCCGCGTGCACCTGCTCCACCGACGCCTGCACCGTCTGCTGCAAGCGCACGCTGTCACGCAGCACCAGCAAGCCCTCATTGGCCTGACGCCCGGCCTTGCCGATGGTCTCCACCGCCTCGCGCGCGCCCTGTTGCAGCGCCACGATATGCGCCTGGATGTCGCCGGTGGAACTCTGGGTCTTGCTCGCCAGCGCACGCACTTCGTCCGCCACCACCGCAAAACCGCGCCCGGTTTCACCGGCACGCGCCGCCTCGATGGCGGCGTTGAGTGCCAGCAAGTTGGTCTGTTCAGCGATGCCGTGGATTACCGTGAGCACCACTTCGATCTGCTCACTTTGCTGCGCCAACCGCTCGATCACCTGGGAGCCCGCCTGCACCTGCCCGGCCAACGCTTCGATCAGGCTGCCGACCTCGGCCGAGGTGCGCGAGTTCTCATCCGTGGCCTGGCGAATATCCACCACCTGCTGCAAGGCAGCCTGCATGGCATGGCTTTCGGCCTGGGCCTCATCAGCCATCTGCGACAGCGCGCGCAAGCTCTCGGCCACCTCATCACGCTGCAGCCCGGCCGCCTTGTCGGCACCGGCATTGCGCAAGGTCATGGCGCCGATTTCCACGCCGGTACGCTGAGCCACATCGCCAGCCTCACGCACGATGGGTTGCAACTTATCCACAAAGCGGTTGACCGCCGAGGCCATGTCACCGATTTCGTCCTTACTGCTGATTTGCACGCGCTTGGTCAGGTCGCCCTCACCCGCCGCCAGGTCATCCATGGCCGCAATCAACAGCTTCAGGCGATTGACCACGCGGCGCCCCAGCACCACGGCGATCAGCAGCAATACGCCAAAACCCACCACCGCGAGCCCCATCCCGATGCGCCAGCGCAGGGTGCCAGCAGACTCCTGGACGGCGCTGGTGGTGTTGGCGGCCATCTGGGTCGCCGTGGCTTGCGCCGACTGCAGGCGCGCACCCATGGCCGCCGCACTGTCGGCGGCGGCACCTTTGAGGCTGTCGCCGACCAGTTGATCACCGCTGGCGATCAGCGCGGCAAAACGCTTGTCCAGCGCAGCCAGGTCCGCCTCTACCGCGGCGGTCGAAACCCCCATGCGGACTTTACCGATCTCTACCCCATTGGGGCTGATGGACGCTTCGACGTAGAACACCGAAGGATCATTTTTCGCGGCGTCCAACACCTTATCCAAGGCGCGGTCGCCCTTGCCCTTTTCCAGCAGCGCCTGGTTGATCGGGTTTTCACGGTTAAGGTAACGGGTCAGGTGCTCACCCGCGGCGTCGTCATACACCACGAACAACACGTTAGGGTTGCGCTGGGCGCGCCGAGCAAACTCCGAGAGAGTCGGCACATCGCTGTCCCACATGGCGCGGGGCGCCACCGAGGCCAGCAGTTGCGCCATGTCATTGGCAGAGTCCTGCAGGTCCTTTTCCAGGGTCGCACGCAGTTGCTTCTGCTCTTCCTGCAGGCGCGTGGAAAGCCCTGCGGTCAGACGCTGACGCGTGCTGGTAGACAAGCTGTCCAGGCTGGATGTGACTTCCTTACCGGCTTGCGCCAATTCGCCGGACAATTTCTGGCTGTCGATCCCCAGGCGATTGCCCAGATCAGCCTCCAGCGCTGTGACCGTGCTTCGGGTTAGAGCGACCGCCACCAGCACTTGCACCAAAAGGGCGATACCTAGGGTAACGAACACCGGCCGCAACAGACGGCTTTGTAACAATGAGAGAACGGCAGACATCGGGAATCCCTCCACCACGGGTGCCATTAATTTGATAGCACCGCGAAAGAAAGAACCGAAGCAAGGGTCGTGCCGCTCAGGCAGCAGATATGCAAAAGGGCTCCCGAAGGAGCCCTTTGCTTTTTACATCAACAGCTTATTAAGCGAACGGGTGACGCAGAACGATGGTTTCGTTGCGGTCCGGGCCCGTCGAAATAATGTCGATCGGCGCGCCGATCAACGCTTCAACGCGCTTGATGTACGCACGGGCGTTAGCCGGCAGCTCTTCCAGGGTTTTGGCGCCCACGGTCGATTCGGTCCAGCCCGGCACTTCTTCGTACACAGGCTGCAGGCCTACGTAGCTGTCCGCGTCGGTCGGCGCAACGTCGTTGCCTGCTGCATCTTTGTAGCCGATGCAGATGTTGATGGTTTCCAGGCCGTCGAGTACGTCCAGCTTGGTCAGGCAGATGCCCGAGATGCTGTTCACATCGATAGCACGACGCAGGATAACCGCGTCAAACCAGCCGCAACGACGCGCACGGCCAGTGGTAGCGCCGAATTCGTGACCTTGCTTGGCCAGGTGCGCACCCACTTCGTCGAACAGCTCAGTCGGGAATGGACCCGAACCCACGCGAGTGGTGTAAGCCTTGGTGATGCCCAGGATGTAGTCCAGGAACATCGGGCCAACGCCCGAACCGGTAGCCACGCCGCCAGCGGTGGTGTTGGAGCTGGTCACGTACGGGTAGGTACCGTGGTCGATGTCCAGCAGCGAACCTTGGGCGCCTTCGAACATGATGTCTTTGCCAGCGCGACGCAGGTCGTGCAGCTCGGCAGTCACGTCCAGCATCAGCGGCTTGAGCAGCTCAGCGTATTCCTTGCACTCGGCCAGGGTCTTGTCGAACTCGATGGCCGGCTCTTTGTAGTAACCCACCAGCATGAAGTTGTGGTAATCCACCAGTTCACGCAGCTTGTCTTCGAAACGCGGCATGTTGAGCAGGTCGCCCACACGCAGGCCACGACGCGCAACCTTGTCTTCGTAGGCCGGGCCGATACCGCGACCGGTCGTACCGATCTTCAGCTCGCCACGGGCCTTTTCACGGGCCTGGTCCAGCGCAACGTGGAAGGACAGGATCAGCGGGCAGGACGGGCTGATACGCAGGCGCTCGCGCACCGGTACGCCTTTCTCTTCCAGCTTGATGATCTCACGCAGCAGGGCGTCAGGTGCAACCACTACGCCGTTACCGATCAGGCACTGCACGCCTTCGCGCAGTACGCCCGACGGGATCAGGTGCAAGACGGTTTTTTCGCCATCGATGACCAGGGTGTGGCCAGCGTTGTGGCCACCTTGGTAGCGCACTACGGCGGCAGCATGTTCGGTCAGCAGATCAACGATCTTGCCTTTGCCCTCATCACCCCATTGGGTGCCCAGGACTACGACATTCTTACCCATAACACTTGTCCTCATTCGCGCAAACTTGGTGCCGGCGATGGCCGGCAGGAAAACTCAAGAAGCCAGTGGCGATACTTGCCAAAGCCCGTTCTGCAGAATCAATTGCCGGTCGCAGTCCGCATCACGGGCGGCGGCCAATGGCTGCCCAGGCAAAGCCTGGACGACACGCTGACCCTCACTGCGCAACTGGCAAACCTGCTGCCAGAGTGCTGCGTCCGTACTGTCGGGCATCCAGACGCCACCAGACGGCAGCTCGACCTCAGCACGCCCCAGGGTCACCAGGGTTTTCAAATCGGTAGAAAAGCCCGTCGCCGGACGTGCGCGACCGAAGTCGGCGCCGATATCGTCGTAACGACCGCCTTGGGCGATGGCCTGGCCAACACCCGGTACAAACACCGCGAACACCACACCGGTGTGGTAGTGGTAGCCGCGCAACTCACCCAGGTCAAAGTACAGCGGCAACTGTGGGAAGCGTGCCGACAACTGCTCGGCAATCGCCAGCACGTCATCCAGCGCCGCCAATACCGGCGCCGGCGCATTGGCCAGGCGCTCACGCGCGGCCACCAGCACTTCACGGCCGCCACACAGGTTCACCAGCGCACGCAGCATGCCGGCGAGGTCGGCAGGCACGCCCTCGGTGAGCGCGATCACTTCGTCGATGGCCTTGCGTTGCAGGGCATCGAACAACTGTTGTTCCACTTCACCGGACAAACCGGCCGCACGCGCCAAGCCACGGTAGATACCCACGTGGCCCAGGTCCATGTGGACATCCGGCACGTCAGCCAGTTGCAACATGGCCAGCATCAGGCTGATCACTTCAACGTCGCTGCTCGGGCTGGCGTCGCCGTACAACTCGGCGCCCAGTTGGATCGGGCTACGGGAAGACGACAACGCACGCGGCTGGGCATGCAGCACGCTGCCGGCGTAGCACAGGCGGCTCGGGCCTTCGCGGCGCAGGGTGTGCGCATCGATGCGCGCCACTTGCGGCGTGATGTCGGCACGGAAACCCATTTGCCGACCCGATTGCGGGTCGATGACCTTGAAGGTGCGCAGATCCAGGTCCTGGCCCGCGCCGGTCAGCAGGGATTCCAGGTACTCGATATGGGGGGTCACGACAAACTCGTAACCCCAGCTCTGGAACAGATCCAACACCTGACGACGCGCTACTTCAATGCGCGCAGCTTCCGGTGGCAGTACTTCTTCGATGCCATCTGGCAGCAGCCAGCGGTCTACCGTTGCCATTACGCCATTCCCCTTTGATCCGGGCGGCCAGCCCTCGGCCGAGCCTTGAGTGAAGCAGAAAATGCCCGCCGCCTGCATAAACCACGCGCAAGAGCGACGTGACGAACGACCTGTAACCGGCCTCGTCGGGCACTTTCCTCGAAAAACCTGTCACGCCTGCCGAATCAAACATGCAGACGCAAAAAAGCCGGGAATTTCCCGGCTGCCGCATCATACACCCGTTTTCTGAAAGGATCACCCCGCCAGGCGTTTTAGCCGCCCGACGGGAGTGAAACCTACAGAATCACAGGCTGGTTACTTGGACTTTTCCAGGTAGCGGAAGAAGTCGCTGCTTGGGTCCAGCACCATGACATCGGTTTTGTTCGCGAAGCTTTCACGGTAGGCACGCAGGCTACGGTAGAACGCGTAGAACTCCTGGTCCTGGCCGTAGGCCTTGGCGTAGATCGCCGCGGCTTGAGCATCACCATCACCGCGCGCCTCTTCAGACTCGCGATAGGCTTCGGCCAGCAGTACACGGCGCTGACGGTCGGCATCCGCACGGATACCTTCGGCCAACTCGTTACCCTTGGCGCGGTGCTCACGAGCTTCACGCTCACGCTCGGTGCTCATACGCTCGAACACGCTGCGGTTCACTTCCTTCGGCAGGTCGATAGCCTTGACCCGGACATCAACCACTTCGATGCCCAGCTCTTTCTCTGCCATGGTGTTCAGCGAGCGCGTGATGTCAGCCATCAGCGCATCACGTTCACCGGAGACCACCTCGTGCAGGGTGCGCTTACCAAACTGGTCACGCAGGCCCGACTCCAGACGGCGCGACAAACGCTCGTCGGCAATCTGCTTGAGGCCGGAGGTCGCAGTGTAGAAGCGCTCGGCATCCTTGACGCGCCACTTGGCGTAGGCGTCAACCATCACGGCTTTCTTTTCCAGGGTCAGGAAGCGTTGTGTCGGTGCATCCAGGGTCATCAGGCGGGCGTCGAACTTGCGCACCTGGTTCACGTAGGGGACCTTCACATGCAGGCCGGGCTGGACATCTGCCTGGACCACGCGACCGAATTGCAGCAGCACCGCACGCTCGGTCTGAGCCACGATGTAGAAGCAGTTCCAGGCAGCGATGACCACGACGACGCCCACAATCAGGGCGGTCAGCGATTTATTGCTCATCAACGACTCTCCCTGGTACGTGTTTGCTGTTGCAGCAAGTCAGCGGCCGCACGGGCGCTCGCTTCGTTGGCAGCGGCATTGGAACCGGTGGACGCTGCGCCGGTGCTGCTACGACCACCTTCGATCATCTTGTCCAGCGGCAGGTACAGCAGGTTGTTCTGCCCACCTTTGCTGCCGGTCACGAGAACCTTGCTGGTGTTGCTGAAGACTTCCTGCATGGTGTCCAGGTACAGACGCTCGCGGGTAACCTCGGGCGCCTTGCGGTACTCGGCAACCAGCTTGGTAAAGCGATCCGCCTCACCCTTGGCACGGGAAACCACTTCGTCGCGGTAACCGTTGGCATCTTCAAGGATGCGCTGGGCCTGACCACGAGCTTCCGGCACGACGCCATTGGCGTAGGTTTCAGCCTGGTTGCGCGAACGCTGCTCGTCTTCACGGGCGCGGATCACGTCATCGAAGGCTTCCTGCACTTCACGCGGTGCCGCTGCGCTCTGTACGTTCACCTGGGTAACGGTGATACCGGTGCGATAGGTATCGAGGAACCGTTGCAGGCGCTCCTTGATTTCGCTGGCCATCAATTCACGACCTTCGGTCAGCACCTGGTCCATGGCGGTGGAACCCACCACGTGGCGCAGGGCGCTTTCGGTTGCGTGTTGCAGGCTGATTTCCGGCTGATCAACGTTCAGCACGAAGTCCTGCAGGTTGCTGATCTTGTACTGCACGGTCAGCGGCACTTCGACGATGTTCTCGTCTTCGGTCAGCATCTGGCCCTGCTTGGTGTAGGCACGCTCACGCGTGACGTTCTCCATGTACTTCTTGTCGATCGGCGGGAAATAGATGTTCAGGCCCGGGCCGACCGTTTCGTAGTACTTGCCGAAGCGCAGCACCACGGCCTGCTCCTGCTCGTCCACCACGTATACGGCGCTGTACAGCCACACGGATGCCAGCACGACAAGACCCAGGCCCAGCAGGCCATAGCCGCCGCCCTTGCTTGTGCGACCGCCATCGTCACCACCGCGTTTTTTTCCACCACCGAACAACCCATTCAGGCTTTCCTGCAGCTTTCGGAAGGCCTCGTCGAGATCTGGTGGCCCCTTGCGGTCGCCATTATTGCGGCGTTTACCACCCCAAGGATCCTGATTATTCGAGTTGCCACCCGGCTCATTCCAAGCCATAGCGCTCTCCATCTGATAAAGCAAAGACGCACCCACGGCGCGCCGACCAATGCTACAGAATGCCTGCTACTGCGGCACAACCGCTTTCGGAGGCTTTTATTGCAAAGTGTGTTGTTCGATGAACTCTGTCGGTACTACACCCTCGCGGCTGACCAGCCGGTTGAGCTCCGAGCGCGGCAATCGAACGGCCAGCAAGCTGACACCTTCTTCGTCGTGTTCTTCTTTCTGTACCGCGCCCAGCTCGAAAAACTGTGCACGCAGTCGAGCAAAACGCTGCGGCAAGCGCAAGGTGCCGACGAACAAATCACTGCCGAGCAACTCGGCAATGGCCTGTTCAAGCAACTCCAAACCGCTGCCATCTCGCGCCGACAGCCATACCCGCTGGGGCTTGCCGTTCTCGTCGCGCTGGATTTGTGGCTCTACGCCTTCAAGCAAATCGAGTTTGTTATAGACCTCGAGGATCGGCAAGTCCTGGGCACCAATCTCGCCCAGCACCACCATCACCTGCTCGATCTGCAACATGCGATCCGGTTCAGCCGCATCGATCACGTGCAACAGCAGGTCGGAATTGCTCGACTCTTCGAGCGTAGACCGAAACGCCTCGACCAGCTTGTGGGGCAAGTGGCGAATGAAGCCCACGGTGTCGGCCAGCACAATCGGCCCCAGGTCGTCGATATCCAGACGGCGCAGGGTCGGATCCAGAGTGGCGAACAGTTGGTCGGCCGCGTACACGTCGGATTTGGTCACGTTGTTGAACAGCGTGGATTTGCCGGCGTTGGTATAGCCCACCAGGGACACGGTAGGGATATCCGCACGCGAACGCCCGCGCCGCGATTGCTCACGCTGGCTGCGGACTTTTTCGAGGCGGCCCTTGATCTGGCGCAGGCGCACCCGCAGCAGACGGCGGTCGGTTTCGAGCTGGGTTTCACCCGGGCCACGCATACCGATACCACCCCCTTGGCGCTCAAGGTGAGTCCAGCCGCGAACCAGCCGCGTGCTCATGTGGTCAAGCTGGGCCAGTTCGACCTGGAGCTTGCCTTCATGGGTACGGGCGCGCTGGGCGAAAATATCGAGGATCAGGCCAGTGCGGTCGATCACGCGACACTCGAAAACACGTTCGAGGTTACGTTCCTGACTGGGCGTGAGGGTGTGATTGAAGATCACCAGATCGGCTTCTTCGGCATGGACCAGGTCGCGCAGTTCCTCGACCTTGCCGCTGCCAATCAGGAATTTGGCGGTTGGCCGATGACGCGGTACGTTAAAAAACGCAACGGTCTCGGCGCCGGCCGAATTTGCCAACTCCTGAAACTCCTGCGGATCTTCGCGCGCCTCAGGGTCCTGTCCATCCAAGTGAACGAGGATTACCCGCTCACCACCACCGTGGCGCTCAAAGAACAAAGGAGACTCCTATCAGGCGTTACCTGGCTCAGCGTCACCGACTTCGTCACCTGCTGCGCTTGGCAGACGGATTGGACGAACTGGAACGACTGTCGAGATAGCGTGCTTGTAAACCATCTGGCTGACGGTGTTTTTCAGCAGGATCACGAACTGGTCGAACGACTCGATCGTGCCTTGCAGCTTGATACCGTTGACCAGGTAGATGGAAACCCCCACTTTCTCTTTACGTAAAGTATTCAAGTAAGGGTCTTGTAGCGAATGCCCTTTTGACATGTGCCGCACTCCTTTAAGGATCAATAATAAAAAATCGGAAAATAGATAGCTTATGGCCGTCACACCCCCAAGGATAGACGGCAATTGCAAGGACTCAGCTCAATATGGAGACCGTTCCCAAGTATTTCAAGGCGCGTGACAGATTGTCGCTGTCCAGGCTGTCCAACCAGTGCAAATCGCTCCAGCTGCGCAACCAGGTGAACTGGCGTTTCGCCAATTGGCGCGTGGCAATGATGCCGCGCTCCTGCATTTCGGCTGACGTCAGCTTGCCATCCAGATGATCCCAGACTTGGCGGTAGCCTACAGCACGTATCGAAGGTAACCCGGGATGCAGGTCACCTCTTGAACGCAGTGCTACGACCTCGTCGATAAACCCCTGTTCCAACATAATTGTGAATCTTTGTGCAATTCGTTCATGCAGCACCTGACGATTTGCCGGAGCGATGGCCAGATTCGCCACAGTATAGGGCAATTGTGACTGTCCAGATGCGCCTGCGTCAGCACTTTGCGCAGTTTGTTTCAGCCGATGTTCAGTCATGGTCTGGCCACTTACGCGCCAGACTTCCAGGGCTCGGGTGAGCCGCTGGGGGTCATTGGGGTGAATTCGCGCAGCGGACACCGGGTCCACGGCCGCCAGCTGGTCGTGCAGGGCTTGCCAGCCAAGGCGTACAGCCTCCTCCTCAAGCTCGGCGCGCACCTGGGCGTCGGCGGGGGGCATATCCGCCAGCCCCTCCTGCAAAGCCTTGTAATAGAGCATCGTGCCACCCACCAGCAACGGAATATTGCCTCGCGCGGTGATCTCAGCCATGGCGGCCAGGGCATCGGTGCGGAAATCCGCCGCCGAATAGCTCTCGCCAGGGTCGATTATGTCGATCAGGCGATGTGGATGCTGGGCCAGAAGCGCTTTCGACGGTTTGGCCGTGCCGATGTCCATGTCCCGGTAAACCAGGGCAGAGTCGACACTGATCAGCTCGCACGGCAGCACCTTGGTCAGCTCGATGGCCAGGTCGGTCTTGCCGGCGGCCGTGGGGCCCATCAGGAAGATCGCGGGGGGCAAGGCACTCATCAACGGCCGCGCAAGAACAGTTTGTCCAGATCGTCCAGGCCCATTTGGGTCCAGGTCGGTCGGCCATGGTTGCATTGGCCGCTGCGCTCGGTGTTTTCCATATCGCGCAGCAAGCCGTTCATTTCCGGCAGGGCCAGGCGGCGGTTGGCACGGATCGCACCGTGGCAGGCCATGGTGCCGAGCAATTCGTTGATATGCGCCTGGATGCGGTCACTGGTGCCGTATTCCATCAGGTCGGCCAGCACGTCGGCCACTAGCCGGTTGGCCTCGGCCTGCTTGAGCAGCGCGGGAATCTGGCGTATCGCCAGGGTTTCCGGGCCCAGGCGCTGCAGTTCGAAGCCGAGTTTCTGGAACACGCTGTGGTGCTCCTCGGCGCAATCGGCCTCACGCTGGCTCACGGCCAGCGATTCCGGCACCAGCAGCGGTTGGCCGCTGAGGCCTTCGCTGGCCATGGCGATCTTCAGGCGTTCGTACATGATCCGCTCGTGGGCGGCGTGCATGTCCACCAGCACCAGGCCATGGGCGTTTTCCGCGAGGATATAGATGCCTTTGAGTTGCGCCAGCGCGTACCCCAGCGGCGGGATATCACCACCGCCTTCCGGCAGCGCAACCGCCGAGCCCGCATCAGCCCCCGGCAGCGGCGCGAAAAACTCGCGATAAGCCGCCTGAGCCTCAGCCACCGGCACCGTTGATTGCGGGCGCGGCGTGTATTGATATTGATACCCCGCACCGGCACCCGCGCCCGGCGCCGTGTACGCAGGCTGCGGTTGTGGCGATTGCAGCAGGTTACCCGCCAGGCTCATCTCGCCCTGGGGGCCGAATTCACCGGCTTCCGGGCCGCTCGGGCGGACCACCGCCGTCACAATCGGCGCCGATAGCTGGTCATCCGGGCGCACATCGCCTAGGGCACGGTGCAAGGTGCCATAGAGGAAGTCATGCACCATGCGCCCATCACGGAAACGCACTTCGTGCTTGGTCGGGTGCACGTTGACGTCGACCACCGACGGGTCAACCTCAAAAAACAGCACAAACGTCGGATGCCGCCCGTTGAACAACACATCGCGGTAAGCCTGGCGCACCGCGTGAGCCACCAGTTTGTCGCGCACCGCGCGGCCGTTCACGAAGAAGTACTGCAAGTCCGCCTGACTGCGGGAGAAGGTCGGCAAACCGACCCAGCCCCACAGGCGCAGGCCATTGCGTTCGATCTCGATCGGCAGCGCCTGCTCCAGGAAGCCCGCGCCACAGATCGCCGAGACCCGCCGAGCGCGCGCGGCGTCGTCATGGGCTTCGTGCAGGCTGAGGATGGTCTTGCCGTTGTGGCGCAAGTGAAACGCCACATCGAAACGCGCCAGGGCCAGGCGCTTGATGACTTCCTGCAGGTGATCGAATTCGGTTTTCTCGGCCTTGAGGAATTTGCGCCGCGCCGGGGTATTGAAGAACAGGTCGCGCACTTCCACCGAAGTGCCCACCGGGTGCGCAGCCGGCTGGACCCGGGGCGCCATGTCGCGGCCTTCGGTTTCCACCTGCCAGGCTTGCTCGGCGCTGCGGGTGCGCGAGGTCAGCGTCAGGCGGGCCACGGAGCTGATCGAGGCCAATGCCTCACCACGAAAGCCCAGGCTCATCACCCGCTCCAGGTCTTCCAGGTCGCGGATCTTGCTGGTGGCGTGACGGGCCAGGGCCAGCGGCAGGTCATCCGCAGAGATGCCGCTGCCATCGTCGCGCACACGCAGCAGCTTGACGCCGCCCTGCTCCACGTCGACATCAATGCGCTTGGCGCCAGAGTCGATACTGTTTTCCAGCAGCTCCTTGATCACCGATGCAGGCCGTTCAACAACCTCACCCGCGGCAATCTGGTTGGCCAGACGCGGGCTGAGCAACTCAATGCGCGAGCCACTGTTCAAGACTGATTCGCTCATTTACTGCGCCGCCAATTCAGTGCCGGGGATGGTCAACACCTGGCCGACTTTCAACTCATCGGTTTTCAGGTTATTGGCGCTGCGCAAGGTGGCCGCCGATACCTGGAAACGCACCGCCAGCATGGCCAGGGTGTCACCCGGCTGCACCCGATGGTCACGCGGGCCCTGGGCGATTTTGCCGGAGTCGCGCAGCCAGGCGATGTAGGTGCCCGGCGGCGGGTTCTGCTGGAAGAACTGGCGCACACCGGCGCTGATCGAACGCGCCAGCGCCTGCTGGTGGCTGGCGCTGGCCAGTTTCGAGGCTTCGTTGGAGTTGGAGATAAACCCGGTTTCCACCAGGATCGACGGAATGTCCGGCGACTTCAACACCATAAACCCGGCCTGCTCCACACGTTGCTTGTGCAAGGAAGTGACGCGACCGATATTGCTCAAGACTTTCTGGCCGACGTTCAAGCTGGACGTCAGCGAGGCCGTCATCGACAGGTCGAGCAGTACGCCAGCGAGCATCTTGTCCTTGTCATCGAGGGACACGTTGCCGGCGCCACCGATCAAGTCGGAACGGTTTTCGCTGTCGGCCAGCCAACGGGCGGTCTCAGACGTAGCACCGCGATCCGACAGGGCAAACACCGAAGCGCCGAAAGCGGCGGCCGAAGGCGCGGCATCGGCGTGGATCGACACGAACAGGTCGGCGCCCTTCTTGCGGGCAATTTCGGTACGGCCGCGCAACGGGATGAAATAGTCGCCGGTACGGGTCAGCTCGGCGCGGTAGCCTTTCATACCGTTGATCTGGCGCTGCAACTCGCGGGCGATGGCCAGTACCACGTCTTTCTCATGCTGGCCGCGCGAGCCGGAGGCGCCCGGGTCTTCGCCGCCGTGGCCGGCGTCGATCACCACGATGATGTCGCGCTTGCCGGCCGGAGCCGGCGGCGGTGGTGGCAACTTGACCTGCGGTTGCGACGGGTTGACCGGCACTGCAGGCACCATGGCCACGCTTGGGGTCGGAGCAGGCGGCGGCGCGGCATCGGCGGCGTTGTCGAACAGGTCGACCACCAGCCGGTTGCCGTACTGGGCATTCGGCGCCAGGGAGAAGCTCTTGGGGGTCACGACTTTTTTCAGGTCGATGACCACGCGCAGGTCGGTCGGCGTACGTTGGGCCGAGCGCATGGCGGTAATCGGTGTGTTGGCGGTGGAGACTTTCAGCGGCGCGGCCAGGGTCGCACCGTTGATGTCGATCACCAGGCGATCAGGCGCCGTGAGGGTAAAGACGCTGTGCTGGACCGGGCCAGACAGGTCGAACACCAGTCGCGTGTTATCCGGCGCTCGCCACAGGCGAACACTTTTCACCTGTGAAGCAGCCAGAGCATTGACAGTCATTGCCGCAAGCAACACCCCTACGACACTAACCAACGCGCGAAAGCGCATACCTAACCCCATCTATTATTTGAATTCCAATGCCAAAGCGGCGCACCAAGACTGGCCGCGCGCGCTCTGGGGCAACAACTTCAGCTGACGTCCATGCTCATGCGGCGTAATGGTAATGGTCAGGTCCGGCTTTGGCAAAAAGCCTGTGCCTTTATCTGGCCACTCGATCAGGCATAACGCGTCTTCGTCGAAGTAATCACGGATGCCCATGTACTCCAGCTCTTCGGGATCCACCAGGCGGTAGAGGTCGAAGTGAAACGCGCGAATCGCGCCAATCTCGTAGGGCTCAACCAGGGTGAACGTAGGGCTTTTTACCGCCCCCGTATGGCCCAGGCCGCGAATAATCCCACGGGACAAGGTGGTCTTGCCCGCCCCCAGGTCGCCTTCGAGAAAGATCAGCCCCGCCCCGCCCGTGACTTGGGCAATGCGCTGACCAAACGCCACCATGGTGTCTTCATCGGCCAGGAAAAGAATTACTTCAGGCACGGCGACTGCTCCTCCAGCAATTGACGAATGGCGGGTATCAGGTCGCTGGCCGCCAGCCCGCGACCAAAGGTGCCTTGGCGATCCCCGGCGGTGGCGTGCAGCCACACGGCCAGGCAACTTGCCTCAAAGGCCGGCATGCCCTGGGCCAGTAACGCACCGACCAGGCCGGCCAGCACGTCACCGAGGCCCGCCGTGGCCATGGCCGGATGGCCCTGGTCGCAGCGCGAAACACGCCCATCCGGGCTGGCAATCAAACTGCCAGCACCCTTGAGGATAGCCACTGCATTGAATCTGTGACTCAACGCGCGCGCCACCTTAAGACGATCGGCCTGAACCTCGGCTGTCGAAATCCCCAACAACCGCGCGGCCTCCCCCGGATGCGGAGTGATCACGCAGTTGGCCGGCAGGCTAATATTGCCCGTGGCCAGCTGGTTCAGCGCGTCTGCGTCCCAGACCTGCGGCTGATCGGCGTTGGCGGCAACCGATAGCAGGCTTTTACCCCAGGCGGCGCCACCCAGGCCCGGGCCAATCACGATCACCGAGATTTTTTCCAGCAGCCCCATCAATTGGTTGGCCGAACTCACGCCTACCGTCATCACTTCCGGCAAACGTGCCAATGCGGCGGGTACATGCTCCGGGCGAGTCGCCAGGGACACCATGCCCGCGCCACTGCGCAAGGCACTTTCCGCGCTCAGCAGCGAGGCGCCGCCGAAGCCGCGGTCGCCGCCGATCACCAGCAGGTGGCCGAACTGGCCCTTATGGGCGTCTGGGGAACGTGCAGCCAGTTGCGGCAAATCGCCGTGTAACAGGGGCTGAACGTCGGATATTGGGTGTTTTGTCTGCGGCATGCGTCTTCGAGCTCCGATGTCTGGCAGAATTATACGCATCTAACCTGTGGTTTCCCGTGTCTCATGCCCGCTATTACCTCCGATCTGCCCGCCCTCGCCCAATCGATCAAAGACTGGGGCCGCGAACTGGGCTTTCAACAAGTCGGCATCAGCGGCCTGGACCTGGCCGAGCATGAACAGCATCTGCAACGCTGGCTCGACGCGGGCTACCACGGCGAAATGGACTACATGGCCGCCCACGGCAGCAAACGCTCGCACCCCGATGAACTGGTGCCCGGTACCTTGCGCGTGGTGTCGCTGCGCATGGATTACCTGCCGGGCGACACCCAAATGGCGCAGCTGCTGGCCAAGCCGGAAAAAGCCTACGTCTCGCGCTACGCCCTCGGCCGCGATTACCACAAGCTGATCCGCAAGCGCGTACAGCAGCTGGCGGACCGCATCCAGGCGCAAATCGGCCCGTTCGGCTTTCGCGCGTTTGTCGACAGTGCGCCGGTGCTGGAAAAAGCCATCGCCGAACAAGCCGGCCTCGGCTGGATCGGCAAAAACACCCTGGTGCTCAACCGCAAGGCCGGCAGTTATTTCTTTTTGAGCGAACTGTTTGTCGATTTGCCCCTACCGGTTGACCCACCCCACAGCACCGAGCACTGCGGCCGCTGCACCGCCTGCCTGGATATCTGCCCCACCAACGCCTTCGTCGGCCCCTACGTGCTGGATGCACGGCGTTGCATTTCTTACCTGACCATCGAACTCAAAAGCGCGATCCCGGAAGACCTGCGCCCGTTGATCGGCAACCGTGTATTCGGCTGCGATGACTGTCAGATTGTTTGCCCGTGGAATCGTTTCGCGCGCCCTACGGCCGAGAGCGACTTTACGCCACGGCATAACTTGGATAACGCAGAACTGGCCGAGCTGTTTATGTGGGACGAAGATAAATTTCTCAGCAGCACCGAAGGCTCGCCATTACGCCGCGCCGGGTATGAGCGCTGGCTGCGCAACCTGGCCGTAGGCCTGGGCAATGCGCCGTCGAGCATTCCGGTGCTGGAAGCCCTGAAAGCGCGGCGGGACTACCCTTCGGAGCTGGTGCGCGAGCATGTGGAATGGGCACTGAACCAGCACGCCACGCGCTAGTGTACGTCGTCGTTGTAGACGAACTTGGGCATTTCCCAGTGAAACCGAATCGCCAGCAGGCGTAAGAGAAAGCCGCTGAACAGGGTCAGCAGGATCGCTTGCTCGCTGGGCAGCTCCAGATAAAGGCAGAGCATGTAGAACCAGGCGGCGAGGAACGACACGCTGGCGTACAGCTCGCGGCGGAAAATCAGCGGGATATCGTTGCAGAAGATGTCCCGCAAGATGCCGCCGAACACGCCGGTGATCACCCCGCTGACCGAGGCCACCAGCATGCCGTGGCCCATTTCCAGGGCGGTCATGCAGCCGATCAGGGTGAAGGCCACCAGGCCTAGGGCGTCCAATGCCAGGAACAACGAACGCAGGCGGCACATCAGCGGCGCGATAAAGATCGTCACCAGTGCAGCGACGGAGGTCAGCACCAGGTATTCCGGGTGCTTGACCCAGGTGAGCGGGTAATGGCCCAACAGCACATCACGCACCGAACCGCCACCCAGCGCCGTCACGCACGCGATCAACACCACGCCAAACCAGTCCATGCCGCGCCGACCGGCGGACAAGGCGCCCGTCATGGCTTCGGCGGTGATGGCGATGAGGTAGAGCATCAACAGCATGATGGCGATCCTTGCAAAGAGGCGCGCAGTCTAATCATTTGATGATGGCACCAAAAGGGGGCGCAAGGCGAAAGACCGTGTCGCGCCCTTCGCGAGCAAGCCCGCTCCCACATTTGACCGAGGCGTCATGACGAACACGGAACACTGTGGGAGCGGGCTTGCTCGCGATGGCGCCAGGCCAGGCGCCAGATCTTTAAGCCTTGATGAAATGCTTGCGGTAATGCTGCAGCTCGGCAATCGACTCGCGAATATCGTCCAGCGCCAGGTGGGTGCTGCCTTTATGGAAGCTGTCTTTGACTTCCGGCGCCCAGCGCGCGGCCAGCTCTTTGAGCGTGGACACGTCGAGGTTGCGGTAGTGGAAGTAGCTTTCCAGGCCCTTCATGTGGGTATAAAGGAAGCGACGGTCCTGGCAGATGCTGTTGCCGCAGATCGGCGACTTGCCCTTGGGCACCCATTTTTCCAGGAAGGCGATGGTTTCAGCCTCGGCCTCGGCCATGCTGATGCGGCTGTCGCGCACGCGCTGGGTCAGGCCGGAGTTGCCGTGGGTGCGGGTGTTCCACTCGTCCATGGTGGCGAGCACGGCGTCGCTGTGGTGGATGGCGATCACCGGACCTTCGGCCAAGGTATTGAGGTTGCTGTCGGTGACAATGGTGGCCATCTCGATGATGACGTCGGTGTCAGGGTTCAGACCGGTCATTTCCAGATCGATCCAAATCAGGTTCTGTGGGTTTTGCATGGCTTGATTCTCTTGGCACCTTGGCGTAGCTGCGCAGTTTAGCAGGCGGGGCCGTGCTAGACTCGCGACCGTTTTACCCAACCTTTGCATTATCGACACGGAACACCAATGGCCAAACGCCAGCTCAACCGTCGCCAAAACTGGCGCATCGAAAAGATTCAAGGTGAACGCGCCGCTCGCGCCGCCAAACGTGAATCCTCCGCCGTAGAAGCGCTCGAGGGCGGCGACCTGGGCCCCGAACAAACGGGCCTGGTGATCGCGCACTTTGGTGTGCAGGTCGAAGTCGAGGCGCTTGAAGGCGAGCTCGCAGGCTCTGTGTTCCGTTGCCACTTGCGCGCCAACTTGCCTGCGCTGGTGACCGGCGACCAAGTGGTATGGCGTGCCGGCAACCAGGGTATCGGCGTGATCGTCGCCCAGCTGCCGCGCACCACCGAACTACGCCGCCCCGACAGCCGTGGCCAGCTCAAGCCGGTGGCGGCCAACGTCGACATGATCGTGATCGTGTTCGCGCCGCTGCCCGAGCCCCATGCCAACCTGATCGACCGCTACCTGGTCGCGGCCGAGCATGCCGGCATCCGCCCCTTGTTGCTGCTGAACAAATTCGACCTGATCGACGAGCAGAACGCCCCGGCGCTGAATGCATTGCTGGCGGTGTACCGCACGTTGGGTTACCCGGTGCTGGAAGTCTCGGCGCATCACGGCAATGGCATGGAACAGCTGCAACAGCAGTTGGACGGGCGCATCAGCGTGTTTGTCGGCCAGTCGGGCGTGGGCAAGTCGTCGCTGGTCAACAGCCTGCTGCCAGAAGTTGACACCCGTGTCGGCCCGCTGTCGGAGCTATCCGGCCAGGGCACCCACACCACCACCACCGCACGGTTGTTCCACTTCCCCGGCGGCGGTGAGCTGATCGACTCCCCAGGCATCCGCGAATTCGGCCTCGGCCACGTCAGCCGCAGCGACGTGGAAGCGGGCTTCATCGAATTCAACGACCTGATCGGCACCTGCCGCTTCCGCGACTGCAAACACGACCGCGAACCCGGCTGTGCACTGCTCAAGGCCCTGGAAGATGGCCGCGTGCAGCAGCAGCGGATGAACAGCTATCGGTCGATTATTGCGAGCTTGCCGGAAAGCAGTTACTAACCTGCACTGCTGACATTGTGGCGAGCGGGCTTGCCCGCGTTGGGCTGCGAAGCAGCCCCAATAAAGCACAACACGGTGTATCAGGCACTCCGCATTCCCCGGCTTCAGGGCTGCTTCGCAGCCCAACGCGGGCAAGCCCGCTCGCCACAACAGCCGCAATCGCCGCTACCTAGGTACCCGTCTTAGGCACCGTAGGATCTTTTACGCCACCGTCATCAAACAGGTTCAGCTTCTGGCGCAGTTCATGCGCCGGTAACGGCTCTTGCCCTGGCGGAATCGCGTTCGGGTCGCTCGGCACTTCACCTGGCGCGCCCGCGCCTGGGGTCGGCGCCGGTGGTGGCTGATCACCTTCAATCGCACGCTGGGCCTTTTTGGTCAGCACCACGATGTCGATGCGGCGGTTGATCGGGTTGAACGGATCCTTGTGATCAAACAGCTGCGAGGAAGCAAAACCGACCACGCGCGCCACTTGCGGGTCCGGGTAGCTGCCGGCGACCAATGCGCGGCGAGCAGCGTTGGCACGGTTGGCCGAAAGCTCCCAGTTGCCGAAATCACCCTGGCCTGCATAGGGCTTGGCGTCGGTATGGCCGCTGATGCTGATCTTGTTCGGCACGGCCTTGATCGTGTCGGCCATGGCCAGCAGGATGTCTTCAAAGTAGGGCTTCAAGCGCGCACTGCCGGAGTCGAACATCGGGCGGTTGGCCGCGTCGGTGATCTGGATGCGCAAGCCGTCCGGAGTGATCTCGAAGGAAATCTGATCCTTGAATTTCAACAGCTGCGGGTTTTCCTCAACCTTGGTCTGCAATTCTTGGAGCAACAGTTCAAGGCGCTCCTGCTCGACCTGCTCAGCCATGGCCTCGACGGTATCGCGCTCGATCGGGATTTTTTCCTGGGGCGCTTCGGTCTTGATTTCCGGGTTGATGGTGCGCTCAGGCGCCAATTGCGGCGAGCCGCCCAGGTCGATCACGAAGGGCGTGCCGCTTTCCGAGAAGCCAATCGGGTCTTTGAAGTAGCCGGCGATGGCGATCTTCTGTTCGGGCGTGGCGGTGGACATCAGCCACAGCACCAGGAAGAACGCCATCATCGCCGTCGCAAAGTCGGCGAAGGCGATTTTCCAGGCACCACCATGGTGCCCCGCAGCGAAGCGCTTGACGCGCTTGATGATTATCGGCTGGTTGTTTTCCATGGCTTAGCGACCGCGAACCGCTTGTTCCAGCTCGGCGAAGCTTGGGCGATGCTTGGGGTACAGCACTTTGCGGCCGAACTCCACCGCCAGCGATGGCGGCATGCCGGAAGCGGAAGCAACCAGGCTGGCCTTGATCGACTCGTACAGGTTGACCTCTTCCTTGGCATCGTGGGCCAGGGAGGTGGCCAACGGGCCGAAGAAGCCGTAGGCCGCGAGAATACCGAAGAAGGTACCCACCAACGCCGCACCTACGTGCATGCCGATGGCCGCCTGGTCACCCTCGCCCAGCGAGGCCATGGTGACCACGATACCCAGTACCGCCGCGACGATACCGAAGCCAGGCATGCCGTCGGCAATGCCGGTGACGGCATGGGAGGGGTGCTCGAGTTCTTCTTTAAGGCTGAACAGCTCCATGTCGAACAGGCCTTCCAACTCATGCGGGGCCATGTTGCCGGAGGACATGATGCGCAGGTAATCGCAGATGTAGGCGGTCATGCGCTCATCTTTGAGCACGGCCGGGTACTTGGCGAAAATCGGGCTGGCGGCGGCGTCTTCGATGTCGGCCTCGATGGCCATCATGCCTTCGCGGCGGCTCTTGTTGAGGATCTCGTAGACCAGGCCCAACACCTCAAGATAGAAGGTGTGGGTGAAGCGCGAACCGAACATGCCCAGCGACTTTTTGATCACGTGCATGGTCATGTAGCCGGGGTTCGCCTGCAGGAAGGCACCCAGTGCCGCACCACCAATAATCAACACCTCGAAAGGCTGGATCAGTGCCGCAATTTTACCGTGGGACAGGACGTACCCGCCGAGCACGCTTGCGAAGACGACGATGATGCCGATAATTTTAGCCATAGGAGATGAGTACTTGCGCCGTCGGGTTCATGGACATATTTGGGGTAACTGAAAAACTCTTGTTCTACTTATCGGCAAAACTGCGCCAGACTATAGCCCGTTAAGGCGAAAAGCCAGTTCGGCCCGCTCCGGGCGTGTTGACCGCAAGTGATGATCGCGCCCCAATCATGGCTAATGAAACGACAGTCCCAACTGCAAAACCCAATTCTCTCGCCGCTTGGATCAAGCGCCTGGACGATGTGCTGCTGCCTGTTCCCCAGAGTAGCCATGACCGTGTGTGCAAAGGCATCCGCGATAGCCGCAGCTCGTTGCGAGATATTGCCGAACTGATGCAAAGCAGCCCGGCTCTGGTGCTCAGCGTGATGCGCGAGGCCAACAGCCACACCCATGGCAGCCTGGCGGCCCCCGCAGAAAACCTCGAAGTCGCGCTCAACCGCCTGGGCCTCAAGCGCGCCGAGGAATTGCTGGCGCGCCTGCCCTCGGTGCCCGACGCGGAAATCCCCGTGGCCTTGCGCCAGTTGCTGCTGGTGAGCCAGCACGCCTCGCAGCAAGCCAATGGCTTGTTCGGCAGCCGCTTGGCGCGGCTGTGGCAAGACATCCACTGGGGCAGCCTGCTGTTTCTGTCGCCGCTGTGGCCAATGGTGGTGGCCTATCCCAAGCTTCTGGAAGAATGGGAACTGCGCGTTATCCATAAAGGCGAGCGGGCCCGCAAGGTCGAACAGGAACTGTTCGGCGTACGCCTGCTGGACCTGTGCCTGGGCCTGACCGAAACCTGGCACCTGCCGATCTGGGTCTCCCAGGGCTATACCTTGCTGCGCAACGAGCAGCGTCTGCTGGTCAAGGCGCTGCACATTGCCCGCGAAGACGACCCGTTGCGCCATCAGCAGTTGCTCGATGCCGAACCCAACCTGCGCCGCTGGCTGAACCAGCCGGCCAATACGGTGCTGCTGGCCAATGGCCTGGCGATGTCGGCCCAGGAATCCTGGACCTGCCCGCACACCCTGCGCTGGCAATACCTCACTGCGCTGTACCTGCAACAGCCTCTGGGCGAGGTGCAGCAACAGGTTCACCAGCAAGCCGTCACCAGCGCCCGCAGCACCTTGATGCCCGACCTCTGGCACCCGGCGCTGTCGCTGATCTGGCCGTGGCACGTGCAAAAAATTCACCGCGGTCTGCTGCCTGCCCCGCCCCCCACCGCCGAGGCCCTGGCCGTGTGGCGCAAGCGCTGCACCGAGTTGCTGGTGGAGCCAAGCCGCTTTGCCAACGCCATGCACCTGACCACCTGCGCCCGCGAGGCTCTGGTAGCCAGCGGCATGCAACGGGTCATGCTGTTGATGACCGATCGCGCGCAGAGCACCTTGCGGGTGCACCAGGTCGACGGCCTGCCCAAGGATGCCGACAACCTGAGCCTGGATGTGGTCAACAGCACATTGCTGCAGCGCCTGCTGGAAAAGTCCGCGCAAGTGCGACTCACGCCAGACAACCACGCCCAGTTCTCGGCCCTGCTGCCGCCGATCCTGCGTCGGCTGTTCACCGGTGAACACCTGCTACTGCGTTCCTTGAGCTGCAACGGCAAGGTGGTGATGCTGATGGTGGCCGACCAGGGCGGTGGGCCGTTCTCGGAAACCACCGTGCAGGCCTTCGGCAAAACCGCCCAATGCATCGAGAAAGCCCTGCACAGCTTTACCAACCGCAACGCCTGATCCTTGCGCTACAATCGCCCTCTTTTATCGCCAACATTTGTGCCCAGGAGACCTCACATGCCTGACTTCTCTGGCTTGCCGCTGGTGATCGAATCCAGCGACCTTATCGGTCAACTGGATGCCGAACACCTGATTGTGGTGGACCTCACCAGTGCCGCCCGCTACGCCGAAGGGCACATCCCCGGCGCGCATTTCGTTGACCCCAAGCGCACCCAACTGGGCCAGCCGCCGGCACCCGGCCTGCTGCCCCACAAGGCCGAGCTGGAAAAACTCTTCGGCGAACTCGGCCACACGCCGGACGCCACCTACGTGGTCTACGACGACGAAGGCGGTGGCTGGGCCGGGCGCTTCATCTGGATGCTCGACGTGATCGGCCACCAGAAATACCACTACCTCGACGGCGGCCTGCTGGCGTGGCTGGAGGAAAAACACCCGGTTTCCACCGAGGTGCCCGCCCCGGTCGGCGGCCCGGTCAGCCTCACGCTGCACGACGGCCCCACCGCTACCCGCGAGTACCTGCAAAGCCGCCTCGGCGCGGCCGACCTGGGCATCTGGGACGCGCGCGGCCCGCTGGAGTACTCCGGTGAAAAAGTGCTGGCGGCCAAAGGCGGGCATATCCCTGGCGCGGTGAATTTCGAATGGACCGCCGGTATGGACAAGGCGCGCAACCTGCGCATCCGCCGCGACATGCCGCAGATCCTCGAAGACCTCGGGCTGACCAAAGATAAAGAAATCATCACCCACTGCCAGACTCACCACCGCTCTGGCTTCACCTACCTGGTGGCCAAGGCGCTCGGTTATCCGCGAGTCAAAGGTTATGCCGGTTCCTGGGGCGAATGGGGCAACCACCCCGACACCCCCGTTGAGATTTAAGGTTTAAGGACAGTAAATGAAAAAGCAGTTGTTTATCCTCAGCCAGTACCTGCTGCCGCACCACCTGCTGTCGCGGTTGGCCGGCTGCATTGCCGAGTGCCGCGTGCGCTGGTTCAAGAACGCGTTCACCACGTGGTTCGCCAAGCGCTATCAAGTGGACATGTCCCAGGCCCTGGTCGAAGACGTAACCGCCTACGAGCACTTCAATGCCTTCTTCACCCGCGCCTTGAAAGACGGCGCCCGCCCGCTGGATCAAACCCCAGGCGCGGTGCTGAGCCCAGCCGACGGCGCGATCAGCCAACTCGGCCCGATCGAGCATGGCCGGGTGTTCCAGGCCAAGGGCCACAGCTTCAGCGTGCTGGAACTGCTGGGCGGCGATGCGGCCGTGGCGGCGCCCTTCATGGGCGGTGATTTCGCCACTGTGTATCTGTCACCGAAGGACTACCACCGCGTGCACATGCCACTGGCCGGCACGCTGCGCGAGATGGTCTACATTCCTGGGCGCATCTTCTCGGTGAACCAGACTACCGCCGAAAACGTCCCGGAACTGTTCGCACGTAACGAACGTGTAGCGTGCATTTTCGACACCGAACGCGGCCCGATGGCCGTGGTATTGGTGGGCGCGATGATTGTCGCGTCGATTGAAACCGTGTGGGCCGGCTTGGTCACGCCGCCGAAACGCGAGCTGAAAACCTTCCGCTACGACGAAGCCGCACGCGCGCCGATCCACCTGGAAAAAGGTGCGGAGCTGGGTCGCTTCAAGCTGGGTTCGACCGCGATTGTGCTGTTCGGGCCGGATCAGGTGAAGTGGGCTGAAGAGTTGGTGGCGGGTTCGCCGGTGCAGATGGGCCAGGGTATGGCACTGCCGAAAGCTTGATCTGAATACCACATAGAACAAATGTGGGAGGGGGCTTGCCCCCGATTGCGGTGGGTCAGTCACCAGATTATTTGACTGAAACACAGCTATCGGGGGCAAGCCCCCTCCCACATTTTTTACCGCGTTTCTACTTACAGCTGGCCATCGCGATCTCGGAAGCCCAGCAGGTACAGCACGCCGTCCAGCCCCAACGTCGAAATCGCCTGCTTGGCCGACTGTTTCACCAATGGTTTGGCGCGGAACGCCACGCCCAGCCCGGCAATCGCCAGCATCGGCAAGTCATTCGCACCGTCACCGACCGCAATGGTCTGTTCCAGGCGCAAACCTTCCTTGTGGGCCAATTCTTTCAGCAAGTCCGCTTTGCGCTGCGCGTCGACAATCGGCTCCACCGCCACACCCGTCACTTTGCCATCGACCACTTCCAGCTCGTTGGCGAACACGTAGTCGATGCCCAGCTTGGCCTGCAATTGCTTGGCGAAGTAGGTGAAGCCGCCGGACAGGATTGCGGTCTTGTAGCCCAGGCGCTTGAGTTCGGCGAACAGCGTTTCAGCGCCCTCGGTCAGGCGCAGCGAAGCACCGATGGAGTCCAGCACGCTCACGTCCAAACCTTTGAGCAGGGCCAGGCGCTCCTTGAAGCTCGCCCGGAAATCCAGCTCACCCGCCATCGCGCGCTCGGTGATCTCGGACACCTGTTCGCCCACGCCGGCGGCCTTGGCCAGCTCGTCGATGACTTCGGCTTCGATCAGCGTGGAGTCCATGTCAAACACCGCCAGGCGGCGGTTGCGACGGAACAGTGAGTCTTCCTGGAAGGCGATATCGACATTCAGCTCCTGGGCCACGCTGAGGAATTCGGCGCGCAGGGCCTGCGGGTCGGCCGGCTCACCGCGTACCGAGAACTCGATGCAGCCCTTGCCCTTGTCGGCAGGAGTGTCCAATGGCATGCGGCCCGACAGACGGTCAATGTGGTCGATATTCAAGCCGTACTGCGCAGTGATCGAGCTGACACGCTGCAATTGTTCGGCGGTGACCTTGCGGGTCAGCAGGGTGACGATGTGACGCTTCTTGCCCTGGCCGGCCACCCAATGTTGGTAATCCTCTTCGGACACCGGCGTGAAACGCACCTGCTGGTCCAGCTTATAGGCGGTAAACAGGATGTCCTTGAGCACCGACGAGGCCTGCTCGGTGCTGGGGATTTCCACCAGGATGCCGAACGACAGGGTGTCGTGGATCACCGCCTGGCCGATGTCGAGAATGTTCACACCACCCTGGGCCAGAACACCGGTAATGGCAGCGGTGAGACCCGGGCGGTCTTCACCGGTGATGTTTATCAGGACAATTTCGCGCAAGGCGCACCCCCAGGCTGGAAAAAAACCGCATTCTACCCACTTTCAGTGACCATCGGGCACAGCCAGCGCTTTGCCGGTCCTAGGGCTGTCGCTATACTGCGCGTCAACTTCACGGACCAAGAGCCGAGCGCAAGTGAACCGGCCCACGCCAGTAAAAACCGATAACTTCTTCCTGCTGATCTTCCGGGCACTGCGCCACCGCCGTGTACCGATCGCATTGCGCATCGCCAGCCATAACGTGATCCTGGTCGCCCTGGCCCTGGTGATCTATGCCTGCGTGATGGGTTTGCAGTTCAAGCAGGCCATGCACGAGCAAGCCGACGCGCTGGGTGAGAGCCTCACCACCCAGACCGCCACCTCGGCGACCGAGCTGTTGGTGTCCAACGACATCCTCAGCCTCAACGTGCTGCTCAACAACCTGACCAAGAACCCGCTGGTGGCCCACGCCGCCATCTACAGCGTTGATAACCGGATCATGGCCGAAGCCGGGCAGCGCCCGAAAAACGGCCTGCTGGGCGAAGCGGAAGGCTTGTACCAGAGCAATATTACATTTCAGGATGTGAAGGCCGGCCAACTGCGCATCAGCCTCGACATGCAGCAGTTCCAGCAGCCGATGACCATCAGCCTGCAGAGCATGGGCATCCTCAGCGCAATCCTGCTGGCCTTGGCCCTGGCCTTGAGCCTGCGCCTGGGTCGGCATATCTCCACGCCGCTGATGCAACTGCGCATCTGGCTGCGGGATATCGACGAACACACCCCGGCCACCGACCGCCAGGATGAGATCGGCGACCTGGCGCGCCAACTGCACGCCAGCTTTGCCCCGGAGCCAGCGCCCCGCGCGGCTGAGCCCGAACCTGACTACGACGACACCGACTACGGCGACGAGCCCGAGTTTGAAGTGCGTAACCTGCGCGACCCGGGCTTCGATGAAAGCGCCCCGGTGGCCGGCCTGAAACCGGCAACGCGCCAGGCGTTCAAGGCGGAAGAAGACGAACTGGACGACGAAGACCCCTTCGCCGACCTGCGCGACACCTCGGCCAGCAGCCCGGCCGTCGCGCCGAAGCCGGCCCCCGAGCGCAACGCCGAACCCCAGCACAGCGCCGTACTGGCCGTGCAACTGGGCGCCCAGGACCAATTGCGTCGCCTGCCCCGCGCCCGCCTGACCGAGCTGCTGGAGCGCTACCGCGACTGCCTCGACCAGGCCGCCTCGCTGTATCAAAGCGAGCTGCATACCCTAAACGACGGCAGCACGCTGATGCTGTTCCACAGTGAAGACAGCGGCGAAGACTACCTGACCAACGCCATCTGCTGCGGCGAGCTGTTGCGCGCCCTGGGCCATGCCCTGCAGATCGAAGTGGCTGACAGCGGCATCACCCTGCAACTGCAATTGGGCCTGACGGTTGGCGACGACTTGTTTGGCATGAGCCAGATCGACCTGCTGCTCACCGAAATCGCCCAGGACGCGCTGGCCTTGTCGCAACACAGCCGCAACCTGTTGCTGGTGGAGCGCAAGATCAGTGAAGACGCCTTGATTCGCCAGCGCGCGCGTATCCGCCCGATTGCCAGCCCGGAGGGTGCCAGTTGCGTGGAGCGGCTGATGGAGCCGTACCCGTCGATGCTGGAGCGGCAGTTGGCGCGCATGCACGAGACCCGCAAGCCCTGAAGAACACTGCTGAACCATCTATGGAGTGGGCTTGTGTGGGAGCGGGCTTTGTGGGAGCGGGCTTGCTCGCGAAGGCGGTGTATCAGTACCGAATGTACTGGTTGACCCAACGCCTTCGGGGGCAAGCCCCCTCCCACATTTGATCTTTGGCGCAACTCAAATCGCCCACAAAAAAAGGCCCGCTTATTCAGCGGGCCTTTTTTGTGGGGCGGTTTCAGGTCAGAACCTGAACACTTCCATATCCGTACGAATCGGTACGGCCATCGGCATCTTCGGTTTCTGTGGCTCTGCCGGCCGGGCCTGCACGGGTGCCGGCTTGCGGGGCGCTTCGGCAATCGGCGGCTGGTTGGCCAATGGCTTGAGGGCCACCGACAACTGCTGCGCCAGGTTCTGCAGCAGCACGCCCTGGGCCTGGACCTGGGACGCGGTGGTACCGGTGTGTTGCTCCTGCAGGTGCACGATGCGGCTGTCGCGCACCTGGCCACGGCGGTCGATCAAGCGCCACTGCGCGTCAAGGATCGCCGGCTGCGAAGCACCGGAGTCGAGCCGAGTGATCGTCAGCAAGACCTGCACATCCGGGCTGAAGCCGGCGGGCGCAGGCGCAAGTACCACACGCTGGCTGTCGAGCTGACCCGCCACCTGGCGCAGCATCAGCTGGTTGATGTCGGACGATAAACTGCCCGCCCAACGACCATCAGTGGAACCTTGCAGGCTGCCGTCGTTCTGACGTTGCAGCAGGGTTTCGCGTTGCAGGTAGTCAGCGACGACCACCGGGCCCAGCAAAACCGCCATGCCAGCGGTTTGGGCTGGTTGAGCTGGGCTTCCGCTGTCCAGCTGGTACAGCGACACCGGTTGGTGCGTGCTGCAACCCGCCAACCCCAAAAGGCCAGCGAGCATGAAAATAAAAGGAAGGCGTGGAGCAGTCATCATCCCATCCAGGTGGCTGCCACAAGGCGAACCACAATGTAATACTTAAAAATAACCTAAACACGCTCGGCCACGCCGGCGCTGGAAAGGCCATATCATCCGTGAATATGCGCCATGACTCCAGCGCCAAAGCGTCGATCTACGCGTTAAATCGTAGATCGAGGGCTCTAAACCGCCTTAAACGGGCGTTTCCACCAATAAAGCATCAACGCGTTGGAAACCGCGAGGCAGTTTATTACCGCGACGACCGCGCTCGCCCTTGTAATGTTCGAGGTCGTCAGGGCGCAATGACAACGTGCGCTTGCCGGCCTGGAGCACCAGGGTGGAGCCTTCCGGAATCACTGCGATGTCGGTCACGTACTCTTCGCGACTGGCCACCCGCTCGCCAGGAATGCCAATGATCTTGTTGCCCTTACCTTTGCCCAGCTGTGGCAGATCGCTGATCTTGAACACCAGCAAGCGCCCTTCGGTGGTCACCGAGGCCAGCCAATTGCTTTCGCGATCCTCCACCGGCCGCGGCAGAATCACCTTGGCGTTGTTCGGCAGGCTCAACAGCGCCTTGCCTGCCTTGTTCTTGGCCTGCAGGTCTTCACCCTTGACCACGAACCCGTAACCCGCGTCGGAAGCGATCACATACAGCGCGTCGTCGTCCGGCAGCAGCACACATTCAAAATTTGCCCCCGGTGGTGGCGTCAGACGCCCGGTCAGCGGCTCGCCCTGACCGCGTGCCGATGGCAGGGTGTGGGCCGGCACCGAATAACTGCGCCCGGTGGAGTCGATAAACACCGCAAACTGGTTGGAACGCCCGGCCGCAGCCGTCTTGAAGCCATCACCGGCCTTGTACGACAAACCGGTGGCGTCAATATCATGCCCTTTGGCAGAGCGAACCCAACCCTTTTCCGACAGAACGACGGTAATTTTCTCGTTCGGCAGCAGCTCGGTTTCTGTCAGAGCCTTGGCTTCGGCGCGCTGCACGATTGGCGAACGACGGTCATCGCCATAGGTTTCGGCGTCCTTGATCAACTCGCTGCGCACCAGTTTCTTGAGCTTGGCTTCGCTGCCCAGCAGGGCTTGCAGCTTGGCTTGCTCCTTGAGCAGGGCGTCTTGCTCATCACGCAACTTCATCTCTTCCAACCGCGCCAACTGACGCAAGCGGGTGTCGAGGATGTAGTCGGCCTGGATCTCGCTCAGCTCGAAACGCGCAATCAGCTCGGCTTTCGGGTGCTCGGCGGTACGGATGATGTGGATCACTTCATCCAGGTTGAGATAGGCAATCAGCAAGCCGTCCAACAGGTGCAGGCGGCGCTCGACCTTGTCCAGGCGGAACTGCAGGCGGCGGCGCACGGTATTGACCCGGAACTCCAGCCACTCGACCAGCAGGTTGCGCAGGTTTTTCAGCTGCGGCTTGCCGTCCAGGCCAATGATGTTGACGTTGACCCGGTAGCTCGACTCCAGGTCGGTGCTGGCGAACAGGTGCTGCATCAGCACTTCGTGATCGACCCGGCTGTTGGTCGGGATGATCACGATGCGGCAAGGGTTTTCGTGGTCGGACTCGTCACGCAGGTCGGCGACTTGCGGCAGTTTCGACGGTTTGGCCTGCATCAACGCGGCGATCTGCTCCAGCACCTTGGCGCCGGACACCTGGTGCGGCAGCGCGGTAACAATGATGTCGCCGTCTTCGATGTGGTAAACGGCGCGCATGCGCACCGAGCCCTTGCCGGTTTCGTACATCTTCAGCAGGTCGGCACGCGGTGTGATGATTTCTGCTTCGGTCGGGTAGTCCGGGCCCTGGATATGCTCGCAGAGCTGCTCGACCGTAGCCTTTGGCTCATCCAGCAGGCGTACGCAGGCCGTGGCGACTTCGCGCAGGTTGTGCGGCGGCACGTCGGTGGCCATGCCGACCGCGATACCGGTGGTGCCATTGAGCAGGATATTCGGCAAACGTGCCGGCAACACCAGGGGTTCATCGAGGGTGCCGTCGAAGTTCGGGCCCCAGTCGGCGGTGCCCTGACCCAGCTCACTCAGCAATACTTCCGAATAACGCGACAGGCGCGCCTCGGTGTAACGCATGGCCGCGAAGGACTTGGGATCATCCGGCGCACCCCAGTTACCCTGGCCGTCCACCAGCGTGTAGCGGTAGCTGAACGGCTGGGCCATCAGCACCATGGCTTCGTAGCACGCCGAGTCGCCGTGGGGGTGGAACTTACCCAGCACGTCACCGACGGTACGCGCCGACTTCTTGTGCTTGGAATCGGCGTCCAGGCCCAACTCACTCATGGCGTAGATGATGCGCCGTTGTACCGGCTTCAGGCCGTCGCCGATATGCGGCAGGGCGCGGTCCATGATCACGTACATGGAGTAGTTGAGGTAGGCATTTTCGGTGAAGTCAGCCAGCGACCGGCGTTCTACGCCATCTAAGCTGTCTGCGAGGATGTCACTCATGCGGGCCTCATCATTGTTGGGTAAGGCGCAGCGGAACTGCCGCTGCGCTGAATCAATTGAAAAAAACGCGGGTTCATGGCTGGGCACTCCAGCCACCGGCCGGGGCCGCGAAACGATAGACCACCGGGCGTTTTTCACCATCGGCGCGCGGGCCGAAATTGTTGTCGATGCCCAGCCACAGGCCATCGGTGTCGATCACCAAGGCTTCGGCCAAGCCGTAGGGCTGGGCGTAGCGGCGCTCGGGCGTCAGGGTCTCGTCGGCGAACGACCAGCACAGCTCGACCTTGGCCGTGACGGCATCGCGCCGACAAATCTGGAACGCATTGCGCTCCAAAGTAAACAGCTTGCCGTTGAACAGCGCCAGGTCGGCAAAATCCTTGGACACCGCCTTGGCATTGGTGAACTTGGCAGGTTGCACTTCCTGGCCGGCCTCGCTCAGCAACACGCAGGGGCCGTCACAATCCCACACACTCTGCCCGCGCTTGATGGAAATTAAGCCGCGTCGCTCGCGCTCGGCCGCCAGCCAAATCTGATTACCTTCTGGATTTATCGCCAGGCCTTCGAATAACGCATTGAAGTGCAGCAACATGCCACTGGCCCGGGCCTCACGCACCATGCCTGGGGCAATCTTCAACCACTCGGGCGCCCCGCTCACCGGTACTTGCAGCACGGCGGCGTGGGCTTCACTGACGATGTAGCGGTTGCCGGCAGCATCACAGGTGACGCCTTCGAAATCCAGGTCGCCACCGCGAATGAATGAAGCGGCCTTGGTGCGCGAGCGCAACCCCCAAGGCAAACCGGACTCGGGCACCGGCGGCACTTCGATCTTCACCGCTTCGGCCTGCCAGGTCGGCGCACTGATATCCAGGCGGTAGATCTGGTCGTCATCACGGTCGGAAACCGTCCACAAGTCCTTGCCGCACAGGGCCAGGCCCGACAGGTTACCGCCGCGCATACCGTCCACCGGGTGTTCGGACACAAGTTTAAGCTCAGCCGCAGGCGCGGCGACCACCGTGGTCGCCGCCAACCCGCTCAACATCAGGATCGCCAGGGCGAAACCTGTTCGCATCAGCCCAGAACCTCGGCCAGGTTGCCTTTGGATTCCAGCCAGGCCTTGCGGTCCGGCGCGCGCTTCTTCGCCAGCAGCATGTCCATCATTTCCGACGTGCCGGCGTAGTCTTCCAGGGTCAACTGCACCAGACGGCGGGTGTTCGGGTCCATGGTGGTTTCGCGCAGTTGCGGCGGGTTCATCTCACCCAGGCCTTTGAATCGCGTGACCTGTGGCTTGCCGCGTTTCTTCTCGGCCACCAGGCGGTCGAGGATGCCATCGCGCTCGGCTTCGTCCAGGGCGTAGAAGATTTCTTTGCCCAGGTCGATCCGGTACAGCGGCGGCATGGCGACGTAGACGTGACCGGCATCCACCAACGGGCGGAAATGCTGCACAAACAGCGCGCACAGCAGGGTCGCGATGTGCAAACCGTCGGAGTCGGCGTCGGCGAGGATGCAGATCTTGCCGTAGCGCAGCTGGCTGATATCCGCCGCGCCCGGGTCAACGCCAATGGCCACGGCAATGTTGTGCACTTCCTGGCTGGCCAGCACTTCGCTGCCATCGACTTCCCAGGTGTTGAGGATTTTGCCGCGCAGCGGCAGGATCGCCTGGAATTCCTTGTCCCGCGCTTGCTTGGCGGAACCGCCGGCGGAGTCACCTTCCACCAGGAACAGCTCGGAACGCATCGGGTCCTGCCCGGCGCAATCGGCCAACTTGCCTGGCAGTGCCGGGCCTTGGGTGATGCGCTTGCGCTCGACCTTCTTGCTGGCTTTAAGGCGACGGCCGGCGTTGTTGATCGCCAGTTCCGCCAGGGCCAGGCCCAGCTCCGGGTGCTCGTTGAGCCACAGGCTGAAGGCGTCCTTGACCACACCGGAAACAAACGCCGCAGCCTCGCGAGACGACAGGCGTTCTTTGGTCTGGCCGGAGAACTGCGGCTCCTGCATCTTCATCGACAGCACGAACGCGATGCGCTCCCACACGTCTTCCGGCGCCAGCTTCACGCCGCGTGGCAACAGGCTGCGGTATTCGCAGAATTCGCGCATGGCATCCAGCAAACCCTGGCGCAAACCGTTGACGTGGGTGCCGCCCTGGGCCGTCGGGATCAGGTTGACGTAGCTTTCCTGCACGCTGTCGCCACCTTCGGGCAACCACAGCAGCGCCCAGTCAACGGCTTCTTTGTTACCGGCCAGGCTGCCGCAGAACGGCTCGTTGGGCAGGCGCTCGAAGTCGCTGACGGAATCTTCCAGGTAGGAGCGCAGGCCATCTTCGTAGTGCCACTCGACCTTCTCGCCGGTGCCTTTGTCTTCAAAGGTGACCAGCAGGCCCGGGCACAACACCGCCTTGGCCTTGAGCACATGCTTGAGGCGGCTGATGGAGAATTTCGGTGAATCGAAGTATTTCGGGTCCGGCGCGAAGTACACGCTGGTGCCGGTGTTGCGCTTGCCAACGGTACCGATCACAGCCAGGTCGGTGGCCTTGTAGCCATCGGCGAAGGTCATCTCGTATTCGTTGCCGTCGCGCTTGACCCGCACCCGCACCAGCGTGGACAGGGCGTTGACCACGGAAATACCCACGCCGTGCAAGCCGCCGGAGAACTGGTAGTTCTTGTTGGAGAACTTGCCACCCGCATGCAGCTTGGTGAGGATCAGCTCAACGCCGGGCACACCCTCTTCCGGGTGGATGTCCACCGGCATGCCGCGACCATCGTCGGACACTTCCAGGGAATGGTCAGCGTGGAGAATGACATGCACCGACTTGGCGTGGCCGGCCAGGGCTTCGTCGACGCTGTTGTCGATGACTTCCTGGGCAAGGTGGTTCGGCCGGCTGGTGTCGGTGTACATGCCGGGGCGTTTGCGCACCGGGTCGAGGCCCGAGAGGACTTCGATGGCGTCGGCGTTATAAGAGCTAGCGCTGGGAGTGGCCATGGGGTCTCGTCGTGAGTCGTTCGATTAAAAAGTAACCTGCGGTTTCCAAGGCAATTACAGTGCCGAAAAATCGAAGGATTGATACTGATCTGCGCCAATGCCGGCAAAGCTGAGCAGCGCCGGCAATTGCTCGGCGAAACCCTGGTAACCATGGTCGCCACCGGCCTGGATGCGCAAGGCACAGGCCCGGTAATACTGTTGGGCGAGGCGATAATCCAGTGTTTCATCACCGGTCTGCAACCACACCTGATAACGCGCGGCGTCCCGCGGGGCCGGCACTTCCAGCTCGGCCAACGCGGTGACGTGGTCGTGGGTCAGTTCCCAGGTTTCATCGGTATAGAGGTTCTTCTGGGTGCCCAGGTAACCGTCGAACATCCGATGCGGGCTCACCGCCGGGTTGACCAGCAGCGCCTTGAGGCCATGGCGTTCGGCAAGATGGGTTGCATAGTAGCCGCCGAGTGAGCTGCCGACCAGCAGCGGCCGCCCCAGTTGGGCAATGGCCTGCTCCAATTGCGGAATTGCCTGACGCGGGTGGTGGTGCAGGGCCGGCACACGCAGTTGGTCGGCCAGGCCGAGCTGGTCCATCACCCTGATCAACTGGCTGGCCTTGTTGGACGCGGGCGCGCTGTTGAAACCGTGGATATACAGGATCGAAGCGGACATGCCGGGCTCTCCGTGCTTGCGCCAAAAGGGCGCAGTTTACAGGGATCGAAGCCCTATGTGAGTCCCCTATCGCCCAGCACCTGCATAACCCATGTGGGAGGGGGCTTGCCCCCTCCCACATGGGTTTCAGTGTTTGCAGCTGTTAGTAGCCGTTGCTGCCGTAATCGATGCTGAAGGTGAAGCCTTTGACTCGCTCCACACCAGTCTCCAACCGCCCGTCTGCATGCAAGCGCAGCCAGCGATAGCCCGGCGCTTGCTCGCTGACCTTGAAATCCTCGCTGCCCGGCGCGAACTGGATGCACGTGGACGGCGACGCCAGCAGGCGCACGCCGTTGCGCTCGCGGTCGATTTCCTGGTGCACATGCCCCCAGAGCACCGCCTTGACCTGTGGAAAGCGGTCAAGCACGGCAAACAGCGCTTCGGGGTTACGCAAGCCGATAGGCTCCATCCACGCACAGCCGATAGACACCGGGTGATGGTGAAAACACACCAGGTGATGGCGGCTGGGCGCCTCGCTCAAGGCCTGGGCGAGCAATTGCAGTTGCTGGTCTTGCAGGTAACCGGGCACCGAGCCTGGCACCGCGGAGTCGAGCAGGGTGACGCGCCAATTGCCGACATCGACCACCGGCTCGAGCAAATCGCTGTGCACCGCAGCGTGGGCCATGATCTGCGGCTCGTCATGGTTACCGGGGATCCAGCGCGTGGGCGCGCCAATCGGCGCAGTCATCTGGCGAAACTGTTGGTAAGACGCCAGCGTGCCATCCTGGGACAAATCACCCGTGGCCAGCACCAGGTCAATCCGTGGCTGCTGCTCGCGTACCAACCCGATCACCCGCTGCAGGCTCTCGCGGGTGTTCATGCCCAGCAGCGTGCCGTCAGCCTCGGCAAACAGGTGGCTATCGGACAATTGCACCAGCAACGCCGGCGCATCGGGGTTCACGGTGGATACGCTCGGCAAGGCGCTCTCCCAGGGCAATCACAGGAAATGGACAGTTGGCGCGATTATGCTGGGGCAGGACACAAAGAGGAAACCCTGGAAGCAGACGCAGTTCACATCTACCGCACGACTTCGAACTCATGGCCCAGGGCCAGGCAATGGCTCAACCATTCACCGAGGAACACATTGAGCTGTGCTTTCTCATCGGGCTGGTGCATGAACACATTGGGGTAAGGATAGATGCTGCGAAAGCGCCGCGCATGTTCGGCGCTGATCACTTCGGCCATCCGCGCATCGTGGTACACCTGCACTTCCAGTTGCGGCACCGGCAGCCACGGCAGGCTGTGTTCCTGGCGCACGCGCAAGGTGGTGGTGTAGGGGCAGTTGACGATGACCTCCAGGGCCAGCACGCCGAGCATCTGGTCGCCATGGGTCACGCCGATACGCCGCGCGTCGGGCGCGTGGCGCATGTCGGGCAGCAAACGCATCAGCCGCGCATAGTTGGCCTCGCAGGCGGCTTGCAGCCCGATCAGGTCGACTCGGTATCGTTCCCGTGCCTTTACTGCCATAACCCCCTCACTTCCGCGCGATTAAGCGCAAGCCATTGCAGGGCGATAATGCTGGCTGCGTTGGAAATTTTGCCGTCACGCACCGCTTGCAGGGCGTCTTCGAAGGCCCAGGTGCTGACGCGTATATCTTCTGCCTCTTCTTCCAGTCCATGGACGCCCCCCGCGCCCGAGCTGTCGCAACGGCCCAGGTACAAGTGCACATATTCGGTACTGCCGCCGGGCGACGGGAAATATTTGGTGATCGGCCACAACGCGGAGAATGTCAGCCCAGCTTCCTCCTCGGCTTCGCGGTGTGCAACCTCCTCCGGCTCTTCATCCTTGTCGATCAGGCCGGCGACCATCTCGATCAGCCACGGGTTGTCGGTGCGGCCCATGGCGCCCACGCGGAACTGCTCGATCAGCACCACTTCATCGCGTTGCGGGTCGTAGGGCAGCACGCACACGGCATCGTGGCGCACGAAGACTTCGCGGTTGATCACCCGGCTCATGTCACCGTCGAATTTTTCGTGGCGCAGTTGCACGCGATCAAGCTTGTAGAAGCCCTTGTACGCATTGTCGCGCTGAACAATTTCGATCTTGCTCGGCGTCGATTTCGCAAAATCCGTCATATCCCTTCCTCGTTAAGCCTGAGCAATGGGCGCCATCCTAACGCGCTCACCGCCGTTGGTGCAGCCCCTTTCCGGTTGCCGGGATAGACGGCGGGCGCCAAACACACTCTAATCAGCTTAGTGGCGAACTGACTGCCTTGCTGGCAGTCGAAGCTGCACAAATCGCGCTCTTATCGATAGACGAAGGACATCCATGTCGCTTTTAAAAATCGCCTCTGTGGCCTGCATTGCCCTGACCCTCGGCGCCTGCCAAAGCCTGTTCCAACCGAGCTGGCGCACCCCGCTGGAAGCCACTCGCGACACCACCGAACAAACCCGGCCGGGCTGCGCCAGCGCCGATTGCGCGCTGGTGAATATCGACACCGTGCATTTCGCCAAGGAACCCAAGCTGGACGCGCTGATCGAACAGCGCCTGCTGGAAATGACCGGCGCCAACCCGCTGCCGACCAGCCTTGCGAGCTATCGCGAGCAATTCCTGCAAACCGCCGCGCCGAACAACAGCATGTATTTACAGGCCAAGGTACGCGAGCAGCATGACGGCTTGGTGATCGTCGAACTGTCCAGCTACCTGGACCAGGGCGCCACCCACGGCGAGCCGGGCCGCGCGTTCATCAACTATTCGCGCCAGCAGCAAAAGGCCCTGTCGCTGACCGACATGCTGTTGCCCGGCAAGGAAGAGGCCTTCTGGAAAGCCGCCCAAGTGGCGCACAACAGTTGGCTGATCAGCACGCGCTTGAGCCTGGAGCCCGAGTTCGTGAAGAAATACCCCTTCCAGAAAACCCCGAACGTGGCGCTGACCTACGGTGGCGTGGTGCTCAAGTACCCCACCACCACCATCGCGCCGTATGCCTTGGGCCACGTCGAGTTGCAGATTCCCTACACGCGCCTGGACGGCATCCTCAAGCCTGAGCTGGTGCCCGTGCGCCACTGAAGGCCCGGCCCAGGATGAACTGCAACAGCCCTGCCAGCACCAGTGCCGGCAGGGTCGCGCCGATATCCGGGTAGAGGTTGGCCAGCAGGTGGTAAGTGCCGATGCCACCCAGCCAGGCCAGCAGCGCCGGCCACCGCAGGCTGGCGACTGTGCCGCGGCCACGGCGGCGCAGGATGAAGTGATCCACCAGCACCACCCCGAACAGCGGCGCGAACACCGAGCCGATCAGCAACAGGAAGTTCTGGTACTGGGCCAATGGCGCAAAGCACGCGATCAGGGTGCAGAGCACACCAATCGCCAACGCCAGGTGCTCAACCTTCACGCGCAACAGAATCCCGCTGGACACCGCCGCCGAGTGAATATCGGCAAAGGCATTTTCCGATTCGTCCAACAGGATCAGCAGCAGCGGAATCCCCAGGCCCGCCCCGGCCAGCGCCAGCAACAGCGCATTCACTTCACCGCTCGGCGCAAAGGCCAGGGTGTAGGCCACGCCCAGGCTCATCAGCCAGAAATTACCAATGAAGAAGCCCAAAGCGGTGCCGCCGAATACGCTTTTCGCGCGCTTGCCGAAACGTGAGTAGTCAGCGATCAGCGGCAGCCACGACAGCGGCATGGCGATCGCAATGTCAAAACCCACCGCAAACGGCATCGAACCATCACCGGCCTGAGCCCAGAGGGCGCCGAGGTCGGCTTTGGCGAACAGGTTCCAGGTCAACCACAGGCAGGTGGCAAGCAGCAGCCAGATCCCCCATTTGCGCAGGATTTGCCGCACGAACGTCAGCGGGCCACTCACGGCCAGTAGGGTCGCCAGGCCGCCGAAAAACACGGTCCATAGCAATGGGCTGGACAGCAAGCTGCCCTCGCTGAACGCCCGCGCGCCCAACAGACTGGCGGCATCGCGCATCACGATGATTTCGAACGAACCCCAGCCGATCAACTGCAGCAGGTTCAGCAACGCCGGCAGGCTGGCGCCTTTGGCACCGAGGCTGAGCTTGAGCGCGGCCATGGCGGATAGGCCGGTGTCACTGCCGATCACGCCAACGGCGGCCAGCAACAGCACGCCGACCAGAGTGCCGAGGAAAATTGCCAGTAACGAGCCGGAGAGACCCAGGCCCGGCGCCAGCAATGCGCCGGTTTGCAGGACCATCAGGCCGATGCCGAGGGAGAACCAGAGGGAGAACAGGTCGCGGGCGCCAAAAACTCTTTTGTCAGCAGGCACTGCGATGTCGGGGGAGTAGGTACTCGGTTGAATGTTCAAGGGTGGTATCTCTGAGGGGCACTTTGTTGTTTGGGTGATTGCTATCGGGGGCAAGCCCCCTCCCACATTTTGAATACTGTGGGAGGGGGCTTGCCCCCGATGAGGCCAGTGCAATCTGGGGTCAGACCTTCTTGTACAGCTGACTCCCTTCCTGCTTGAACCGCTCCGCCTGTTCAGCCAAGCCCTTGGCCACATCCACGTCCACCGCTTCAATGCGCTGGTTGGCGGCGTATTCACGCACTTCCTGGGTGATTTTCATCGAGCAGAATTTCGGCCCGCACATCGAACAGAAATGCGCGACCTTGGCAGAGTCCTTCGGCAGGGTTTCGTCGTGATACGAACGCGCGGTGTCTGGGTCCAGGCCAAGGTTGAACTGGTCTTCCCAGCGGAATTCGAAGCGCGCCTTGCTCAAGGCGTTATCGCGGATCTGCGCGCCGGGATGGCCTTTGGCCAAGTCCGCCGCATGGGCCGCGATTTTGTAGGTGATGATCCCGGTCTTCACGTCATCCTTGTTCGGCAGGCCCAAGTGTTCCTTGGGCGTGACGTAGCAAAGCATGGCGCAACCGAACCAGCCGATCATCGCCGCACCGATGCCGGAAGTGATGTGGTCGTAACCGGGTGCAATATCGGTGGTCAGTGGGCCGAGGGTGTAGAACGGCGCTTCGTCGCAGCATTCCAGCTGCTTGTCCATATTCTCCTTGATCAACTGCATCGGCACGTGGCCCGGGCCTTCGATCATGGTTTGCACGTCGTGCTTCCAGGCGATCTTGGTCAGTTCGCCAAGGGTTTCCAGCTCGCCGAATTGCGCGGCGTCGTTGGCGTCGGCAATCGAGCCCGGGCGCAGGCCGTCGCCGAGGGAGAAGCTGACATCGTAGGCCTTCATGATTTCGCAGATTTCGTCGAAATGCGTGTAGGTGAAGTTCTCTTTGTGGTGCGCCAGGCACCACTTGGCCATGATCGAACCGCCCCGGGACACGATGCCGGTCACGCGCTTGGCGGTCAGCGGCACGTAGCGCAGCAACACGCCGGCGTGGATGGTGAAGTAATCCACGCCCTGCTCGGCCTGCTCGATCAGCGTGTCGCGGAACAGCTCCCAGGTCAGGTCTTCGGCGGCGCCGCCGACTTTTTCCAGGGCCTGGTAGATCGGCACGGTACCGATCGGCACCGGCGAGTTGCGGATGATCCACTCGCGGGTTTCGTGGATGTGCTTGCCGGTGGACAGGTCCATCACCGTGTCCGAGCCCCAGCGAATACCCCAGGTGAGTTTCGCCACTTCTTCTTCGATGGACGAACCCAAGGCGCTGTTGCCGATGTTGCCGTTGATCTTCACCAGGAAGTTACGGCCGATGATCATCGGTTCCAGTTCGGTGTGGTTGATGTTGGCCGGGATAATCGCGCGGCCACGGGCGATTTCCTCGCGCACGAATTCAGGCGTGATAATTTTCGGCACGCTGGCGCCGAAGCTGTGGCCGGCGTGCTGCTGGTTCAGCAGGCCGCTGGCACGGGCCTCTTCAAGCTTCATGTTTTCGCGGATGGCGACGTATTCCATCTCGGCGGTAATGATGCCTTTGCGCGCGTAGTGCATCTGCGTGACGTTGGCGCCGGCCTTGGCGCGGCGCGGGTTCTTCACATGGGCGAAGCGCAGCGCAGTCAGTTCGGCATCACTGAGGCGTTGTTGGCCGAAGTGCGAACTGAGGCCAGGCAGGCGCTCGGTGTCGTTGCGCACCTCGATCCACGGCGAGCGCACATCGCCCAGGCCTTTGCGCACGTCGATGATCACGTTGGGGTCGGTGTACGGGCCGGAGGTGTCATACACCACTACGGGCGCGTTGATTTCACCGCCGAAATCGGTAGGGGTCACGTCCAGGCTGATTTCACGCATCGGCACGCGAATGTCCGGGCGGGTGCCTTGTACGTAGATTTTTTGCGAGCGGGTAAACGGCTGCACCGAGCCGGAGTCGACCTTGGCCGATTCACTCAAATGCACGGTGTTTTTTAGTTTTGTACTTTTTATTTCTGTGCTCATCACGGGCTCTCCAACTTATCCAGGCGGTGGATTTTTGTCGGAGCGAACCTGTGACGGATGGACGCACTGAAACCAGTGCTGTGCTAGGCACGAGGGCTGTTCGATTGTCGAACAACATCCCGGACGAAGCACAAGAGGACTCGCCGGGTGACGAGAAATCTTGTTCCCTACGCAGGCGCTAACCTGATCAGGTTCAACGGGATCCGGTATTTACCGATCTCAGCCTTCCAACAAGGCACCCCGACAAGAACGCGGCCAGTCTAGACCATGGCGTGGGCAAATTGCCAATAGCGGTTTATTCAGCGTGATGAATGGCGCGATTGCGGGATTGTTGCGCCGGGTCAGCGCCACTACACTCGATGACCGCCACAATGCTTGACGCCAGGAACGGCCAGCCTTAGCCTTGGGCGATAAATTATCACCGTAATATTCACTCTAGGGATCGCCTCATGCTGCGCAAACTCTCACTGGCGCTCGCCGTGTCTTGTGCGACCAACGGAATGGTCTGGGCAGCTGAAGCGCCCTTGTCCGCCAAAACCGACTTGGTCAGCGTCTACCAGGAAGCAGTGGACAACAACGCCGACCTGGCCGCCGCCCGCGCCCAATATGGCGCGCAAAAAGAAGTGGTGCCCCAGGCCCGCGCCGGCTTGCTGCCGAACCTGTCGGGCGGCGCCGATATCAATAACGTGCGCACCCAGATCGACACGCCGGCCGCCACCGCCAACCGCGATGCGCACTCCTGGCGCGCGACCCTGAGCCAGCCGCTGTTCCGCGCCGACCGCTGGTTCCAGCTGCAAGCGGCCGAGGCCACCAATGAGCAGGCCGCGCTGCAACTGTCCGCCACCGAACAAAACCTGATCCTGCAAAGCGCCGAAAGCTACTTCGCCGTGCTGCGCGCCCAGGACAACCTGGCCTCCACCAAGGCTGAAGAAAATGCCTTCAAGCGCCAGTTGGACCAGTCCAACGAGCGCTTCGACGTGGGCCTGTCGGACAAGACCGACGTGCTGCAATCCCAGGCCAGCTACGACACCGCGCGGGCCAACCGGATCCTGGCCCAGCGCCAGGTGGATGACGCCTTTGAAGCGCTGATCACCCTGACCAACCGCCAATACAACTCGATCCAGGGCATTGTCCACACGCTGCCGGTGCTGCCACCGCTGCCGAACGACGCCAAGGCCTGGGTCGAGACGGCCGGCCGCCAGAACCTCAACCTGCTCGCCAGCAACTACGCCGTAACCGCCGCCGAAGAAACCCTGAAGCAGCGCAAGGCCGGGCACGCGCCGACCCTCGACGCCGTGGCGCAGTATGAAAAAGGTGACAACGACGCCTTGGGCTTCAGCAACCCGAATGCCTTCGGCACGCCGTACCGCGGCGATGTGGAGCAACGCACCATCGGCCTGCGACTGAATATCCCGATCTACAGTGGTGGCCTGACCAGCTCGCAAGTGCGTGAGTCCTACTCGCGCCTGGGCCAGACCGAACAACAACGCGAAGGCCTGCGCCGCCAGGTCGTGGAGAACACCCGCAACCTGCATCGCGCGGTGAACACCGATGTGGAACAGGTGCAGGCGCGCCGCCAGTCGATCATCTCCAACCAGAGCGCGGTGGAAGCCACGGAAATCGGTTACCAGGTGGGCACGCGCAATATCGTCGATGTGCTGGACTCACAGCGCCAGCTCTACTCGTCGGTGCGCAACTACAACAACAGCCGCTACGACTACATCCTCGACAACCTGCGCTTGAAGCAGGCGGCGGGCACGTTGAACCCGGGGGATCTGCAGGACCTGGCGCGCTACCTCAAGGCGGACTACAACCCGGATAAAGACTTCCTGCCGCCGGACCTGGCCAAGGCTGCGGCTGAGCAGTTAAAAGCCCGCCCGGGATACTGAACACACCACCAAACAAATGTGGGAGGGGCGGTGCGACGATTCGACTTGCCCCCGATAGCAGTGGATCAGTCAATAAATGTGCTGACTGACACACCGCCATCGGGGGCAAGTCGAATCGTCGCACCGCCCCTCCCACATTTGGATCTATGTTGAATCAGATCAATCGGCCCAACCCATCCAACAAACGCTTGAGCGCGCCCTGGTTGGCCTGCATCACTTTAAGCCCCGCCTCGGCCATCTTCTGGGCATCCCGAGGCAACTCGAACAGCTGCCGCACCGCCTCGGCCAACCCCTCTGCATCCTCCACCTCACGCAACGCCCCGGCTTCACGCATCATCGCGGTGATTTCCAGGAAGTTGAACACGTGGGGCCCCATCAGCACCGGCTTGGCCAACGCCGCCGGCTCCAGCGGGTTGTGCCCACCGGTGGCTACCAGGCTGCCGCCGACAAACGCGCTGTCGGCCAGGGCGTAGAGAAACAGCAGCTCGCCCATGGTATCGCCGAGCAGCACCGAGGTTTGCGCGGTAACCGCTTCGCCGCTGGAACGGCGCACCGTGGCAAAGCCTTGTTGCCCGCACAGCTCGAACATCGGGCCGAAGCGCTCTTGATGGCGCGGCACCAGAATCAGCAGCGCGTTGGGATAGCTTTCGAGCAATTGGCGATGGGCCGCGAGCACCACTTCATCTTCGCCTTCATGGGTGCTGGCGGCGATCCATACCGGGCGCTCCGTGGCGCCCCACTGCTCACGCAGGGCGGCGGCGCGTGCTGGCAGCTCGGGGTCGATGGTCAGGTCGAACTTGATCGAGCCGGTGACCTCGACGGTTTCCGGCCGCGCGCCGAGGCTGAGGAAGCGCTGGGCTTCGGTTTCGGTTTGCACGGCGAACAGGCGCATTTCTGCCAGCATCGGCGCCGTCAGCTTGGCAAATTTTGCATACCCCTTCGCCGAGCGCGCCGACAGCCGCGCGTTGGCCAGGGCCACCGGAATACCGCGCTTGGCGCAGGCATGAATATGGTTGGGCCACAGCTCGGTCTCCATGATCACCGCGAGCCTGGGCTGCACACGATCAAGAAAGCGCTTGGCGGCGCAGGGTAGATCGTAAGGTAGATAGCAGTGCTGGATGCGCGGCTCATTGGCGAACAGCGCCTGGATCCGCTCGGAGCCGGTGGGCGTCATGCAGGTGACGGTGATCGGCAGTTGTGGATAACGTTCCAGCAGCCCACGAATCATCGGCGCGGCGGCAATGCTTTCGCCCACCGACACCGCATGCACCCAGATCCCGCCCGGCTGCATCGGCGGCAAGCCATAGGAGAAGCGCTCGCCCACGCGCCTGGCATAGGCCGGCGCCTTGCGCGCGCGCAGCCACAGACGTAAAGCCACCAACGGCAGCGCCAGGTAAAACAGACAGCTGTAGAGAGTTCTATTCATGGCGGCGGAGTTTATCCACTTTTTCAATCGATCGCCTGCAGGCACTCGGCAAAACGTTCGGCGAGGAAACGCGCGGCAGGCCCGAGGTGCTCGTCGCGGCGCCAAACCAGCTCCACCACCAGGGCCGGCGGCGTCCATTCGCTGTCCAGCTCCACCATTTTTTGCTGATAGGTCGGGTATTGCACGATATGCCGGGGCAGCCAGGCCCAGCCGAGGCCACTCATCATCCATTCGGCCAATACGTAGAAACTGTCGGCACGCCACACCAGCGGGCTGGCGGCTTCGCTGCCGGGGTAGACACTGGTCTGGGTCGACATCAATAGCTGGCGAAATTGCGCCAGGCGCTGGCAGGTCACGTATTTATCCTGGGCCAGCGGGTGGTTCACACCGCACACGGTGACCATTTCCACACTGCCCACCACGCGTCGCTCTAGGGCCTCGGGGATCTGGTCGTGATAGAACAACAGGCCCAGGTCGGCCTTGCGCTCCACCAACTTGCGCGCCACATCGCCCTGGGCAGCGCTGGACAACTGCACTTCGAGCAATGGGTAGTGCACCGCCAACGCCTCAAGGCTGTCGAGCACCGGCTGGAACAACATCGCCTCGTCCTGAGCCAGGCGCAGGCAGGCTTCTTCACCACGGGTCAATGACAGCGCCCTCCCATTGAGGCGCTCACACTGGCGCAACACCTCGCGTGCCTCCTCCAGCAGCACAGCGCCGGCTTCGGTCAGGCTTGGCTGACGGCCGCTGCTACGCTCGAACAGGCTTACGCCCAGGTCCGCTTCCAGCAACGCAATCCCATTGCTGACTGCCGATTGCGCCTTGCGCTGCCCACGCGCCACCGCCGAAAACGAACGCTGCTCAGCGACGTCGACAAACAGGCGCATCTGTTCCAGATTCCACTGCATGGCCAACCCATCTCTATTTCGGATAGGTAATGACTTTACCCCATCTGACAACCCTCTAGAATGCCGGCCTTATCAGATTGCTGCATACCGAGGACTACCCCATGAACGCCGCCTACTGCTACCTGGCCATTGCCATCTGCTCGGAAGTGATCGCCACCGTTTCCATGAAAGCCATCAAGGGCTGGAGCACGCCGATCCCATTGTTGCTGGTGATCGTCGGCTACGGCGTGGCCTTCTGGATGCTGACCCTGGTGGTGCGTACCGTGCCGGTGGGCGTGGCGTATGCCGTGTGGGCCGGGATGGGCATCGTGATGGTCAGCATCGCAGCGCTGTTTATCTACGGGCAGAAGCTGGATGTGCCGGCGATGCTCGGCATGGGCCTGATTGTGCTGGGCGTGGTGGTCATCCAGCTGTTCTCGAAAACCGCCGGGCACTGACCGCTACTCAACAGCCTGTATACTGCGCCTCTTGTCTTGAACACTGAGGTCGCCGATGCCATCCGTTATTTCCACCGACATCCTGATTGTCGGCGCCGGGGTTGCCGGCCTCTGGCTGAATGCGCGCCTGCGCCGCCAAGGCTTTTCCACGGTACTGGTGGAAAACGCCACCTTGGGTGGCGGGCAAAGCGTGAAGTCCCAGGGGATTATTCACGGCGGTGCGAAATACGCCCTGCACGGCGCCCTCACCGGCGCCTCCGAAGCCATTGCCGACATGCCGCGCCGCTGGCGCGAAGCCCTGGCCGGCAGCGGTGAGCTGGACCTGTCCGGCGTGCGGTTGCTGTCCGAGGCGCACTACCTGTGGTCGCCAGGCACGATCGCCGGCAACCTCACCAGCTTCTTCGCCAGCAAGGCGGTGCGCGGCCGCGTGGACCAGGTCAAGGGCGACGACCTGCCGCCGGCCCTGCAAGATCGGCGCTTCAAGGGCAAGGTTTACCGCCTGGCCGAATTGGTCATCGACGTGCCCAGCCTGATCGAGCGCCTGGCGCAACTGGCCGGGGATGGCCTGCTCGCCGGGCAGCACATCGAACCGCTGCTCGAAGGCGACAGCCTGGTGGGCCTGAAGGTCGATGGCCGCGAGATCCGCGCCCAGCGCATCGTGCTGAGTGCCGGCGGCGGCACCGCCGAGTTGTTGGCCGCGCTGGGCCTGAGCCAGCCGGCCATGCAAACCCGGCCGCTGCACATGATCATCGCCAAGGGCCCTGGCTTGAAGCCGCTGTACGCCCACTGCCTGGGCGGCGGCACCAAGCCGCGTATCACCGTGACCACCCACCCGGCGGCCGATGGCAACTGGGTGTGGTACATGGGCGGCGACATCGCCGAGGCCGACGGGGTGGCGCGCACGCCTGAAGAACAGATCGCCACTGCGCAGAAAGAGCTGGCGCAGTTGCTGCCATGGATCGACATGAGCCAGACCCGCTGGGCGACCCTGCGCGTCGACCGCGCCGAGCCGTTTCAATCGGGGCTGAGCCGCCCCGACAACGCCTTTGTCGCCGAACAGGGCCGCCTGCTGGTGGGTTGGCCGACCAAACTGGCGCTGGCGCCGGACTTCGCCGACCGGGTGATCAACAGCCTGGAACGCGACGGCATCCGCCCAAGTGCCAGCGAGCCCCTGCCCGCCCTGCCAACGCCGGCTATCGGCCAACCTGCCTGGGAGCAACTGTTGCCATGAGCCTGCCGACCCTGCACGACCTGCATCGCCCCTTGGGCAGCACTGGCCTGTTGGTGTCGCCACTGGGCCTGGGCACCGTCAAGCTCGGCCGCGACCAGGGGGTGAAATACCCCAACGGCTTTACGATTCCGGATGACGACGCCGCGCGGATGCTGCTGCGCCAAGCCCGTCAGCTGGGGATCAACCTGATCGACACCGCGCCGGCCTATGGCATGAGCGAGGAACGCCTGGGGCCGCTGCTGCGTGATCAGCGCAAGGACTGGGTGATTGTCAGCAAGGTCGGTGAAGAATTCGAAAACGGCGTGTCCAGTCACGACTTCAGTGCGGCCCACACCCGGATGTCCATCGAGCGCAGCTTGAAACGCCTTGAAACTGATTTTATCGACCTGGTGCTGGTGCACTCCGACGGCAACGACCTGCATATCCTCAATGACTGCGAGGTCTACCAGACCCTGGCCGAGCTGAAACGCGAGGGCAAGATCCGTGGTTTCGGCTTCTCCGGCAAAACCGTCGAGGGCGGCGTGAAGGCTCTGGAACAAGGTGATTGCGCGATGGTCACCTACAATCTGAACGAACAGGCGGAGAAAACCGTCATTGATTATGCGGCCGCCCACGGCAAGGGCATCCTGGTGAAAAAAGCCCTGGCCAGCGGCCATGTGTGCCTGGAGCCTGGAATGGATCCAATTCGTGCCAGTTTCATGTTGTTGTTTGCGCAAACGGGCGTCGCCAGTGCTATTGTCGGGACCATTAATCCGCTGCACCTGGCCCATAACGTGGCGACCGCTGCCCAAGTCATTCGTCAACTCTGATGCCGCCGACGCGGCCGACCCCGTCGCAGAAAGGAGCCGACATGCCGCGAACGCTCATAAGAAAAAACCCCAGCAACTTTAAAACACTGCCGCTGCACGTCGAAGCCACCCCCGAAGGCCTCAGCTACCAGAGCGTGGGCATGCCGCTCAACTTTGCCCAAACCCTGCAACGGCGCAAGCCGGTGGAGGTGGCCGACCCCGAGCGCTTCGTGCTGGAACTGGCCAATCTCGGCGTGTCAGTACGATTGACCCTGCACTGGCAAAACAAGGACTACTGGGTGCTGGTGCGCCAGCGTCGCCAGGACCGGGGCGATGTGGTGCTCAAGCTGATCTCTGGCTACGTGCCCGCCCACGAATTGAACCTGCCGCTGCACACCGCCATCCAGGAAATTGCCGAGGAGTGCCTGCTGGAGACGCCTGAAGGCTGGCTCAGCGGGCGCTTCAACGATACCTGGCTGCCGGCGCCCTACGCGGCAGCCCTGCACTACCGCGAGGCGCTGCCGTTTCGCCTCAGCCCGCTGTCCGGCGCCGCGCGCCCGGTGCGCTGCGCCACCACCCAGCTGATCGAACGCCCACGGGCCTACGTGCACCTGCCGACGGCGTCGCTGCAATTGATTTATGACTTGCGTCTTGAAGTGCCGAAGGAAGCCAAGTCCCTGAGCCTGTTCCATGTGGATGAGCGACTCGAAGGCGACCAGTTAGTCGCGCGCCTGGACCGCCAGCGCCCCGATCTGTACCTGATGCCACTGAAGGACGGCCAGCCGTTGGCCGAGCTGTACACCGTGAAGAAAGACCAGCTGTACCCGGCAAGCACGCGGGGTTTGTACCTGGCCGAAAGCTTCGCCCAGCAGGAAGGCTGGCTGGTGCGTGAGGAGCGCATTCGCTGGAAGGATTGGCTGCGCCAGCAAGGCCTGGCAGCGCCGGAGAAAGAATCGAAATTGAAGCGCCTGGCACAGCGGGTGCTGCGCAAGATTGTGCCGAAGAAGAAAGTTAAAGGTTAAACCGCAATCAAAATGTGGGAGGGGGCTTGCCCCCGATGGCGGTGTGTCAGTCACCTCATCTGTAACTGATACACCGCTATCGGGGGCAAGCCCCCTCCCACATTTGATTTAGGTTAGCCGTTGAGTAGGCGTTCCAGGCCGACTTTCAGCGGGGTAGGCTCGGGCAATTTGAAACTCGCCAACAACCGCTGGTTATTCGCCCGCGAATGCCGGATATCCCCCGATCGCGCCGGCCCGTAAGTCACCGTCGGCAAGCTGCCCACCGCTTCTTCCAATGCCTGCAACACCTGCTTGAGCGTGGTGGTACGGTTCCAACCCACGTTGATCGCACCCAAGGGCGCGTCCGGGGCTTCAATGGCCTGCACCAGCACGTCGACCAGGTCTTCCACGTACATGAAATCGCGGGTCTGCTCGCCGTCGCCGAACACGGCAATCGGCAGGCCCTGCTGGGCACGTTCGCTGAAAATGCTGATCACCCCGGAGTACGGCGAGGACGGATCCTGGCGCGGCCCGAAGATATTGAAGAAGCGGAAAATTACCGGCTCCAGGCCATGCTGGCGACGGTAGAAATCGAAGTAATGCTCGCCGGCCAACTTGTCGGAGGCATAGGGCGTCAGCGGCGCCTTGGTGGTGTCTTCATCAATCGAAGCCCCCTCGCCGTTGTTGCCATACACCGCGGCGCTGGAGGCAAACACCACGCGTTTCACGCCGGCCTTGCGCATGGCTTCGCAGACATTCAAGGTGCCGACGAAATTGCTCTGGTGCGTGCTGACCGGATCATCCACCGACGCCTGCACGGAGGCCACCGCCGCCAGGTGCACCACCGCCGTGGTGCCGACGGCGGCACGCGCCACCAGCGCCGCATCGGCGACGTCACCTTCCAGCAGCTCAACGCGCGGGTTGCCCAGCGGCAAGTTACTGCGCTTGCCTGTGGACAGGTTATCCAGCACCCGCACGGCGTAGCCCTTGGCGAGCAGCGCGTCGACCAGGTGCGAGCCGATGAACCCCGCGCCGCCGGTAATCAGAACCCACTTTTCAGCATTACTCATTGTTGCGGATCTTCTCGACAATGGCGGTGGTCGAGCTGTTCTCAACCAGGCCCAACACTTTGACCTTGCCACCGTAGGCACTGACGATATCGGCGCCAACCACCTGGTCGACGGAGTAGTCGCCGCCCTTGACCAGCACGTCCGGCTTGACCTGGGCCAGGAGGTTTTCCGGGGTCGCTTCCGGGAAGCTGATCACCCAGTCCACCGCGCCCAGGCCGGCCAGCACGGCCATGCGCCGGTCGACACTGTTGATCGGGCGGCCAGGGCCCTTGAGGCGGCTGACCGACGCATCGTCGTTAACCGCGACAATCAGGCGATCGCCTTGGGCGCGCGCCTGCTCCAGGTACGTCACGTGGCCGGCGTGCAGGATGTCGAAGCAGCCGTTGGTAAACACAATGCTTTCGTTATGGGCACGGGCATCGTCAATCGCCAGCAGCAATTGCTCGATGGTCAGTACGCCACGTTCCGAGCCTTCGGAGCGCTGGATCGCGCGGCGCAGTTCAGGCGCGCTGATCGCGGCGGTACCCAGCTTGCCGACCACGATGCCCGCCGCCAGATTGGCCAGGGCCACCGCGTGGGGCAGTTCTTCGCCAGCCGCAATCGAGGCCGCCAGGGTGGAAATCACCGTGTCGCCGGCGCCGGTCACGTCGAACACTTCACGGGCCCGTGCCGGCAGGTGCATCGCCGGATGGCCAGGGCGCAGCAGGGTCATGCCGTGCTCGCCACGGGTCACCAGCAAGGCGCCCAGGTCGAGGTCGGCCATGAGCGTGGCGCCCTTGGTGACCAGCTCGTGCTCATCGGCGCAACCACCGACGATGGCTTCGAACTCGCTGAGGTTCGGCGTGATCAGGCTGGCCCCGCGATAAATCGAGAAGTCCTTGCCCTTGGGATCGGCCAGCACCGGGATGCCCTTGGCCTTGGCGGCCTGGATCAGCACCTGGTGGTTCTTCAAGGCGCCTTTGCCGTAGTCGGACAACACCAGCACCTTGATGCCTTCGAGCAGTTCGTCAACCTGGCCACTGAGGGCCAGGGCGTCGGTGGCGAAGGGTTCTTCGAAATCGATACGCAGCAATTGCTGGTGACGGCTCATGACCCGCAGCTTGACGATGGTCGGCTGGTGGGCAATGCGCTGGAACAGCGCGCGCACGCCGGCACCGCGCAGGCTGTTGGCCAGGCTGTCGGCGGCTTCGTCGTCGCCGGTCACACCCACCAGGGAGGCCGGGGCGCCGAGGGCGGCAATATTGAGGGCAACGTTGGCAGCGCCGCCCGGGCGGTCTTCGATTTGCTCGACCTTGACGACCGGCACCGGCGCCTCAGGGGAAATCCGTGAGGTACCACCATGCCAGTAACGGTCGAGCATGACATCGCCGACCACCAAGACAGGGGCTTGATCGAATCGCGGCATGGACAACTTCATGGAGCAACCCACATACAAAATGAACAGGGGCGCGATATTAGCACAGGGTGAGCGCCGCCTAGTTCGAGAGCTTTATCCGCGATGCATCACGCGCGAAAACTGATCATTTTTTGAACAGAGCCGCCAGGATATGCTCCACGGCGTCGGCCAGTTCGACTGCATCGGTGTTGATTGTGCAGTCGGCCGCCAGCGGCGCTTCATACGGGCTGTCCAGGCCGGTGAAGGCCTTGATGCGCCCTTCCAGCGCCGCGCGGTACAGGCCCTTGGGGTCGCGCCGCGCGCACACGTCGAACGGCGTGTTGATGTACACCTCGTAAAACTGCCCCGGCCCGAACAGCGCCCGTGCGGTCGCCCGATCGGCGCTGAACGGCGAAATCGCCGAGACGATCACGATCAATCCCGCGTCCACCATCAGCCGCGCCACTTCGCCGATGCGGCGGATATTTTCCTTGCGCGCCGCATCACTCATGCCCAGGTCATTGCACAAACCGCTGCGCAGGTTGTCGCCATCGAGCACAAAGGTATGCCGCCCCTGCTCGTTTAGCTGCACTTCCAACGCATTCGCCAGGGTCGACTTACCGGACCCGGACAACCCGGTCAGCCACAGGCAGCAAGGCTGCTGGTGCTTGAGCGCGGCCCGTGCCGCCACCGATAACGACAAGGCAAAGGGACGGATGGAAGCGGAACCACCGGCAAGCGACTGGCTATTCATAACCCAGGACCTCGTAATCACGTTGATAGGCACGCCGGACCAGGCGGCGCGTGCGCAAGGTGCAAAACTCCTTGACCGGCTCGCTACGGCGCCCGAGGGAAACATTCAGATGAGGCAGGGATGAGTTCACCCCGAGGCGTTCGCACAGATGTCGGAAGTCTTGCTCCAGTGACTCCTGGCGCCCGAGAAAATCCATCGCCATGTGGCCCATTTGATCGACCAGAAAGTCGGTCTGGGGCGCGAAATGCAATTGGCGGCGCAGGTTGTCCGGGTGCAGCCAGCCGGCCACAAAATGGTCGAAATCACGGTAGCTGGAGACCAGGGCCTGGGCGTGCAAGTCGCGGGCACCCATGTGGTTGCCGCGCAAGTAGGTGTAGGCCGAGTAAGCACGTTCCAGCGGATCACGCACGAAGGCGAACTTGAAACTGCGCTCGCAGTGCTGGGGAAATTGCTGCTGGTACCAGTAGTACGGCAAATGCCCTGGCCACCGCCCTTCGAGCAGTGCCGAGCACACGCTGCTGCCAGCGCATTTGGGCACGTGGATAAACACACATTTATGCCGTTCGAAAGCGGGGTTGAGCGTGACGACCCCAGACAGGGATTTGTTCACTGCCTGGCGATCCACCACTGACAAACGCCCCAGCAAAAACACCCGCTGGTGTTTCGGGAGCAGTTTCCAGAACAGTCGTTGCAACATTCCATTACCCACGCAAGAAGGTTAGCCCTCTCGTTCTTGATTCGAATCGAGGAGGCCAACATAACAAACGACAGGCGGTGAATTATTTGGCTTTGGTAAAGCCTGTAAGGGCTTTGACACAAAAAACGGGGCGCATTGCGCGCCCCGGCTTATCAGGTGATGTTGGCCGTTGCCGGCTCATCCAGGCCCATGGCGTGCAGGCGCGAGTAATAGCCGCCCATGGCCAGCAGTTCGAGATGCGTACCACGCTCGACAATTTCACCGTGATCCATCACCAGAATCAGGTCGGCTTTCTCGATGGTGGACAAGCGGTGCGCGATCACCAGGGTGGTGCGGCCTTTCATGACCTTGTCCAGCGCGGCCTGGATATGCCGCTCCGACTCGGTATCCAGCGCCGAAGTAGCCTCGTCGAGGATCAGCAGCGGGGCGTTTTTCAGCAACGCACGCGCGATCGCCAGGCGTTGACGCTGGCCGCCGGAAAGCAGCACGCCGTTTTCGCCCACGTCGGTGTCCAGACCATTTGGCAGCTCGCTGATAAAGTCCATGGCATAGGCATCTGCCGCGGCTTTTTCGATGTCGGCACGTGGTGCGCCCGCCAGATCGCCGTAGGCAATATTGTTGGCCACGGTGTCATTGAACAGGGTTACGTGCTGGGTCACTTGGGCCACGTGCCGGCGCAGGTTGCGCAGGCGGTAGTCTTCGATCTCTACCTCGTCCAGCAGGATTTCCCCGGCTTCATGGTGGTAGAAGCGCGGGATCAGGCTGGCCAGGGTCGACTTGCCGCTGCCCGAGCGGCCGACCAGGGCGATCATCTGCCCAGGCGCTGCGCTGAAGCTGATGTTCTTGAGCACTTCACGCTCGGTGCCTGGGTAGGTGAAACTCAGGTTGCGCACGTCCAGGCGACCGCTGACGCGGTCACGCTCCACGGTGCCGCCGTCGACCTCAGGCACTTCATCCAACTGCTCGAAGATGCTCTCGGCACCCGCTACGCCCTTCTGGATCGTCGAGCTGACTTCCGACAGCTGGCGGATCGGCTTGGGCAGCAGGCCCGCAGCAGTGATGTACGCCACCAGGTCACCCGCCGTAGCGTCGCCGCGCAGCAGCAACACCAGGAACATCAGCGTCGCCATGGCGGTGTAGATCACCAATTGCAGCATCGGCGTGTAGACCGCGCCGGTCTTGTTCATGCGCAGTTGCTTGTCGGTGTTGCTCTGGCTGGCGGCGGCGAAACGCTGCTCTTCATAACTTTCGCCACCGAAGCTGCGCACCACGCGGTAGCCCTGGATGGTCTCGGAGGCCACGTGCGTCACGTCGCCCATCGCCACCTGGATCTTCTTGCTCTGCTTGCGGAATTTCTTGCTGGTGCTGCTCACCATCACCGCAATCAGCGGCAGGATCGCCAGCATCACCAGGGTCAGTTTCCAGTTCATCCACAGCAGGTAGCCGAACAGGAACACCACCGTCAGGCCTTCGCGGATCACCACTTTGATCGCATCGGTGGCGGCACCGGTCACCATGGTCACGTTGAAGGTGATGCGGGAAATCAGGTGGCCGGAGTTATGCGTATCAAAGTAGCGGTTGGGCAGCACCAACAGTTTGTTGAACAGCGAAACACGCAGGTCATGCACCAGCCCCAGGGAAACCTTGGCCAGGTAGTAGTTACCCAGGAAAGAGCCCAGGCCCTGCCACGCCGCGATTAGGATGATCAGCAGGGGCACGGCCATCAGCAGTTTCAGGTCCTTGAACAACGGGATCTTGGGCAGGAACACCACATCGGGATTGCTCAGGCCATCCACGAAGTATTTGAGGATCCCGGCGAGCATGGGCTGGGTAGACGCAAAGATCACGAAGCCCACGATACTCAGCATGAACATGCCGAGATACGGTTTCACATAGCCCAGCAGCCGCAAATAGATTTTGAGGCTGGACTCCTGGTCCGCTTTGGGCGGTGCGTCACTCATGTGTCGAGCTCACTGATTGGATAGGACGCGAACTTTATCACAAGCATCGGGTTTGGCCCGCGCCCAGACCAAAACACTGGCCAGCGCAATCGGCAGCCACGAGATAAACCACTCGGCCCGCGGCGTGCCGGTGAGGCTGGCCGCATCGAACTGCATGGCCAGGAACGAGAACACCCAGATACCGATAATGCCCTTGCCGTAGAGCGTGTCGCGCGCCTTCCAGGCTTGCCACAACACGCCGAACCACAGCCCGCACCACAGCAACAGGCCGGGCAGGCCCAGTTCGATGGTGATGTGGGTGAACAGGTTGTGGGAGTGATCAAAATAAAGCCCATCCGCCAGCACCTTGTAATCTCCGCCCAGGCCCAGGCCGGTCCACGGGTGCTCGGAAATCATCTGCAGGGCAGACATGAAGATTTGCGGCCGGTACGAAACGCCACGGGCCAGCATCAGCGACTGCATGGCAAAGAACACTGCCACTGCCGCCACGACCGCGCCGATGGCGATCACTGCAGTGCGCCGGTCACGGCACCAGGCGGGCATTGCGACCACAGTCAGCAGCAGAGCCAGTGCCGCACCACGGCTTTGGCTCAACACCACGAAAAGGCCGAGGAGTCCGATGGACAGCACCCACGCCACTTGCATCCAGCGGCCACGGGGCAGCCAGTGCAGCAGCCAGACGGCCGCCACGCCAATCACGTAGGCGCCCAGGATCGGGTGGGACAACTGGCCCAAGCCCTCGAGACGCGCAGACCAGGCATTGTGCTCCACACCATAGAACTTGATGATCGCCACCAGCGACGACAACGCGAGGCCGAAACCACCCCACTGCATCACGCGAATCACCCGCTCGGACTGGCCACAGGCGAGCACCGGGAAAAACAGCAGGAACATGCCGATGTACAGCAGGCGCTTGGTTTCACGCGAAGGATCTTCGGTATTCGTCCACAATAAACTCACCGCGCCCCACACCGCGAGCGCCGCGACCATCAGGCACATCCAACGCTGTTCGCGCCAGACCTCCTTGAGCCGTTCACGGGCCGACCAGGCAAACACCACGGCCGGCAACCAGAGAAACAACGTCAGCCCTTGTTGATAAATCTTGTTGGTCGGCGCGAAGGCAATCGCCAGCAAAAACCAAAGTAACCCGAAAATCATCCATACCTGCGCCCAACGACTTGCTTGCATCACCCGCTCCTGAAAACGTTCAACCCGCCAACCCGGCATGGTTAAAACCCAAAACTTTCGGCATTATTACCGATCAATGTGCCCCGCGACTCCCACAAGGCTTTCCAACGATGCAATGTTCAAGGCTTGCCCAAGCCGATTTAACCGCGATGATTGAAGGCGCCAGAATCCTGGAAAAGGACAGCTACGGGCCGAAAGTCTACCTGCTGTCTGACGGAAATATCCTCAAACTTTTCCGGCGCAAACGGCTGTTTTCGTCGGCACTGTTTCGCCCCTACTCCAAGCGGTTCATCGACAACGTGGCGCAACTGCAAGCGCGTGGCATCCCCACCTTGACCGTACTCGCGTTCTTTCAACTGGCAGCGCCCGGCATGACCGCCGTGTTGTATCGCCCGTTGCCGGGGGAAACGCTGCGGCAGATTTCCAATCAGGAAGGCTTTGAATGGGAGTCGAACCTCGGCCCGCTGGTGGCACTCATCCGCCGCTTGCATGGCGCAGGCATCTACTTCCGGTCCTTGCACCTGGGCAATATTGTCGTAACGCCAGACAATGAAATGGGGCTGATCGACGTGGCTGACATGCGCTTTCTGCGCGCGCCGCTGAACCCGGAACTGGCACGGCGCAACTTGCAGCACTTCGCACGCTATATTGCGCGCGAGAAGCTGAACGATCGCTTTCCAATGCAAGCATTGGAGCAGGCACTGCTAGCGGCATGAGAACAGCCGCTGGGAGGTTTCACTGAAATCTTTCCAGGCTTGTTCCGGCGCCAGCGCCCGCGACTGAGTCTCGACCACCGCGTGTGCAGAGGTGGCGAAGGCGCGTGCCATAAGGCTGCCCCAGGCTTGGGCATCGTCTGAAGGCGCGTACCAGCCGGCATCCGCCAATTGCTCGCGAAACACCGCCAATTCGCTGGTCAATACCGGTACCCCGGCCATCACCGCCTCTTGCAGGATCAAGCCCAAGCCCTCTTGGGTCGACGGAATGGCAACCCAATCGAAAGCCCGGTAAAGCGTCGCCGCGTCCGGCAGATGGCCCGGCAGCGACACGTTGCCCTGCAAGCCGAGCTGCTCGATGCGCGCTTCAAGGGCTGGCCTTGCGGGCCCTTCGCCGATGATCACCAGGCGCGCGTCAGGCTGTTCGACCGACACGTTGGCGAACGCCTCCAGCAAACAGCCAAACCCCTTGCCATCAACCAACCGCCCCACCGCACCCAACACCGGCGCACCTTGCAACGGCAAGTCCAGGCGCAACCGTGCATGCTCGCGGGTCAGCGCGGCAGCACGAAAGGCAACCGGGTCAAAAGCACTGCGCAACACAGCCACCGGCCGTTGCAGGTAACGTTCAAGCGAGTCAGCCAGGGTTTGCGACACCGCCGCCAACGTCAACTGCCCAGCCGGAAACTGGTCAAACAGCTTCTGGTCTGCCCGGCGCAGGCGCGTGGCGCCATGAAATACCACCACAGCACGCACCTGCGGCAAGCGCTGGAGCACTGGCAGCATCACCCGCGCAACCCCAACCCCATCCAGCAGCACCACCTCCAATGTTTCGGGCAGGGCTTTGTGAAAACGTGAGCGCATCCAGGGAGTCAGCAACTTCCACAGGTGCCGCCCCTTGAGCTGGGCGGAGGAAAGCTTCCATTCGAGCGCCGCCTCCCCTCCTTCCGCACTGCCTTGAAGCAGCCACGTATCAACCGGTGCCCGGCTGACGGCGTGGGACAGTATCTGCTGATGAACCTTCTGCACCGAAGCAAATGCAGTACCACCGGCCCACATGATGTTGAGGATACTCATCGAAAAAAATGACCCTTATGCGGCGTTGTGATGGCTTGTTATCGATAACTAATGGATCAGCCAACCGATACCGACACCCAGTACCAGCATGGCTGCCAGCTTGATCCGCTCTCGCCGCTTGCGCCGCGCTTTGGTCAAGCGCTCTTCTGCCGTCGCCACATGCAAACCGAACCCGGTATGCAGAACCGCATCACCTTCAAGGGTAACTGCCGCCAAATTCAGCTCGGCGTAACGCCTGGAAAGGCCCTTCTCACCCTCGAACCCTGCATAGGGTGCACACAACCGGTATTCCTTGATGCGCCGCAGGCCCGGGTTGAGGGAAAACCCCTGCCACTCGGGCTTGTCGGACAGCAAGGGGTAACACGGCACCCCGCCAACCACCTCGCGCGGCCCCAGATGGATATAGGGGCTGTGCACCTGCAAGTCGTACACGTAGTTGCGCAACCACACTTGAAGAATGTCGGGGCGCTGCTCCAGTACCGTCTTGGAGTCCTCGACAAACCCAGGTCGATAAAACGCCCAGTCATCTTCGCAATGGAATATGTAGGGGGTCTTGACCAGCTCGTAGGCCAGGTCAATGGATGCCAACTGCCCAAGTTTCGGGCGATTGATCAAAAAAGTGCAATGACTGTGCCAGTGCTCGGGGATCGCCCGGCGCACCGCTTCATCGCCAGAGTCTTCGGTAATGAAGACCTCACGAATGTCCGCAGTGTTGAACTGATCGAAGCTGTCGAGCGTGCGTTTCAACAAATCGAAGCGACCACAACTGGTCACTACAAGCGTTATGTCGCTTTGATCGGAGAATTGCATTCAAGCCTCGATAGTATCATATAGCCATTATTTGCAGCCACCTGGCCGATTTCAAACGCCCAGTCCAAGGCGCAACCTTTCCAGCAAGCTCAGCGGCCCACGGGGACGCAGGGGCGGCTGGAGCACTTCGACAATACGTTGGCCGATACGGGCAAAACTGTACTGGCTGACCACCAGCGCCTGCCCATTGCGCGCAATATCTGCCGCCAGTTGCGGATCGGCCCGCAATACGGACAGTTTTTCCTGCAACTGCGGGATATCCTTGTAGAACACCACATTGACCATGTCCTTGAAGCCAAGAGCCTCGTTTTCCGACGCCCCCTGGTCAAACGCCAGCAGCACGCAGCCACAGGCCATGGCCTCAAAATTCTTGATCATGTATTCGCCCATGCCCACATCGGCACTGACGAAAAAACGAATCCGATTGAGGGTAGCGCAATATTCCTCACCGGATTTGGTGCGCGTGACGACCAAAGGTTCAACTTGCGCCAGCTCATCGAGCAACGCCTTGCGACCACTATAGGCCACGCTGTTGGTACTGCCGACAAATGCCAGCTCGATGTCGCGCTCGCGTTCCTGCGGCTGCAGCAATGCCTGATCATAACCCTTGGGCACGAATACCGCGTCAAAGCCTTCAGCGCGCAGGCGCTCGGTCACCCTATGGCCGGAGCTGATCACCCGCACCCATGGCAAGCGGCGGTAATGCGCGCTGAACTTGCCGGTGTATTTGCAAGGGATGTAGTTCTGGTAGGCGTCGTGCTCGAGGATCACCAGGTTCGGGATCGTACGGATAAACCCCACCTGGCGGATTTCCTGCTTGAAACGCAGGAAGAACACGATGCGGTCATAGCGGGTCACGTCGACCTCACGCTTGAAGTACCCGCGCAGGTTGCGCTGCTCATCACTGCTCAGCCAGCGGGTATCACACTCGCAGTGCGCGGCAATGCCTTCGTACAGGCGATCGAGGATAGCGCGCTGTTCTTTCTGCACCAGAAACAAAACTTTCATGACTTTCCCTTTTACAAACGCCAGAACAACTCATGCCGTCGTACGGCCTTGCGGAAAAACTCGTTCTCACCGTAAGGCGAGCGTGCACGCCCCGCCAATACGCGCTGCAACCACCGACGTACGCGCCGTTTGAAGGGCGGCGCGGGTTGCAGGTCATGCATCATGCCCAGCGCCATCGCCTTGTCGCGTTGCTGTGCCAGCGACAGCGGCAGGCTGCACGGCCACAGTTCCTGCGCGGCGTCGAACACCGGCGGCAAGGCAATACCGGCGCCCGCATCGCCCATGGGCCAACGGTCGTTGTCATGCAGGTGGTTGGCGTAACCCAATACGGTCGTCGGCTGCCACTCCAGCCCTTGCAGGGCCTCGATCACCGCGGCATGGGCGCAGATGTGGTCGGGGTGCGGGTCGATGACCGGGTGCGGCAACACGACCACTTCAGGCCGCGCCGTCAGCAGCAATTGGCGCAAATCGGCCAGCAAGTTATTCCAGGTGGGCAGGCCGTCATGGTCTGCAGGTAATGCAAAAGGGTTGAATTGGCGGAACAGGCGGATATCCGACAGCTCAGCCTCGCGCGAAGCAACCGGCTGGTCAGGCGCCGCACGCATCGCCGGCAACTGCAGGCAGAAGTAGCCCAATTGCACGCAATGCGCCTCGGGCACACCGGCCCAACGCGGCACGGCGATACTGTCCCAGGCCCGCAGACGGCCCTTGAGTCGCGAGGCTTCGACCGGCTCCAGGCCCATCTGCTGATAATGTTCAGCTTCGATCTCACCGGCGGTGAGGGTCACGATCCAGGGTTTTTCGGCCTGGCTGTACAGCCCGAAAGCCGCCAGCTCGGCATCGTCGGCGTGGGGCGCGATCACCATCACGCGCTGCGCGGAGTAATCCGGATTGGCCCAGGCCCACAGCCTGGGCGCGCCCTGCAGCGAGCAAAAACGCCCGCGTAACTGCAGCTCGCCGGCCATCAAGGCGGGCGCCAAACCACTGAGGTTGAGATACCGCACGCCGTTCACGCCACGTTCGAACGCCTGCCGGTCCGGGCTCTCGCCGCCTGCAATCGTAACCGCGGGGTCAACGAAACGCCCCAGCCAACGGCTCTTGACCTTGATGGCCAGCACCAGCGTCGCATCGGCCGGCAGGGGTGCATCCACCCGCAGCCGCCCGCCTTCGAGGCGAACCCCGGCAACCTCGGCATCCGCCGCAAAACGGTAGTGATAGTCTTCCCCGGGCGCATAAAACAGGTGGTCGGCAAACCACGCCTCATGGGCCGCCCAGGCCAGCACGCCGAGCACCAGCGGCAGCCACCAGGCCACGCAGATACCGATCACCAGCAGCAGCACCAGGCCGATCAATACGCCGATGCGTTTGTTGCGCCGATGGCGCTTGAGCAATTGCTGTTTGCGGCTCATACGGTCAATACCGGCACGGGGTTGCACCAACGGTCCTTGTACTCGCGGTCAGCCCGCCCGAAGGAAAAACGCAGCGGCTTGCCGACTTCACGCGCCTGCTCCCAGGCACTTTGGGTATTGAGGAAACTCAACACGCTGCCCGGGCTGAACGCGCGGGTTTCAGGGTCTACGCCGCCGTTGACGTACTCCACGCTGATCCACTCGGGCGACTCGACCCGGTATACCAGTTGAACCGCAATCGGCGCGTCATTCAGGAAAATCACCGAACCGATCAGCCAGTCGCGCAGCAGTTCGATCACCTCGGCCATGCGCTCGGCGCCCGTGGCGACAAAGCCCCAACGGCGCAGGAACAAATCGCAGTAGATCGCCGCCAGTTCGACACTGGAAAACTCGCTGACCGGACGCACCACGCCACCGGCCTCCTCGAGCAAACGCAGTTCGCGGCGCTGGTTGTAGCGGAATTTCTTCGACAGCTCTTCCGGGGTGCGCGCCATGGCCAGTTGCTCGGCCTGGGGCTTGAGGCCGCTGAAACGGCCTTCATTCAGGGCCGACAGGTAGCGTGCACGGTGACGCAACGGCGCCTGGGCCGCAGGCGCGGCAGGCAGGATCAGCTCGGCGTTACCCAGGTCGAACAGGCCCTTTTTGCCGCGCTGCTTGAGCACATCCTTGGACAAAGCCAGGTCGCGACCCCACGTGGCGATGCACGCTTGCAGTTCGCCACCGTGCTCCCAGGCCAAGTAACGCACCGGGATGTCAGCCAGCCCGGCCAGGCGCTCGATCACTTGCGGGTGGGTGGCGACGCTGCCGCCAAAACGTTGCCAGGCGGCGCTGTACACAGGCGCGTCGACGACGGACCAGCCGCGCTCGCGCCAGCCTTGAAATCGATTGAGCATCAAGCCCCCGCGGTCAGTTCAATAACGTGCGGCAGTTGCCAGAAGGTATCGCGTACCGCCTGGTCCGAGAACCGCGTGCGCAGGCGTTCCAGCATCATCTCGGCGCACTGCCGTTGCTGGTTCGGGTCCATCGCCGCCAGGTGCCGCAGCCCCTGGGCGAGGTGCTCGGCATCGCCGAAGGGGAACAGAATCCCCACGCCCTCGACCACTTCCCGCGCCCCGCCACAGGCCGTGGCCAGCAAGGGCACGCCGGCCGCCATGGCTTCCAGCAGCACCATGCCGAACGGCTCGTGATCGGAACTCAGGGCAAACACATCGAATGCGCGGAAATACCGGCGTGCATCCGGCACCTGGCCGAGGAACAACACGTTGCCGACAATCCCCAGTTCCCGCGCCAGCGCCTTGAGGTCTTGCTCCAGGCGCCCGCTTCCGAGAATCGCCAGGCGGCTTTGCGCAGGCAAGTGCGGCAGCGCCAGGGCAAAACCCTTGAGCAGCGTGGCCTGGTCCTTGTCCGGATGCAGGCGACCGACGTTGCCGACCACCCATTCATCCGGCGACAAGCCCAAGGCGTCGCGCGCCTCTTCCACCGGCACCTGGATGGCCTGCAAGGCGTCGACATCGATGCGGTTATACAAGGTCTGAATACGGGCTGCCGGCCAGGCCGGCAGGCAGCGGCGCATGTCGTCACGCACGGCCTCGGAAACACCCAGCAGGCTCAGGCGCTTGCGGAAAATACCGGCAAACAGCTTGCGGCTGCGGCGCTGGTAGTCACCAAAAGCGTGATGCACGCCAATCACCGGCAGCCGTGTGGCCAACAACGCGATGTAGATCGGCTTGAAACGGTGGGCAATGCAGAAACTGAAATTGCGCGACGCCGCGATCTTGCGCAGCTCACGGATGGCACCCAGCTTCAGGCCACGGATGGCCTTGGAGCTGAATTCCATGAACAACACTTCATCGCTGGCACAACCGGCTGCTACCTCGGGGTCGGCGACCCCGGTGAGGAACACCGTGGTCACCTTGTAGCCGGAGCCTGCGAACAAACTGGCGTACTGCCGCGCGCAATCCAGAAACGGCCCGTCATAGCCGTGGCAGAACTGCAGGACGTGGCGGTCAGCCGAGCGCGTCATAAGGGTCCACGCCGTCTTTGACGACCAGGATGTCTTCCATGATCAGGTACTGCAGGTCGGAGCCGAAGAACATGTTCAGCGCGTCGGTCGGCGAGCAGATCATCGCTTCGCCACGACGGTTGAGCGAGGTGTTCAGGGACACGCCGTTGCCGGTCAGCACTTCGAGTTCTTTCATCATGTCGTAGTAGCGCGGGTTGTATTCGCGCTTGAGCACCTGGGCACGTGAGGTGCCGTCTTCATGCACCACTTCCGGCACGCGGGTCTTCCACTCTTCCGACACTTCAAAGGTGAAGGTCATGAACGGCGCCGGGTGATCGACCTTGATCATCTGCGGCGCAACGGTGTCGAGCATCGACGGGCAGAAAGGCCTCCAGCGCTCGCGGAACTTGATCTGGTGGTTGATGCGATCCGCCACGCCGGTAGCACTTGGGCAACCGATGATCGAACGCCCGCCCAACGCACGCGGGCCAAACTCCATGCGGCCCTGGAACCAGGCCACCGGGTTGCCGTCGACCATGATCTTGGCAATGCGCTGGGGCATGTTTTCGATCTTGCGCCAGTTCGGCTTGCTCTCGTGCTTGGCGCACGCGGCAATCACGTCTTCGTTGCTGTAGGACGGGCCGAGATAGACGTGTTCCATCTTCTCCACCGGTACACCACGGGCGTGGGACACATAGGCCGCCGCACCGACCGCAGTGCCGGCGTCGCCGGAAGCGGGCTGCACGAACAGCTCTTTGACGTCGTCACGGGCAATAATTTTCTGGTTCAGCTTGACGTTCAGCGCACAGCCGCCAGCGAAGGCCAGCTTGCCGGTGTCCTTGAGGATGTCGCCCAGGTAGTGGTCGATCATCTGCAAGGCCAGCTTCTCGAACAGCGCCTGCATGCTGGCCGCGTAGTGAATGTACGGCTCGTCGGCGATGTCGCCTTCGCGTTTCGGGCCCAGCCACTCGATCAGTTTTGGCGAGAAGTAGAAGCCCTTGCCCTTCTCTTTATAACGACGCAGGCCGATGACGTTGGCGTAGTCGGTGTTGATCACCAGCTCGCCGTTTTCAAACGAGGCCAGACGCGAGAAATCGTACTTGCTGGCATCGCCATACGGGGCCATGCCCATGACCTTGAACTCGCCGTCGAGCATCTCGAAACCGAGGAACTCGGTGATTGCGCCGTACAGGCCGCCCAAGGAATCCGGATCGTAGAATTCCTTGATCTTGTGGATCTTGCCGTTTTCGCCGTAGCCGAAGAACGTGGTCGCGTACTCACCTTTACCGTCGATACCGAGGATCGCGGTTTTTTCCTGGAAGCCGGAACAGTGGTAGGCGCTGGAAGCGTGGGCCAGGTGGTGTTCAACCGGTTCGATCTTGATTTTCTTCGGATCGAAGCCCAGTTGCTCCAGGCACCAGACGATCTTGTTGCGATAGCGCTTGTAGCGACGGTTGCCCATCAGGATCGCGTCGAGGGCGCGGTCCGGGGCGTACCAGTAACGCTTGGCGTAGTGCCAGCGCGCCTCGCCGAACAGGCTGATCGGGGCGAATGGGATCGCCACCACATCAACGTCGGAAGGCTTGATGCCGGCCTGCTCCAGGCAGAACTTCGCCGACTCGTAGGGCATGCGGTTCTTTGCATGTTTGTCGCGTACGAAGCGCTCTTCTTCGGCGGCCGCGATCAGCTTGCCGTCGATATACAAGGCTGCGGAAGGATCATGGCTAAGGGCGCCGGACAGGCCAAGAATCGTCAATGCCACTGGGGTCTAGCCTCTTTTAGTCTGCATGCAGGCGGGTCGCGCCTGAAAAAAGTGTGCTTCCCGCCTGGGCAGGAAACAGCTAAAGGGCGGGATTATAGCTTAAAAGCTGGGGGAAGCTGTTAGCGGCAAGCTGCAACCAGGTGGAGGCAGGCGGTGGGATCAGGCCTAAAGTGGGGTGGTACGGGCCTAAAGTAGCGGCCGGAGGATTCGTTAAACGCTGGCAGAATCGCTAGACTCGCGCGTTTGCCGTACCTGACCGGGTTAACCGATGAAGATTGCTGTCCCCTCTTACCTCACTCTGATCGCCGGCATGCTCGGCCTGTGCAACAGCGCCCTGGGCGACAATTCGCCGCTGGTGCTCGACCCCAGCGTGGTCACTGGGTCGCGCAGCGCCAGCCCGACGTTCGACCTGCCGTACTCGGTAGACGGCATCAGCCGCGAGCAGATCAGCGACGGCCAGTTGGGCATCAATGCCTCCGAAGCCCTGTCCCGCGTACCCGGGCTGGTGGTGCAGAATCGCCAGAACTATGCGCAGGACCTGCAGATTTCCTCCCGCGGCTTCGGTGCCCGCTCGGCGTTCGGTGTGCGAGGCATCAAGCTGATCGCCGACGGCATCCCCGCCAGCACCCCGGACGGCCAGGGCCAGGCCGCCACGTTCAACCTCGACACTGCCGAGCGCATCGAAGTGCTGCGCGGGCCGGCCGCCACCCTGTATGGCAGCAACGCCGGCGGGGTTATCCAGATGTTTTCCCGCGACGGCGAAGGCCCGCCGCGCATCGGCGCCGAAACCCTGGTGGGCAGCGACGGCCTGAACAAAAACCACCTCACCGCCGAGGGCGCGGCGAATGGTGCAGGATTTGTGCTCGACGCCTCGCGCATGGACACCAACGGCTACCGCGACCACAGCAGCGCGCGCCGCGACCAGACCTTCGCCAAGCTTAACTTCCAGCCGGATGACGACAGCAAGCTCGCGCTGATCTACAGCAGCCTGGAGCAGAACGGCACCCAGGACCCGCTGGGGCAGACCTGGGCGGGCTATAAGGCCGACCCGCGCTCGGTGAGCAGCAGTGCGCTGACCTACAACACGCGCAAAAGTATCGATCATCAGCAATTGGGCGTGAATTACGAGCGTTATTTCGGCGATGCGACGCTGCAGGTGAATGGCTACACGGGGCGGCGCAGTGTGATCCAGTATCTGTCGATTCCAGGCACTATCCCTGCGGGTAAACGTGGCGGCGTAGTGGCCTTCGACCGCCAGTTCTATGGCGGCTCCGCCCACTGGCTGCAACCCATCAGCAGCGCCCCCGGCGACCTCACGCTGATCGCCGGCCTCGACTACGACCGCAGCCAGGATGACCGCCAAGGTTATTCCAACACCGTGAACGGCGTGCAAGGCGTCAAAGGCGCCCTCGGCCGTGATGAAATCGACACCGCCACCAGCCTCGACCCCTTCGTGCAAGCCAACTGGTTGCTGGGCGACTGGACCCTGCAAGCCGGCCTGCGCCACAGCACCATGGAAATGAAGGTGGACGATCACTTCCTCAGCGACGGCAACGACAGCGGCAGCAAGACCTACCAGAAGAACACCCCGTCGGTCAGCGTGATGTACGCCTTCACCCCCGACCTGCACGGCTATGTCAGCGCGGGCAAGGGGTTCGAAACCCCGACCCAGGCGGAATCGGCGTACTCCAGCACGGCAAATGGTTTCAACTTTGCGCTCAAGCCCTCGGTCAGCAAACAGTATGAAGTCGGCCTGAAAGCTCGCCTCGGCGAGGACACCCGGGTCAACGCAGCCGTGTTCCAGATCACCACCGAAGACGAACTGGTGGTGCAGCAATCCAGCGGCGGTCGTACTACCTACCAGAACGCCGGCCGCACCCTGCGCCGCGGCTTTGAACTGGGCATCGAAAGCCAGCTGGCCGAACACTGGAGCACCAACCTCGCCTACACCCGCCTGCAAGCCACCTATGACAGCGACTTCATCAGCGGCGGCAGCACCGCCGTCGACAAGGGCAACTACCTCCCCGGCGTGCCGCAAACCACCTTGTTCGCCGAGCTCAATTGGAAGCCCCGGGACTGGGTCAGCACTGCCCTCGAAGGCATGTACCGCAGCAAGGTCTACGTCGAAGACACCAACAGGCAACACGCCGCACCGGGTTACAGCGTGTTCAACTGGCGTGCACGCTTCGAGCAGAAGGTGGAGCACTGGACTTTCCACCAGACCCTGCGCCTGGACAACCTGCTGGACCGCCAGTACGTAGGCTCGGTCATCGTCGGCGACGGCAATGGCCGCTATTACGAGGCCGCACCAGGCCGCTCGTGGTACGCCGGCGCCGGCGCCGAATACCAATTCTGAGTACACCCGTGGCGAGCGGGCTTGCCCGCGTTGGGCCGCGCAGCGGCCCCAAAACACATTTAAGTGCGCTCAACCATGCGTCGACTGGCGAAGCTGAACGCTAACACCACAAAAATCAGCACACCGGTCGCCACCTGCTGCCAGTAGAAATTCCAGCCAATCAGCAGCAGGCCGTTAGCGATCACGTTGATAAACAACACGCCCAGCAGGGTCCCGGGAATGTTCGCCCGGCCCTGCCGGCTCAGGGTGGTGCCGATAAACACCGCGCCAATCGCGTTGAGCAAAAACGCGTTGCCGGACAGCGGCACATAGGCGCTGACCGTGGCACTCAGCAGCACCCCCGCCACCGCGCACGCCAAGGCGGTAGCCAGGGCCACGACGGTGACGATGCGCCGCACCGACAACCCCGAGTAATACGCCAACAGCGGCTGAGTGCCCTGTGCGAGCAATTCACGCCCCAGGCGCCCGCGCGCCAGGGCCAGACCGTAGAACAGCGCCAGCGCTAAAACGATCAGCAAGGGGGTCAGGCCTACAAACTCGGGCTTCAGGCCCTCGGCCAGGTAGATCGGTTGGCCGCCGTCCGAGAGCAATTGCTGGGCGCTGGTGCCAATAAACAAGGTGCCCAGCGTCGCCAGGAACGGGCTGATCCGCAGCCCGGCAATCAAGCCGGCATTCACCAAGCCCACCAGCAGCCCGGCACCCAGCGCGCCCGTTACGGCCACCGCCCAGCCATGCCCGCCGTTAAGCAACACCACGAAACTGAAACTGGCGAAATCCAGCGCCGTGCCGACCGACAGGTCGATACCACCGGCGGCCACGGCGTAGGTCATGCCGATGGCGACAATCGCCAGTAACACGAAGTTGTTCAACAGCAGGCTTTGCAAGTTGCCGGCACTCAAGAACCCCGGCGCCTGCACCGCGAACACCACGACAATAAACACGAACACCGCTGGCAACGTCAGCGGCAACACGACACGCAGGTTCATGACGGCGCCCCTCGACTCAAGGCACTGGATGCGGCCACCACCAGCAAAATCAGCACGCCTTGCACGCCGTTGACCCAGAAGTTCGACACATTGAGCAATTGAAAGCCATTGATCAGAAAGCCAATCAACAGCGCCGCCAGCAAGGTGCCGGGGATACTCGCCACCAACCGCCGGGAAAACACCACCCCCAGAAAGGCAATCGCCACCACCGACAGCAACATGTCGCCGGAGCCCGTGGTGCTGCCACTGAAAAACGCCGCCGAACACAGCGCAGCCACCGCGGCGCACAGGCCCGACAGGGCATAACTCGACAACACGTAGGCCGGTACGCGCAGGCCAGCCGCTTCGGCCGCCTGGGGATATTCACCGACGGCATGCAGACGCAGCCCGTAGGCCGAATGCTGGATCAACAAGGTCAGCAACCCCGCCGTCAGCAACAACACCCACGCCAGCGCCGGCACCGCCAGCCACGTTCCAACGCTGAGCAGATCGAGCAACGGCGAGTCAGTGGAGACCACCGTGTTTTCCGTCAGCACCAGTTCCAGCCCGGCCAGCACGTTCATGCTCGCCAAGGTCGCCAGCAACGGCGGCAAGCGCAACACCACCACGGCCAAACCATTCAGAAAACCAACCGCCAGGCCGCAGCCCAAGGTCAGCAACAGGGTGAGCCAGAGGTCCAGGCCGGCATTGTTGAGACGGCTGAACACCGCCGCACACAGCCCCAGGTTGGCCGCCAGCGACAAGTCGAGCCCGCCCGCCAGCACATTCGAACCACCGCCGATAATCACGCAGGTCAGCCCGAAGGCCAACACGCCGAGGATCGCCGACTGGCTGAACACATTGGCCAGGTTACCCAGCGACAAAAAATTCGGCGCGGCCACGGCAAACCCCAACAGGATCGCCAGGAACACGCCCAGCGAACCCCGGCGCAATATCGCCTCAAGCATGTTCAACCTCCCGAACCAGCGGCGCCGTCGCAGCCACGGCCCCCGTCGCACAGGCCAGCAACTGGTCGCTGTCGACCTCGCCCGCGCGGAACTCACCGGCGATTTCGCCGCGATGCAGCACCACAATTCGATCGCTGATACCCAGCAACTCCGGCAAGTCCGAGGACAACACCAACACCGCCGCGCCCTCTTCCACCAGGCGGCCGATCAAGCGATAAATCTCCACCTTGGCCCCCACATCCACCCCCACGCAGGGCTCATCCAGCAGGTACACGGCCGAGCGGCGGCTGAGCCATTTGCCCAGCGCAACTTTCTGCTGGTTACCGCCACTCAACTGGCTGACCGACGCGTGCGGCCCCGGCGCCTTGATCGCCAGCTCGTCAATCAAACGGGTGGTTTCCAGCCGTTCCTTGCGCCGGCTCAGCAGACCCCAGCGGCTGAACCGCCCAAGCCCCGCCAGCGTAAGGTTTTCCAGCACCGACAGCAGCGGCGAAATCCCTTGGCTGCGCCGCTCCTCCGGCACCAACGCAATGCCCTCGGCAATCGCCTGCCCGGGTGAGCGCAGGCGCAGCAAACGCCCGTCCAGATGCACGCTGCCGCTGTCGGCGCGCTCGACGCCAAACAGTGTCTTGAACAACTCCTTGGCCCCCGAGCCGACCAGCCCGGTCAGGCCGAGGATTTCGCCGCGCCGCACCTGCAGGTCGATCTGCCGATAGCGCCGCGCCAGGCTCAACCCGCGCACCTGCAGCAGCGGCTCGCCCACCTCGACCGTTGCCTTGGGGTACATCTCCTGCACCTCGCGGTTCACCATCAGCCGCGCAATCTCGGCACTCGAGGTATGCCTTGGCTGCACCACCGCCACATCACGACCATTGCGCAGCACCGTGACTTCATCGCACAGGCTGTCGATTTCCTGCAGGTAATGGGAGATGTACAAGATCGACAAGCCCTGGTCGCGCAAACGCTTGACGATGCGCAGCAACTGGTCGACCTCACGCTTGACCAACGCCACGCTTGGCTCGTCGAATACCAGGATCTTCGGCTGGCGAATCAACGCCCGGGTGATTTGCAGCACTTGGCGCTCGGCACTGTTGAGCTCGCCCACCAAGGCGCCGGCCGGCAGTTGCAGGTCAAAATATTCCGCCAGCAATCGCTCGGCTTCACGCTGCTGCCGGCGCCGGTCCACGAACGGGCCGCGCCGCAACTCGTGGCCGAAAAACAGCGCCTCGCCCACGGTAAAACTCGCTGGCAACAGGCGCTCCTGATGGATGAACTGCACGCCCAGCCCATCCACCTGGCGCGGCGACAACGAGGCATACGCCTGACCGTCGATACTCACCTGCCCCGCATCCGCCTTGTGCAGGCCGGCCAGGATCTTGATCAACGTCGACTTGCCCGCGCCGTTCTCGCCCACCAGCCCGTGGATGCTGCCGCGCTCGACTTTAAGGCTCGCATCCTCCAGCGCCAGGGTGGCGCCGAAGCGTTTACGCAGATTCTGCAGGTGCAACGCCGCCATCAGTCACCCCGCAGTTGTTGGACCTGCGCCAGGTTACCGGCGGTGGTCAGCAACGTGGCCACGTGGGTTTCCTTGGGCAGGTCGCGCTGCCCGGCCAGGTAGCGCGCCACGTTCTGCACGGCGGTCTTGCCGATCAGTGCCGGTTGCTGCGCTACCACCGCGCCCACCGGCGAGTTGGCCTGGCCGAGCAGTGCCAGTACTTCGGGGGTGCCGTCCACGCCATAGGTCTTGATCTCGGTGCGCTTGGCATCGATCAACGCCTTGCTCGCGCCCAGTTGCGGAATATCCCACGCTGACCAGATCGCCGAAACGCTGCCTGCCGGGTACTTGTTGAGCAACGCCGACACCTGCGAATAAGCGTCCTGCACGGTGTTGGGGATTACGTCACGCAGCTCCGGCTGGATGATCTCCAGTTGCGGGTGATCCTTGAGTGCGAGCTTCAACTGGTCATATCGGATCGCGCACACCGGCACACCGTAGAAGCCGTTGAACACCAGGATCTTGCCCTTGCCGCCGGCGTCCTTGATCAACTGATCGGCCAGCGCCTTGCCGGTAGCGACGTTATCGGAAGTGGTGTTGTTAAGGCTGTACTGCGATGGCGCATCGATGGTGAACAACGGGATGCCCGCCTTGCTGATGCGCTTGAGCCAGGGGTCGATCACGCTGAGGGTGCCCAGGGTCTGGATCACCGCATCGGGCTTCTGGGTAACCACGGTTTGCAGTTGGGTCACCAGGTTCTTGTCATTACGCCCGGCATCGAGCGTGATGGGCGTGCCGCCCAGGCGCTTGATCTCATCCACCTGCGCCTGGAATGCCTTGATATCAAAATAGTGACTGGTGCCGGTCATGCTCACCGCAATGCGCTTGCCCGCCAGGGACGGCACGGCATCGTCGCCGTCTGCGGCATGCGCCGCGACGCTCAGCAGCAGGGTGGCGCCAAGGCAGATCAAACGGGAAAGCGAGGAAAGGCTGGAAGGCATACAGGGCTCCGCTGTGCGACCGGTGAAAGGGTTCACCAGAAGCCATTGCAGAGCCCGTGCCAGGATTTTTATCGCGTTAAATCAACGGGATAAAAGCCCTGAGTGGAATTGGACTGTCGTGTTCGGCCATCAACTGCCTGATTGCTGTTGCTCAGGCAACAGTTGCCCATATCTGATGAGCTTCGGGCATAAACCGATTTAATGTGGGAGCTGTCGAGCTTTAGCGAGGCTGCGATGCAGGCGCTGCGGTCTATCAGGTATACCGAGGTGATGCTATCGCAGCCTGGCTAAAGCTCGACAGCTCCCACACTCGATCCGCTTCATTTTCCAGTCCGTATTGCTTGAACAACAGCCGTTAGGCATCGCCCCTTCTACACGGGCATATCAACTCGCTGCGGCAAACGCTGATCAATCAACCTGTACAACGCACTCTCCTGCGGCCAATTACGCATAAAGCGCGCACGGTCCTTGGCGTATGCCGGAGCGAAGCTGGCAAGGGAGCGGTGTTGGCACATGGCGTCCAGATCGATCAGGGCCCAGCGGTCTTCGTGCCAGAACAGGTTATGGCCCTTGAAATCACCATGGCTGATGCGCTCGCGGATCAGTTCGGCGAACAGCTGGTCCAGCGCCTGCAGCTCGTTTTCCGGCGCATCGCCGTGTTCGACGTAGGGCGCGAAGCGCTCGATGATGTCCGGCCCCGGCAGGTATTCGGTGACCAGGTACGCGCGGCTGCGCAGCCACAGAAAACGCGTTTCCAGCACAGCCAGCGGCTTGGGCGTGGCGATGCCGAGGAACGCCAGGCGGTTACCTTCGCGCCACGAATGCCAGGCGCGGCTCGGGCGCCAGAAGCGCTTGAGCCAATGGGCAAAACCCTTGATGTTGTAGCGCTTGATCACCAGCGGCCGGCCGGCCACTTCGACTTTGGCCACGCTGGCCGCACCGCCGGTTTTGTACAGATGACCCTGGTCGAGCAGCGCATCTGCCTGCGCCAGCACCGGCAGCATCGCGGGCTCTTCCTCGCGACGAATTGCGCGCAAGGCAAAAGCGCCACGCACCACGCTGAACAGCGTGCACTCGCGGCCGACCTTGCTCAAAAAGTCTTTCAGGCGCCAGGCGCTGACCTTGCGCACCTGTGCTTCCAGGGCCTGCAGCGGCAAAGCGTGCTCGCCGTTGCTCAGCAGGTAGTACACCAATAACTCTTCGGTGAACGGCTCAAGATTCTTCGGTAACTGGGCGAAAAATACCCCAAGATTTTCCAGCACGCGGTTGCGCGACAGCGGCTTGCCGGCCTCTTCCACACGAATCCCGGCACCATCGATCAAATACAGCTTGTCGCCCTGGCGCAGCAGGTTGTCCAGGTGCAGGTCTTCCTGCCACAGGCCCTTGGCGTGCATCTGTGCAATCGCGCCCAGCGCCGCGGCGAGTACGGCGGTTTGTTCGTCGGCCAACGGCGGCAGCGCTTCAACGGCGTGCCAGGCATCGGCAAGGCTTTCGGCGCCTTCGATCAATTCGAACAGCAGCCAGCCACCCTCGCCATCCTGCAAGCCATCGGCGAGCAGCAGCGGCGTAGTCAGGCCCTGCTCGGCGAGCAGGCGCACACCACTGAGTTCACGCTGAAAATGCCGCGCCGCCTTGCTGCCCACCAGTAACTTGGCCAGCACCGGGCGCCCACGCCAAATCGCCGCCCCCACGTAGCGCTCGCCCGGCAATACCCGCAACAGGCTCAGCAGTTGCAGCTGGCCGGGGCCGGCGGCATCCGCAAGGTCGAGGCTCAAGGGCAGGCTCGGGGTGCGGCCGGCGTGTTTCAGCTCGCTCAGACGCATCAGCGGTTCTCCTTGTGGCTGCGCCGCTTGGTCAGGCGTTGCAGCCAAGTGCTGACGAGCGCGCTGTCTTCGGGCTGGTCGAGGTAGGCCGCCAGCAGTTGGCGCACCTGCGCATCCGACCACGGCCGCGCACGGCGCAACAACGGCTCCAGGTCCTTGACCCGATCGCGCCAGCCAAACAGCAGCGGGCGGGTTTTCTCCAGGTCGATCAGCTGCGCGGCATAACCGTCGCCAGTGGCCTGCAGGAAAATATGCTTGGGGTAAAAGCAGCCATGCACCTGGCCGACACTGTGCAGCCGGCGCGCCAGCAGGCCGCAGGCCAACAGGATCGCACGGTGCTGGGCGTCGCTCAGTTGCGGCCATTGGTCGAGCAGCGATTCCAGGTCATTCCAGCCATCCAGGGCGCGGGTCAGCAGCATTGCGCGGTGTTCGCCGGCGACCTTGCGTTCGCCATAGAACGCCGCCTGCAACGCCGGGATACCGAGCTTGCGGTAACGGCTGATATTGCGAAATTCGCGGGAAAAACTCGGCTCGCCCAACGGCCGGTGCAAGCTGCGCGTGAGGTAATTGCTCTGGCGCTTGAGGTAGTAGCCGTGGCCGTCCAGTTCCAGGCGGAACACGCTGCTCCAGCCGCCCCGGCTGGTGTTCGGTTCATCCACTGCGTCCAGTTGCTTGGCCCACAGTGCGTCGAATGTGGCGAGGCCGTGCCGCTCCAGCACTGCACGGTCTTCAGCCGCCAGGAAATCGCTCATTCGCGCCCCTCGAAAAATTTCACCACGTGGCGAATACGCTGCTTGTCCGACGCACTCAGGTGCCGGCGCTGACGGTACTGCATATAGAAACGCAGGCGCTGGGTGGCCGACAGGTGATACTTGGCCACCTTGTCCAGGCACGCCAGGTCCTTGGTGATGCGGTACTTGAGCCAGAAGCCGCGCCAGAAATCACCGTTGGGGCAGTCGATCAGGTACAGGGTCGACTGGTCGTCAATCAGCAGGTTGCGCCACTTCAAATCGTTATGGGTGAAGCGGTGGTCATGCATGGTCCGCGTGTATTCGGCGAGCTGGCGGCTCACCGCATTGACCCACTTGGGGTCGCGCAGGCGCGCATCGTTTCGGTCGGCGAGTACCGAGAGGTCTTCGGTATTCGGCAGTTCGCGGGTGATCATCGCGCCACGGTCGTAGGCCAAGCCCTTGCGCTCCAGGCCCCAGGCCACCACGTCGGCCGTTGGGATACCCCACTTGGCGAAACGCTTGAGGTTCTGCCACTCGGACTTGACCCGCGGCTTGCCCAGGTAGCGCCGCAGCCCCTTGCCCGCACCGGTGTAGCGCTTGACGTAGTAATTGACCCCGCCGCGCTCCACGCGGATCACTTCCGACAGCGGGTCACGCGTCAGGCGTTCGCCTTGCAGGGCGAACACCGCTTCGAGGCTGCCAAAATCATCCGCCAGATTGGCGTAAGCAGGCTCCAGGTTCCAACCCGCCATCAGATCGCATCCCCGTAACGTTGTTTGCGTGCATAGAGTTTGTCGGCCTTACGTTGCATCAGGCTCAGGGACGCCGATTGCTCAGCCAGGATCTGGCGCAGCGGCTGGCGGAAATAACCCTTGAGAAAGCGCAGTTTGTCGCGTTGGGTCAGGCCGATGTCCAGCGCCGAGTAGTACAGCGCCGACAAGTCTTTATCGCGCCAGCGCAGCGGCAAATGCGCGCGCAGTTGGGCGCGGTGCAGGTCGATCACCGAGAGTTTGATGTTGTTCGCGTCGACAGGCTTCGACGTGTCGAGCAGGAAGTGGCACAGGTAGCAGTCGCGGTGGTTCACGCCGCCACGGTGCATGTCGCCGACCATGCGCGCGAGTTCCGCCGTGAGGGCATGGCGCAAGGCCGGGGCCGGCGGCTCGGTGACCCAATTGAGGGTCACGTCTTCGAGGCTGAGGGTCGGCGCCAGTTCTTCAGTGATGATGAACGAGTGCTGGTCCGCCGGGTTACTGCCTTTTTCGCCGAAGGCCACGCCGGTCATGGTCGGCACGCCGAGTTCCTGCAAACGGTGGATGGCATCCCATTCCAGACCGGCACCGAGCACCGGCAACTTGGCGGTGATCAGGTTCTTGAAGATTTCCGCCCAGCCGATGCCACGGTGGATTTTCACGAAATACGGACGGCCCGCGACCTCGGTACGCAACGTGCGACGCGCCGCCAGTTCACGGAATACCTGGCCTTGCAGTTTCTCGACTTCGGCGAAGGCATCGAGCCCGGCCCACAACGTCTTGAACGGTTCGGCAAGAATCAACTTCATCGTTTTGGCTCCGCCAGAATCACATCCGCAGCGTGCTGCGGCATGCTGTAGAGGTCGGCCGTCTCGGCGAAGGCCAACCCATTGCGGCCCCAGGCCGCGCGCTGCGCAGAATCGGTCAACATCCGGGTGAGGTACTGGTTCAACTGAGCCTGCTCAAATGGCTCATCCAGCACCAGGCCGCTGTCGGCTTCGGCAATGTAGTGGGCATAACCACACACCGCCGAGACCAGCACCGGCAGCCCGGCCACCAGGGCTTCGAGCAACACGGTGCCGGTGTTTTCGTTGTACGCCGGGTGGATCAACAGGTCGGCGCCCAGCAGGAAACGCGGGATGTCGCTGCGCCCCTTGAGGAATTGCACGTTATCGCCCAGCCCCAGGGTAGCGCTTTGCAGTTGGAATACTTTGGGGTCATCCTGGCCGATTACAAACAGGCGCGTGCGTTTCTTCAGCTCAGACGGCAGCGCCGCCACGGCTTTCAGGCTGCGGTCGACGCCCTTGGTCTTGAAGCCCGAGCCGATCTGCACCAGCAGCAGGTCGTCGTCGCCCAGGTTGAATTCCTCGCGGAAGCCTTGGCGGATTTCAGCCGCATTCGGCGGCGCGCGGCGGTCCTGGGCAATGCCTGGCGGCAGCAGGTGGAAGCGCTCCAGCGGCGTGTCGTAGTGCTTGATAAACAGCGGCTGCTGCACTTCGGAAATCATCAGCACTTCGGTCTTGGCGTCCTTGGCGAACACCGCGCGTTCATACTCGGCAAAGTGCTTGTAGCGGCCAAAATAGCGGTACAGCGAGTGGCGCAGGTTTTGCGCCTTGTCTTCGAAGCAGCCGTCGGCGGCGTAGTACACGTCGAGGCCGGGCATCTTGTTGAAACCGATCAGGCGGTCCACCGGGCGTTTGGCCAGGTCGGCTTCCATCCACTCCAGCAGCTTCTCGTTGCGCCGATGGTTGAAGAATGCCTTGACCGGCGCCACCAGAACTTCGAAGCCAGGCGGGACGTCGCCTTCCCAGATCAGCGTATAGACGCGAATCGTGTGGCCACGCTGCTGGCATTCCAGGGCGATGCGCATGAAGTCGCGCTGCAGGCCACCGAAGGGGAAGTATTTGTACAGAACAAAAGCCAGTTGCATCAGTGCAGCTCCTCAGCCAATAACAACGTGCTCAGCCGGCTTGCCACACGCTCAGGGTTCAAGCGCGTGAAGCACAGGGGCGACTCGCGCTTGATGTCGAACCGACGCAGGTCGTCGGCCGTGGGTTGATAGGTACAGTGCTTTTGCAAGCAGGGCGCGCACGGAAAATCGCTGCCCAGGTGAATCTGGCCCTTGCCGTAGGCGCCAGTCAGGCCAGGGTTGGTCGGGCCGAACAGGGAAATGGTCGGCACATCCAGCGCAGCGGCCAAGTGGCCCAGGCCGGTGTCTACCGCCACACAGGCGCGGGCGCCAGCCAGCACGCGGGCCACGCCGGCCAGGTTCAGTTTTGGCAGCACCTCGGCGTTTTTCAGGCCTTGGGCCAGGCGCTCGGCGCGGGCTTTTTCGGCGGGGTTGCCCCACGGCAATTTCACGTCCACGCCCAGGCGGCCCATGCGCTCGGCCAGCTCGCGCCAGTAGGCTTCGGGCCAGTGCTTGGTGTCCCAGGTGGTGCCATGCAGCAGCAGCACAAAGGGCTTTTTCGGCGGCAGGCCGAGCAGCTTTTCAGTGCTCAGGCCGTAGTCACCCAGGCCTTTGGGCAGGTCGTAACCCAGGGCCACGGCAAACAGCTGGCGCAGGCGTTCCACCGCGTGCTGCCCACGGGCTACAGCCAGGCGCCGCGAGTAGAAGCGTGCCGCGATGGGCTCACGGGCGGAGTGCTTGTCGAAACCGGCCACCGGCGCACGCACGTAACGGGTCAACCAGGCGCTTTTGAGCAAGCCTTGGGCGTCGATCACCAGGTCATATTTGGTCGACTGGACGCTCTGTTTGAAGCGTCGCCACTCGCCGCTCTTGATGGTCTGCCAGATGTTTTTACGCCAGCGGCGGATCGCCACCGGGATCACCTTGCCCACCGCGGGGTGCCAGGTGGGGATTTCGGCAAAGCCTTCTTCCACCACCCAGTCGAATTGAATGCCGGGGATCGCCCGCGCCGCGTCGGTCAGTGCCGGCAAGGCGTGGATCACGTCGCCCAGGGATGAGGTCTTGATTACCAGTACCCGCAACTCAGTGGACCTCGACCGCAGTGCCTTGCAAGCGCTGCAAGGCCTCGTTCACCGGTTGCGGCAACAACTGGCGCATGCAGTTGTAGTGGCCGAAACGGCAGGTGCGGTCAAAGCACGGGCTGCAATCGAGGCCCAGGCGCACCACTTCGACCTTGTCGGCCAACGGCGGGGTAAAGCCCGGCGACGTAGAGCCGTACACCGCCACCAGCGGGCGGTTCAGCGCGGCGGCCACGTGCATCAGGCCGGAGTCGTTGGACACCACCGAGTCGGCGCAGGACAGCAAGTCGATGGCCTCGGCCAGCGAAGTGTCGCCACTGAGGTTCACCGCCTCTTCACGCAGGCCGGGGATCAGGCGCTGGCGAATGTCTTCACCCACCGGGTGATCCTTTTTCGAGCCGAACAACCACACCTGCCAACCTTCGCGAATCTTCGCCTCGGCGACCTTGGCGTAATGCTCCGACGGCCAGCGCTTGGACTCGCCAAACTCGGCCCCAGGGCACAGCGCCAATACCGGGCGATCCAGCGCCAGGCCAAACTTGGCCAGGGCCGCGTCGCGGCTCACCGGGTCAATCTGCAGGCTCGGGCGCGGGTACGGCTTGGGCAGCTCGGCACCCGGCGCGTAGGCCAGGGCCATGAAGCGTTCGATCATCAGCGGGTAGCGGGCTTTATCCAGCGTGCGCACGTCGTTGAGCAGCACGTAGCGGAATTCGCCGCGCCAGCCGGTGCGCTTGGGAATGCCGGCAAAATACGGCACCAACGCTGACTTCAGCGAGTTCGGCAGCAGGATCGCCTGGTCGTACTGGCCGGCCAGGGATTTGCCGATACGACGGCGGGTCGCCAGTTCCAGCGCGCCATGGCCGAGCGGAAAGCTCAAGGCCGCGCGCACTTCGGGCATGCGCTCAAGGATCGGCCGGCTCCACTCAGGGGCGAGCACGTCGATCTGGCAGTCTGGATAGCGCTGGCGCAGGCACTGGAACAGTGTCTGTGCCATCACCATGTCACCGACCCAACTGGGCCCAACGATCAGAATATTCATGTAGTTTCCACAAACGATACGGGGAGGCTTATGCCTCCCCGCATCGAAAATTAGCCTAGATTGCGCTAGCCACGGAGCCGCTTTGTGTGGGAGCGGGCTTGCTCGCGAAAGCATCACTGCGGTCCGCCAGGCAGACCGCAGCGCCTGCTTCGCGAGCAAGCCCGCGCCCACATAAAGCTGGTGTCCACATTAAATTGGCATCCCACATTTAATCGAGCTTCAGCTTAAACCCAGTTCATTCCAGATTCGCACCACCTGGCGCCGTTCGTCGGCGAACTGATCCCCGGCAACCTTCCCTGCCTCGTTTTGCAAGGCCTGGCGGTGCGCGGCGGAACGGTAGGCCTTATACACCTCGCGCAACAGATGGGCGTCGGCGGCGGGCATCAATCCCACCTGTTCAAGGCCTTCCAGAATGCGGATATTGTCGGTATAGCGCAGCAACGATGGATGTTGCGCAGACCACGCCAAAGCCGCGTATTGCACCATAAATTCAATATCCACGATACCTCCGGCGTCCTGCTTGAGGTCGAACACCGCCGTGGCCTCGAAGGCATTGGCGCCGGTACCGGCCGCCGTGCCCTTGGTACCCAGGTTGTCACGCATCTTGGCGCGCATCTCGCTGACCTCCTGGCGCAGCTTGGCCAAGTCGCGTTCCCGCCCGAGTACTTTAGCGCGGACCTGCTCGAACGCCTGGCCCACATCCTGGCTGCCCACCAGCACCCGCGCGCGGATCAGGGCCTGATGCTCCCAGGTCCAGGCTTCGTTTTCCTGGTAACGCTCGAATGCCCCGAGCGAGCTGACCAGCAAACCCGAGGCGCCGGAAGGTCGCAGGCGCATGTCCACTTCATACAGCTGGCCGGAGTTGGTCTGGGTGGTCAGCAGGTGAATGATCCGCTGGCCCAGGCGTGTGAAGAACTGCGCGCCGTCGATCGGCTTGGCGCCGTCGGTTTCGGCTTGTGGGTCGCCATCGTGGATAAACACCAGGTCCAGGTCCGAACCATGCCCCAGTTCGATCCCGCCGACTTTGCCATAACCGACAATAATGAACCCAGGGTCGCACAAGGTGCCGTCCAACCGCTGCGGCGAGCCATGGCGCGCCACCGTCTGGCGCCAGGCCAGGGCCAGCACTTGTTCGAGGATGGCTTCGGCGAGCCAGGTCAGGTAGTCGCTGACTTTCATCAACGGCAGGCTGCCGGCGATTTCCGAGGCGGCCACCCGCAGGCGGTGGGCCAGCTTGAAGTGACGCAAGGCTTCCATCTGCTGCTCGAGGTCGTCCTCGGGGATGCGCGTCAGACGCTCGCGCAGCTCGGCGGCGAGCTCCGGGGCCAGGGGCGGCTTGAACAGACGGCCTTCGTTGAGCAGTTCATCGAGCAGCAGCGGGAAGCGCGTGATCTGCTCGGCGATCCACGGGCTGGCGGCGCACAGGGTCAGCAGGCGGCGCAAGGCATCGGGGTTTTCCGTGAGCAGCACCAGGTACGCGGAACGCCGCGCGACGGCCTCCACCAGCGGCAATACGCGCTCCAGCACCAGGTCCGGATTAGCGTGTTCGACCGCCTGGGCCAGCAGGCGCGGGATAAACGCATCCAGTCGCTCGCGCCCCAGGCGCTGCATGGCGCGCAATTGCGGGCTGCCGCGCAGGCCCGCCAGGGCTTTGAGGGCCTTGGGTGCATCGGTGAAGCCGCCTTCGTCGAGCTGGCGGCAGGCGGCGTCTTCGTCCTGGGACTCTTCCCACAGCGGCAACCACTCACCACCGACGACCAATTCGTTTTCTTCGCCTTCTTCTTCGTCCGGGTCGGCAATCACTTGGCGGAAGTGCCAGTCCACGCGGCCGCGCCAGTACATCAAGCGCTCATGGAACGCGGCCCAGTCTTCAAAGCCCAGCATAAAGGCAATGCGCGCCTGGTCTTCCGGGCCGTCCGGGAGCATTTGCGTCTGGCGGTCGGCAATCGCCTGGATCGCATGTTCGGTGTAGCGCAGGAATTCGTAGCCATTGCGCAATTCGGCGATTACCGCCGGTGGCAGGTAGCCCTGGCCTTCGAGGGTGCCGAGCACCTTGAGCAGTGGCCGCTGTTGCAGGCTGAGGTCGCGGCCGCCGTGAATCAACTGGAACGCCTGGGCGATGAATTCCACCTCGCGGATGCCGCCCGAACCCAGCTTGATGTTGTCGGCCATGCCTTTGCGCCGCACTTCCTGCTGGATCAGCTGTTTCATGGTGCGCAGCGCTTCGATGGCGGAAAAGTCCAGGTAACGGCGGTACACAAACGGTCGCAACATTTCCAGCAGTTGCGCGCCGGCCACCTGGTCGCCGGCCACCACGCGCGCCTTGATCATGGCGTAGCGTTCCCAGTCGCGACCCTGGTCCTGATAATACTGCTCCAGCGCGTTGAAACTGAGCACCAAGGCACCCGCCGAGCCATAGGGGCGCAGGCGCATGTCGACGCGGAACACGAAGCCGTCGACGGTCATCGGGTCGAGGGCCTTGATCAATTTTTGACCAAGGCGAATAAAGAATTCCTGGTTATCCAGCGAGCGCTTCACGCCCACCGTCTCGCCACCCTCGGGATAGGCGAAGATCAGGTCGATATCCGACGACAGGTTCAACTCCACCGCGCCGAGCTTGCCCATGCCGAGGATGACCATGTGTTGCGGCTCGCCGCTGCGCCGGCCGGTGGGCGTGCCGAATTGGACGCAGTGGCGCTGGTACAGCCATTGGTAGGCCTGGTCGATGCTGGCGTCAGCCATGTCGGAGAGGTCGCGACAGGTTTGCACCAGGTCGGCCTGACGGGTCAGGTCGCGCCAGATGATGCGCACCTGCTGGCGCGTACGCTGGCGGCGCAGCACGCGACCCAGCTCATCTTCTGTTTCAGCCTGTTGCACCGCGCCGGCGATCTGACTGCACAGCTCACCCGGCGCAAAGCCTCGGTCCAGCTCGCCCCAGGCCACAAGTTCGAGCAACATCAAAGGGTCACGAATACTCTGTTCAATCACAAAATCACTGGCGGCGCACACCCGGGCGAAGTCGGCCCACCGTTGCGGCGTCCACGCAGAAAGTCCATGATCGTCGTCCAGCGCGGCCACTGCGTCACGAAATGACTGCTCGGCGCGCTGGGCGTAAGGCAAGAGAATGGCCGGCAGTTTGGCCAGCGTTGGAAGGCTCATGGTCTATCCTTGATCGGCGCGTAAATGGCCTGTTGCTGTGAACGCAAGAACCACGCTCGGTGAAGGACTGTCGAACAAAGGTTAGAAATAGCTGAAATTAATTTCATTTTGGCAGCCAACATCAAACATTCACCTTTTCTTGTTCGCAAATGATCAACAATAACGATTATGCTCACCAGCCAGACCGAGCAATCCGCTCAGTCTTGTGTAGTTTTACTACTCGTATATACATTCGAAAGGCTGAAATGGCCGACGATTTGTAGTAAAACTACAGGACGCCGAAGCAACCTTCGGCCATCCAAGAATTTATGTCGTCTGCCCACAAGGCCAGTCGCAAACTTCAGGCAACCGATTCTGGTAGCCTTTCCGCCCTGGAGCAAGCCATGCAAGACCTCGATCCCGTCGAAACCCAGGAATGGCTGGACGCCCTGGAATCGGTTCTCGACAAAGAAGGCGAAGACCGTGCTCACTACCTGATGACCCGTATGGGCGAACTCGCAACCCGCAGCGGTTCGCAATTGCCTTACGCCATCACTACGCCGTACCGCAACACCATCCCCGTTACCCACGAAGCACGCATGCCTGGCGACCTGTTCATGGAACGCCGCATTCGCTCGCTGGTACGTTGGAACGCCATGGCGATGGTAATGCGCACGAACTTGAAAGATTCTGACCTGGGCGGTCACATCTCCAGCTTCGCTTCCAGCGCAACCCTGTATGACATCGGCTTCAACTACTTCTTCCAGGCCCCGACCGACGAACACGGCGGCGACCTGATCTACTTCCAGGGCCACACCTCGCCAGGCGTCTACGCCCGTGCGTTCATGGAAGGCCGCATCACCGAAGAACACATGAACAACTTCCGCCAGGAAGTGGACGGTAACGGCCTGTCGTCGTACCCGCACCCTTGGCTGATGCCTGATTTCTGGCAGTTCCCGACTGTATCCATGGGCCTGGGCCCGATCCAGGCGATCTACCAGGCACGCTTCATGAAGTACCTGGAAGCGCGTGGCTTCATCCCGGAAGGCAAGCAGAAAGTCTGGTGTTTCCTGGGCGACGGCGAGTGCGACGAGCCGGAATCCCTGGGTGCCATCTCCCTGGCCGGCCGCGAGAAGCTGGACAACCTGATCTTCGTCATCAACTGCAACCTGCAGCGCCTCGACGGCCCGGTTCGCGGCAACGGCAAGATCATCCAGGAACTCGAAGGCGTGTTCCGCGGTGCTCAGTGGAACGTCACCAAAGTCATCTGGGGCCGTTTCTGGGACCCACTGCTGGCCAAGGACGTCGACGGCATCCTGCAACGTCGCATGGACGAAGTCATCGACGGCGAGTACCAGAACTACAAGGCCAAAGACGGCGCGTTCGTACGTGAACACTTCTTCAACACGCCTGAACTCAAGGCGATGGTTGCCGACCTGTCCGACGACGAGATCTGGAAACTCAACCGTGGTGGCCACGACCCGTACAAGGTCTACGCGGCTTACCACGAAGCGGTGAACCACAAAGAACAACCGACCGTCATCCTGGCCAAGACCATCAAGGGTTATGGCACCGGTGCCGGCGAAGCGAAAAACACTGCGCACAACACCAAGAAAGTCGATGTCGACAGCCTGAAGTTGTTCCGCGACCGTTTCGACATCCCGGTAAAAGACGAAGAGCTGGAGAACCTGCCGTTCTTCAAGCCTGAGCCAAACAGCGCCGAAGCCCGTTACCTGAGCGAGCGTCGTGCCGCACTGGGCGGTTTCGTGCCACAGCGCCGCGCGCAGAGCTTCAGCGTACCGACGCCGGACCTCAGCACCCTCAAGGCCATCCTTGACGGCTCGGGCGACCGTGAAATCTCCACCACCATGGCTTTCGTGCGCATCCTGGCGCAGCTGGTCAAGGACAAGGAAATCGGCCCACGCATCGTTCCGATCATCCCGGACGAAGCCCGTACCTTCGGTATGGAAGGCATGTTCCGTCAGTTGGGCATCTACTCCTCCGTCGGCCAGCTCTACGAGCCAGTCGATAAAGACCAGGTGATGTTCTACAAGGAAGACAAAAAGGGCCAGATCCTCGAAGAAGGCATCAACGAAGCGGGCGCCATGAGCTCCTTCATCGCTGCCGGTACTTCGTACTCCAGCCACAACCAGCCGATGCTGCCGTTCTACATCTTCTACTCGATGTTCGGTTTCCAGCGTATCGGCGACCTGGCGTGGGCAGCAGGCGACAGCCGTACCCGTGGCTTCCTGATCGGCGGCACCGCCGGCCGCACCACGCTGAACGGCGAAGGCCTGCAACACGAAGACGGTCACAGCCACATCCTGGCTGCCACCATCCCGAACTGCCGCACCTTTGATCCAACCTACGGCTATGAGCTGGCGGTGATCATCCAGGACGGCATGAAGAAGATGACCGAAGAGCAGCAGGACGTTTTCTACTACATCACCGTGATGAACGAGTCCTACCAGCAGCCAGCCATGCCGGCCGGTGTCGAGGAAGGCATCATCAAGGGCATGTACCTGCTCGAAGAAGACACCAAGGAAGCAGCGCACCACGTACAGCTGATGGGCTCCGGCACCATCCTGCGCGAAGTGCGTGAAGCGGCGAAGATCCTGCGTGACGAGTTCAACGTCGGCGCCGACGTGTGGAGCGTTACCAGCTTCAACGAACTGCGTCGCGACGGCCTGGCCGTTGAGCGCAACAACCGCCTGCACCCTGGCCAGAAACCAGTGAAGAGCTACGTCGAAGAGTGCCTGGCCGGCCGTAAAGGTCCAGTCATTGCCTCTACCGACTACATGAAGCTGTTTGCTGAACAGATTCGCCAGTGGGTCCCGTCCAAGGAATTCAAAGTCCTGGGCACCGACGGTTTCGGCCGCAGTGACAGCCGCAAGAAGCTGCGTCACTTCTTCGAAGTCGACCGTCACTTCGTGGTGTTGGCAGCCCTGGAAGCCTTGGCTGACCGTGGTGAGATCGAACCTAAGGTGGTGGCTGACGCTATCGTCAAGTTCGGGATCAACCCGGAAAAACGCAACCCACTGGACTGCTGAGGAGATTTTTTGTGAGCGAACTCATTCGCGTACCTGACATCGGCAGCGGTGAAGGTGAAGTAATCGAGCTGTTTGTAAAGGTCGGCGACAAAGTCGAAGCCGACCAGAGCATCCTGACCCTGGAGTCGGACAAGGCGAGCATGGAAATCCCTGCTCCCAAGGCCGGCGTGGTCAAGAGCCTGAAAGTGAAGCTGGGCGACCGCCTGAAAGAAGGCGACGAACTGCTGGAGCTGGAAATCGAAGGCGCCGCTGATGCGGCCCCTGCGGCGGCTCCTGCCGCTGCCGCTGCAGCACCCGCACCGGCTGCTGAAAAGCCTGCTGCTGCCGAGGCCCCAGCGGCCCCGGCTGCTGCACCGGCCGCCGCCACTGTCCAGGACATTCATGTTCCGGACATCGGTTCGTCGGGCAAGGCCAAGATCATCGAGCTGCTGGTCAAGGTCGGCGACACCGTCGAAGCCGACCAGTCGCTGATCACCCTGGAGTCCGACAAGGCCTCCATGGAAATCCCTTCGCCGGCTGCCGGCGTGGTGGAAAGCATCGCGGTCAAGCTGGAAGACGAAGTCGGCACTGGCGACTTCATCCTCAAGCTGAAAGTACAAGGCGCTGCACCTGCCGCTGCTCCAGCTGCGGCTGCTCCGGCTGCCAAGGCTGAAGCGGCTCCGGCTGCAGCGGCCCCTGCACCTGCACCTGCTGCAAAAGCCGAGGCCGCACCGGCCCCTGCGGCTGCCGCACCTGCGCCAAGCGGTGCCAAAGTTCACGCCGGCCCGGCTGTGCGCCAACTGGCCCGTGAGTTTGGCGTGGAGCTGAGCGCTGTGTCGGCCACCGGCCCGCACGGTCGCGTGCTGAAAGAAGACGTGCAGGTTTACGTCAAAACCATGATGCAGAAGGCCAAGGAAGCGCCGGCTGCTGGCGGCGCTACCGGTGGTTCGGGCATTCCGCCGATCCGCACCGTGGACTTCAGCCGCTTCGGCGAAACCGAAGAAGTGCCGATGACCCGCCTGATGCAAATCGGCGCGGCAGGCCTGCACGCCAGCTGGCTGAACATCCCGCACGTGACCCAGTTCGACCAGGCCGACATCACCGACCTGGAAGCTTTCCGCGTTGCGCAGAAAGCCGTGGCCGAGAAGGCCGGCGTGAAACTGACCGTGCTGCCATTGCTGCTCAAGGCCTGTGCGCACCTGCTCAAGGAGCTGCCGGACTTCAACAGTTCGCTGGCGCCAAGCGGCAAGGCGATCATTCGCAAGAAGTACGTGAACGTCGGCTTTGCCGTCGACACCCCGGATGGCCTGCTGGTACCGGTCATCAAGAACGTCGACCAGAAGAGCCTGCTGCAGCTTGCCGCTGAGGCTGCTGCACTGGCTGCCAAGGCGCGTGACAAGAAGCTCACCCCGGACGACATGCAGGGCGCGTGCTTCACCATCTCCAGCCTCGGTCACATTGGCGGTACTGGCTTCACGCCAATCGTCAACGCGCCGGAAGTGGCGATCCTGGGTGTGTCCAAGGCCACTATCCAGCCTGTATGGGACGGTAAAGCGTTCCAGCCGAAGCTGATGCTGCCGCTGTCGTTGTCCTACGATCACCGTGTGATCAACGGCGCCGCTGCTGCACGCTTCACGCAGCGCCTGAGCCAACTGCTGAACGACATCCGCACCATTCTGCTGTAAGCGACAACGGCCTCCCCCTGACCGGGGAGGCCTGGCTGCACCGATTTCCGAGCGCCACGCTCGTACCTCAACCCCGCCCCTTGGCGGGGCTTTTTTTGTCTGTTTTGCGGTCATAAATTGGACAGGCAAAACAGGTTTGTACACCTTCCGTCACGTCGATTGAAGAATCCACTCACGCGGCCGATAACACCCTTATAGCACTTAGCCTTCATCCTCTCTTGTCAGCCCGCGCCGCATGATGCAACCTTGCCGCAGGCAACAGAAAAGAGGGCGTGAGCCCGGCGCCGTGCGCGTTATTTCAAGTGAGTTTCCCCCATGAAAAGCCAACCCGATGTCGCCCGAATGGCGGCCGAGGTAGTGACGCAGTTACCGGTGCCCTCGCGCCTCGGTATGCTGCGTTTCGAGCGGCTTAATGAGGCAAGCTGGGCCCTTCTGTATCTCGACCCCAACTGCGAGCGCCAATTCGGCCTGCCGGCGGTCGAGCTGTGCGCCCTGCTCGGCACCCCCTACGCCAGCCTGATGGAACCCCAGGCGCGTTATCAACTGCACGACACCATCCAGCAACAACTGACCCTGAGCCCTCACTACCTGGTGCGCTACACCCTGCACACCAGCGACGGCCCACTGAGCCTGCTGGAAATGGGCGAAGCCTACAAACAACACAATCGCCACCTGCTGCGCGGCTACCTGATGGTGGTCGATGGCCTGTTCAGCGAAATCCCCAGCGCCGCCCCCACGGCAGACCTGGAAAGCCAGAACAGCCGCCTGCAGATCGCCCTGGAACTCAACCAGCGTGCCCAGCAGGAACAACTGCAGCACCTGGAGCGGGTGCGCGCCCAGCAGGAGCTGATCCTGCTGCTGGCCCGCCAGCGCTACACCGCCAACAATTCGCTGCAGGAAGCCGCCGAGCTGATCACCCGCAGCGCCTGCGATATTTACCAGATCGACTGCGCCAGCATCTGGAACCTCGAAGGCCAGCGCCTGGTGCCGATCTCGGCGTACCACCGCGCCGACCAGCAGCACCATATGCCCGAGGCCATCGATGCCAGCTGCTTCCCGGATTACCTGGAAGCCCTGCACACCAGCCGCGCGATCGACGCCACCAACGCCATGCGCGACCCGCGCACCCGCGAAATGGCCGAGAACCTGCGCGCCAAGGACATCCACGCCATGCTCGACGCGAGCATCCGCGTCGACGGCCAGGTAGTGGGCGTGCTGTGCCTGGAACAGGGCGGCAGTTCGCGCGCCTGGCAGGCCGATGAGATTGCCTTTGCCGGCGAACTGGCCGACCAGTTCGCGCAAGTGATCAACAACCACAACCGGCGCACCGCCACCAGCGCCCTGCACCTGTTCCAGCGCGCGGTGGAGCAAAGTGCCAACGCGTTTTTGCTGGTCAACTGCGACGGCGTGGTGGAGTACGTCAACCCGAGTTTCACCGCGATCACCCAGTACAGCGCCGAAGAAGTCCACGGTCACCGCCTGGCCCAACTGCCGGCCCTGGAGAACCTCAGTGAATTGCTGTTCGACGCGCCCTCCAGCCTGGCCAAGAGCAACAGTTGGCAGGGCGAGTTCAAGAGCCGGCGCAAAAACCTCGAACCCTACTGGGGCCAGCTGTCGATTTCCAAGGTGTATGGCGACAACCGTGAGCTGACCCACTACATCGGCATCTACGAAGACATCACCCAGACCAAACTCGCGCAGCAACGCATCGAGCGCCTGGCCTACACCGACAACCTGACCAACCTGGGCAACCGCCCGGCGTTCATCCGCAACCTCGACGAACGCTTCGCCCGTGACAGCGACAGCCCGATCAGCCTGCTCCTGGTGGACATCGACAACTTCAAGCGGATCAACGACAGCCTCGGCCACCAGACCGGCGACAAGCTGCTGATCAGCCTGGCCCGACGCCTGCGCAACAGCCTGAGCAGCGGCGGCAGCCTGGCGCGGTTTGCCAGTAACGAATTTGCGGTGCTGCTCGACGATGCAGACCTGGAGAGCGGCCAGCAGGTCGCCAGCCAGTTGTTGGCGACCCTCGACAAGCCGATGTTCGTCGACAACCAGTTGATCAGCGTCACCGGCTCCGTCGGCCTGGCCTGTGCGCCCCTGCATGGGCGCGACCCGCAGACCCTGATGCGTAACGCCGGTTTAGCCCTGCACAAGGCCAAGGCCAACGGCAAGCACCAGGTACAGGTGTTTACCGAAGCGCTGAACGCCGAGGCCAGCTACAAGCTGTTTGTGGAAAACAACCTGCGCCGCGCCCTGACCCAGAACGAGCTGGACGTGTTCTACCAGCCCAAGCTGTGCCTGCGCAGCGGCCGCCTGCTGGGCATGGAAGCGCTGCTGCGCTGGAACCACCCGGAAAAGGGCATGATCCGCCCCGACCAATTCATCAGCGTGGCCGAAGAGACCGGGCTGATCATCCCCATCGGCAAGTGGATCGCACGCCAGGCCTGCCGCATGAGCAAGCAATTGAGCGCCGCTGGCATGGGCAACTTGCAGGTGGCGATCAACCTGTCGCCCAAGCAGTTCTCCGACCCCGACCTGGTGGCCTCGATCGCCACCATCCTCAAGGAAGAACAGCTGCCGGCCAACCTGCTGGAGCTGGAACTGACCGAAGGCCTGTTGCTGGAAGCCACCGAAGACACGCGCCTGCAGCTGGATCAGTTGAAGAGCTTTGGCCTGACCCTGGCCATGGACGACTTCGGCACGGGTTACTCGTCGCTCAGCTACTTGAAAAAATTCCCCATCGACATCATCAAGATCGATCGCAGCTTTATCCACGAAATCCCGGATAACCAGGACGACATGGAAATCACCTCGGCAGTGATCGCCATGGCCCACAACCTCAAGCTCAAGGTGGTGGCCGAAGGCATCGAGACCTCCGAGCAACTGGCGTTCCTGCGCCGGCACCGTTGCGACGTCGGCCAGGGCTACCTGTTCGACCGGCCGATCCCCGGTGCAGAGCTGTTCGAGAAGCTTAAACGCTACCCTCGCGGGCCAATCGCCTGACAGCGCTGTAACACTCGGGCACACTGGCTGTCTGAATCTTTACCGCTAACTCAACCTGACGAGAGGACTGATCATGGTCTTGCGCTCGGAAATTCTGGTGAACAAAAACGTGCTTCCTACTGCAGAACAAGCTTTGCCTGGCCGTGAAACCCCGATGAACCTGCCGGAAACCCACTTCGTCAACGGCAACCCGCTGCTGGGCCCGTTCCTCGACGATGTTGGCTTTGCGATCTTCGGCCTGGGCTGCTTCTGGGGCGCCGAGCGTAAATTCTGGCAGCGCGACGGCGTGGTCAGCACCGTGGTCGGCTACGCCGGTGGCTACACGCCGAACCCGACCTACGAAGAAGTCTGCTCGGGCCTCACCGGCCATAGCGAAGTGGTGCTGGTGGTGTACGACCAGGCCAAGGTCAAATACGAAGACCTGCTGAAAATGTTCTGGGAACTGCACAACCCGACCCAGGGCATGCGCCAGGGCAACGACATCGGCAGCCAGTACCGCTCGGTGATCTACGCGACCACCCCTGAGCAATTGGCGGCGGCGCAGGCCAGTGCAGAGGCTTATCAGGGTGAGTTAACCAAAGCAGGTTTGGGTGTGATTACCACCGAGATCGATGAGGCGCCGACGGTGTACTTCGCCGAGACGTATCACCAACAGTACCTGGCGAAGAATCCCCAGGGCTATTGCGGGATCGGCGGCACGGGCGTGACTTGCCCGATCTAAGCTCCAGCACAATTCAAATGTGGGAGGGGGCTTGCCCCCGATAGCGGTGGGTCAGCTACAGATGTGCTGACTGACACTAAGCTATCGGGGGCAAGCCCCCTCCCACATTTGTTATGTATCTGGCTTGGGAGTTAATTACTCGGCAATCAGCCAATCCATCTGCCACCCGCCCTGGGTCTGGCCCAGCTGCTTGGACAGCCACGGCAGCAACTCACGCAGTTCCTCCTCCAAGCCCCACGGCGGGTTGGCGATGGCCAGGCCCGAGCCGGTCAGGGTGTTGGGCGTGTCCAGCGGATGCACCAACAGTTCCACCCGCAGCAATTTCGGCGCGCCAGTACCGGCCAGGTCCTGGTAGAAGCGGCGCAACATGCGCTGGTCCTTCACCGGGTACCAGATAGCCGCGACAGTCTGGCGCATACGGCTTACAGCTTCCTTGAGGGAAGCGGCGCAACGCTGCATCTCATCGAGCTTCTCGAACGGCGGGTCGATCAGCATCAGCGCGCGCTTTTCCGGTACCGGCAGCAACGCCCGGGGTACGTGCCAGCCTTCGCCCAGATGCACTTTGACCCGACGATCACCCTTCATGTTGTCCTTGAGCAGCACGCCGTCTTCCGGGTGCTTTTCATTCAGCAACACGCGGTCCTGAGGCCGCGTGAGGCGGCGCGCCAACTCCGGCGACCCCGGGTAATAACGCAACTGGCCATCCGGGTTCATCTCGTGCAGCACGCGCATGTAGTCGGCGGTCAGCGGCGGCAGGTCGCTTTTGCCCCACAAGCGCGCGATGCCTTCCAGGTATTCACCGGTGCGGTTGGCCTGGTCGCCTTGCAGGTCGTACAGCCCGATGCCCGCGTGGGTGTCGAGATAGGCGAACGGCTGCTCCTTGCGCGACATCAGGGCGATGAGGCGGGTCAAGGTCAGGTGTTTGAAGACATCGGCGTGGTTGCCGGCGTGAAAGGCGTGACGATAATTCATGGTTGCTCCTGCGCAGGGGGCGAAGTTTACCTTTTACCGGCGCAAAGGTGCAGGGCCGCATGCCGGGCGGTGCTTATGCCGCAAACACAGGAGGCGGGGCGAAAAAAATCTAAATGGACGGGCAGGCGCAGATTTATTGTGGCGGGCAGCCCATCCAAGGAGGACAACCACCATCATGAAAGACGCCACCATCGCCCTGCACCACGGCTTCAAGTCCGACCCGACCACCAAGGCCGTCGCGGTGCCGATCTAGCAGAATGTCGCCTTCGAATTCGATAACGCCCAGCACGGTGCCGACCTGTTCAACCTGGACGTGCCCGGCAACATCTACACGCGGATCATGAACCCCACCAACGATGTGCTGGAGCAACGCATCGCAGCGCTGGAAGGCGGCATTGCGGCCCTGGCAGTCTCGGCCGGCAGCGCCGCGATCCACTATGCAATCCAGACCCTGACCCGCGCCGGCGACAATATCGTCACCACGCCGCAGCTCTACGGCGGCACCTACACCCTGTTCGCCCACCTGTTGCCGAGCTTTGGCGTGGATGTGCGCTTCGCCCGCGACGACTCCGCCGAGGCCATCGCCGAGCTGATCGATGACAACACCAAGCTGGTGTACTGCGAGAGCATCGGCAACCCGGCCGGCAATATCATCGACCTCGAAGCCCTGGCCAACGTAGCCCACGCCCGTGGCGTGCCGCTGGTAGTGGACAACACCGTGGCCACGCCGATCCTGTGCAAGCCGATCCAGTTCGGCGCCGACATCGTGGTGCACTCGGTGACCAAATATGTCGGTGGCCACGGCAACTCCCTCGGCGGCGTGATCGTCGACAGCGGCACCTTCCCCTGGGCGAACTACCCGGAAAAATTCCCCGGCCTCAACAGGCCCGAGCCGGCCTATCACGGCGTGGTCTACACCGAAAAATTCGGCCCCGCCGCGTTTATCGCCCGCGCCCGCACCGTGCCGCTGCGCAATACCGGCGCAGCCCTGGCGCCCATGAACGCCTTCCTGCTGCTGCAAGGCCTCGAAACCCTGGCCCTGCGCATGGAGCGCCACACCGAAAACGCACTGAAAATTGCGCAGTTCCTGCAAGGCCATGCCGAGGTGGAATGGGTCAGCTACGCCGGCCTGCCGGACCACCCGCACCACGCACCGGCGCAAAAATACATGCAGGGCAAACCTTCGGCGATCCTGTCCTTCGGCTTGAAGGGCGGCTTCGATGCCGGTGTACGCTTCTACGATGCGCTGCAAATCTTCAAGCGCCTGGTCAACATCGGCGACGCAAAATCCCTGGCCTGCCACCCAGCCTCCACCACCCATCGGCAGATGAACGAGCAGGAACAAGCCAAGGCCGGCGTGAAGCCGGAGATGATCCGCCTGTCGGTGGGCATCGAGGCGATTGAAGACCTGATCGAAGATTTGCAACAGGCGCTGAGTTCAACCCGAGCCTGACGCCAGCGAGTCGACCAGTGCTTCATAGCTGATATCCGTACCGCGCGCGAAGTAGGCGACCTTGTGCCGCAAGGTCGCCGAGGTAAAGGCCGTGTTCAGGTCGGGCCGCTGCTCTTCGAGCCATTGCAGCAGGTTGTCGATCAGGGGCTGCTGCGATTGCTCTGCCAGGTGCTTGAGTAACGGCGCGGGCACTCGCCACCAAGGGCTGGCTTTGGCCTCGGTTACCGGCCCCGGCGTAACCGCGAGTGCCTGGCCGTTGATCAGGTAACGCTGGAACACCGGCAACACCTTTCCCGCCTCGTCGCCGAGCCCCTGCAATATCGGTAGAAACTGGGTGCCATCCCAGAAACGCAAAAAGACTTCCTGTCCGCCTGGCAGGTGCACCTTGGTCAGGCCTTGCAGGTGCGCAACCACGCTTTCCAGTGGGCTGGAAGAGACTGCCAGCCAGCCCCAATCCGTCGATTCGGCAGTCGCTATCCAGTCCAGGAAAGCACTGTCCGGACCGACGACTGCGACGTAAGGCATAACCTCATCCCAATCGGCGTAGGCTGTCGCGGCCCAGATAGGTTGCGACGGCTTCCCGGCCGCCATGGCTTGCCACGCCGCGAAAGGTTTGGCATCGCTGGCACTGCCCAGCACCGCGAACAGTTGCTCACCGGCAAGCAGAGGGTTCTGGCTCAGCCAGGTGCCGGGAGCTACATGCGCAGACATCAAGGCAAACTCCGGTGAACGGGAATATTGCACTGGCCATTCTTGCAGCGCTCGCACTCCTCACAAAAAGGCGCGCTGCGTTTCAGGCTGGCCACCTGAACACGGCTCAGCGGCGCGGGAATCAACGCCAACAGCTTCTCCTTAACACCTGGGATTAACGGTACCGGCGCAGGCCCGGGCCCACCGCCGAGCTGGATCGGCACACTACTGAATATGCCGCCCGCCGACAGCGTGATCGACTGCCCTCCTGCCTGGATCGTAACGCTGGCGCCCGCGTCGATAACGATGCTCTGCCCTGCGCCAATCTGAATGGTTCGCCCCGCCTTCATCTGCTGCGAGCCGCCGACCACCAGGTGATCATCCTGCTTGAGCTCGGTCAGGCGGTTGCCATGGGTGATGCGCTGCTCTTCGCCCTGCAGTTCATGGTGCGACTCACCACCCACCCTCACGCGGCGCCTGTTGTCGACCTGCACCTGCTGGTCATGCAACACGTGTTGGGTCCAGTCGCGCTGGGCACGCAGATAGATTTCCTCGGCGCCCTTGCGGTCTTCGATACGCAGTTCGTTATAGCCGCCCCCACCGGGGCTGCTCTGGCTGCGGAAGAGGCTGCGGGTCTTGTCCGCCGGCAGGTCGAGGGGTACCGGCGTCGCTGCGTTGGGCAGGCAGCCCATCACCAGCGGCATATCCAGGTCACCATTGACGAAGCCCACCAGCACTTCCATGCCGACCCTGGGGATCAGCACCGAGCCATAACGGTCATGGGCCCAACTGCTGGCAACCCGCAGCCAGCAACTGGAATGATCGTTGTGTTCCCCGGCACGGTCCCAGGCCAGTTGCACCTTGACCCGGCCGTACTCGTCGCAGTGGATCTCACTGTCGGCAGGCCCGGTGACCACGGCATTCTGGTAACCCGAGATAGCCGGGCGCGCTTGCTCAGGCAAAGGCGGACGAAAAATCACATCCCAAGGGGCGGCGACAAATTCGTTGCGGTAGCCCTGGCGAAAATCAGCGCCGCAAACCTCGGTTACCGCCTCCTCAAGCACTTGGGGCTGCTTGCCTTCGTGGGTCACTTGCCGCACCAGCCACAAGTCATTCCAGCCCTCGCGGGGGTGCCCTGACAGCTTCAGAAAAGCACCACTGACCAGTGCAGGGTCATCGCCCTCGCCATGGGCGAGCCGATAGTCGCTACGATGGCGCTCCAACCCGCGCTGCGCGAGGTATTTGCCATCGGCGCGGTCGCTGAATTGGCCGGGATAGCCCTGCTGCTCGAGCGTGGGAAGCTGTTCACGGGTGGCCGTGCTTTCCAGCACCAGGCGCGGCTTGCGAAAATCGTAGTCGCGCAGGCTTACCGCCGTGGTACAGGTGGCCAATTGCACGGCAAAGCGCTTGATCGCCGGAGTATCCGCGACCATCCCGGAGCCGGGCATGTAAGGGGTGGGTTGCGCGGCCTGGGCGAATACGGTCTGGTCATCGCCAAACACCAGCAGATGCCCTTCGGGTGAATGCTGGAAATGATAGTGAACGCCCCACTCGCCACACAGGCGCTGGATGAACGCCAGGTCGGTTTCACCGAACTGCACGCAATATTCGCGCTCGGGGTAAGTACCGCTCAGGCGAAATTCAAATTGGTCGGCCTGGATGCCCTGCTCCGCCAGCACCAGCGCGACAATCTGCGGCACGCTCTTGTGCTGGAAAATACGCTGATGGCTGCTGTGCGCCAGATAGGCCAGCTGCGGCATCAGGCTGAGCCGATAGCGCGTGAGGCGCCGCCCCGAATCACCCTGCGCTACTCGGTAAACCAGGCCGTGCACACCGTGGCCCTGATCATCGAAACTCAGGTATGCCTGGCGATGCAGCATGCCCTCCAAGTCCAGGTCAGGCTGCTCGCAGACCAGCTCAAGGTTAAAGCAGTAGGGTTGGCTGAGCGCCTCCTCACCACTGAAGCTGTAGACCTTGAGGTCGCTGGCAACCCCGTCCAGGGTCAGGGTAAAAACACTTTGGTTGGCAGGAGCGAACATCCGGTGTTTCTCTGCAATGGGATAGGTCGCCGATTCTGCACCACTGCATCCGGGTGCAGAGCACGTCCCGAATAAATCAGTAAAACCCTACATCCGGACGTCAGAACTTTCCCAGAGACGTCTCAAATCGCACGCAAAAAAAGGCCCGCTATCCGTAGGACGCGGGCCTTCTTTCAACTCAGCGGGCGCCGAACGCCCGACGAATTACTTGTTGAGGTTGTAGTCTTTTTCCGCTGCATCAAAACGCTCGACCATACCGGCGGTCGGTGCGCCCATCTTGCTCACGAAGTAGATCGCCAGGCTGGCGAAGATGAAGCCTGGGATGATTTCGTACAGACCCAGCAATTCGAAGTGCTTCCACACGATCACGGTGATCGCGCCCACCAGGATACCGGCCAGCGCGCCGTTGCGGGTCATGCCCTTCCAGATCACCGAGATCAGCACCACCGGGCCAAACGCAGCACCGAAACCGGCCCAGGCGTAGCTGACCAGACCGAGCACGCGGTTCTCAGGGTTGGCGGCCATGGCGATGGCGATCAGGGCAACCAGCAGCACCATCAGTCGGCCAACCCATACCAACTCAACCTGGGAGGCGTTCTTGCGCAGGAAGGTCTTGTAGAAGTCTTCGGTCAGGGCGCTGGAGCACACCAGCAGTTGGCAGCTCAGGGTGCTCATCACCGCAGCCAGAATGGCCGACAGCAACACACCCGCAATCCATGGGTTGAACAGCAACTTGGCCAGTTCAATGAACACACGCTCGTGGTTCTCGTTCACCGGGCCGGCGACTTCAGGGTGCGCCGAGAAGTAGGCGATACCGAAGAAGCCCACCGCCACGGTGCCGCCCAGGCACAGGATCATCCAGGTCATGGAGATGCGACGCGCGTTGGCGATCGACTTCACCGAATCCGCCGCCATGAAGCGCGCAAGGATGTGTGGCTGGCCGAAGTAGCCCAGGCCCCAGCCCATCAGCGAAATGATGCCGATGAAGGTGGTGTTTTTCAGCATGTTGAAGTTGTCAGGGTTCTTGGCTTCGATCGCCAGGAAGGTGGTGTCGACGCCACCGGTCGCCAGCAGCACGATGATCGGCGTGAGGATCAACGCGAAGATCATCAGCGTGGCTTGCACGGTATCTGTCCAGCTAACTGCCAGGAAACCACCCACAAAGGTGTAGGCAATCGTCGCCGCAGCACCGGCCCACAGTGCGGTCTCGTAGGACATGCCGAAGGTGCTTTCGAACAAACGGGCACCGGCTACGATGCCGGAAGCACAATAGATGGTGAAGAACACCAGGATCACCACCGCAGAGATGATCCGCAGCAGGCCACTTTTATCTTCGAAACGGCTGGAGAAGTAGTCCGGCAGGGTCAGGGCGTCGCCGTTGTGTTCGGTTTGTACCCGCAGGCGACCGGCCACGAACAGCCAGTTGAGGTAGGCACCGACGATCAGGCCGATGGCGATCCAGCTTTCCGACAGGCCGGACATGTAGATCGCGCCCGGCAAGCCCATCAACAACCAGCCGCTCATATCCGAAGCACCGGCCGACAAGGCCGTGACCACGCTACCGAGGCTGCGACCGCCGAGGATGTAATCGGAAAGGTTGTTGGTGGAGCGATAGGCCATGAAGCCGATCAGCACCATTGCTGCGATGTAGATCACAAACGTGATCAGGGTTGGATTACTAACGCTCATAAGAGTGACGCCCTGGCTTTGTTTTTATGTAGCAGCGGTCTGTCAGACGGCCACCCACTGATAAGTGAGTAAACGTAACTGCGTGCCGCGCATTTATGACTGACGTTTCCCCAGGAAAGCCGTCAGCCGATGAACCAACTGTTTAAGTGGTTGCACCTTGGGCGCGAATGCTATTCAACAAAGCAAATAAGGTGCAACCAGTTTCTTGAGAATAAGTTGCACCTAAGTATGTTTTAAGCAAAACACCGGTTTTTTGCTCCTTTTCGGAGCAAGAACAGCCGATCTCAGAAGAAAATGCACCACGTCGAAGCGGTTTCGGCTGAGGGTGTGATTTTTTCTCGATCACCTTCAAAAAATTCCTGAATAAAAAGGGTTGCACCCGGTTGCACCTCTTATCACGCAAAGCTAATCTTGCCGCCAGCTAATGCCACTCGGTAGTGGCACCCATGAGGATAAGAAAATGGCTACGACCACCCTTGGGGTCAAACTCGACGACCCGACCCGCGAGCGCCTAAAGGCAGCCGCGACCTCCATTGATCGCACGCCGCACTGGCTGATCAAGCAGGCGATTTTCAATTACCTGGAGAAACTCGAGGGTGGTGCAACCCTGACCGAGCTCAATGGCTTGAGCAGCAAGGACGCCGAAGACGCAGGCGAGGTCCAGACCGACCACGCCCACCAGTGCTTCCTCGAATTCGCCGAGAGCATCCTGCCGCAATCCGTATTGCGCGCCTCGATCACCGCCGCTTACCGCCGCCCGGAGCCGGAAGTGGTGCCGATGCTGATCGAGCAGGCCCGCCTGCCGGTACAAATGGCCGAAGCCACCAACAAGCTGGCCGCTTCTATTGCGGAAAAATTGCGCAATCAGAAGAGCGCCGGCGGCCGTGCCGGGATTGTTCAGGGCCTGTTGCAGGAATTTTCCCTGTCATCCCAGGAAGGTGTAGCCCTGATGTGCCTGGCCGAGGCGCTGCTGCGCATCCCGGACAAGGGCACCCGCGACGCACTGATCCGCGACAAGATCAGCACCGGCAACTGGCAGCCGCACCTGGGCAACAGCCCGTCGCTGTTCGTCAACGCCGCCACCTGGGGCCTGCTGCTGACCGGCAAGCTGGTCGCCACCCATAATGAAGCGGGTTTGACCTCGTCCCTGAGCCGCATCATCGGCAAGAGCGGCGAGCCGATGATCCGCAAGGGCGTCGACATGGCCATGCGCCTGATGGGCGAGCAGTTCGTCACCGGCGAAACCATCGCTGAAGCCCTGGCCAACGCGAGCAAGTTCGAAGCCAAGGGCTTCCGCTATTCCTACGACATGCTCGGTGAAGCCGCGCTCACCGAACACGACGCGCAGAAGTACCTGGCCTCGTACGAACAAGCCATTCACTCCATCGGCAAAGCCTCTCACGGCCGTGGGATTTACGAAGGTCCGGGCATCTCCATCAAGCTGTCGGCACTGCACCCGCGCTACAGCCGCGCCCAGTACGAACGCGTGATGGACGAGTTGTACCCGCGCCTGCTGTCCCTGACCTTGCTGGCCAAGCAATACGATATCGGCTTGAACATCGACGCCGAAGAAGCCGACCGCCTGGAACTGTCCCTGGACCTGCTGGAACGCCTGTGCTTCGAGCCGCAATTGACCGGCTGGAACGGCATCGGCTTCGTGATCCAGGCCTACCAGAAACGTTGCCCATACGTGATCGACTACGTAATCGACCTGGCGCGCCGCAGCCGCCATCGCCTGATGATCCGCCTGGTAAAAGGCGCGTACTGGGACAGCGAAATCAAGCGCGCCCAGGTCGAAGGCCTGGAAGGCTACCCGGTGTACACCCGCAAGGTGTACACCGACGTTTCCTACATCGCCTGCGCACGCAAACTGCTGTCGGTGCCGGAAGTCATCTACCCGCAGTTCGCCACGCACAACGCCCATACCCTGTCGGCCATTTACCATATCGCCGGTCAGAACTATTACCCCGGCCAGTACGAGTTCCAATGCCTGCACGGCATGGGTGAACCGCTGTACGAGCAGGTTGTAGGCAAGGTCTCCGAAGGCAAGCTGAACCGTCCGTGCCGCGTGTACGCCCCGGTTGGTACCCACGAAACACTGCTGGCCTACCTGGTGCGTCGCCTGCTGGAAAACGGCGCGAACACCTCGTTCGTCAACCGTATTGCCGACCAGTCCATTTCCATCCAGGAGCTGGTGGCCGACCCAGTAGCCAGCATCGAGCAGATGGCGACGCTGGAAGGCGGCTTCGGCCTGCCGCACCCGCGTATTCCACTGCCGCGTGACCTGTATGGCAGCGACCGCGCCAACTCGGCGGGTATCGACCTGGCCAACGAACACCGCTTGGCCTCGTTGTCCTGCGCCTTGCTGGCCACCGCGCATAACCATTGGAAAGCCGCGCCGATGCTCGGTTGCGCTTCCAGCAATGAAGCTGCCGCACCGGTGCTGAACCCGTCCGACCTGCGTGATGTGGTCGGCCATGTACAGGAAGCCACCGTCGAAGACGTCGACAACGCGATCCAGTGCGCCATCAATGCCGGCCCGATCTGGCAAGCCACCCCGCCCGCCGAGCGCGCCGCGATCCTGGAGCGCGCCGCCGACCTGATGGAAAGCGAGATCCAGCCGCTGATGGGCCTGCTGGCCCGCGAAGCCGGCAAGACCTTCGCCAACGCCATCGCCGAAGTGCGTGAAGCCGTGGACTTCCTGCGTTACTACGCGGTGCAGGCGCGCAACGACTTCACCAACGACGCCCACCGCCCGCTGGGCCCGGTGGTGTGTATCAGCCCGTGGAACTTCCCCCTGGCGATTTTCAGCGGTCAAGTCGCCGCCGCACTGGCCGCAGGTAACCCGGTTCTGGCCAAACCTGCGGAACAGACCCCGCTGGTGGCCGCCCAGGCCGTGCGCATCTTGCTCGAAGCGGGCATCCCGGAAGGCGTGCTGCAACTGCTGCCGGGCCAAGGCGAAAGCGTCGGTGCGCGCCTGGTGGGTGATGATCGCGTCAAGGGCGTGATGTTCACCGGCTCCACCGAAGTGGCGCGCCTGCTGCAACGCAACGTCGCCGGCCGCCTGGACGCCCAGGGCCGCCCGATTCCTCTGATCGCCGAAACCGGTGGCCAGAACGCAATGATCGTGGATTCCTCGGCCCTCACCGAACAAGTGGTGATCGACGTGGTGTCCTCGGCCTTCGACAGCGCCGGCCAACGCTGCTCGGCCCTGCGTGTATTGTGCCTGCAGGAAGATTCGGCAGACCGTGTAATCGAAATGCTCAAGGGCGCCATGGCTGAATGCCGCCTGGGCAACCCGGAACGCCTGTCGGTGGATATCGGCCCGGTGATCGACGCCGAAGCCAAGGCCGGCATCGAGAAACACATCCAGGCCATGCGTGACAAAGGCCGCGCTGTGTACCAGGTGGCGATTGCCGACGGCGAAGAGATCAAGCGCGGCACCTTTGTGATGCCAACCCTGATCGAGCTGGAAAGCTTCGACGAGCTGCAACGCGAGATCTTTGGCCCAGTACTGCACGTGGTGCGCTACAAGCGCAAAGAGATCGACCAGTTGATCGGCCAGATCAATGCGTCCGGCTACGGCCTGACCCTGGGCGTGCATACCCGTATCGACGAGACCATCGCCAAGGTGATCGACAACGTCAACGCCGGTAACGTGTACGTCAACCGCAACATCGTGGGTGCCGTGGTCGGCGTGCAGCCATTCGGCGGCGAAGGCCTGTCGGGTACTGGCCCGAAAGCCGGTGGCCCGCTGTACCTGTATCGCCTGCTGTCGACTCGTCCTACGGATGCGATTGAGCAATCCTTCGTACGTGGCGACAAGTTGGCCGCACCGGATGTGCGCCTGCGTGATGCCATGAGCCAACCGCTGACCGCCCTGAAAGCCTGGGCCGACAGCCACCAGTTCAGTGAGCTGAGCGCATTGTGCAGCCAGTTCGCCGCGCAATCGCAAAGCGGTATCACCCGCCAACTCGCCGGCCCGACCGGCGAGCGCAACAGCTACGCGATCCTGCCGCGCGAGCACGTGCTGTGCCTGGCCGAGGTGGAAGGCGATCTGCTGACCCAACTGGCGGCGGTCTTGGCCGTCGGCGGCTCGGCGGTATGGCCGGAAACCGAGCTGACCAAGGCCTTGTTCTCACGCCTGCCGAAGGACATTCAGGCGAAGATCAAGCGCGTGGCCGACTGGACCAAGGATGAGGTGGTGTTCGACGCGGTCATTCATCACGGCGATTCCGACCAACTGCGCGCGGTGTGCCAGCAAGTGGCACAGCGTGGTGGTGCGATTGTTGGCGTGCATGGTTTGTCGCAGGGTGAGACATCAATTGCCTTGGAGCGCTTGGTGATCGAGCGCGCGCTGAGCGTCAATACCGCTGCGGCAGGCGGTAACGCCAGCCTGATGACCATCGGGTAATTAATGTGGGAGGGGGCTTGCCCCCTCCCACATTGGACCTCATTTCAATTCACTGCCTGCGTTCTGCCCCTCCATCACCCAGATCAATCTTGCTATCCACCCTCCATTCGCGCACTTAGACTCAGGCCTATTCCCACATAGGTAAGCCGCCATGTCCGAGACGCTGCTCAGTTCCCGCAATCTGGCTTTCGAGCTGTACGAAGTCCTCGATGCCGAGGGCCTGACCCAGCGCGAGCGGTTTGCCGAGCACAATCGCGAAACCTTCGATGCGGCCATCAGCACCGCGCGCAACATCGCCGAAAAATTCTTCGCGCCCCACAACCGTAAAAACGATGAAAACGAACCGCGCTATGAAGACGGTAAGGCGATTCTGATTCCGGACGTGAAACCGGCCGTGGATGCCTTCCTCGAAGCCGGCTTTCTCAACGCAGCGCGCAGTTTCGACGCCGGTGGCATGCAACTGCCTACCCTGCTGTCCCAGGCCTGTTTCGCGCATTTCCAATCTGCCAACGCGGCATCTACGTCCTACCCGTTCCTGACCATGGGCGCCGCCAACCTGATCGAAAGCTTCGGCACCGAGGAGCAGAAAAAACGCTTCCTGCAGCCGATGATCGACGGACGCTTCTTCGGCACCATGGCCCTCACCGAGCCCCATGCTGGCTCATCCCTGTCGGATATTCGTACACGCGCAGAGCCTGCGGCCGACGGCAGCTATCGACTCAAGGGCAATAAAATCTTTATCTCCGGCGGTGATCATCCATTGTCGGAAAATATCGTCCATATGGTGCTGGCCAAGCTGCCGGACGCACCTGCCGGGGTTAAGGGCATTTCGCTGTTTATCGTGCCCAAGTTCCTGGTCAACGAGGATGGCAGCCTGGGCGAGCGCAACGATGTGCTGCTGGCCGGGCTGTTCCACAAGATGGGCTGGCGCGGCACCACCTCGACGGCGCTGAATTTCGGCGATAACGGCAACTGCGTCGGCTATCTGGTGGGCAAACCGCACCAGGGCCTGAGTTGCATGTTCCAGATGATGAACGAGGCACGCATCGGCGTCGGCATGGGCGCGGTCATGCTCGGTTACGCCGGCTACCTGTATTCGCTGGAATACGCCCGCGAGCGCCCGCAGGGTCGCCTGCCCGACAGCAAAGACCCGAGCACCGCGCCGGTTTCGATCATCCAGCACGCCGATATCAAGCGCATGCTGCTGACCCAGAAAGCCTATGTAGAAGGCGCTTTCGACCTGGGCCTGTATGCCGCACGGCTGTTCGACGACACCACCACCCTGGAAACCGAGGCCGAACGTAAACAGGCCCATGAACTGCTGGACCTGCTGACCCCCATCGTCAAATCCTGGCCATCGGAGTTCTGCCTCAAGGCCAACGAGCTGGCGATCCAGATTCTCGGCGGCCACGGCTACACCCGTGAATACCCGGTGGAGCAGTACTACCGCGACAACCGCCTGAACCCGATCCACGAAGGCACCCATGGCATCCAGTCCCTGGATTTGCTGGGGCGCAAGCTGGCGCAGAATGGCGGTGCGGGCTTGAAACAGCTGGTTCGCCTGATCGCCGAAACCGGCGCGCGGGCGCAGGAGTACCCATCGCTCACAGCATTACGAGAACCTTTGGAGCAACTGGTCAATCGCCTGCAAAGCGTGACCATTGGCCTGCTGACAGACCTCGCCCACGGCAAAGTCAACAGCAGCCTGGCGAACTCGGCGCTGTACCTGAAGGTATTCGGGCATACGGTGATTGGCTGGCGCTGGCTGGAACAGGCGATTCGCGCCGAAGAGGGGTTGGCCAAGGGTAATGCGGCGGACGTTGCCTTCTATAAAGGCAAGCTCCAGGCCGCCCGGTACTTCCTGACCTGGGAAGTACCGAGCTGCCATCATGAACTGACGATCCTGGAGGCACGTGATGACACCTGCCTGGGGATGCAGGATGCGTGGTTCTAAGGCTGGATCGCCTTGGAAATCACCTCGACCGTGGCGCTGACTTGCTCTTGGTAACGGTCGAGTTCCTGCTGGTGAGCCTGCTGCAGCTCGATTTGCTCGGCGCACAGGTTAAGCGCCGCCAGCACCAGTAATTTGTCACCGATCAGGGTCGGGTACTTTTTCTTGGTGGTGGCCAGGGACGCCTTGAGCATGGTCACGGCGTGCATCAGGGTTTTATCTTCCCCGGGCGGTGCCTTGATCGAGTAATCCTCTCCGAGAATCGAAACGACCTTTATCCCTTCATTCATGCGCTGACAGGCCCTGCGCTCACACGCTCAACCAGCGCCTGGATACGCGCAGCGGTAGCGCCGTGCTTCTCTTCCTGCTCCATCAGGTTCAATTGCAGGCTGTCGTTTTCATCCTTGGCGCGGGCCAGTTCCGCCTTGAGGGATTCGTTGCTGCCAAGCAGGTCCTGGTTCTGTTGTACGAGGTCAGTGACAAGCTGTTCAAGCTGGCTGAGGGATGCTTCTAACATTTTGATTTCTCGGGTTTTTTCAAAGGGCGGTGAAGATAAAGAAAATTCACCTCGCAAGCCAGGGTTATCCCCGGCGCGCAGCCCGTTTTTTAAGGGCCGGGCCGCACTTTCGAGCCTTAGTGACTGCATTTACCCCATCTGGTTCCTGAAACCGCGAAACCCCTCGTCAGATGCGACAAAAACGCACATGCCCCTTTAGACTTTAGTCGTACGTCCGATAGAGAAGCACACCCCGTCTTACGCCCGCATGGATCGCGCTTCTCCCCAGGATTCCAGCATGTCGCTTCGTAATATGAATATTGCTCCGAGGGCCTTTCTCGGCTTCGCGTTGATTGGTGCCCTCATGTTGTTTCTCGGCGTGTTCGCCCTGAACCAGATGAGCAAGATCCGTGGCGCCACCGAAGACATCACTCTGTCCAGCGTGCCGAGCATTCGCGCGCTCGACGATTTCACCCAACTGACCCTGCGCCTGCGAGTGCTGTCGTATCGCTTGCTGACCAACCGTGAGCCGGAGGTCCAGCAAAAGACCCTGGAATCCTTCGAGCTGCGCAACCAGCAGATCCGCGCGGCCCAGGCGGTCTACGAAAAGCTGATCGACAGCGGTGAAGAGCGCTCAATCTACGATGAATATGTGCGCCTGCTCGCCCAGTACCATCAGATCGAAGACCGCATGAAGAGCTTGTCGCAGGCCAATCAGGTCGACGAGTTGCGCAAGCTGCTCAACACCGAGTTGCTGAGCAACTCCGAGCAGGTCAACTCGGTGCTGAACCGCCTGCTGGACTACAACAACAAGTCAGCCCTGGCCACCAACCAGCAGGCCAAAGACCAGTACGACCTGGCTTTTGATCTGGTGGTGGGCTTGCTGGTGATCGCCACCGCGCTGACCCTGTTGTTCGCCTGGCTGCTGACCCGCAGCATCACCCTGCCGATTTCCCAGGCCCTGGATGCCGCCGAAAAAATCGCCGAAGGCAACCTGACGCGCCCGATCCAGGTCGATGGCAACGACGAAGCCGGCCGCCTGCTGGCCGCCATGGCCAAGATGCAGGAAAAGCTGCGCGACACCCTGCAACGCATCGCCGGCTCCGCCACCCAGTTGGCCTCCGCCGCTGAAGAACTGAACGCCGTCACCGATGAAAGCGCCCGTGGCCTGACCCAGCAGAACAACGAAATCGAACAGGCCGCCACCGCCGTCAACGAGATGACCAGCGCCGTCGAAGAAGTCGCCCGCAATGCGGTGAGCACTTCCGAAGCCTCGCGCAACGCCACCACCTCGGCGGGCGACGGGCGTGACCTGGTGCAGGAAACCGTCAGCGCCATCGAACGCATGAGCGGCGATGTGCAAGCCACCGCCACGTTGATTGGCGACCTGGCCAACGAATCACGCGATATCGGCAAGGTGCTGGACGTGATTCGCGGCCTGGCCGACCAGACCAACCTGCTGGCGCTGAACGCCGCCATTGAAGCCGCCCGTGCGGGTGAGGCCGGTCGTGGCTTTGCGGTGGTCGCCGATGAAGTGCGGGCCCTGGCCCATCGCACCCAACAGTCCACCAGCGAGATCGAGCGGATGATCGGCAGCATCCAGGCCGGTACCGAACACGCCGTGGATTCGATGCGCAACAGCACCGAACGCGCGGAATCGACGCTGAACATCGCCAAAGGCGCGGGGATGTCGCTGGATACCATCAACACCGCGATTGTCGAGATCAACGAGCGCAACCTGGTCATCGCCAGCGCGGCGGAAGAACAGGCACAAGTGGCGCGGGAGGTGGACCGCAACCTGGTGAACATTCGTGATCTTTCAGTGCAATCGGCGACGGGTGCCAGCCAGACCAGTGCGGCGAGCAGTGAATTGTCGCGCTTGGCGGTGGATTTGAATGGGATGGTCGGCCGTTTTCGTCTGTAACTGACACCACTTGGCCAAAATGTGGGAGCAAGCCCCCTCCCACATTTGTATCCGTGCGATTCAGCAAAAGCTTTTTGACAGCGCAGCAATTCAACAGGTTAGAATCGCTGGCACGCAGACTGCATGGTCAGTTTGCGCCCCGTCTTGTTTGCTCATGGAGTACTGCCTTTGAATGCGACGACCATCAACAGCCTGTTCTTGATCGGCGCGTTGCTGGTGAGTGCGAGCATTCTGGTGAGTTCTCTTTCGTCCCGCTTAGGCATCCCGATCCTGGTGATCATCCTGGCCGTGGGCATGGTCGCCGGCGTCGATGGCGGCGGCATCATTTTCGATAACTACCCGACCGCCTACCTGGTGGGCAACCTCGCCCTGGCGGTGATCCTGCTCGACGGCGGCCTGCGCACACGCGTGGCGAGTTTCCGCGTGGCGTTGTGGCCGGCGTTGTCGCTGGCCACCGTGGGGGTGCTGATCACCACCGGCCTTACCGGCATGGCGGCGGCCTGGCTGTTTGACCTCAATATCATCCAGGGCCTGCTGATCGGCGCCATCGTCGGCTCCACCGACGCCGCCGCGGTGTTCTCGCTGCTCGGCGGCAAGGGCCTGAACGAGCGGGTGACCGCCAGCCTGGAAATCGAATCCGGCAGTAACGACCCGATGGCGGTGTTCCTCACCGTCACCCTGATCGACATGCTTGCCAGCGGCCAGACCGGCCTGCACTGGAGCCTGCTGACCCACTTGGTGCGTGAATTCGGCATTGGCGGCATCGTCGGCCTCGGCGGCGGCTGGCTGATGCTGCAGATGGTCAACCGCATCAACCTGGCCACCGGCCTGTACCCGATCCTGGTGATCGCCGGCGGCCTGTTCGTGTTTGCCGTGACCAACGCCCTGCACGGCAGCGGCTTCCTCGCCGTGTACCTGTGCGGCCTGGTGATCGGCAACCGCCCGGTGCGCAGCCGTCATGGCATTTTGCATATGCTCGACGGCATGGCCTGGCTGGCGCAGATCGGCATGTTTTTGGTGCTGGGCCTGCTGGTCACGCCCCATGATTTGCTGCCCATCGCCTTGCCGGCGCTGGGCCTGGCGCTGTGGATGATCCTGTTCGCGCGGCCGCTGTCGGTGATGGTCGGCCTGCTGCCGTTCAAGGCGTTCCACGGTCGCGAAAAGGCCTTTATCGCCTGGGTCGGCCTGCGCGGCGCGGTACCGATCATTCTGGCGGTGTTCCCATTGATGGCCGGCCTGCCCCATGCGCAGCTGTACTTCAACCTGGCGTTCTTTATCGTGCTGGTCTCACTCCTGGTGCAGGGTACAAGCCTGCCGTGGGTGGCCAAGCTGCTGAAAGTGACTGTACCGCCGGACCCCGCCCCCATCTCGCGCGCGGCCCTGGAAGTGCATGTCACCAGCGAGTGGGAGCTGTTCGTTTACCGCCTGGGCGCAGAAAAATGGTGCATCGGCGCAGCCCTGCGCGAGCTGAAAATGCCCGAAGGCACGCGCATCGCCGCCCTGTTCCGTGGCCAGCAACTGCTCCATCCGTCGGGTAGTACGGTGCTGGAAGTCGGCGACCTGCTCTGCGTGATCGGCCACGAACACAACCTCCCGGCCCTGGGCAAATTGTTCAGCCAGGCGCCGCAACGCGGCCTGGATTTGCGCTTCTTCGGCGACTTCGTACTCGAAGGCGACGCCCAGCTGGGCGCGGTTTCGGCGCTGTATGGCCTCAAGCTCGAAGGTATCGACCCGGACATGCCACTGAGCCGCTTCATCACCCAGAAAGTCGGTGGCGCGCCAGTCGTCGGCGACCAGGTGGAGTGGAACAACACCATCTGGACAGTCGCGGTCATGGACGGGAACAAGATTGGCAAAGTGGGCGTCAGATTCCCCGAAGGAAGTCGCCCGGGCCCCGGACTCTTCCTCTAAACTGCGGGGCGACGACGCCCCCGATTCTTCACCTTGCAAGACCGGTCACTATGCCAACCCTGCGCACTTTTCTCGCCACTGCCCTGCTGGGCCTGACCCTTTGTGTCGGCAGCGTCTACGCCGCCGACCCGCCCAGCGCCGATGCCATCCAGCAAACCCTGGACAAGCTGCCCGACCGCAAGCTGCCCGACGCCGACATGAAGGCGCTGCAGAGCATCCTGCAACAGACCCTGACTTACCTGGGCAACAAGCAGGATTACGAGCAGCGCCTGGCCGACCTCAAGCGCCAGCTCGAAGACGCGCCGCGCCAGACCAGCGACAACCAGCGCGAACTGACCCGGCTCAAGGCCACCAAAATCATCCCGGTGGCCCAACGCTACGCCACCCTGCCGGTGCCGCAGCTTGAGCAATTGCTGGTGCAGCGCACCACCCAGCAAGGTGACCTGCAAAAAGAGCTGGCCGACGCCAACAGCCTGACCATCGCCGCCCAGACCCGCCCCGAGCGCGCCCAGACCGAAATCAGCAGCAGCCAGACGCGCATCCTGCAGATCAACTCGATCCTCAAGGCCGGCAAAGACAATGGCAAAACCCTCAGCAGCGACCAACGCAACCAGCTGAACGCCGAACTGGCCGCCCTGAACGCGCTCATCCCACTGCGCCGCCAGGAGCTGGCCGGCAACAGCCAGTTGCAAGACCTGGGCAACAGCCAGCACGACCTGGTGATGGAAAAGACCGCGCGCCTGGAACAAGAGATCCAGGACCTGCAGACCCTGATCAACCAGAAACGCCTGGCCCAGTCCCAGCAAACCGTTACCCAACAATCGATCGAAGCGCAGAAGGCCGGCGGCAGCAGCCTGCTGGCCACGGAAAGTGCAGCCAACCTGAAGCTGTCCGACTACCTGCTCAAGAGTACCGACCGCCTCAACGACCTGACCCAGAAAAACCTGCAGACCAAGCAGCAACTGGACACCGTGACGCAAAGCGACTCGGCCCTGGACGAGCAGATCAACGTGCTCAAGGGCAGCCTGCTGCTCTCCAAGATCCTCTATAAACAGAAACAGGCACTGCCGCGCCTTACCGTGGACCGCGACCTGGCGGACGACATCGCCAACATTCGCCTGTACCAGTTCGAGGTCAACCAGCAGCGCGAGCTGATCAGCTCTCCCAGCACCTACGTGGATAACCTGCTGGCCAACCAGCCACCGGACGATATCACCCCACAACTGCGGCGCACCCTGCTGGAACTGGCGATTACCCGCAGCGACCTGCTGGAGCGCCTGAGCCGCGAGCTGAGCGCGCTGCTGAACGAATCCATCACCCTGCAACTGAACCAGAAACAACTGCTGAGTACCGCCACCACTCTGCGCGCGACCCTCGATGAGCAGATGTTCTGGATCCCCAGCAACAAGCCGCTGGACACCGAGTGGCTGGAAACCGTGCCGGCGCACTTGAGCAAGCAGGTCACCACCCTGCCCTGGGCCTCCAGCGTCAGCGAACTGTACGACGGCCTGACCCAGCGCCCGCTGCTGTTCCTGCCGCTGCTGTTGTTGATCGGCGCGCTGCTGTGGCGCCGCAAAAACCTGTACCAGCGCCTGAACAAGGTGCATCTGGACATCGGCCACTTCAAACGCGACAGCCAGTGGCATACGCCGCAGGCCATCCTGATCAATATCCTGCTGGCCATGCCGGTCGCCCTGGGGCTGGCGCTGTGTGGCTATGCGCTGCAGATCGACGCCCGTGGGCAAAACGCCAACCTCGGCGCGGCGTTGCTGCAAATCGCCCAGGCGTGGCTGGTGTTCTACACCGCGTACCGCATCCTGGCGCCGGGTGGCGTGGCCGAACTGCATTTCCGCTGGGAAAAACCCCAGGTCGAATTCCTTCAAGGCTGGGTGCGCAAGCTCGGGCTGGTGGTGCTGGCCCTGGTGGCCGTGGTGGCGATTGCCGAGCATCAACCGGCGGCGCTTGCCGACGACGTGCTGGGCATCGGCGTGGTATTGACCTGCTACGCGCTGATGGCCTGGCTGCTCGGCCGCCTGCTGCTGAATAGCCCGACCCACGAAAAAGCCTCGCTGTTCCGCAAAGCCGTGGGCCTGGTGTTTACCGCCCTGCCCGTCGCGCTGTTTATCGCGGTGTGCTTCGGCTACTACTACACCGCGCTCAAGCTCAGCGACCGCTTGATCAACACCCTGTACCTGCTGATGTTCTGGCTGGTGATCGAAGCCACCTTCGTACGCGGCCTGGGCGTTGCCGCACGGCGCCTGGCCTATGCGCGGGCGCTGGCCAAACGCCAGGCCGCCAAGGAAGCGGGCGACGGCGAAGCGGTGATCGAGGAACCGACCCTGGATATCGAGCAGGTCAACGAACAGTCCATGCGCCTGATTCGCCTGGCCTTGCTCGGTGGTTTTATCGCCGCGCTGTACTGGGTGTGGTCCGACCTGATCTCGGTGTTCTCGTACCTCGACAACGTCACCCTGTACGAATACACCAGCGGCACCGGCGCCAATATCAGCATGGTGCCGATCAGCATCGGCGACTTGCTCGGCGCGCTGATCATCATCGGTATTACCTTCGCGCTGGCGCGTAACCTGCCGGGTTTGCTGGAAGTGCTGGTGCTGTCCAAGCTGGAGCTGGCCCAGGGCAGCGCCTACGCGACCACCACGTTGCTGTCCTACGTGATTGCCGGCGTAGGTTTTGTCTCTACCCTGTCCACCCTCGGCGTGAGCTGGGACAAGTTGCAATGGCTGGTGGCGGCGCTGTCGGTGGGGTTGGGATTCGGGATGCAGGAGATCTTCGCCAACTTCATCTCCGGCATCATGATCCTGTTCGAGCGCCCGGTGCGCATTGGCGACACCATCACCATCGGCAACCTATCGGGTACGGTGAGCAAGATCCGTATCCGCGCCACCACCATCACCGACTTCGACCGCAAGGACATCATCGTCCCGAACAAGACGTTCATCACCGGGCAACTGATTAACTGGTCGCTGACCGACACCATCACCCGCGTGACCTTGAAGCTGGGTGTGGACTACGGCTCCGACCTCGACCTGGTGAAGGAACTGTTACTCAAGGCCGCCAGGGAAAACCCGCGCGTGCTGAAGGAACCAGAACCGCACGTTTACTTCCTCAACTTCGGCGAAAGCACCCTCGACCACGAGCTGCGCATGCACGTGCGTGACCTGGGTGACCGCAACCCGGTGCTGGATGAGGTCAACCGCTACATCAACCGTGAGTTCAAGAAACAGCACATCAACATCTCGTTCCGGCAGATGGAGGTGTACCTCAAGAACATGCACGGCCAAGAGTACAAACTGGTGCCGGTCGAGGATGATCGCAAGACCATCGCCGGGCCTGCCGCAGAGCAGGACGCGCCCGAGCCGCCCCCCGGCAAAGTCGAGGATGCGCCGGAACCACCGCCCAGCAAACTCGACTAAACGCCCTATCCCCAGCAGAATGCTCGGACATTCTGCTGGAGATGGCCGGTGAAAGCCCTCGACGAACTGACCTTCGACAACCGCTTCGCACGCTTGGGCGACGCGTTTTCAACCCACGTGCTGCCCGAGCCCCTCGACGCGCCGCGCCTTGTCGTGGCAAGCAACGCCGCCATGGCCCTGCTCGACCTCGACCCCGCCGTGGCGGAAACGCCAGTGTTCGCCGAGCTGTTTGGCGGGCACAAGCTGTGGGCCGAGGCGGAGCCACGGGCGATGGTCTATTCCGGGCACCAGTTCGGCGGCTACACCCCGCAATTGGGCGATGGCCGTGGGTTGTTGCTGGGCGAGGTGTATAACCAGGCTGGCGAGCACTGGGACCTGCACCTCAAGGGCGCCGGGATGACCCCCTACTCGCGCATGGGCGATGGCCGCGCGGTGCTGCGTTCCTCGATTCGTGAGTTTCTTGCCTCCGAAGCCCTGCATGCCCTGGGCAGTCCCAGCAGCCGCGCACTCTGCGTGATCGGCTCCGACACCCCGGTATGGCGCGAAAAACAGGAACGCGGCGCCATGGTGCTGCGCCTGGCGCCCAGCCATATCCGCTTCGGGCATTTCGAGTATTTCTACTACACCAAAAAGCCCGAGCAACAGGCGGAACTGGCCGAGCACGTTTTGAACCTGCACTACCCCGAGTGCCGCGAACAGCCCGAGCCCTACCTGGCGATGTTCCGTGAAATCGTCGAGCGCAACGCCGAGATGATCGCCAAATGGCAGGCCTATGGCTTTTGCCATGGCGTGATGAACACCGACAACATGTCGATCCTGGGCATCACCTTCGACTTCGGGCCATTTGCGTTCCTGGATGACTTTGACGCGCACTTCATCTGCAACCATTCCGACCACGAAGGGCGCTACTCCTTCAGCAACCAAGTGCCGATCGGCCAGTGGAACCTGAGTGCGCTGGCGCAGGCGCTCACGCCGTTTATCAGCGTCGACGCCTTGAAGGAAGCCTTGGGCCTGTACCTGCCGCTCTACCAGGCCCATTACCTGGATTTGATGCGCCGCCGCCTGGGGCTCACCACCGCCGAAGACGACGACCAGGCCCTGGTGGAGCGCCTGCTCAAACTGATGCAGAACAGCGGCGTGGATTACACCCTGTTCTTCCGTCGCCTGGGGGATGAGTCGGCCGCGCTGGCAGTGACGCGGTTGCGCGATGATTTTGTCGATATGGCCGGGTTTGATGCCTGGGCTGAGGCATATAAAGCCCGCGTCGCCCGGGACGGCGATAGCACCGAGGCAGAGCGCCGCGAACGCATGCACGCGGTAAACCCGCTGTACATCCTGCGCAACTATCTGGCGCAAAACGCCATCGCCGCCGCCGAGTCAGGCGACTACAGCGAAGTGCGGCGCCTGCATGAGGTGCTTTCCAAGCCGTTTGAGGAACAAGCCGGGAGGGAGCAATACGCACAGCGGCCGCCGGATTGGGGCAAGCATTTGGAGATAAGTTGCTCGTCTTGAAAGCCTCAGATAAAGGTTTCCACTGACACGCCAAACCGCTCAGCCAGCCAACGGATTTGCCGCACGTTGAGCTGGCGCTTCCCGCTCAGCACTTCGGAAACCACCGATTGGGCGCCAACGCCCGGAAGGTCGCTTTGGGTGAGGTTGTGTTCACGCATCATGTAGCGCAGCACATCGACACCACTGGCGACGGGCATTGGGCGATGCTCGCGGTCGTAGGCTTCGATCCAGTCGCTGAGGATGTCCACCAGGCTCATCAGCGGGCTGTTCTCATCTTCACCGACCAGGCTCATTAACTCGTCCAGCCCCCACACCAGGGCATCGTAGTCCGCCTCACTTTCTGGTTTGCGCAGCACGGGCGCAACAAATTGCCAGTGCTCTGCCGCCGTTCGCATAAGCGCGCTCATCTTGATTTTTCCTTCCATTTGTCTTTCTCATAATCGCGATGATCAAGCACATTCTTGATGTAAACGCGCTGCAACTGATACAGCACACAAGCAATCAACCTCAGCTTGTTACCCCCGATATCAAACACATGAAATTCTCCGACCTTATCCGTGGCGGGGAACATGGTTTTCATCGCCGCAAAGTCTCTGGGGGCGTTGCGCTTGATCACGCGGTACCACTGATCCAATGCCGTTGCGGAGCGCGGCCAATTTTCCTTTGCTTCCCAAATCTTTTTTTCACTGATGACTCGCATGCAACATCCTTATCGCATCTTGCTATGAAGGTTAGGCCTGATTCCTGAATATCGCAATTTGCTATAGCGGCAAGCAGACGAGCGGCGCAAACCAGAACAGGCTCTAACAGCCTAGATAGAGGGGCCGACATCAGCCTGAGCAAACTGTGAGCGGATGCGTCCTGCGCTCGCCTCCTTGATAAACCAGAGGCCTGACTCCAAATACACTCCATTGGCCATACTCCAGGAGCCCACCATGTCCGACCCTCTCGTCATCCCCTGCCCGCATTGCAACGGCCTCAACCGCATCCCCGGCGAACGCCTGGCTGATGCGCCCAAATGCGGGCGCTGCAAGCAGCCGGTGTTGTTGAACAAGCCGTTTGAGCTGAAGCAAGGCGACTACGCCAGCCAGATCAAGGGCGATTTGCCGTTGCTGGTGGACGTGTGGGCCGAGTGGTGCGGGCCGTGCAAGTCGTTTGCGCCGGTGTTTGAGCAGGCGGCCGGGCAGTTGCAGGGCAAGTGCCGGCTGGCCAAGCTGGACAGCGAGGCTAACCAGCAGCTGTCAGCGCAGTTGGGGATTCGTTCGATTCCCAGCTTGATTCTGTTCAAGAACGGCCGCGAAGTGGCGCGCCAGAGTGGGGCGCTTCCCTTGCCACAGTTGATGAGTTGGTTGCGTAGCCAAGGGATCTAACCCGGTCTCAAGAACACTGTGGTCAACATGTGAGAGGGGCAAGTCGAATCGTCGCACCGCCCCTCCCACATTTTTTACCGCGTTTTACCTTGAGGCCAAAGGTGCCTCGCGGTCCATCATCTGGCCCACCAGCAACACGCCCAGCTCACTCAATTGATGAATCGCCAGCGCCACGTCGCGGTGTTCGCCGGTGAGGTCGTTGGATAGGTTGAGCAATAACGTGCGGACAGAGGAGAAGGTTTCGTAGCTGTTGAGCACGAGCGTTTCGGTGGGGAGGTTGGGTGCAACGGTATAAAGGTTAACCATGGAACGTCTCCGAGTAAGAGCCGCAACCAGCCGCTACTAAACGGAGGGTGGCAGCTGTACGCAGGTTAGTAGACCGGGGAGACTCACCGGCGCGCTCGAAAGCGCCCTCCGTACAGCCACCATCAAATACAGGACAGTCCTGATCAATGATTTGCTGTACGTCTCACCACGGGCTACTAAACCCGATCACCGAACATTCAGTGACCGGCAAACCTTAGAGACGCCCATCCAGACGCACAAGCCGGGCGATTCTGGCTTAGCTGTAGGCAATGAGACAAGGCACAAGGCCCATTGCCAGACCCTTCCTACAGCCTCTGTGGGAAAAATCCAATCCACCTATAGAAACACAATACAAATGTGGGAGGGGCGGTGCGACGATTCGACTTGCCCCCGATGGCGGTGTATCAGTACCAGGTAGGCTGGCTGACACACTGCTATCGGGGGCAAGCCCCCTCCCACATTGGTTCTTCGTAGTGCTTCAGATCAGGCGTTTTCCAGCAGGTTGTGCAGCTCCACAAACTGCAATGTCAGCTTGTGCCGGGGGTCGAGGTGAATCAGCGGTTTACTCTCCTGGTGCGACTCGCGCATGCGCACGGAGCTGGCCAGGTACACCGGCAGCACTGGCAACCCTTCGGCGATCAACTCATCGAGCATCTGCTGCGGCAGGCTCGCCCGGGCCTGGAACTGGTTGACCACGATGCCTTCCACTTCGAGGCCTTCGTTGTGGTCGTCCTTCAATTCTTCGATTTCACGCAACAGGCCATAGAGCGCCTGGCGGGAGAAGCTGTCGCAGTCGAAGGGGATCAGCACGCGATCAGCGGCGATCAGCGCCGAAACCGCGTAAAAATTTAAAGCCGGCGGGGTATCCAGGTAAATCCTGTCGTAGTCTTCGCTCAACTCATCGAGCAGCTTTCGCAGCTTGTTGATCTTGTGCTTGGCTTCCAGCTTGGGTTGCAGGTCGGCCAGCTCGGCGGTGGCGGTGATGACGTGCAGGTTGTCGAACGGTGTTTCGTAGATATCCACCTGGTTTTTCTTGGAAAACGGCCCGGAAGACAGGGTTTGCTTGAAAAAATCCGCGATCCCCATAGGGATGTCGTCGCCCGTCAACCCAGTCAGGTACTGGGTCGAATTGGCCTGTGCATCGAGGTCCACCAACAGGGTTCGATAGCCTTCGCTGGCGCTGACCGCCGCCAGGTTGCAGGCAATGCTGGACTTGCCAACGCCGCCTTTCTGATTGAACACCACACGCCGCATGGAAAAACCTCCGTGTATCAATGAATGTCCGAGTGTAGAGGGCAAAAGCGCCTGTTAGCTACCTCGTTCATCGATGCATTTCTGCATCAACGGCAAGTCACGTACATGCGAATAGGAACGGTCCGACAACCCAACCAGACCCCAGGTAAAGGACAATCTGTAAATCTTTTCCAGCAAATTGTATTTAGCCATGCACAATTCTTTACCAAAGTTTGCTAGAACCCCACAGCACCGGGATAATGCGCGCCATTCGGCTATTGCTCCCTGTCCCGGTATTCGGGGCCAAAAGCCGCACATGGAAGCCCGCAGGGGCGGGATACTTTCTCAGTGATCACTTTCAACATCGCCCAATGGCGTGCCTGGGGCCCTGGCCTTGAGAGCGCGGACGACTGGCACGCCTGGTGCCGGAACCCGGTGTTGCTGCCCATAAGTGATGCGGCCCCCGATGTGTCGTTCCTGCCGGCAATGCAACGCCGCCGCCTGAGCCGCCTGGCGCGCATGGCCTTCAGCGTGGGCTGGCCGCTGGCCGAAGGCCTGCAGGATCTGCCGCTGGTGTTTGTTTCGCGTCACGGCGAAACCCCGCGCACCCTCGATATCCTCAGTGACCTGGCCAACGAACAGCCGCTGTCGCCGACCCAGTTCAGCCTGTCGGTGCATAACGCGGTGATTGGCCTGTGGTCGATCCTGCGCAATGAAACCAGCGAAATGACCGCCCTCGCCGCCGCCGGCGACGGCCTGGAACACGGCATGCTCGAAGCCGCCGCGCTGCTCAATGAAGGCGCGCCGGCCGTGTTGCTGGTGATCACCGAAGAACAGCCGCCCGAGGCCTATGCCGGCTGGATCCAGGACGTGCCGTTCCCCTACGCCCTCGGCCTGCTGCTGACGCCGGGCGACGAATGGCAGCTGGAACTGAGTACCGGCACTGTCCAACCCACTCAAACCCAGTGGCCCCACGCCCTGAACCTGCTGCGCACCCTGCTCACCGAACAGGTCGCCTGCCAACATGCCTGGAAGAACCGCGTATGGAACTGGCAACGCAAGCCCTGACCGACAAACCACGGGACGCCTACTACTGGCGCCTGTTTGCCACCGCCGCCAGCTTCGCGCTGTTCGGCTTCGGTGGGCTGTGCCTGCGGCTGCTGGTTTTTCCCCTGCTCAGTTGCCTGCCGGGGGACGCCGCCAAGCACCGGTGTCGTGCGCGCCACACCATCAGCTGGTTGTTCTGGTTCTTTATCCAGCTGATGCAAAAGGCCGGCGTGTTGACCTACAGCGTCGAAGGCGCGGAAAAACTCGGCCGCCCCGGCCAGATGATCATCGCCAACCACCCGTCGCTGATCGACGTGGTGTTTCTGATCGGCCTGGTGCGCCAGGCCAACTGCGTGGTCAAGCAGAGCCTGTGGCAGAACCCCTTCACCCGTGGCCCGGTGCGCGACGCCGGCTACATCAGCAACGACGGCAGCGCTGAAATGCTCGATGCCGCCGCCGATGCGCTGAAAAGCGGCCAGACCCTGATCATCTTTCCAGAGGGCACCCGCACCACACCCGGCGCGGCTCCTGCCTTTCATCGCGGGGGCGCCGCCATTGCGTTGCGCGGTGCGACAATCATCACCCCCGTGGTGATCAAGGTCAGCCCCACCACGCTGACCAAGGCCGAACCCTGGTATCGCATCCCAAAATGCCGCGTGCACTTCAGTTTGCGGGTGGGTGCCGATATAGAACCACAGGCCTTTGCTGCACTCGGGCCTGCGCCCCAGGCTTCACGCAAGCTCAACGATTACCTGCATCACTATTTTATTAAGGAGCTCGCCGAAGATGAGCGACCAACACCGCCTTGAGCACGACATAAAGACGCTGATCATCGAGGCCCTGGGCCTGGAAGACATCAGCGCCGACGACATCGGCAGCGAGCAAACCCTGTTCGGCGAAGGCCTGGGCCTGGATTCGGTAGACGCCCTGGAATTGGGCCTGGCGATCCAGAAAAAGTACGGCATCAAAATCGATGCCGACGCCAAGGACACCCGCAATCACTTCACCAACGTGGCGAGCCTTGCGGCCTTCGTCACGGCCAGACAGGCAGCTTGAGACCGGACCATGCAAACTCGTGACGATATTTTCAACACCCTGCGCGATGCCTTGGTGGAACTGTTTGAACTGCCGCCTGAGCGCGTCACCCTCGATGCCAACCTGTACCAGGACCTGGAAATCGACAGCATTGATGCCGTGGACCTGATCGACCACATCAAGCGCCAGACCGGCAAGAAGATCGCCGCCGAAGAGTTCAAAGCGGTGCGCACCGTGAATGACGTGGTAGAGGCGGTGTACCGTCTGGTCACGCCTGCCGCATGAGCCGGCTGATCGGCCTCGGCCTGTTGCTGGCGGGGCTGCTGTACCCCTTTGCGGTGTATTACGGCACCGAGCATTTTGCGCCGTGGCAATTCGGCTTGTTGCTGGGCAGCTTGTGGCTGTTGCGCGCACTCACCGGCGCACGGCGCCCTGGCAGCCGCTGGATGGCCTTGGCCGTGATCGTGTTTTGCCTGCTGCTGGCCTGGTTCGACAACCCGCACCTGCTGCGTTGGTACCCGAGCCTGGTCAGTGCGTTCATGCTCTCGCTGTTCGGCTTGAGCCTGAAATACGGCCCGCCGATGGTGGAGCGCCTGGCGCGCATGACCGACCCGGTGCTGCCGCCGCACGCCATTGTGTATACACGCCAGGTCACCGTGGTGTGGAGTGTGTTTTTTCTGTGTAATGGCCTGCTCGCCGCCGCGCTCACCCTGTGGGCGCCGCTGAGCTGGTGGACGTTGTACAACGGCCTGATCGCCTACGGGTTGATGGGCCTGTTGTTTGCCGTGGAATGGCTGGTACGACAAAGGGTTCGAGGCCGCGTATGAATGGGTTGAAACTTGAGCACTTGCTGCTTGAGCCGCTGGAACAGCGTTGGGTCACCACCGAACCTGCAATGAATCACGCCCAGTTGTGGGCACACGCCCTGAGCCTCGCGGCAGGCCTGCAGGCGCGCGGCATCCGGCGCCTGGCACTGCATCTGGAAGACGCCGGCCTGCTGGCGATTGCGCTGCTGGGCGCCTGGCGGGCCGGGGTCAGCGTGCTGCTGCCCGCCGACCTGCAAGCGCAAACCCGGCAACGCTGGGACACATCCGTCGATGCCTGGCTGACCGACGCGGCCGATCTCGACGCGCTCTACCAGGCCCCCTTGCCGCCGGCCGCCCTCGACCTTGACGCCTGCCAACTGAGCCTGTGCACCTCCGGGTCCAGCGGCGAGCCCAAGCGCATCGACAAGACCCTGCGCCAACTGGCCAACGAAGTCCAAGCGCTGGAAGCCCTGTGGGGCGCCGATCTTAAAGACGCGTGCATCATCGGCAGCGTCGCGACCCAGCACATCTACGGTTTGCTGTTCCGCGTGCTGTGGCCGTTGTGCGCCGGCCGCAGCTTTGCGCGCAAGCAACTGGCCTTTCCCGAGGATATGCAGCGCGCCAGCCGCGAGCACGCGCAATTTGCCTGGGTGGCCAGCCCGGCGTTGCTCAAGCGCATGGGCGACAACCTCGACTGGCCCGCGCTGAGCAAGGTGTGTCGAGTGTTTTCCTCCGGCGGCGCGTTGCCCGTCGAGGCCGCCGGAAGCCTTTACGACCGCCTGCAGCAGTGGCCAACGGAAATCCTCGGCAGCTCGGAAACCGGCGGCATTGCCTGGCGCCAAGGCGCGCAACCCTGGCAGCCGTTCGCCGATGTGCACCTGAGCCAGGATGCCGACGGCGCGCTGCGCATTGCCTCGCCCTACCTGCCCGCCGGGCATATCGAACAAACCGCCGACGCGGCGCGCATCCACGCCGATGGCCGCTTCGAGCTGCTTGGGCGCCTGGACCGCATCGTCAAGCTGGAAGAAAAACGCATCTCCCTGCCGATGCTCGAACAGGCATTGATGACCCACCCGTGGGTCGCCGAGACCCGCTTGGGCGTGGTGCAGGAGAACCGTGCCTCCCTCGGCGCGCTGGTGGTACTCAGCGCCGAGGGCCTGCATGCCCTGCGCAACCAGGGTCGTCGCACGCTCACCCAGACCCTGCGCCAGCACTTGAGCCAACATTGCGAAGCCCTGGCGTTGCCGCGCCGCTGGCGATTGCTGAGACAGTTGCCGCTGAACAGCCAAGGCAAACTACCCCAGGCCGACGTCGAGGCGCTGCTGCTGGCAGCCCGCCCGAAGGCGCCGGAAGTGCTGGAGCAGGTCGAAGCCGACGGCGAGTGGACCTTGCAACTGAGCGTGCCGCCGGACCTGGCCTACTTCAGCGGGCACTTCCCGGTCACGCCGGTGTTGCCCGGCGTGGTGCAGGTGGAATGGGCCTTCAACCTGGGCCAGCAACTGCTGGACCTGCCGCCAACCTTTGCCGGCATGGAAGTGCTCAAATTCCAGCAACTGGTACGCCCCGGCGACCGCATCGAACTGCACCTGCGCTTCGACGCAGAGCGCGGCAAGCTGTATTTCGCCTACCGCAATGGCGTCGCCGCCTGCTCCAGCGGCCGCATTCAGCTGGAGAAGGTTGATGGATAAGCTTCCGTGGCGAGCGGGCTTGCGGTGGATAACGGCCTTGCCGTGGCGAGCGGGCTTGCGGTGGATAACGGCCTTGCCGTGGCGAGCGGGCTTGCTGTGGCGAGCGGGCTTGCCCGCGTTGGGCTGCGCAGCAGCCCCAAAACTACCACCCGAAATTATCCTGACACTCCGCGGCGCCTGGATGGGGAGTGCTTCGCACTCCAACGCGGGCAAGCCCGCTCGCCACAGCAAGCCCGTTATCCACAGCAAGCCTGCTCGCCACAGGGATTGCAGCAATCACGGGAACTTCCAGTATGCATAACCCCTGCGCCTTGATCCCGGTCTACAACCATGAAGCCGCTGTGCCGGCCGTGATCCGCAGCCTGCTCAACAGCGGCTTGCCCTGCCTGTTGGTGGACGACGGCAGCAGCCCGGCGTGCGCGGCGGTACTGGCGCAGTTGGCGAGCCTGGATAACGTCACCCTGCTGACCCTGCCGAATAATCAAGGCAAAGGCGGCGCAGTCATGGCCGGCTTCCGCGAAGCCGCGCGCCTGGGCTACACCCATGCCCTGCAAGTGGACGCCGACGGCCAGCACGACCTGCGTGAAGTCGAGACCTTTATCGACACCTCGCGCCGGCACCCCGACGCAATCATCTGCGGCTACCCCGAATACGACGACAGCGTGCCCAAGGGCCGCCTGTACGCGCGCTACCTGACCCACGTGTGGGTGTGGATCAACACCCTGTCGCTGCAGATCCGCGACTCGATGTGCGGCTTTCGCGTGTACCCGCTGGCACCGGTACTGGCATTGATGGACTCAGCCTACATCGGCACGCGCATGGACTTCGACTCGGACATCCTGGTGCGCCTGGCCTGGCGCAACCAGCCGATGCGCTGGCTGCCAACCCAGGTGCATTACCCCGCCGACGGGCTGTCGCACTTCCGCCTGTTCCGCGACAACGTGCGCATTTCCGCCATGCACACCCGGCTGTTCTTCGGCATGTTGGTGCGTGCACCGATGATTTTATGGCGACGGTGGCAAGCATGAGCGACAGCAGCAAACACTGGGCCGACCGCGAGGAACGTGGCAGCTTCTGGTTGATGAAACTCACCGCCGTCGCCGCCAAGGTCCTCGGCCGCCGGCTGCTGAGCCCGGTGCTGTACGGCATCGTGCTGTACTTCTTCCTGTTCGGCCGCACCGCGCGCCAGAGCGCCTGGCAATACCAGCAGCGCCTGGCCGACTGGAGCGGGCGCGACGCGCTGCGCCCCACCCAGCGCAAAGTCTTCGGCCAGTTCATGGCTTTTGCCGACGCCCTGCTCGACAAGCTCGACGTGTGGAACGGCAAGCTGCGCCTGGAGCAGATCGAGATCAACGACCCGGCGCAATTACGCGGGCAACTGCGTGGCGAGCGCGGGCAGATGTTGGTGGGCGCACACCTGGGCAACCTCGAAGTGTGCCGCGCGCTGGCCGAAATCGGCGAGCAAGTGACCATGAATGTGCTGGTGCACACCAAGCACGCCGAGCGTTTCAACCGCCTGCTGGGCGAAGCCGGCGCGACCCACTTGCGCCTGATCCAGGTCAGCGAGCTGGACCCGGCCACCATGCTGCTGCTCAGCCAGCGCCTGGACGACGGCGAGTGGCTGGCGATTGCCGGTGACCGCGTGCCATTGCATGGCGGGCGCACGGTGCGCGTGGATTTTCTCGGCCATGACGCGGCCTTCCCCCAAGGCCCGTGGCTGCTGGCCGGCCTGCTCAAATGCCCGGTGAACCTGCTGATGTGCCTCAAGCACAACGGCCGCTATCGCCTGACGATTGAGCCGTTCGCAGCGTTGATCGAATGGAAACGCAGTACCCGCGAGCAGGTGATTGCCCTGTGGACCGCGCGCTACGCCGCACGCCTGGGCCAGTTCTGCCTGGAAGCGCCCCAACAATGGTTCAACTTTTACCCTTTCTGGAAGACCGATGACGACGCATCTTGAGCCAGTAACCTTTGGCGAACGCCCCCTGCGCATCGAAGACGTGCTGGCCCTGGCCAACCGTCAGGCGCCTACCCAGCTGCAAGGCGATGCCGCCTATCGCCAGCGCATCGCCAAGGGCGCGCAGTTCCTCGACTCGCTGCTGGACAAGGAAGGCGTAATCTACGGCGTCACCACCGGCTACGGCGATTCGTGCGTGGTGGCCGTACCGTTGCAGCACGTCGAGGCCTTGCCACGTCACCTGTACACCTTCCACGGCTGCGGCTTGGGCAAACTGCTTGACGCCCAGGCCACCCGCGCGGTGCTGGCCGCGCGGTTGCAGTCACTGTGCCATGGCGTATCCGGGGTGCGCGTGGAGCTGCTGGAGCGCCTGCAGGCGTTCCTTGAACACGATGTGTTGCCGCTGATCCCGGAAGAAGGTTCGGTGGGCGCCAGCGGTGACCTGACGCCGCTGTCGTACGTGGCCGCGACCTTGTCCGGCGAGCGCGAAGTGCTGTTCCGTGGCGAACGTCGCCAGGCCGCCGATGTGCACCGCGAACTGGGCTGGGACCCGCTGGTTTTGCGCCCCAAGGAAGCCCTGGCGCTGATGAACGGCACCGCCGTGATGACCGGCCTGGCCTGCCTGGCCTTCGCCCGCGCCGACTACCTGCTGCAACTGGCCACGCGCATCACCGCGCTGAACGTGGTGGCGCTGCAAGGCAACCCGGAACACTTCGACGAGCGCCTGTTCGCCGCCAAGCCGCACCCGGGGCAGATGCAAGTGGCCGCCTGGTTGCGCAAGGACTTGGCCATCGACGCACCGACCGCGCCGCTGCATCGCTTGCAGGATCGCTACTCGCTGCGCTGCGCGCCCCATGTGCTCGGCGTGCTGGCCGACAGCCTGAGCTGGCTGCGTTCGTTCATTGAAATCGAACTGAACAGCGCCAACGACAACCCGATCATCGACGCCGAAGAAGAGCGCGTGCTGCACGGCGGGCACTTCTATGGCGGGCATATCGCGTTTGCCATGGACAGCCTCAAGACCCTGGTGGCCAACGTCGCCGACCTGCTCGACCGCCAGCTCGCACTGCTGGTGGACGTGCGCTACAACCACGGCCTGCCGAGCAACCTGTCGGGCGCTCCGGCTGATCGCGCGATGATCAACCATGGCTTCAAGGCCGTGCAGATCGGTACCAGCGCCTGGACCGCCGAAGCGCTGAAAAACACCATGCCGGCCAGCGTGTTCTCGCGCTCCACCGAGTGCCACAACCAGGACAAGGTCAGCATGGGTACCATCGCCGCCCGCGATGCGATCCGCGTGCTGGAGCTGACCGAACAGGTCGCCGCCGCCACCCTGCTCGCCGCCAACCAGGGCGTGTGGTTGCGCGCCCAGGCCGAGGACGCGCGCCCACTGCCACCGGCATTGGCCAGCATGCACGCAGAGCTGGCCGAGGACTTCCCGCCAGTGATCGAAGACCGCGCCCTGGAAGGCGAACTACGCCTGTGCCTCAAGCGCATCGCCGAGCAACACTGGAGGCTGCATGCGTAGCCCAGGCGTGTTGCACTGCGACACTGAAATCCTCGTACCGTTTTTCGACGTCGACACCATGAACGTGGTGTGGCACGGGCATTACGTGAAGTACCTGGAAGTGGCGCGCTGCGCGCTGCTGGACAAGCTCGGCCACAACTACACGGCGATGCTCGAAGCCGGCTACGCCTGGCCGGTGATCGACATGCAACTGCGCTACGTGCGTGGCGCGGTGTTTGGCCAGACGATCAACGTGCGCGCCAGCCTGGTGGAATGGGAGAACCGCTTGAAGGTGAACTACCTGATCACCGACCTCGCCAGCGGCGAACGCCTGACCCGCGCCACCACCGTGCAGGTCGCCGTCGAAATCGCCAGCCGCGAGATGCAGTTGGCCTCACCCAAAGTCTTCACCGACGCCGTAGAGAGAGCCTTGAAATGAGATCCCCTGTGGGAGCGGGCTTGCTCGCGAAGGTCGTTAACGATAACGCTGGTCAACTGACACTGCGCGGCGCCCTCCGGCTCTTCGCGAGCAAGCCCGCTCCCACATTACTCGCGCTGTTCCTGTTGCTGGGTATTCCAGGATTCGCCCACGCCTTTGACCTGCAGCAACTCAGCGAACAGTTAGCCAAGCCCTCAGTGATCCACGGCAGCTTCACCCAGGAAAAACACCTGCGCGCCCTGCCCCAGCCCTTGGTCAGCAAAGGCACCTTCGTGCTCGCCAAAGACCACGGCCTGCTCTGGCTGCTCAAGACCCCGTTGCAACAGGACTACCGCATCAGCGCCCAAGGCATTGCGCGGCGTGACGCCACGGGCTGGCAATTGCTGCCGAACAAGAGTGCCGGAGCCGAACAGAATCGCCTGTTCCTTGCCGTACTGCAGGGCGACAGCAGCGGCTTGCAACGTGACTTCGAGCTGCAACTGCACGGCGAAGCCAGCCAGTGGAAGCTCACCCTGATTCCGCGCTCACTGTTGCTCAAACAGGTCTTCACCCAGATCAATATCGACGGCGGCGAGTTGGTGCAGACCATCGAACTGCTGGAAACCCAGGGCGACAGCACCGTGCTGCGCATGCAGGACAGCACGGCCAAACAGCCGCTGAGCGAAACGGAGAAACACAACTTTGCCCAGTGAGCGCCTGCTGCCCCGCCTGTTCCTGATCCTGCTGGTGGCCGTGCTGGCTTTGGCCGGCTGGCAATGGCGCCACGGTGCGCCGCTGTCGGCCAACCTGATGGAACTGGTACCGGGCAGCACGCCGGACGCCCTCGAGTTGCAAGCCGAACAGCGCATGCAGGAGCCACTCAACCGCGAAATGCTGGTATTGGTCGGGCACACCGACCGCCAGCAGGCCGTGGCCGTGGCGCAGCAGTTGGGCGAACGCTGGCAGGCCAGCGGCCTGTTTGAAAAGGTCCAGTGGAACTTGCAAGCCGACCTGCCGGCCTTGCGTGAGCAATTGCTGCGCGGCCGCCTGGCGATGCTCTCGGCCAAGGACCGCGAGCAACTGATCGAGCAGCCCGACGCGTTTATCCAGCAACGCGTGCAAGCACTGTTCGACCCGTTCACCGGCTTCAGCCTGGTGCCGAGCCAGGACGACTGGCTGGGCCTGACCGGGCGCATCCAGAACAGCCAGCCGCAGCACGGCTCGGTGCAACTGGATATCGGCAGCGGCGCGTTGATCGCCGACGCCGACGGCAAAAGCTGGGTGCTGCTGCGTGCGCGCACCACCGGCAATGCCTTCGATATGAAATTGCCGCTGCAAGTGGCGGATTTGCTCCAGGCCAGCCGCGCGCAAGCCGGCGAGCACGGCGCACAATTGCTCGCGGCCAGCGGCTTGCTCTACGCGGCCAACGGCCAACAGCAAGCCACCCGGGAAATCACCTGGGTCGGTGGCGGTGCCACGCTTGGCATCCTGTTACTGCTGTTGCTGGCGTTTCGCCGATGGCGGGTGCTGCTGGCCTTTGTGCCGGTGCTGGTGGGCATGCTGTTTGGCGCGGTGGCCTGTGTGGCGCTGTTCGGCCATATGCATGTGATGACCCTGGTCTTGGGTTCCAGCCTGATTGGCGTTGCCGTGGATTACCCGCTGCACTACCTGTCGAAAAGCTGGAGCATGAAACCCTGGCGCAGTTGGCCGGCGTTGCGCCTGACCCTGCCGGGGCTGAGCCTGAGCCTGGCCACCAGTTGCATCGGCTACCTGGCGCTGGCCTGGACGCCCTTCCCCGCCTTGACGCAAATCGCGGTGTTCTCCGCCGCCGGCCTGGTCGGCGCCTACCTTTGCGCCGTGTGCCTGCTGCCCGCGCTGCTCAAGGGCGTGGAGCTGCGCCCGGCGCAATGGCCGCTGCGCATCGCGCAAGGCTTGTGGCAGATACGCGCGGCGTTGCTGAAACGCGTGCCGAGTGCGGCGCTGCTGGCGCTGGTGCTGCTGTTTTGCGCCGGTGGCCTGTGGCAGCTGAACAGCAAAAACGACCTGCGCCAATGGATCGGCGCCCCGCCGCAATTGCTGCAAGAGGCCCAGGCCGTGGCGCGCATCACCGGGTTCCAGCCCACCAGCCAGTTCTTCCTGGTGCGCGCAGACAACCAGCAGCAGTTGCTGGAGCGCCAGGCCGCGTTGGCCCAGCGCCTGGATCAACTGGTGAATATGGACAAGCTGCAGGGCTACCTGGCGCTCAACCAACTGGTCAACCTGCCCGCCGAACAGCAGCAACTGCGCGAGGCGCTCAACAGCCTGGCGCAACATTGGCAACCGCTGCTGGACCTGGGCGTGCCCGCCAGCGCCCTGCAAGCCGAAGTCGCGCAACTGCAGGCGCTGCCCACCGAAGACATCGACGCCGCGCTGGTTGGCCCGTTGGCCGAGCCTTGGCGCACGCTGTGGCTCGGCCCGGTGGACGGCGGCGTGGCGGCGATGGTCAGCCTGCAAGGCCTGAACAACCCGGCGCTGCTGCGCGTGCAGGCGCTGGATCTACCCGGCGTACAGCTGGTGGATCGCCTGGGCGATTTGAACCGGGTGTTTGCCGACACGCAGATCAGCGCGGCTGAATTGAAGTTGATGTCGTGTGTGCTGATCGTGCTCTTGCTGATTGCGCCCTTCGGCGTTGGCGGTGCCTTGCGCATCGTCGCCCTGCCGCTGCTGGCCGCGCTGTGCAGCCTGGCGAGCCTGGGTTGGCTGGGCCAGCCGCTGACCCTGTTCAGCCTGTTCGGCCTGCTGCTGGTCACGGCCATCAGCGTCGACTACGCGATCTTGATGCGCGAGCAGATCGGCGGCCCCGCCGTGAGCCTTCTGGGCACACTGCTGGCGGCGCTGACGACCTGGTTGTCGTTCGGCCTGCTGGCGGTGTCCAGCACCCCGGCGGTGAGTAATTTCGGTCTATCGGTCAGCCTGGGCCTGGCGTTCAGCTTTATGCTGGCGCCCTGGGCCGGCCAACAGAAGCACGCCTTATGAATGTGATTATCGCCAATGCGGCAAGGAGCCCTCGTGCCCACAGTTGAAATGGAACGTCGCCAGGTCGTGGTAATCGGTGCCGGCCCGTCCGGAGCCATCGCCGCGGCGCTGTTAAAGCGCAACGGGCATGATGTATTGATCATCGAGCGCCAGCATTTCCCGCGTTTCTCCATCGGCGAAAGCCTGCTGTCGCACTGCATCGACTTTATCGAAGAAGCCGGCATGCTCGACGCGGTGCAGGCCGCCGGCTTCCAAGTGAAAACCGGCGCCGCGTTTGCCTGGGGCGAGCGCTACAGCGCGTTTGATTTCAGCGACACCTTCAGTAACGGCAAACCCACCACGTTCCAGGTGCAGCGCGGTGAGTTCGACAAGTTGCTGGCCGACCAGGCCGCGCTGCAAGGCGTGGAGATTCGCTACGGCGAAACCATCGTCGGCGTAGACTTCAAAGGCGAATGCCGGTACCTGCATGTGCGCCGCGAGAACGGCAGCGAATACCACCTCAAGGCCAAGTTCGTGCTCGACGCCAGCGGCTACGGCCGCGTACTGCCGCGCCTGCTGGACCTGGAGGCGCCGTCGAACTTCCCGGTACGCCAGGCGGTGTTCACTCACGTTGAAGACCGTATCGAACACCCAGGTTTCGACCGCACCAAGATCCTCGTCACCACCCACCCGACCCAGCGCGATATCTGGTTCTGGACCATCCCGTTCAGCAACGGGCGTTGCTCGGTGGGTGTGGTCGCGGCCAAGGAGCATTTCGACGGCCGCGACAGCGACCTCGACGCCTGCCTGCGCGGCTTTATCGACGAAACCCCAAGCCTGTCCGGCGTGCTGCACAACGCCGTGTGGGATACCCCGGCGCGCACCATCGGCGGTTACTCGGCCAACGTCAAAACCCTGCACGGCCCTGGCTTTGCGCTGTTGGGCAATGCGGCGGAATTCCTCGACCCGGTGTTCTCATCGGGCGTGACCATCGCCATGCGCTCGGCGAGCATGGCCGCCGGCCTGTTGCACCGTCAGCTGCAAGGCGAAACCGTGGACTGGCAAACCGAATTCGCCGAGCCACTCAAGCGCGGCGTCGACACTTTCCGTTGCTACGTCGAGGGTTGGTACGCCGGCACGTTCCAGGATGTGATTTTCCACCCGGGCAGCTCGCCGGACATTCGCCGCATGATCAGCTCGATCCTCGCCGGCTACGCCTGGGATGAGCGCAACCCGTTTGTCAGCGAGCCCAAGCGGCGGTTGCGGATGTTGTCGGAAATCTGTGCGAGTGAGCCGGTATGAGCAGCCCTGCCGTTGAAAAAAACTACCTGAGTAAAAACTACGTCGAAGAAACCAGATTCGGCTTCTGGTTCCTGCGCAGCCACACGTGGCAGCACCACGTGCTGCGCGTAGCGATCAATGACCTGCGCAGCCTGTTCAGCGAGCCGCTGCCCGAGGCGCCGGTATTGCTGGATGCCGGTTGCGGCCAGGGCAAGTCGTTCCAGTATCTGCAGCAAGTGTTCGCCCCCGAACGCCTGATCGGCCTGGATGCCGACCCCCACAGCCTGGCACTGAGCAAGGTCGAAGCCGCGCGCCAGGGCCTGGCCGTGGAGCTGATCGGCAGCGACTGCGCCACCCTTGAGGTGCCGGACGCCAGCGTCGATATCCTGTTCTGCCACCAGACCTTTCACCACCTGGTTGAACAGCAGCGCGCACTGCAAGAGTTCTACCGCGTGCTCAAGCCCGGCGGTTACCTGCTGTTTGCCGAATCCACCGAAGCCTATATCGACACCTGGGTGATCCGCTGGCTGTTCCGCCACCCGATGCATGTGCAGAAAAGCGCCGAAGAGTACCTGCAGATGCTGCGCGAACAGGGCTTCGAGTTTGGCGCACAGAACGTCTCGTACCCGTATTTGTGGTGGAGCCGTTCCAGCGATTTCGGCTTGCTGGAACGCTGGGGGTTGCGCAAGGCGCCGCCGGTGGGCCAACGCGAGGAAACCCTGGTCAATTGCGTGGCGCGCAAACCGCTGGCGAGCGCTGCACCATGATGCGCTTGCTGCTGATCAGCTGCCTGTTGCTGCTGAGTGCCTGCGCCAGCCAGGCGCCGCTGCCCGAGAAAATTCCGGCGCTGACGCTGCCGATGCAATTGCATGTGCAGCGCCAGGCCGATGGCCAGAGCCAGGACTGGCTGCTGGTGATCCAGCGCGAAGGCGCTGGCATTCGCTGGTCGATGATGGACCCGTTGGGCATCCCCCAGGCCCGGCAAAAATTGATCGATGGGCAGTGGCAGGCCGACGGCTTGCTGCCGCCCAACCCCCAGGCCCGCGAGCTGTTTGCCGCCTTGCTGTTCGCCCTGGCCTCGGCGGATGACCTGCGCGCGCTGTACCCCAACGCCCAGGCGCGCGACCTGACGCGCACGCTGCCGGGGCATTGGCAGATCGTGTATCAATCCTCGGAGGTGTTCAGCGTGAACATGGCGGGCCAGCCGTTGAGCTATCGAATCACGCCACTTGGGGCTGCCCGATGACGGCTTATCTGAATGCCCTCGGCGTGATCTGCGCCCTCGGCCGTGGCCAGGCCGACGTTAGCCGCAGCCTGTTTGCCGGCGACTGTTCAGGCATGCGCGCCGAAAGCGGCTGGGTGCCGGAGCGCGTGCTGCCGGTGGGCGGCGTGCGCGGCGAACTGGCGACCATCCCGCCCGAGCTGGGCCAACAAAGCAGCCGCAATAACCAACTGCTGCTGGAAGCCGCGTTGCAGATCGAGGGCGAGATCCGCCAGGCAATCGGCACCTACGGCGCCTCCCGGGTCGGCATTGTGCTGGGCACCAGCACCTCGGGTATCGACGAAGCCAGCCGCGGCATCGCCCATTACCTGCGCGACCAGCAGTTCCCCGGCGACTACGACTACCAGCAACAGGAACTCAGCGCGCCGGCGAATTTCCTCGCCGACTGGCTGCAATTGAGCGGCCCGGCCTATGTGATTTCCACCGCGTGCACCTCCAGCGCCCGCGCGCTGATGAGTGCCCAGCGCCTGTTGGATTTGGGCGTGTGCGACGCGGTGATCTGCGGCGGCGTCGACAGCCTGTGCAAGCTCACGCTCAATGGCTTCAGCGCGCTGGAAGCCGTGTCCAACAAACGCTGCAATCCATTTTCGGTGAACCGCGACGGCATCAATATCGGCGAAGCGGCGGTGCTGTTTCTGATGACTAAAGCGCCGGCGGCGGTTGCCCTGTTGGGCAGCGGCGCCAGTTGCGATGCACACCATATCTCCGCCCCCGAGCCGAGCGGCAAAGGCGCGTTGCAGGCAATGCGCAAGGCCCTGGCCAGTGCGAAACTTGCGCCCGAGCAGATCGGTTATCTGAACCTGCACGGCACCGCCACCCAACACAACGACGCCATGGAAAGCCAGGCCGTCGCCAGCCTGTTCCCGGGCGGCGTGGTGTGTTCGTCGACCAAACCCATGAGCGGCCACACCCTGGGCGCCGCCGGTGCGCTGGAAGCGGCGTTCTGCTGGCTGAGCCTGACCCACGGCCGTGTGCCGCCCCATGTGTGGGATGGCCAGGCCGACCCGGCGCTACCCGCCCTGCGATGGGCGCACACCGGCGACACCTTGGAAAAACGCTGCCTGATGAGCAACTCGTTTGCCTTCGGCGGCAATAACGTCAGCCTGATTATTGGAGAGGCCCCATGATCGATTGGCCACTCGCCGAACTGCTGCCCCATGCGGGCGACATGATCCTGATCGACCAGGTGCTGTCGTTTGATGAAGAGCAGATTCACACCCGCGCCACGGTCAAGCCCGGCGGGCTGTTCAACCGCCCCGACGGCAGCCTGCCGGCCTGGGTCGGCATCGAGCTGATGGCGCAAAGCGTCGCCGCCTACGCCGGTTGCCGCGCCCGCCAGCACGGCGCAGCGGTGGAGCTGGGCTTCCTGCTCGGTACACGCAAGTTCGAGTGCAACGTGGATCATTTCCCGGCAGGCACAGAGCTGACAATCCACGGCCTGCGCTCCCTGGAAGACGACAACGGCATGGGTGTGTTCGAATGCCACCTCACCGGTAGCGGTATCCAGGCCAGCGCCCGCTTGAACGTATTTCGACCGCCCCAGGCGGCCAACTATTTAGATGAATCGAAGGACGAAACGCCATGACTGAATCCGTACTGGTCACCGGCTCCAGCCGTGGCATCGGCCGCGCCATTGCCCTGCGCCTGGCCCAGGCCGGCCATGACATCGTGCTGCATTGCCGCAGTGGCCGCTTAGAGGCGGACGCGGTGCAGGCCGAAATCGAGGCCCTGGGCCGCCAGGCGCGGGTGCTGCAATTCGACGTGGCAGACCGGGCAACCTGCAAGCAAATCCTGGAGGCCGATGTGGAGCAGCATGGCGCCTATTACGGCGTGGTGCTGAATGCCGGCCTGACCCGCGACGGCGCCTTCCCGGCCCTGTCGGAGGACGATTGGGACGTGGTGATGCGCACCAACCTGGATGGTTTCTACAACGTGCTGCACCCGGTGATGATGCCGATGATCCGGCGTCGTGCCGCTGGCCGCATCGTGTGCATCACTTCGGTTTCCGGCCTGATCGGCAACCGTGGCCAGGTCAACTACAGCGCCTCCAAAGCCGGCCTGATCGGCGCGGCCAAGGCGTTGGCCATCGAGCTGGGCAAGCGCAAGATCACCGTCAACTGCGTGGCCCCCGGCTTGATCGACACGGCGATGCTGGATGAGAACGTGCCGGTGGAAGAGTTGATGAAGATGATCCCCGCGCAACGTATGGGTACCCCGGAAGAAGTGGCCGGCGCGGTGAATTTCCTGATGTCGGCTGAAGCCGGCTACATCACGCGCCAAGTGCTGGCCGTGAACGGAGGCCTGTGCTGATGAAACGCGTGGTAGTAACCGGCATGGCCGGCATGACCTCCCTGGGCGGCGATTGGGACACCATCGCGGCCAACTTTCGTGCTAACCGCAGCGGCATCCGCCGCATGGACGAATGGGACCGTTTCACCGAACTGAACACGCGCCTGGCCGGGCCGATTGATGATTTCGTGGTGCCTGCCCACTGGACGCGCAAGCAGCTACGCAGCATGGGGCGCGTGTCGCGCCTGGCGGTGTGGGCGGCGGAGCAGGCGTTGCAGGATGCCGGCTTGCTGGGCGACGAATCGATCAAGGACGGACGCATGGGCGTGGCCTGCGGTTCGTCCACCGGCAGTACCGACGAGATCAAGGCGTTCGGCAATATGCTGCTGAACTCGGTGGCCGAGGGGCTGAATGCCAACTCCTACGTGCGCATGATGCCGCACACCACAGCGGCGAATATCAGCATCTTCTTTGGCCTCACCGGGCGCTTGATTCCAACATCCAGCGCCTGCACCAGCGGCAGCCAGGGCATCGGCTATGCCTATGAGGCGATCAAGTTCGGCCGCCTGCCGCTGATGCTCGCCGGGGGCGCCGAAGAACTCTGCCCTACCGAAGCCATGGTGTTCGACGCGCTGTACGCCACCAGCCTGAAAAACGATGCCCCGCAAACCAGCCCACGCCCCTACGACAGTGGCCGCGATGGCCTGGTGATTGGCGAAGGCGGCGGCATGCTGGTACTCGAAGAACTCGAGCACGCCCTGGCGCGCGGTGCGCATATCCATGCGGAACTGGTCGGTTTTGGCAGCAACGCCGACGGCCAGCACACTACCCGCCCGGAGCAGAAAACCATGCGCCGCGCCATGGAGCTGGCCCTGGAAGATGCCGGGCTGGAGCCATCCGCCATTGGCTACGTGAACGGCCATGGCACCGCCACCGATCAGGGCGACATCGCCGAAACCCTGGCCACCAGCAGCCTGTTCGGCAGCCGCATGCCGATCAGCTCGCAGAAAAGCTTCCTCGGCCACACCTTGGGTGCGTGCGGCGCGCTGGAATCCTGGTTCAGCATCGAGATGATGAACCGCGACCAGTACGTGCACACGTTCAACCTGGACGCCGTCGACCCGCAATGCGGCGCGCTGGATTACCTGCAAGGCGGGTTCCGCGAGATGCACAACGACTATGTGATGAACAACAACTTTGCCTTTGGCGGCGTCAACACGTCGCTGATCTTTCGCCGCTGGTCCTGACTTTTTAATCGATTGGAGAATACGGAATGTCTTCCTTGCTACGCGCCACCCTGATCACCTTGGCCCTGCTGACCACCGCCGGTTGCACCAGCAAACCGGTGCTCAACACCCAGCACGACCTGCCGGCCAACACCCAGGCCAGCGAAGAAAAGATCAAAACGGTCATCATCAACGCCCTGCAAAAGCGTGAATGGACCGTGCAACGCCTGAGCCCGCAACTGGTGCAGGCCGAGATCACCGTGCGTAACCAGTTCTACGCGGCCATCGACATCCACTACACCCGCACCAGCTACGCCATCACCTACCGTGACAGCCGCGACCTGGGCTACAAGGACGGCAAGATCCATCGCAACTACAACCGCTGGATCAACATGCTGGACCGGGACATCCTGGCGGGCTTGCGCAACTACGGCGTGAATGAAGCGAATACTTCGCCGCAAAACTAATCGGCCCCGTACCTGTGGCTGCACGCGCTGAATGGCAAGCAGCCTTGTGTGGGGAGCGGGCTGTTGTGGCGAGCGGGCTTGCCCGCGTTGGGCTGCGCAGCAGCCCCATCAAGGCCCCCGCGTTCTAACAGACAGCTCACAGTGTCAGGTTTTGGGGCTGCTTCGCGGCCCAACGCGGGCAAGCCCGCTCGCCACAACAAGCTCGCTCGCCACAGCAGCCCCGTTCGCCACCAATAACTCCACAAACGCCTTCGCCATCGGCGTTTGCACGCCTTTGCGTTGTACCAGCCACACGGCCGTCACCGCCTCCTGATCGAGCAGGGTGCGGTACACCACGCCGTCGATGCGGATGCGCTGGTAGGACGCCGGCAACACCGACACCCCCAGCCCCGCCGCCACCAGACCGATGATGGTCATCGCCTCCCCGGCCTCCTGGGCAAAGTGCGGGCTGAAGCCGGCATCACGGGCCAGGTTGAGCAGTTGGGCATACAGGCCGCTGCCGTAGGTGCGTGGGAAAAACACAAAGGGTTCGTCAGCCAGTTGCGCCAGATGCAAGCCGCGCTCGCTGCCTTCCGCTAACGGGTGACCGGCGCTCAGCACTGCGACCAGCGGTTCACGCATCAACTCGATAACCCCCAGCGAGTCAGGCAACGGCAGCGGCCGCATCAGTCCCACCTGGATCGACTCATCCACCAGCGACTCGGCCACCTCGGTACTGCTCATTTCCTGCAAATTCAAATGCACTGCAGGGAAGGCCTGGCGAAACGCGAAGATCGCCTGGGGGATGCTGGAGTTGAACGGGGCCGACGAAGTGAAGCCGATCTTCAATTCGCCCAGTTCACCCAATTGCGCGCGGCGCGCCACGTCGGCGGCCTTGTCGACCTGGGCCAGCACCAATCGCGCCTCTTGCAGGAACAACCGCCCGGCCTCGCTCAGCTCAACCCGACGGTTGGTACGCTCAAACAAGCGCGCGCCCACCTCTTGCTCCAGCGCCTGGATCTGCTGGCTCAGGGGCGGTTGCGAGATGCCCAGCACCTGCGCGGCGCGGCCAAAATGCAGCTCTTCGGCGACGGCAATGAAGTACCGCAGATGACGTAATTCCATGCCAGCCTCATTAGGTCGTTAAAGCTATCAAACAGGTCGAACAATATATTGGAAAGAATCATTAGGCAGCTATATTCTTTTTTGCATTGCCCGCCCTGGCCGGCTTTCCCGCCCCGAGGTCCCCGTGAAATCTGCTGTCGCTCCACTCGCTCAAGAAGTCCCGCCCACCGCCCTCGATGAAGTCGTGGCGCAACTCAACGAGCAGTACATCGAAAAAGGCACGCCGATGTTCATGCGCACGGTGCTGGCGCTGTTCTCCGGCGGTTTTGCCACCTTTGCGCTGCTGTATTGCGTGCAGCCGATGATGCCCGCGCTGTCCCATGAATTTTCCATCAATGCGGCGCAAAGCAGCCTGATCCTGTCGGTGGCCACGGCGATGCTCGCCTTTGGCCTGCTGATAACCGGGCCGATTTCCGACACCCTGGGGCGCAAACCGGTGATGGTCGCCGCATTGTTCTGCGCGGCCCTGGCCACCATCGCCAGCGGCCTGATGCCGTCCTGGGAAGGTATCCTGCTGATGCGTGCGCTGGTGGGCCTGTCCCTGAGTGGGCTGGCCGCTGTGGCGATGACCTACCTGAGCGAAGAGATCCACCCGCAACACATCGGCCTGGCCATGGGCTTGTACATTGGCGGCAACGCGATTGGCGGCATGAGCGGGCGCCTGATAATGGGCGTGCTGATCGACTTCGTCAGTTGGCACACCGCAACGCTGATCATCGGCGCGCTGGCGCTGATCGCGGCCACGGTGTTCTGGAAGATCCTCCCGCAATCGCGCAACTTCCGCGCCAGCAGCCTCAAGCCGCGCAGCCTGGTGGACGGCTTTGTGATGCACTTCAAGGACGCCGGCCTACCGTGGCTGTTCCTCGAAGCCTTCCTGCTGATGGGTGCGTTCGTGACGATGTTCAACTACATCGGCTATCGCCTGCTTGCCGATCCGTATGACCTGAGCCAGGCGGTGGTCGGCCTGCTGTCGCTGGTGTACCTCTCGGGCATCTACAGTTCGGCAAAAATCGGCTCCCTGGCCGACCGCCTCGGCCGCCGCCGCGTGCTGTGGGGCACCATCGTGCTGATGCTCGCGGGCATGGCCCTGACCTTGTTCACCCCACTGTGGCTGGTGGTGCCGGGCATGCTGATCTTCACTTTCGGATTTTTCGGCGCCCACTCGGTGGCCAGCAGCTGGATCGGCCGCCGCGCGGTCAAGGCCAAGGGGCAGGCGTCGTCGCTGTATCTGTTCTGCTACTACGTGGGGTCGAGTATCGCGGGGACGGCGGGCGGGTTCTTCTGGCACTTCGGCGGGTGGAACGGGATTGGGGCGTTTATCGTGGCGCTGTTGATTGGCGCACTGCTGGTGGCGTTGAAGTTGGCGAAGTTGCCACCGTTGGGGCATGTGAAAGCCTGAGGCAATTTTGCTTTTAATGTGGGAGCGGGCTTGCTCGCGAATGCGCTGGTTCAGTCACGAATTTGTCGACTGACATACCACATTCGCGAGCAAGCCCGCTCCCACATTGGTTTTGCGTTTATTCGTGGTACTGCGCGGACAGCTCGTGCACCGCGCGCAGGAACGCGCCCGCATGCTCCGGGTTCACTTCAGGCGTAATGCCATGGCCGAGGTTGAACACATGCCCGGTGCCCTTGCCGTAGCTGGCCAGGATCCGGCCGACTTCGGTGCGGATGGCTTCCGGCTTGGCGTACAGCACGGTCGGGTCCATGTTGCCTTGCAGCGCCACCTGGTTACCGACGCGGCGGCGAGCTTCGCCGAGGTCGCAGGTCCAGTCCAGGCCCAGTGCGTCGGCACCGGCATCGGCGATGCTTTCCAGCCACAAGCCGCCGCCTTTGGTGAACATGATCACCGGCACTTTGCGCCCTTCGTGCTCGCGGATCAGGCCGCTGACGATCTTGCGCATGTAGGCCAGGGAGAACTCCTGGTACGCCGCCGCCGACAGGTTGCCGCCCCATGTGTCGAAGATCTGCACCGCTTGCGCGCCGGCCATGATCTGGCCGTTGAGGTAGCTGGTGACCGACTGTGCGAGCTTATCCAGCAGCAGGTGCATGGCTTGCGGGTTGTCGTAGAGCATGGCCTTGGTCTTGCGGAAGTCTTTCGACGAGCCGCCTTCGACCATGTAGGTGGCCAGGGTCCACGGGCTGCCGGAGAAGCCGATCAACGGCACGCGACCGTTCAGCTCGCGGCGGATGGTGCTTACGGCGTCCATCACGTAGCCAAGGTCTTTGTGCGGATCAGGGATCGGCAAGGCTTCGATATCGGCCAGGGTGCTGACGACTTTCTTGAAACGTGGGCCTTCGCCGGTTTCAAAGTACAGGCCTTGGCCCATGGCATCGGGGATGGTGAGGATATCGGAGAAGAGGATGGCCGCGTCCAGTTGTGGATAGCGGTCCAGCGGCTGCATGGTGACTTCGCAGGCGAACTCCGGGTTCATGCACAGGCTCATGAAATCGCCGGCGTTGGCGCGACTGGCGCGGTATTCCGGCAGGTAGCGACCGGCCTGGCGCATCATCCACACAGGGGTGACGTCCACGGGTTGCTTGAGCAGGGCACGAAGGAAACGGTCGTTCTTGAGGGCAGTCATGTCGGCATCCGCAAAAAAAGTGCGGGCATTTTCTCAGAGCGCGACGCAAAAGGCACGGAGTGAGCCGTGCCTTTTGTCTATCGGGTCAATTTGTCGCGGTAGCTTGAACACACCGCAAAACAAATGTGGGAGGGGGCTTGCCCCCGATTGCGCTAGTTCAGTCAATGAATCTGTTGACTGACACTCTGCTGTCGGGGGCAAGTCGAAGCGTCGAACCGCCCCTCCCACATTTTGATCCCATTCCAAGCCTGGGATCTGGATCAGACCTGCAAGTAATCCAGGATCCCTTCAGCCGCGTTACGGCCTTCGAAGATCGCGGTTACCACCAGGTCAGAGCCGCGCACCATATCGCCGCCGGCGAAGATTTTCGGGTTGCTGGTCTGGTGCTTGTACTGGCCTTGTTCCGGGGCAACAACGCGGCCCTGGCTGTCGGTCTGGATTTCGAACTGCTCGAACCACGGCGCCGGGCTTGGGCGGAAACCGAAGGCGATCACCACGGCGTCGGCCGGGATGATTTCTTCGGAACCCGGGATCGGCTCAGGGCTGCGACGGCCACGGGCATCCGGCTCGCCGAGACGGGTCTCGACCACCTTCACGCCTTCAACGCGGTCTTCACCGACGATAGCGATCGGCTGGCGGTTATAGAGGAATTTCACGCCTTCTTCCTTGGCGTTCTTCACCTCTTTGCGCGAGCCCGGCATGTTGGCTTCGTCACGACGGTACGCACAGGTCACCGACTTGGCGCCCTGGCGGATCGAGGTACGGTTGCAGTCCATCGCCGTGTCACCACCGCCCAGCACCACGACCTTCTTGCCTTTCATGTCGACGAAATCTTCCGGCGACTTTTCAAAGCCCAGGTTGCGGTTGACGTTGGCGATCAGGAAATCCAGAGCGTCGTAAACGCCCGGCAGGTCCTCACCGGCGAAACCGCCCTTCATGTAGGTGTAGGTGCCCATGCCCATGAACACGGCATCGTATTCTTCGAGCAGCTGCTCCATGGTGATGTCTTTGCCGATTTCGGTATTGAGACGGAACTCGATACCCATGCCGGTGAAGACTTCACGACGATGGCTCAGCACGGTTTTTTCCAGCTTGAACTCGGGAATGCCGAAGGTCAGCAGACCACCGATTTCCGGGTTCTTGTCGAACACCACCGGGGTCACGCCGCCACGCACCAGCACATCGGCACAGCCCAGGCCCGCCGGGCCCGCGCCGATAATCGCGACGCGCTTGCCGGTCGGCTTGACCTTGGACATGTCGGGGCGCCAGCCCATGGCGAACGCGGTGTCGGTGATGTACTTCTCCACCGAACCGATGGTCACCGCGCCGAAGCCGTCGTTGAGGGTGCACGCACCCTCGCACAGACGGTCCTGCGGGCACACCCGGCCGCACACTTCCGGCAGGGTGTTGGTCTGGTGCGACAGCTCGGCGGCCGCGAGGATGTTGCCCTCGGCCACCAATTTCAGCCAGTTCGGAATGAAGTTGTGCACCGGGCACTTCCATTCGCAATACGGGTTACCGCAACCCAGGCAGCGGTGGGCCTGGTCGGCCGAGTGCTGGGGTTTGAAGGGTTCGTAGATCTCCACGAACTCTTTCTTGCGTTGACGCAACAGTTTCTTCTTCGGATCTTTGCGCCCGACATCGATGAACTGGAAGTCGTTATTCAGACGTTCAGCCATGTTAAAACCTCATCAAACTCTTCAGGCGCATATCACTGCGGGTTGGCACGGATGCTGGAAAGCAACGATTTCAGGTTGGCAGCCTTGGGCTTGACCAGCCAGAAACGACGCAGGTAGTCATCGAGGTTCTCGGCGAGGTTACGACCCCATTCGCTGCCGGTTTCCTCGACGTACTCGTCCAGCACGTGCTGCAAGTGGTTCCGGTAGGATTCCATGGCTTCGCCGCTGATCCGCTGGATCTCGACCAACTCGTGGTTGACCTTGTCGACGAAGGTGTTGTCCTGGTCGAGCACGTAGGCGAAACCGCCGGTCATGCCTGAACCGAAGTTGTAACCGGTCTTGCCCAATACCGCGACAAAGCCACCGGTCATGTACTCACAGCAGTGATCGCCGGTGCCTTCCACCACGGTGTGGGCACCGGAGTTACGCACGGCGAAACGCTCACCGGCAGTACCGGCGGCGAACAGCTTGCCACCGGTGGCACCGTACAAGCAGGTGTTGCCGATGATGGCACTGTCCTGGGTCTTGTAGATGCTGCCTTTAGGCGGAACGATCACCAGCTTGCCGCCGGTCATGCCCTTGCCCACGTAGTCGTTGGCGTCGCCTTCCAGGTACATGTGCAGGCCGCCGGCGTTCCACACGCCAAAGCTCTGGCCCGCAGTGCCCTTGAAGCGGAAGGTGATCGGCGCCTTCGCCATGCCCTGGTTGCCGTGCTTGCGCGCGATTTCGCCGGAGATGCGTGCGCCGATGGAACGGTCGCAGTTGCAGATATCCAGGGCGAATTCGCCACCGCTGGCGTCATTGATCGAGGAGCCGGCCATGTCGACCATCTTCTCGGCCAACAGGCCTTTGTCGAACGGCGGGTTGCGCTCCACACCGCAGAACTGCGGTTTGTCAGCCGGGATGTGATCGCTGCCCAACAGCGGCGTCAGGTCCAGGTGGTGCTGCTTGGCGGTCTGGCCCTGAAGGATTTCCAACAGGTCGGTACGCCCGATCAACTCTTCCAGCGAACGTACGCCCAGCTTGGCCAGCCACTCACGGGTTTCTTCGGCGACGTAGGTGAAGAAGTTCACCACCATGTCGACGGTGCCGATGTAGTGATCCTTGCGCAGCTTCTCGTTCTGGGTGGCCACGCCGGTAGCGCAGTTGTTCAGGTGGCAGATGCGCAGGTATTTGCAGCCCAGGGCGATCATCGGCGCGGTGCCGAAACCGAAGCTTTCGGCGCCGAGGATCGCGGCCTTGATCACGTCGAGGCCGGTTTTCAGGCCGCCGTCGGTCTGTACCCGCACCTTGCCGCGCAGGTCGTTGCCGCGCAGGGTCTGGTGGGTTTCGGCCAGGCCGAGTTCCCACGGCGCACCGGCGTACTTGATCGAGGTCAGCGGCGAGGCGCCGGTGCCGCCGTCGTAGCCGGAGATGGTGATCAGGTCGGCATAGGCCTTGGCCACACCGGCGGCGATGGTGCCTACGCCGGCTTCAGCTACCAGTTTCACCGAGACCAGCGCCTTCGGGTTGACTTGTTTCAGGTCAAAAATCAGCTGCGACAAGTCTTCGATCGAATAAATGTCGTGGTGCGGCGGAGGCGAAATCAGGGTCACGCCTGGCACTGCGTAACGCAGCTTGGCGATCAGACCGTTGACCTTGCCACCTGGTAGCTGGCCGCCTTCACCGGGCTTGGCGCCCTGGGCTACCTTGATCTGCAGCACTTCGGCGTTGACCAGGTATTCCGGGGTCACACCGAAACGGCCAGTCGCAACCTGCTTGATTTTCGAGCTCTTGATGGTGCCGTAGCGCGCCGGGTCTTCGCCACCTTCGCCGGAGTTGGAACGCGCACCCAGGCGGTTCATGGCTTCGGCCAGGGCTTCGTGAGCCTCCGGCGACAAGGCGCCCAGGGAAATACCGGCGGAGTCGAAGCGCTTGAGGATCGATTCCAGTGGTTCGACTTCGCTGATGTCCATCGGCGTGTCCAGGGTCTTCACCTTGAACAGGTCGCGGATCATCGACACCGGGCGGTTATCCACCAGCGAGGTGTATTCCTTGAACTTGGCGTAGTCGCCCTGCTGCACAGCGGCTTGCAGGGTGTTGACCACGTCCGGGTTGTACGCGTGGTACTCGCCACCGTGCACGAACTTGAGCAGGCCGCCTTGCTGGATCGGCTTGCGCGCGCTCCAGGCTTCGGCCGCCAGGGCTTTCTGCTCGGCTTCGATATCAACGAAACGCGCGCCCTTGATGCGGCTCGGCACGCCACGGAAGCTCAAGTCGCAGACTTCTTCGGAGAGGCCGATGGCTTCAAACAACTGAGCGCCGCGGTAAGACGTGACCGTGGAGATGCCCATCTTCGACAGGATCTTCAACAGGCCCTTGGTGATGCCCTTACGGTAGTTCTTGAACACCTCATAGAGGTCGCCCAGCACTTCACCGGTGCGGATCAGGTCGCCGAGCACTTCGTACGCGAGGAACGGATAAACCGCCGAGGCGCCAAAACCGATCAGCACCGCAAAGTGGTGCGGGTCGCGGGCGGTAGCGGTTTCCACGAGGATGTTGGAGTCGCAACGCAGGCCCTTTTCGGTCAGGCGGTGGTGCACCGCGCCGGTGGCCAGGGAGGCGTGGATCGGCAGCTTGCCCGGGGCAATATGACGGTCGGTCAGCACGATCTGGGTGCGACCGGCACGCACAGCTTCTTCGGCCTGGTCGGCGACGTTGCGCACAGCGGCTTCAAGGCCGAGGCTTTCGTCGTAGTTCAGGTCGATGATCTGGCGGTCGAAGCCCGGGCGATCCAGGGTCATCAACGAGCGCCACTTGGCCGGCGAAATCACTGGTGAGCTGAGGATCACGCGGGAAGCGTGCTCAGGCGATTCCTGGAAGATGTTGCGCTCGGCACCGAGGCACACTTCCAGGGACATCACGATGGCTTCGCGCAGCGGGTCGATCGGTGGGTTGGTCACCTGGGCGAACTGCTGGCGGAAATAGTCGTACGGCGTGCGCACGCGCTGGGACAGCACGGCCATCGGCGTGTCGTCGCCCATCGAGCCGACGGCCTCGTAGCCTTGCTCGCCGAGCGGGCGCAGCACCTGGTCGCGCTCCTCGAACGTGACCTGGTACATCTTCATGTACTGCTTGAGCTGGTCCACGTCATAGAAAGCCGAACCGTGGTCGTTGTCTTCCATGGTCGCCTGGATGCGCAGGGCGTTCTTGCGCAGCCATTGCTTGTACGGGTGGCGCGACTTCAAGCGGTTGTCGATGGCGTCGGTGTCGAGGATCTGCCCGGTTTCGGTGTCCACCGCCAGGATCTGGCCTGGGCCGACACGGCCTTTGGCGATCACGTCTTCGGGCTTGTAGTCCCACACGCCGATTTCCGACGCGAGGGTGATGAAACCGTTGGTGGTGGTGACCCAACGCGCCGGGCGCAGACCGTTACGGTCGAGCAGGCACACGGCGTAGCGGCCGTCGGTCATGACCACGCCGGCCGGGCCGTCCCACGGCTCCATGTGCATCGAGTTGTACTCGTAGAACGCACGCAGGTCCGGGTCCATGGTTTCGACGTTCTGCCACGCAGGCGGAATGATCATGCGCACGCCACGGAACAGGTCGATGCCGCCGGTGACCATCAGCTCGAGCATGTTGTCCATGCTGGAGGAGTCGGAACCCACACGGTTGACCAGCGGGCCGAGTTCTTCCAGGTCCATCAGATCGTTGGCGAACTTGGTGCGACGGGCCACGGCCCAGTTGCGGTTGCCGGTGATGGTGTTGATCTCGCCGTTGTGGGCGAGGAAGCGGAATGGCTGGGCCAGCGGCCATTTCGGCAGGGTGTTGGTGGAGAAGCGCTGGTGGAACACGCAGATTGCGGTTTGCAGGCGCTCATCGCTCAGGTCTGGATAGAAGGCGGTCAAATCCGCCGGCATCATCAGGCCTTTATAAATGATGGTCTTGTGGGAAAAGCTGCAGATGTAATGTTCAGCGTCTGCGGCGTTGGCCACGGACGAGCGACGACGCGACGTGAACAGCTTGATCGCCATGTCCTGGTCGCTCAAGCCGTCGCCGGCGATAAACACTTGCTCGATCTGCGGCAGGCGCTCCAGGGCCAGGCGGCCGAGCACGCTGGTGTCGATCGGCACTTTGCGCCAGCCGACGAGCTGCAGGCCGGCGGCCAGGATCTCGCGGTTCATGTTTTCGCGAGCGGCCTCGGCTTTTACCGGGTCCTGGTTGAAGAACACCATGCCCACGGCGTACTGCTTGGGCAAATCGGCGCCAAAGGTTTCCTTGGCGATTGCGCGCAGGAACTGGTCGGGCTTTTGAATCAGCAAGCCGCAACCGTCACCGGTTTTGCCGTCGGCGTTGATCCCACCGCGGTGGGTCATGCAGGTCAGGGCCTCGATGGCCGTTTGCAAAAGGGTATGACTGGGCTCGCCCTGCATATGGGCTATCAGGCCGAAACCGCAGTTATCCTTGAATTCATCGGGTTGGTACAGACCTGCTTTCATAGACACTTTCTCACCAGGCTGCCTCTTATACCGAGGCAAATTTCTTTTCAATTCAACCGGTTACCTTCCACGCCGAACGTACGCCGGCTTAGCGGGGGCAAAAGGGAGGTCATTGTACACACCGACACAGACGCTCACAAATTTAGCGACGAAATGTCGCAAATCTATGTCGCATTTATGAAAGGTTTAAAGCGACATGCTGTGCTAGTCAAAACTTTTTTAATTCTGACCGCTACGACTCAAAAGCTACTGTGACGCAGACACCACAAAGCGCGCGGCCTGTAGAGGTCGCACGCACTTGCGGTTTTAATTTTGAGGTGCCGGGAGGGCGGCCTGGGTAAGGCCGCCGGATCTTCAGCGAGTTGTTGCCAGTTCTTGTTGAACGCTGGCGACAGTGCGAGGCCAAGGTTTACCAGCCTGAACCTTCGCTGGCAAGGCCTTGATGGCAGAATCAGCGGCTGCACGGCTGGCAAAGTTGCCGTAGGTGATCACGTAGAGAGGCTTGCCGTTGAGCACTTTCTTGAAATAACGGTACTCGCCGCCCTGCTCTTTCACGAACGCCTGGGCGTTGGCTTCGGAGCTGGTGCCGAGGATCTGCACCACGAAGTTGCCAGTAGGCTGGCTGGCGTACCAGCTGCTGCCTGCGGCACCGGCCTTGGCAACGGTGGCGGCTGGTTTTTCAGCAGGCTTGGCTGCCGGTGCCGGGGCTGGCTTGGCGGCTGGCGCAGGCGCGACCGGCTTGGTCACTGGCGCAGGCTTGGCGGTGGCGACCGTTGGCGCAGGTGTCGGCTTGGCAGCCGGCTGACCCGCTGGCACGCCCGCAGGTGGCGCGGTAGTGGTCACAGTCGGCGGCGTAGCGCTGGAGCCTTCCACCGGCACACCGTCGTCACCTTCGGAGATACCACCGGCCTCTTCAGCGAGCGGGCCGCGCATTACCGGCTGGCCGACCATCGGCAGGTTGGTGGGTTGGCCGGAGTTGGCGAATTCGACATTTGGCGTTGGCTTGCCCAGTGGCAATTGCGCCTGCTCGGTTGGCGCGCCGGCGGTGGTCGGTGCCTTGCTGCGACCTGGAATCAACCAGGCGGCGGCAACAGCGACCACAACCACGGCGGAAATGGCCAGTACGTGTTTCTTAGGCATGGTGAACCCCATCTTTGGACGCTTGACCGCAGAGCGGCTGGCAATCATGGCTTCGATCATGGCATCGCGGGCAACCTGGTTGATGGTGCCAGGCCAGCCGTCGGAGCTTTCGTGAATATCAGAGATCTGCGCTGCGGAGAAAAGTTCGATACCGGCCCCGGCGCCTTCGAGGCGTTGAGCCAGGTATTCGCGGGTTTCTTCCTCTTCGTACGGCTGCAGCTCGATGACGTGGAACAGTTCCTGATCACCGCTGATCTGCTCCAGTTCGGCGATCAACGACGACTCACCAAACAGGAATACGTGCGGGCGACCTTCCGGGGTGCCCGCTGCCAGCGCCAGCAGCGCCTCCAGGGCAGATTCGTCGAGCTGCTCGGCGTCATCCACCAGCAGGTAGACTTCCTGGCCGGTCAGCCCCAGCTGCACAACCTGCTTGAGGATCGCGTTCGGCTCAGCGGTGGCTACATCCAGCGCCTGGGCCACTTGGCGCAGCACGCCAGCCGCATCACCGGCACCACGGGCCGACACCACCACGCTCTGTACCGATTGCTTGTTGGTGCTGGCCACCAGCGCCTGGCGCAACAGGGTCTTGCCGCTGCCCAACGGGCCGGTGACCACCAGCAGCAACTGGCTGTAGCGCGCGAGGTGGTGCAACTGCCCAAGCACCGGCTTGCGCTGGGCCGGGAAAAATTTGAAACCAGGCACCCGTGGAGCAAAAGGGTCGTGGCTTAACTGGTAATGGCCGAGGAACGCCTCGTCGGCATGCAAACTAGTCATCGGGATCTTATTAACCTTTAAGCTGAGCCAGGGCGCGGTAATCCGCTCCCAGCGTGGCCTGTAAAATCTCTTTCGGATAATCGTCGGTCACCACCGCTTCGCCCATGTGGCGCAGCAACACCAGTCGCAGTCGACCGTCGATCACTTTCTTGTCTATTGCCATATGTTCGAGGAAGTCCGCCTCGGTCATTTCCTCAGGCGGAATGACCGGCAAACCGGCGCGCTGGAACAGGCGGATACCGCGATCGCGCTCTTGGGCGCTGATCCAGCCCAGGCGTTGCGACATCTCCAATGCCATCACCGTGCCAGCCGCTACGGCCTCCCCATGCAACCACACACCATAGCCCATGTGCGTTTCGATCGCATGGCCGAAGGTGTGACCCAGGTTCAGGGTGGCCCGCACACCGGACTCCCGTTCGTCGGCATTCACCACCAGGGCCTTGGCGGCGCAGGAGCGCGAAATCGCTTCGGTGAGTGCCACCTGGTCGAGGGCGCGCAGGGCGTCCACGTGTTGTTCCAGCCAGGTCAGGAACGGCTCGTCGCAGATCAGCCCGTACTTGATGACTTCCGCCAGGCCCGCCGACAGCTCGCGCGGTGGCAAGGTGTTGAGGGTTGCGGTGTCGATCAGCACGGCCTGGGGCTGGTAGAACGCGCCAACCATGTTCTTGCCCAGCGGGTGGTTGATGCCGGTCTTGCCGCCCACCGACGAATCGACCTGGGACAACAGGGTGGTCGGCACCTGGATAAAGTCCACGCCACGCTGGTAGCAGGCCGCTGCGAAACCGGCCATGTCGCCGATCACACCGCCGCCCAGAGCGATCACGGTGGTGCGGCGGTCATGCCGCGCAGTCAGCAGGCCATCAAAGATCAGTTGCAGGGTTTCCCAGTTCTTGTGGGCTTCGCCGTCGGGCAGAATCACAGAGATCACGGAATACGCCGCCAGGCTGCGGCTCAGACGCTCAAGATACAGCGGCGCGACCGTTTCGTTGGAGATGATCGCCACTTGCCGCCCGGCAATATGCGGTGCGAGCAACTCGGGCTGGTCCAACAGACCTTCGCCAATATGGATCGGGTAGCTGCGCTCGCCTAGATCGACCTTAAGTGTCTGCATGTGTCCCCGCGTTGAAGATATATTGACGACCGGCGATGTCGATATTCGACGTCGCCTGATGGCTCTACGCCACACCCCACAGGCTGTTGGCGCGCCGCCGAGAATAGCGCATTTCGGGCCAGGCTTTAACGGGGTGGCAGCCGTTGCAGGCGCTCAAGAATGTCGAGTACCACCATCCGCGGTGGCCGCTCATCGGTTTCCACCACCAGATCAGCGATTTCCCGATAAAGCGGATCGCGCAGCGTGAGCAGATCCCGCAAGGTTTTTTCCGGGTTGGCCGTCCGTAGCAGCGGGCGATTGCGATCGCGGGCGGTGCGGCCCACCTGCTGCTCGACCGACGCATGCAGATAGACCACCCGACCGCCGGCATGCAGCGCGCGGCGGTTTTCATCGCGCATCACCGCGCCACCGCCGGTGGCCAATACCACGCCATCGCAGCCGCACAGCTCGGCAATCATCGCCTGCTCGCGGTCGCGAAAGCCCAGTTCGCCTTCCTTATCGAAGATCCATGGGATATTGGCACCCGTGCGCAATTCAATTTCCTTGTCGGAATCTTTGAATGGCAGGCGCAGCTCTTTGGCCAGCAAACGGCCGATGGTGCTTTTTCCAGCCCCCATCGGTCCTACAAGAATCAAATTTCGCACAGAATCAACGACTCACAGCAATCGCCTGGTTATTCATAATACGCGGAGTCAGGAATACCAGCAGCTCGGATTTTTTCTCCGCCAGCACATCGCGCCGGAAAAGGCGGCCAAGATACGGCACATCGCCCAAAAATGGCACTTTATCTACCACTTTGCTTTGGGTATTGGAGAAAACCCCGCCGATCACGATGGTCTCGCCATCCTTGACCAGCACTTTGGCGTTGACCTCGTTTTTCTTGATCGGTGGCACGTCGTTGAGTTTGTTCAGGTAGTCGGGCTCATCCTTGGTGACTTTCACCTCCATGATCACGCGGTCGTCAGGCGTGATTTGCGGGGTGACTTCCAGGGACAACGAGGCCTCCTTGAACGACACCGAGGTGGCGCCACTGGAGCTGGATTCCTGGTAGGGAATCTCGGTGCCCTTGAGGATGCGCGCGGTTTCCTTGTCGGAAGTGACCACCTTGGGTTGCGAGACAATTTCCCCATTGCCGGTTTTCTCCATGGCGGTCAGTTCCAGGTCCAGTAACAGGTTGTCGGTGATAAAGGCGATGCCCAGGCCCGACGTACCGGTCAGCGACCCCAGGTCGACAAACGGTGAGCTGGGCGGGTTTTCAGGTGGCTCAGACCCTTCCGGCACAGGCTTTTGAATACCCCCCGCGCCCCAGTTGCCTCGATTGAGACGCCCACCCCAGCGCATGCCAAGGCTTTTGTCGTAGTCGACGTTGGCCTCGACAATCCGCGCCTCAATCATCACCTGGCGCACCGGGATATCCAGTTGCGCCACGATCCGCCGCAGTTCTTCCAGGCGTTCCCCGGTCTGGTAGGCGATGATGTTATTGGTGCGATCGTCCACCGCCACCGAACCGCGCTCATCGGTGGTGCCCTCAAGGCCGGTCACCGATTGGAACAGCTTGGCCAGGTCCGCTGCCTTGGCGTAATTGACCTGCAACAGCTCCCGGCGCAAAGGCGCCAGCTCGGCCATTTGCTTGCGCGACTCCAACGCCAGCAGTTCACGGGCGGCCAACTCCTCGGCCGGCGCTACCAGCAATACGCCGGCCTTCACCCGCTTATCCAACCCCTTGGCTTGCAGCACCAGGTCCAGCGCGTGATCCCAGGGCACGTTCTTGAGCCGCAGGGTGATCGAGCCCTGCACGTCGTCGCCGGCCACCAGGTTGAGGCCCGCGACATCGGCGATTTGCTGCAAGGCGGCGCGCAGCTCGATGTTCTGGAAGTTGAGGTTCAGGGTGTCGCCGCTATAGGTGCCTGACACAGCGCTGCCAGGGGGCGGCAGCTGGATCAAATCCACACGATTGGGCACAGCAGCAGCCATCGGTGCCGTGAACGCTATCCATAGCGCCACACCGAAGGACGAAAAAGTCCTTTTCATTTTTTTGCTTCCGTTATGAGTTGACGTTCAAAACCAGGGTTCGCGAGCGCTCCAACCACGCGCCGCGCTCATCAGGGAACAGCTCCACCAGTTCGATATAGCCATCATGGATGGCCGCTACCCGGCCGTGGTCCGGCCCCAGGTAATCACCAAGTGCCAGGCGATACACCGTAGATGCGGCCTGCAGCAAAGCGAAGGTCTGCAGCCCACGGGACAGCGTTCCGACCATTTCGAATTGATCCACCGCGACGCGTTCCAGGGCGCCACGTGGTCGGCTCAGGTCCGGCGCCGGGGCGGGTCGCCCAGGCAAGTGATCGACCTGAACAGCCAGCGGCTGGAACGGATCACGCAGACCAGCGGCGTCATAGACAAAAGGCCGCGCCAGTACCACCGCCGCGCCCAGCCTGTCACCTTGCAGCCTGTGCCAATAAGTCTTGGCCAGCAGCTCAAGGTGCAGCTGGTCGCCATCGCGTCGCAAAGCAACGTCGTGCACCGTGGCGATTCGCGAAAGGCCACCCAGGGCGCCCATGAACGTCGCCAGGTCGTGATAGGCGCCAGTCACGCCGATTTGCACAGGCTGCTCGTCATAGAACGACTGCGATTGCGCATCCAACGGGGTCACGCTTTCGATCAGCAAACCGTTGGCCAGCGCAGCCCGCGCGATGTCTTCCAGCATGCCGGGCATTTGCGACCGGCCAGGAATCGCCTGCAACAGCCCATCGAGCTTCGCCTGCATCAGCCCCAGCTCACGCGTCCGCGCCTCCAGGCTGGCGGATACGGCTAACTTTTGCGCAAGCTGCTGGCGCAGCGCCACTTCCTGCGCCTCTACCTGGTGCAACCGCGCCCGTGACGGACTCAGGCACGTGAGGTCACCCACCACCCACACCACACCGGCCAGCGCACAGCCCAGCAGAGCCTTGCCGGGAAGTGGCCATTTTGCAGCGTTGTGGGTAAGCGCGCAGATATCGAGCCTGGGCAGGCTCATGGTTGGGCCTCGGTGGACGCTCCCTGGCGCACCATCAGCTGGAATTCATTATTACCGCCAGCGCCTTCGGCTCGCACATGCTGCAACCGGGTGGCGTGCGCCCCTTCGGTAGCCTCCAGACGGCGCATGAGTTGAGCGATATCCTGGCTGGATTCAGCACTGCCGCTGATGCTGAGCGCGTTGCCCTTGGCCACCACTTCATGCAGATGCACGCCGTCGGGCACTGCACGCGCCAACTGGTCCAGCAACTGCGCGCCGGACGAACGGGAGTCGTGCAGGTCTTGCACGACTTTCATACGTTGCGCCAATTGCTGGCTTTGCTCCTGCAGGTCGTCGATGGTTTTGATGCGCGCATCCAGCAGGCCGACGTCCTTGCCCAGATGCTCATTGCGCGTCACTTGCCGGTCTATCGCCTGGTCGATCACCTGGTCTGCCAGCCACACGGCCGCGAGCGCCACACCGGCGAACGCCAGCAAAAACGCCAGGAAGTACTTGCGCCGCCGCTCTGCCAGCGCCTGGCGCCAAGGCAAAAGATTGATTCGTGTCTTCAAGCGAAACTCCTCAGGGCCAACCCGCAAGCAATTCCCATCCCATGGGCATCCACGGCCCACTGTGCACCATCGACGCGATGGCCCGGCGTGAAGCTGGCGAAATCCTGACCGCAAGCGCGTGCCAATGCAAACGCTTCGACGTCGACAACCTTGGGCACCAGCCCGGCCAGGGCCAAAACCGCCTCGCGGGCTTCTACCTGCGCCTTCAGGCAGGCCGCCAGCAGCACCTGCACTCGCGCCGGGGCCTGGGTCGACGGCCCCTGTACCTGGAAGTCGATGGCCACCTCATCCAGTGGATACGGAATGTACTGGTCGGCCTCCATTTGGATCATCCATGTCATCTCGTCATCGCTCAGCCCGGCCTCCATCTCGACCAGCCGCGTAATGACCGACGGCCCGGCCACCGCCACTGCGGCGCCACGGGCTGACGTACCCAGCCGGGACAACGCAGCATGCAGGGCACCCGCGACCCCTTCAAGATCCAGCACAGTACCATCAGCCACAGCATGGGCCGGCAACGCCTGCGTGGCGTAGCCCTGAATGGCGTAGCCGGAGCTTGAACGGCTTAGCTCGACCAGCCGGATGGCCGTGTCATTGATGTCGACACCCAGGAGGATGCCGCCTTTTCGCCTGAAAAATCCCTTTCCCATAAAACTCCCTAAAACTTTGCCTGTCATACCGCCTGATTGGCGCCGCGCATCATGCATTCGGTCGACTTGTTTGAGCGGTGCGAATGACGCCCCAGGCCGAAAATGCTTTAATGCCCAGCGTTTTTCCCCGCTTTTTATCTGCCGCCCGGGTTGATCCATCGTTTGCCATGCATGCCCCGACGCCTAACTCATTCTTTTCTCTGGAAATCCAAAAGCCTTGATTCGTCTGCTGAAGTTTTTCGGGTACTCCATTGTCGCGATCGTCTGCGGGTTGATGCTCGTACTCAGCGGGGCATACCTCTACCTTAGTCCGGGTTTGCCCTCCGTAGAGGCCCTGAGAAGCATCCAGTTGCAGATTCCTTTGCGGGTCTACAGCAGCGATGAAAAGCTGATCGCGGAGTTCGGCGAAATGCGCCGCACACCGATCCGTTTTGCCGATATTCCGCCCAATTTCATCAGCGCCCTGCTGTCGGCCGAAGACGATAATTTTGCCAACCACTATGGCGTCGACCCCAGCAGCCTGGTGCGCGCGGCCACGCAATTGGTAAAAAGCGGACACATTCAATCCGGTGGCAGCACCATCACCATGCAGGTGGCGAAGAACTTCTTCCTCACCAGCGAGCGCAGTTTTTCGCGTAAAGCCACCGAGATTCTGCTGGCCCTTCAGATAGAGCGCCAACTGACCAAGGACGAGATCCTTGAGCTGTACGTCAACAAGATCTACCTGGGCAACCGCGCCTACGGGATCGAGGCGGCATCGCAGGTGTACTACGGCAAGTCGATTCGTGACGCCAGCCTGGCGCAGATGGCCATGATTGCCGGCCTGCCCAAGGCTCCGTCGCGCTTCAACCCCCTGGCCAACCCGGCGCGCAGCAAAGAGCGGCGCGACTGGATCCTGGGGCGCATGTACAAGCTGGGCAAGATCGACCAGGCCGCGTATGAAAGTGCTATCGCCGAGCCGTTGAACGCCAGCTACCACGTGCCGACGCCGGAAGTGAACGCCCCTTATATTGCCGAAATGGCCCGCGCCGAGATGGTCGGCCGCTATGGCAGCGAGGCCTACACCGAAGGTTTCCGCGTAACCACGACGGTTCCGAGTGACCTACAGGAAATCGCCAACACCTCGGTACATTCCGGCCTGATCACCTACGACCAGCGCCACGGCTACCGTGGCCCTGAATCACGCCTGCCGGGCAAGACCCTGAGCGCCTGGACCGCCGAACTGGGCAAACAGCGTGCAATCAGCGGCCTGGAACCGGCCATCGTCACCCAAGTGAAGAAAGACGGCGTACAGGTACTGACCCGCACCGGCGAAGCGCATGTGGCCTGGGACAGCATGAAGTGGGCGCGCCCCTTCCTGAACACCAACAGCATGGGCGCACTGCCCAAGCAGCCGTCGGACGTGGCACAAGTCGGTGACTTGATCCGCGTGCAACGCCAGCCGGACGACAGCCTCAAATTCAGCCAAGTGCCGCTGGCCCAAGGCGCCCTGGTGTCGCTGGACCCGCAAAACGGTGCAATTCGCGCCCTGGTGGGTGGCTTCGCTTTCGAGCAGAGCAACTACAACCGCGCCACCCAGGCCAAGCGCCAACCGGGTTCGAGCTTCAAGCCGTTCATCTACAGCGCCGCCCTGGATAACGGCTACACCGCGGCCAGCCTGGTCAACGATGCACCGATCGTGTTTGTCGACGAGTACCTGGACAAGGTCTGGCGCCCGAAGAACGACACCAACACCTTCCTCGGCCCGATTCGCATCCGCGAGGCGCTGTACAAGTCGCGCAACCTGGTGTCGATCCGCTTGCTGCAGGCGATGGGCGTGGGCAAGACCATCGACTACATCACGCGCTTTGGTTTCAACAAGTCGGACCTACCGCCTAACCTGTCCCTGGCCCTGGGCACCGCGACCCTCACACCGATGGAAATCGCCACCGGCTGGAGCACCTTTGCCAACGGCGGCTACAAGATCGCGCCGTACCTGATCGACAAGATCGAAAGCCGCAACGGCGACACCCTGTTCACCGCCAACCCGCCACGTGTGCCGGGTGACGTGGTCAACGGCGTCGCAGCCACCGACGGCCTGGCAGCGCCAAGCCACGGCGGTATCACCATCGAGCCAACCCCAGGCGCGGTAACGGCCACCAACACTGCAGCCCCGGCCGAACCGCAGGCGCCAGCCGTGGCGGAGCGCATCGTCGATGGTCGCACCACCTATATCCTCAACAGCATCCTTGAAGACGTGATCAAGAAAGGTACCGGCCGCCGTGCCCTGGCCTTGGGCCGTGCGGATATCGCGGGCAAGACCGGTACCACCAACGAATCCAAGGACGCCTGGTTCTCCGGCTATAACGCCGACTACGTGACCACCGTATGGACCGGCTACGACCAGCCGGAAAGCCTTGGCCGTCGCGAATTTGGTGGCACCGTCGCGCTGCCGATCTGGATGAGCTACATGGGCGCAGCCTTGAAGGACAAGCCCCTGCACACCCAGCCGGAACCGGAAGGCATCCTCAGCCTGCGGATCGACCCGGTCAGTGGCCGCGCCGCATCGCCTAGCACACCGAATGCGTATTTCGAGCTGTTCAAGAGCGAAGACACGCCGCCGTCGGTCAATGAACTGGGCAATGGCGTTGCACCAGGCAGCCCGCTGCCGGCGGATGAGGCGGCGCCGATCGATTTGTTCTAACCCGATCTGTGACTCAGCGCAGATCCAATGTGGGAGCGGGCTTGCTCGCGAAGGCGGTAGATCAGTCAGCATTTGCAGGGACTGACACACCGCATTCGCGAGCAAGCCCGCTCCCACATTTGGATCGTCACAAGCCTTTGAGCTGATCAACAGGCTAAAAAAAAGCCCCGACTCGCGAGAGCCGGGGCTTTTTTTGGTGCGCTACAACGGCTTAGCCGTTGAACACATCATCCACGCTTTGCAGCGGGTAGTGTTTCGGATACGGCAGAGTGGCCACACCGGTCTCGATGGCGGCTTTGGCCACGGCATCGGAGATCAGCGTGATCAGGCGCTTATCCATTGGTTTCGGAATGATGTACTCACGACCGAATTCCAGCTTGATGCCGCCGTAGGCGTCGCACACTTCCTGAGGCACCGGCAGCTTGGCCAGTTCGCGCAGGGCGTTGGCGGCCGCTACTTTCATCTCTTCGTTGATGCGCTTGGCGCGAACGTCCAGGGCACCACGGAAGATGAACGGGAAGCCCAGTACGTTGTTGACCTGGTTCGGGTAGTCCGAACGGCCAGTGGCCATGATCACGTCATCACGGGTGGCGTGCGCCAGTTCAGGGGAGATTTCCGGATCAGGGTTGGAGCACGCGAACACGATCGGGTTGGCCGCCATGGACTTGAGGCCTTCGGCGCTCAGCAGGTTCGGGCCGGACAGGCCAACGAACACGTCGGCACCGTCGAGGGCGTCAGCCAGGGTGCGCTTGTCGGTGGCGTGGGCAAACATCGCCTTGTACTGGTTCAGGTCGGTACGCTCGGACTGGACCACGCCCTTGCTATCGACCATGAAGATGTTTTCCAGCTTGGCGCCCATGCTCACCAGCAACTTCATGCAGGAGATGGCCGCAGCGCCGGCGCCCAGGCAGACGATCTGTGCGTCGCCGAGGGTTTTGCCAGCGATTTCCAGGGCGTTGATCATGCCGGCGGCGGTAACGATCGCGGTGCCGTGCTGGTCATCGTGGAATACCGGGATGTCGCACTGCTCGATCAGGGCCTTTTCGATCTCGAAGCACTCAGGTGCCTTGATGTCTTCCAGGTTGATGCCACCGAAGGTGATGGAAATGCGCTTTACGGTGTCGATGAAAGCCTGCGGGCTCTCGGAATCGACTTCGATGTCGAAAACGTCGATGCCGGCAAAGCGCTTGAACAGCACGCCTTTACCTTCCATGACTGGCTTGGAAGCCAATGGGCCGAGGTTACCCAGGCCCAGAATCGCGGTGCCATCGGAAATCACTGCAACCAGGTTGCCTTTGCCGGTGTACTTGTACGCCAGTTCAGGGTCGCGCGCGATTTCACGTACGGGCTCGGCCACGCCAGGGCTGTAGGCCAGCGACAAGTCGCGGGCGGTGGCAGTGGCTTTGGTGAGCTCTACACTCAGCTTTCCTGGACGAGGATGGGCATGATATTCGAGAGCGGCAGTTTTCAAATCAGACATATCGGCATTCCGCTTTTACTGTTGGTCGACGGACCGCCGAGGATACGCGTGTCGTAAAGCCCCTACAAGACTGGTCAGTCACAGGTGTCAAGGGCCCGAAGCGACGTACTTTAGTCTAAAGCCACGCTGCACAAGGGCTGGACTGTTCACAATCGACTTAAAAAATGTCTACAATTTTTTCTTAATGCGTCGATTTGAGCATGCCGGGATCGGTCAACGGCAGCAGCCAGCGCGCCTGGTCGTGTTTCAGGCCGCCGCGCCTGGATCGATCCTGCACCCAGCCACGCGCCTCGATGGTCTTGCCTTGCAGACCATTGAGCTGGGCGACGTCGAATTGGCTGATGAGATTCGGTGCAATACGTAATACCAGTGAACCGTGCAATTCGATCCAGATTCCGCCGCGATTGCGCTCGATCTTGCTCACCCGACCACTGACCAGGGCGAAGCCGGATTGCCTGAGCTGCGCCACGCTTTGCACCGGCGACTGCCGCCACACGCCCAACCGTGCCGCGCGGGCGGTGTTTTCGGCAGCCTGCTGGCAGGCCACAAGTGCGACGTTCGGCGCCACGCCCACCTGGAAGCCCAGGCCTTCAGCGAGCAATTGCGCCTCGAGGTTCTCACCGTCGGCGCCATAAAGGTGCGCCAGGGTACGGCCGTAATGATCCTTGCCCTCACGCCCCGGCGCCAGGCCGACGCGACCGCCACTGGCGGCCACCAAGGCCTGCAAGCGCTGGCGGGCAGCAACCGCATAGGGCTCGTCTGCGCGAGCCTTTTTGCCGGTTTCCGGCGCATTGAGGCCGATCATGCGCACACTGCGGCCATCCTTGAGGCGTACCGTGTCGCCATCCACCACGCGCTGCACGTCTACCTGCGCCAGGGAGGCGGGGGCCGGGCAATACACCTGGGCCTGGGCGACGCCGGGCCAAATCCAAGGCACAAAAAAGGCGCCCGCAAGGGACGCCTTTTTCAACAGCTGGCAAAAGCCCATAAGGCTTTTGAGCCTTACTCTGCTGGAGTAGCAGCAGGCTTCTTGCCGAAAGCACCAAAGCGATCAGCAAAGCGCTGTACACGGCCGCCGGTGTCCAGAGTTTTCTGCTTACCGGTGTAGAACGGGTGGCACTCGTTGCATACGTCAGTACCCAGTGGCTTGCACAGGTTCGAACGAGTTTCGAACTTGTTGCCGCAGCTGCAGGTTACTTCGATGGTTTCGTACGCTGGATGGATATCGGCTTTCATGGCACTTCCTCGGGCTAGCGTGCCGCCACTCGACACTATTGTCGAATACCGCACGTAATTAGGCCGCGGATTCTACCAGACCTTTTTAAACGCGCAAGCGGCGGCGCCTATGGTTTGCGCCTATAAAAGCCCCTTTCATCAGAAAATAGCCGCGACAGCTATACGGTTTTATCGACCGATATGGCGAGCGGGCTTGCCCGCGTTGGGTTGCGAAGCAGCCCTAAAACCGGCCAGCGCGGTTTGTCTGGAAAAACGCGGTGTTCTTGCTGGGGCCGCTTCGCAGCCCAACGCGGGCAAGCCCGCTCGCCACACAAGCCCGCTGCACACACAAGCCCGCTCGCCACATGAGCGCGCTCCTCATATAAGCCCGCTCACCCTATAAGCGGGCTTGCAAACTTACGCCCGCCGGTTATAACAGCGCGTCGCCTGCGATTTTGGGGTTATAGGCAGTTGTGTAGATACCGATGCCGCCGGTCTGCTAGGCTCCCGCCCCTGCGCCACCGCCTGCCTTTATAGATGAGACCCCTCGCGTGCCCGACGCCATTTTGCGCCTAGCCCTGCCCTCGCCCCTGCGCCGCCTGTTCGATTACCGCGCCCCGGCCGGTGTGCTGCGGGCGCAGTTGCAACCGGGCATGCGCGTGCGCGTACCGTTCGGCCGGCGGGAAATGATCGGTATCCTGATCGAAATCGCCGACCACAGCGAAGTGCCTGCCGAAAAGCTCAAGCCGGCCCTGGCCATCCTCGACGCCACGCCGCCGCTGCCGCCCGCACTGTTCAAGCTGTGCCTGTGGACGGCCCAGTATTACCAGCACAGCCTGGGCGACACCCTGAGCTGGGCGCTGCCGGTGCTGTTGCGCCAGGGCGAATTGGCCGAAGCGCGCCAGGAACGGTTCTGGTCGATGGTGCCCGGGGCGCGTCTCGACGATCCGCGTATCGCCCGCGCCCCGCGCCAGCGTGAAGCCCTGGCGACCCTGGCCCAGCACCCCCACGGCGTGGCCCATCAGCTGTTGAGCAAGCTGATGCTGAACAAAGACAGCCTCGACCTGCTGCTGGCCAAGGATCTGGTGCAAGTGGAAATCCGCAAGCACGCCCCCGACCCACGCCACGAACACTGGCTGGCCCAGCCGGAACTGCCGCTGAACCCCGAGCAGCGCGCCGCGTATGAGGCGATTCGCGCTGGTTTCGACAGTTTTCATGCGTTTCTGCTGGCCGGCGTCACTGGCAGCGGCAAGACCGAAGTGTATTTGCAACTGATCCGCGAAACCCTGCAGGCCGGCAAACAGGCGCTGGTGCTGATCCCCGAGATCAACCTGGGCCCGCAAACCCTGGCGCGTTTCGAGCAGCGCTTCAACGCGCGCATCGCCCTGGTGCACTCGGCCGTCAACGACCGTGAGCGCCTGGAAGCCTGGCTGGCTGCGCGGGACGGCGAGGCCGACATTATTATCGGCACCCGTTCAGCGCTGTTCACGCCGATGAAAAACCCCGGGCTGATCATCATCGACGAGGAGCATGACGGCTCCTACAAGCAGCAGGAAGGCCTGCGTTACCACGCGCGCGACCTGGCACTGGTGCGTGCGCGCCAGGAAGACATCCCGATCGTGCTGGGCTCGGCCACGCCGTCCCTGGAAAGCCTGCACAACGCGTACACCGGCCGTTATGGGCTCCTACGCTTGAATGAGCGCGCCGGTGGCGCCAAGCAACCGCGTTTCCTACGCCTGGACGTAAAAAGCCGCCCATTGGACAGCGGCATTTCCGGGCCGATGCAACAAGCCATCGGCCAGACCCTCGCCGCCGGCCAGCAGGTACTGGTGTTTCTCAACCGCCGTGGCTTTGCACCGACCCTGCTGTGCCATGACTGCGGCTGGATGTCCGAGTGCGAGCGCTGCGACGCGCGCATGACCGTGCACCAGCGCCAAGGCGAACTGCGCTGCCACCATTGCGGCCATGTGGAACGCGTGCCGCGAAACTGCCCGCAGTGCGGCAAAGTCGACCTGCGCCCGGTTGGCGCGGGCACCGAGCGTGCCGAAGAGCGCCTGGGCATTCTGTTTCCGGATTACCCGGTGCTGCGGGTCGACCGTGACAGCACCTCGCGCAAAGACGCGATGAACCAGCTGTTCGCCACCATCCAGAAGGGCCAGCCGTGCATCCTGGTGGGCACGCAGATGCTCGCCAAAGGGCATCATTTTCCACGGGTCACCCTGGTGTCGATCCTGGATGCCGACGGCGGCCTGTTCTCCGGCGACTTCCGCGCCAGCGAGCGCATGGCGCAGCTGATCGTGCAGGTTGCCGGGCGCGCCGGGCGGGCCGAAGAGCCGGGCAAGGTAATTATCCAGACCCACCTGGCCGACCACCCCCTGCTGATCCAACTGACCGAACAAGGCTACTTTGCCTTCGCCGAGCAAGCCCTGAGCGAACGCCGCGCCGCCGGCCTGCCGCCGTTTGCGCACCTGGCGCTGTTGCGCGCCGAAGCCCACAAGCCGGGCCAGGCCGAAGGTTTTCTGGATGAAGCCTGCAGCGTCGCCGAAGGTTTGCTGGGCGAGCTCGGCCTGAGCGGCATCGAATTGCTCGGCCCGGTGCCCGCGCCCATGGAGCGCCGCGCCGGGCGTTACCGCGCTCAGCTACTCTTGCAGGCAACCTCCCGCGCGCCGCTGCATCGGCTATTAAGTAGCTGGTTGCTTGCCCTGGAGCAAATGCCCAGCGGCCGGCAAGTGCGATGGTCGCTGGATGTAGACCCGGTAGATTTGTATTGATGGCAATTACGCCATCGCAGGCAAGCCAGCTCCCACATTTTGAAATGTGAACACCCTTAAATGTGGGAGCGGGCTTGCCCGCGATGAGGCCCGCAGGTCCGCCATCTGGTCTGAACGGTTGGCAAGCCCGCCCTCGCCACGGATAATGCCCAGTTTTTCCACCTGCGCATCGCGCACCGCCGCTTGCGGTCGAAAGAGAACACCATGAAAGACACCATTCGCCAGCTGATCCAACAAGCCCTCACCCAACTCGTCAACGAAGGTGTGTTGCCTGAAGGCCTGACGCCGGCGATCCAGGTGGAGAACACCCGCGACAAGACCCACGGTGACTTCGCCAGCAACATCGCAATGATGCTGTCCAAGCCTGCGGGCATGAAGCCGCGCGACCTGGCGGAAAAAATCATCGCTGCGCTGCCGGCCGACGAGAGTGTGACCAAGGCCGAAATCGCCGGCCCGGGTTTCATTAACTTCTTCCAGAACACCCAGGCATTGGCCAGCCGTCTCGACGCGGCCCTGGCCGACGCCAAGATCGGCGTGCGCAAGGCCGGCCCGCTGCAGCGCGTGGCGGTCGACCTGTCGGCCCCCAACCTGGCCAAAGAGATGCACGTGGGCCACTTGCGCTCCACCATCATCGGCGACGGCGTGGCACGGGTGCTGGAGTTCCTTGGCGACACCGTGATCCGCCAGAACCACGTGGGCGACTGGGGCACCCAGTTCGGCATGCTGATGGCTTATCTTCAGGAAAACCCGATCACCAGCAACGAGCTGTCGGACCTGGAGAACTTCTACCGCGCCGCCAAAAAGCGCTTTGACGAATCCGAAGAGTTCGCCGACCGCGCCCGGGGCCTGGTGGTCAAGTTGCAGGCCGGCGACAAGGAATGCCTGGAACTGTGGGGGCGCTTCCGTGAGATTTCGCTGTCCCACTGCCAGGAAATCTACGAGTTGCTCAACGTTAAGCTGACCATGGCCGACGTGATGGGCGAAAGCGCCTACAACGACGACCTGATCAACGTGGTCAACGACCTCAAGGCCGCCGGCCTGCTGGTGGAAAGCAACGGCGCGCAGTGCGTGTTCCTCGAAGAATTCAAGACCGCCGACGGCGAGCCACTGCCGGTGATCATCGTCAAGGCCGATGGCGGCTACCTCTACGCCACCACCGACCTGGCGGCCGTGCGCTACCGCAGCGGCGTGCTCAAGGCTGATCGCGCGCTGTATTTCGTCGACCAGCGCCAGGCCCTGCACTTCCAGCAGGTGTTCGAAGTGGCGCGCCGCGCGGGCTTCATCACCCACCCGATGCACATGGAGCACATGGGCTTCGGCACCATGAACGGCGCCGATGGCCGCCCGTTCAAGACCCGCGACGGCGGCACTGTGAAGCTGATCGACCTGCTCACCGAAGCCCAGGAACGTGCCTACACCCTCGTGAAGGAGAAGAACCCTGAGCTGGCCGAGGCCGACCTGCGCAACATCGCCCGCGTGGTGGGGATTGGCGCGGTGAAATACGCCGACCTGTCCAAGCACCGCACCAGCGACTACAGCTTCAACTTCGAACTGATGCTCAACTTCGAAGGCAACACCGCGCCGTACCTGCTGTACGCCTACACCCGTGTGGCCGGTGTATTCCGCAAACTGGGCAAGGACTTCAGCGAAGTCGAAGGCCAGATCGTGCTGGATGCCCCGCACGAACAGGAACTGGCGGCCAAACTGGCGCAATTCGGCGAAGTGCTGAACAGCGTCGGCGAGAAAGGCACGCCGCATATCCTCTGCACTTACCTGTACGAAGTCGCCGGTCTGTTCTCCAGCTTCTACGAGAACTGCCCGATCCTCTCCGCCGACGACGAAGCCCAGAAGCAGAGTCGCCTGCGCCTCGCCGCACTGGCCGGACGGACCCTCAAGCAAGGCCTGGAACTGTTAGGCCTGGAAACCCTGGAGCGTATGTAAGTTGGCTGCCAAGAAAAAACCTGCACCCAAGCGCGGCGCCAGCCGCTACCAGGCCCCGGCAAAGAAGCCGATTCCAGGCTGGTTGTGGATGGCCATCGGCCTTACGGTCGGCGCGTTTATCGTGTTCCTGATGAAGCTGGACCCGGGAAAAGGCGATGACGTCAAACGGGTCAAGCAGGAACAGCAGAAGGCCACGAAAATGGCCGAAGCCAACAAAACCGCGCCGAGCCCGACCGCACCGGTGAAGCCGAAGTACGACTTCTACACCCTGCTGCCGGAATCGGAAGTGATCGTGCCGCCCGACGCCGTGCCGGAGAAAACCCTGCCGACGCCGCAAGTGCCGACCACGCCGGTAACGCCAGCGGAAGCGGCCAAAATCGACACCGCCCGCGCCCAGGCCGCATTGGCCGGGATCACCCCGCCACCGCCGCCGCCGGTTGCAGAAACCAAGGCGGCGCCGGTAACCAAGTTCTTCCTGCAAGCGGGCTCGTTCCCGAAACAGGCGGATGCGGATCGTGTGCGGGCGCAGATCATTTTGCTCGGGCAGGCGGTGACCGTGGAGTCCGGCACGGTGAAGGATGCGACCTGGTATCGCGTGCTGGTAGGCCCGTTCAGCAACCGTGAACAGCTGACTGTGGCGCAGAAACAACTGGCCGGCGCAGGGTTTAGCAACCTGTTGTTACAACAACGCCAGAGCCGCTGATCCAAAGATCACAGCGGGCCATATGTGGGAGGGGGCTTGCCCCCGATGGCGGTAGATCAGTCAATATTTTCGGTGACTGATGCACCGCTATCGGGGGCAAGCCCCCTCCCACATTTGGTTTTGTGGTGTTTATGAAAATGTGTAAAACACATAAACACCGCTCGTCCGCACTGAAGTCCTACGGTTGAAATCATCCCCACCACCCCCATATCAGTTTCCATCAGGGCATTTTCGCCCCGCTGCGTGGAGACTCTCCCCTTGACCACCATCGTTTCAGTACGTCGCCACGGCAAAGTCGTCATGGGCGGCGACGGCCAGGTTTCCCTGGGTAATACCGTGATGAAAGGCAACGCCAAGAAAGTGCGTCGCCTGTACCACGGCCAGGTGCTTGCCGGTTTCGCCGGCGCTACCGCCGACGCCTTCACCCTCTTCGAGCGTTTCGAAGGCCAGCTGGAAAAACACCAGGGCCACCTCGTGCGCGCCGCTGTCGAGCTTGCCAAAGAATGGCGCACCGACCGCTCCCTCAGCCGCCTGGAAGCCATGCTGGCCGTGGCCAACAAAGACGCCTCCTTGATCATCACCGGTAACGGCGACGTGGTTGAGCCCGAGCATGGCCTGATCGCCATGGGTTCCGGTGGCGGCTACGCCCAAGCCGCAGCCAGCGCACTGATGAAGAAAACCGACCTGTCGGCCCGCGAAATCGTCGAGACTGCCCTGGGCATCGCCGGTGATATCTGCGTGTTCACCAACCACAACTTCACCATTGAGGAGCAGGACCTCGCCGAGTAAGCCGTAGGCTTATTCCCGCTTGAGGCCGCCAGACACTATGTCCATGACCCCCCGCGAAATCGTCCATGAACTTAACCGCCATATCATCGGCCAGGACGATGCCAAGCGCGCCGTAGCCATCGCGCTGCGTAACCGCTGGCGCCGGATGCAATTGCCCGAAGAGCTGCGCGTTGAAGTAACCCCCAAGAACATCTTGATGATCGGTCCTACCGGCGTCGGTAAAACCGAAATCGCCCGGCGCCTGGCCAAGCTGGCCAATGCGCCGTTCATCAAGGTCGAAGCCACCAAGTTCACCGAAGTCGGCTATGTGGGCCGTGACGTCGAGTCGATCATCCGTGATCTGGCCGACGCCGCCCTGAAGCTGCTGCGCGAACAGGAAATGACCAAGGTCAGCCACCGCGCCGAAGACGCCGCCGAAGAACGCATCCTCGACGCCCTGCTGCCCCCGGCACGCATGGGTTTCAACGAAGACGCCGCGCCGGCCTCGGATTCCAACACGCGCCAGCTGTTCCGCAAGCGCCTGCGTGAAGGCCAGCTGGATGACAAGGAAATCGAGATCGAAGTCGCCGAAGTCGCAGGCGTCGACATCTCCGCACCGCCTGGCATGGAAGAAATGACCAGCCAGCTGCAGAACCTGTTCGCCAACATGGGCAAGGGCAAGAAGAAAAGCCGCAAGCTCAAGGTGAAGGAAGCGCTGAAACTGGTGCGCGACGAAGAAGCCGGGCGCCTGGTGAATGAAGAAGAACTCAAGGCCAAGGCCCTGGAAGCGGTCGAGCAGCACGGCATCGTGTTTATCGACGAAATCGACAAGGTGGCCAAGCGCGGCAACTCCGGCGGCGTCGATGTGTCCCGCGAAGGCGTACAGCGCGACCTGCTGCCGCTGATCGAAGGCTGCACCGTGAACACCAAGCTGGGCATGGTCAAGACCGACCACATCCTGTTTATCGCCTCCGGCGCGTTCCACCTGAGCAAGCCAAGCGACCTGGTGCCGGAGCTGCAAGGCCGCCTGCCAATCCGCGTGGAGCTCAAGGCGCTGACCCCGGGCGACTTCGAACGCATCCTCAGCGAGCCGCATGCGTCGCTCACCGAGCAGTACCGTGAGCTGCTGAAAACCGAAGGCTTGGGCATTGAGTTCCTGCCGGATGGCATCAAGCGCCTGGCGGAGATCGCCTGGCAGGTCAACGAGAAGACCGAGAACATCGGTGCCCGTCGCCTGCACACCTTGCTTGAGCGCTTGCTTGAGGAAGTGTCCTTCAGCGCCGGTGATATGGCCGGCTCGCAGAATGGCGAAGCGATCAAGATCGATGCTGAGTACGTGAATAGCCACTTGGGCGAATTGGCGCAGAACGAAGATCTGTCTCGCTACATTCTGTAAGCCTCACTCAGAACTGCTTTGCTTTATTGCTTCAATGTGGGAGGGGGCTTGCCCCCGATTGCAATGTGTCAGTCAGTACATCTGATACTGATACACCGCAATCGGGGGCAAGCCCCCTCCCACATTTTGATGTCGGTTCCTTCAGGATGATCATCAATGACCAAATTCCCCACGGCTGTAAACCTGCACAAAACCTCCAACACCCTCGGCCTCACCTACGGGCCCGACGAGGTGTACCAACTTTCCGCCGAGCTGCTGCGCACCCACTCGCCTTCCGCCGAGGTCCAGGGCCACGGCAAACCCATCCTGCAATTCGGCAAACTCAACGTGCGGTTGACCAAGATAGAACCCGCCGGTCAGTACGCACTGAAATTGACCTTCGATGACGGCCATGACAGCGGGCTGTTCACCTGGGACTACCTCTACCAACTGGCCGTGCGTCAGGACGCGCTGTGGGCCGATTATCTCGCCGAGCTCAAGGCCGCCGGAAAAACCCGCGATCCGAGTGAGTCGGTCGTGCGGCTGATGCTCTAGCCCGAGCCTCTTGCTCTTTAGAGGGCATTTTCTAATTTCATCTGCTTGAATGCCCTGTCGCGTGGCCAACGATTGGCCCGCTTGCGAAAAAAATTAAACTCGGGTAACCAATGGAACTGGCAAGTTCCCTGCATTTGACGATGCGGTATCAACGGTCACCCGAGTCGCAGTACCAGGCTTGTGTTGTGTATCGAAACTTCGTACGCAGCGGTACCCGGTACTCGTCTTTCGGACAATGGAGCGTCGTAGATGAGTAACAAGAACAACGATGACTTGAAACGCCAGGCCTCGGAAAACACCCTGGGGCTCAACCCGATCATCGCGTTACGGAAAAAGGACTTACTCGCCTCGGCGAAGATGGTGCTGACCCAAGCCATCAAGCAACCGTTGCACAGCGTCAAGCATGTCGCCCACTTTGGCGTCGAATTGAAGAACGTGATGTTCGGCAAATCCGAGCTGGTACCCGAGAGCGACGACCGTCGCTTCCACGACCCGGCCTGGAGCCAGAACCCGCTCTATAAACGCTACCTGCAAACCTACCTGGCGTGGCGCAAGGAACTGCACGACTGGATTGGCGACAGCAACCTGTCGGAGCAGGACATCAGCCGTGGCCACTTCGTGATCAACCTGATGACCGAAGCCATGGCCCCCACCAACAGCGCGGCCAACCCGGCGGCGGTCAAACGCTTTTTTGAAACCGGCGGTAAAAGCCTGCTCGACGGCCTGTCCCACCTGGCCAAGGACATGGTGCACAACGGCGGCATGCCGAGCCAGGTCAACATGGGCGCGTTTGAAGTGGGCAAGAGCCTGGGCACCACCGAAGGCGCCGTGGTGTTTCGCAACGACGTGCTGGAGCTGATCCAGTACAAGCCGATCACCGAACAGGTGCATGAGCGTCCGTTGCTGGTGGTGCCGCCGCAGATCAACAAGTTCTATGTATTCGACCTGAGCCCGGACAAGAGCCTGGCGCGCTTTTGCCTGCGCAATGGCCAGCAGACCTTTATCGTCAGCTGGCGCAACCCGACCAAGGCCCAGCGCGAGTGGGGCCTGTCGACCTATATCGAGGCGCTCAAGGAAGCGGTCGATGTGGTCACCGCGATTACCGGCAGCAAAGACATCAACATGCTCGGCGCCTGCTCCGGCGGCATTACCTGCACCGCCCTGCTCGGCCACTACGCGGCGCTGGGCGAGAAGAAGGTCAACGCCCTCACCCTGCTGGTAAGCGTGCTGGACACCACCCTGGATACCCAGGTGGCGCTGTTCGTCGACGAACAGACCCTGGAGGCAGCCAAGCGCCATTCCTACCAGGCCGGCGTGCTCGAAGGCCGCGACATGGCCAAGGTATTCGCCTGGATGCGCCCCAACGACCTGATCTGGAACTACTGGGTGAACAACTACCTGCTCGGCAATGAGCCGCCGGTGTTCGACATCCTGTTCTGGAACAACGACACCACGCGCTTGCCGGCGGCGTTCCACGGCGACCTGATCGAACTGTTCAAGAACAACCCACTGGTACGCGCCAACGCCCTGGAAGTGTGCGGCACGCCCATCGACCTCAAGCAGGTCACCGCCGATATCTACTCACTGGCCGGCACCAACGACCACATCACGCCGTGGCAGTCCTGCTACAAGTCGGCGCAGCTGTTTGGTGGCAAGGTGGAGTTTGTATTGTCCAGCAGTGGGCATATCCAGAGCATCCTCAACCCCCCTGGCAACCCCAAGGCGCGCTACCAGACCAGCGACAGCCTGGCGGGTAAACCGCTGGAGTGGCAGGAGAATGCGACCAAGCACACAGACTCGTGGTGGCTGCATTGGCAGGCATGGCAGGCGGAGCGGGCAGGTAAGTTGAAGAAAGCACCTACGAGTTTGGGTAATAAAACCTATGCCGCCGCTGAGGCTGCGCCGGGAACCTATGTACACGAACGCTAGATTGAAATGCGTTCAAATGTGGGAGGGGCGGTGCGACGATTCGACTTGCCCCCGATTGCAGTGCACCAGACACAGATCTGTAGCTGACACACAGCCATCGGGGGCAAGCCCCCTCCCACATTGATTGCATTCCAACCGCACACCTCACAGGGCTTGAACATGCCGCAACCGTTCATCTTCCGTACCATCGACCTGGATGGCCAGACCATCCGCACGGCGGTGCGCCCGGGCAAGCCTCACTTGACGCCGCTGCTGATCTTCAATGGCATCGGCGCCAACCTTGAGCTGGTGTTTCCGTTCGTCCAGGCGCTGGACCCGGACCTGGAAGTGATCGCCTTTGATGTGCCGGGCGTGGGCGGCTCCTCAACGCCCAACCGGCCCTATCGTTTTCCCGGCCTGGCCAAGCTCACCGCACGCATGCTCGACTACCTGGATTATGGCCAGGTCAGCGTGGTCGGGGTGTCGTGGGGCGGGGCGTTGGCGCAGCAGTTTGCCTACGACTACCCGGAACGCTGCAAGAAGCTGATCCTGGCAGCCACGGCGGCGGGTGCGGTGATGGTGCCGGGCAAACCCAAAGTACTCTGGCTGATGGCGAGCCCGCGGCGTTATATCCAGCCGTCCCATGTGGTGCGCATTGCGCCGATGATCTACGGCGGCTCGTTCCGCCGCGATTCAAAACTGGCCGCCGAGCACGCCAGCAAAGTGCGCTCGGCCGGCAAGCTGGGTTACTACTGGCAGCTGTTTGCGGGGCTGGGCTGGACCAGCATCCACTGGCTGCACAAGATCCGCCAACCGACCCTGGTGCTGGCCGGGGACGACGACCCGCTGATTCCCTTGATCAACATGCGCATGCTGGCCTGGCGCATTCCCAACGCGCAACTGCACATCATCGATGACGGGCACCTGTTCCTGATTACCCGGGCCGAAGCCGTGGCGCCGATCATCATGAAGTTTCTTGAGGAGGAGCGCCTGCGCGCAGTGATTCACCCGCGACCGGCCGTGTAAGGACTACACCGCCTCGCAACTTGCCCAGAACCAACTATGGTTCTGAATTGGCGTGCCCGTTGTTGGCTTGACGAAGGAGTGTTGGCTCATGCGAGAAAGACCCGTGACGAACCCAGCCCCCACCCCCGCTGCGTTCATCAACGCGCAAAATGCGATTACCGGCCTGCGCGGCCGGGACCTGCTCTCGACCCTGCGCAGCGTGGCCGTGCACGGCCTGCGCAACCCGGTGCATACCGCCCGCCACGCCCTGGCCCTGGGCGGTCAACTGGGCCGCGTGCTGCTGGGTGAAACGGTGCATGAGCCCAACCCACGCGACAGTCGCTTCCTCGACCCGACCTGGGCCCTCAACCCGTTTTACCGCCGCAGCCTGCAAGCCTACCTGAGCTGGCAAAAGCAAACCCGCCACTGGATCGACGACAGCTCGTTGAGCGCCGACGACCGCGCCCGCGCGCACTTCGCCTTCGCCCTGCTCAACGACGCGGTATCCCCCTCCAATACCCTGCTTAACCCGCTGGCCATCAAGGAGCTGCTCAACTCCGGCGGCAACAGCGTGGTGCGCGGCGTGAGCAACCTGTTCGACGACCTGCTGCATAACCACGGCCTGCCGCGCCAGGTGAGCAAGCAGGCGTTCGAGGTGGGCAAGACCGTGGCCACCACCCCGGGCTCGGTGGTATTTCGCAATGAGCTGCTGGAGCTGATCCAGTACAAGCCCATGAGCGAAAAACAGTACGCCAAGCCGCTGCTGATCGTGCCGCCGCAAATCAACAAGTACTACATTTTCGACCTGAGCCCGGCCAACAGCTTTGTGCAGTACGCGCTGAAAAACGGCTTGCAGACTTTTATGGTCAGCTGGCGCAACCCGGATGTGCGGCACCGTGAATGGGGCCTCTCCACCTATGTCGCGGCACTGGAGGAAGCACTCAACGTGTGCCGCGCGATCACCGGCGCCCGCGAAGTCAACCTGATGGGCGCCTGCGCCGGCGGCCTGACCATTGCCGCCCTGCAGGGCCACCTGCAGGCCAAGCGCCAGCTACGACGCATCTCCAGCGCCAGCTACCTGGTGAGCCTGCTCGACAGCCAGATCGACAGCCCGGCCACGCTGTTTGTCGACGAGCAAACCCTGGAGGCGGCCAAACGCCGCTCCTACCAGCAAGGCGTACTCGACGGCCGCGACATGGCCCGCGTATTCGCCTGGATGCGCCCCAACGACCTGATCTGGAACTACTGGATCAACAACTACCTGCTGGGCAAAGAACCGCCCGCGTTCGACATCCTTTACTGGAACAACGACAACACCCGCCTGCCCGCCGCGCTGCATGGCGACCTGCTGGACTTCTTCAAGCACAACCCGCTGAGCCATCCCGGGGGCCTGGAGGTGTGCGGCACGCCCATCGACTTGCAGAAGGTCACGGTGGACAGCTTCAGCGTGGCCGGGATCAACGACCACATCACGCCGTGGGACGCGGTGTACCGCTCCACGCAGTTGCTGGGCGGCGAGCGGCGCTTCGTGCTGTCCAACAGCGGGCATATCCAGAGCATCCTCAACCCGCCGGGCAACCCCAAGGCCAACTATGTGGAAAACCCCAAGCTGAGCAGCGATCCGCGCGCCTGGTACTACGATGCCAACCACGTCGAAGGCAGTTGGTGGCCGCAGTGGCTGGACTGGGTCCAGCAACGCTCCGGCGTACAGCGCGAAACCCTGACCGCACTGGGCAACCAGAACTACCCACCGATGGAAGCGGCGCCGGGCACTTACGTGCGGGTGCGCTAGCTCAACGCTCACATTAAGAAGACTGGATGAAGACCCGCGACCGTATCCTTGAATGTGCCCTGCAGTTGTTCAACCAGAAGGGCGAGCCGAATGTGTCGACCATGGAGGTGGCGAATGAAATGGGGATCAGCCCCGGCAACCTCTACTACCACTTCCATGGCAAGGAGCCGCTGGTGCTCGGGCTGTTCGAGCGTTTTCAAAATGAGCTGGCACCGCTGCTCGACCCACCGGCGGATGCGCAACTGGAGGCTGAGGATTATTGGCTGTTCCTGCACCTGATCGTCGAGCGCATGGCCCATTACCGGTTTCTGTTCCAGGACCTGTCGAACCTGGCGGGGCGCCTGCCGAAGTTGGCCAAGGGGGTTCGTGGCCTGTTGACCGCCCTCAAGCGCACCCTGGCTTCATTACTGGCACGCCTGAAGGCCGCGGGGCAATTGGTCAGCGATACCCAGGCGCTGGGGCAACTGGTGGAGCAGATCACCCTGACCCTGCTGTTTTCCCTGGACTACCAGCGGATTCTCGACCGTGAAGGCGAGGTGCGCGTGGTGGTTTACCAGATCATGATGCTGGTAGCGCCGCATTTGCTGGTGCCAGCCCGTCAGGCAACGGAGCGGTTGGCCCTCAAATACCTGGATGACCCGGATTAAAAAAGGTGGGAGGGGCGGTGCGACGATTCGACTTGCTCGCTCCCACATTGGAACGATGGTGTTCATAAGACCGCCAATAAAAAACGCCCGACCTTTGCAGGCCGGGCGTTTTTGTATCCTGGAAAAATCAGGACTGACTGGATGGCGTCGGGGTTACCGGCGTTGCAGTCGGGGTTACGGCAGCAGGCGTCGGTGCGGAGACCGAGTTGGCTGTCGAAGCCGTGGGTGCCGGGGTTGCAGGTTTGGCGGCAACAGCTGGCTTGGCGGCGGCTGGCTTTTTCGCTACTGCGGGTTTCTTCGCGGCGGCTGGTTTTGCCGCTGGCTTGGCGGCGGCCGGCTTGGCTGCAGGTTTCGCAGCGGCTGGCTTGGCAGCAGGTTTGGCCGCAGCGGTTTTAGCTGCAGGTTTCGCAGCCGGTTTGGCAGCGGCTTTAGCTGCTGGCTTAGCGGCAGCCTTCACGGCAGGTTTGGCAGCAGCTTTAGCAGCCACTGGTTTGGCCGCAGGCTTGGCGGCCGGTTTGGCCGCAGCAGTTTTGGCCGCTGGCTTGGCTGCAGGTTTAGCTGCGGCTTTTACCGGCGCCTTGGCTGCAGGTTTTGCAGCGGCTTTCGCTGCCGGCTTGGCGGCGGCTTTCACCAGTGGCTTGGCAGCCGGCTTCGCGGCCGGTTTGGCAGCAGCGGTTTTAGCGGCAGGCTTGGCAGCGGGTTTAGCGGCTGCAGTTTTTACCGGAGCCACTTTGGCGCCGGTGAGTTTTTCGATCTGCTTGGTCAGGGTATCGACCTTGCTGTGCAGCGTCTTCAACTCTGCTTTGCTAGGCACGCCCAGTCGCGAAATGGCACTGTTGAGGCGTTTATCGAAAGTTTCTTCCAACTTGCCCCAAGTGTCAGAAATGCTCGACTTGGCGGAACCGGCAGTTGCCTTGGCAGCTTCAACTTTTTTACCAACCGTGGTTTTGGTCAACTTCTCGGCCTTCTCGCCGTCCTTGACCAAAGTCTCGAAGTATTTGCCGCCGTCACTGCTAACCTTCGAGTACACGCCTAAACCAGCAAGCCAGATCTTACGGGAATATTTTTCAACTTCCCCGACCCACGAGCTGCCTTCTTTCTGAGTAGTCTTTTTAACAGCCATCCCGATGTCTCCTTAGTGTTTACGCGCGACACGTTCGAGCAATGCCGTCAGCTCTTCGAGCTTAGCAGAGAGTGTCTCAACGTCATGTTTAGACGCAATGCCGATTCGATTCAAGGCACTGGCAACACGAGTATCAAAAGCTTTTTCAACTTTATCCAGCTGAACTTCTACCAGACCTTTGACCGCGGAGACATTACTCTTTACTTGGTCAATCTGACTGTTGGCGGCATCAAGTTGTTCAATAGCAACTTTTTTGCCTTTACTTTCAACATGTTGACCGGTCTTAACCAGCTCTTTGAAGTAGTCGCTGCCCTCGCTTCCGACCTTGGCATAAGCACCAAGACCTGCCAGCCAGATCTTGCGGGCGTAGCTTTTAACGTCGCTCAGGGCAGTAGTCTGGGCGTCGATTTTTTTCTTCAAGATAACTTTGGCCATGGTGCACCTCACGCAGAAAAGGGGGGAGGAACGGCCCACAGGAGTTGAGGGCTTGGGCACAAAGTAGGCTGGAAAATTAGAATCGGCACCCTAACAACTGTCAGGTCAGGCCAGCGCCTTATCCAAGGCTTTCTCGATTTCGGACTTGATAGTGCCACTCATGGCCGACATCAACAGGCCCAGTTCCACATCAATACGCAGCGAATCATCCGCGACTAATACCGTGCCCTTAACCCCCGAACGCTTGAGGTTCAAGGTATCGCCGGACCATGAAGGTTCCAGGCCATATTGCTCCTGGAGTTTTTGCGCCAACTTGTCGGCCTTGGCGCGCGCGCCTTCTTTACCCAGGGAATGTGCACGCTCAACGGTAATACGGGCCATTGCAATGACTCCTCTTTATACGACTCGGAACACCGGCCATGCGGCAAAAAGCCTCGGTGACCGCCTATCTTACCTTCAGCCTTGCCAAGACAAAGCAGGCCTTGGGGATTATCATGTCCCGCATTCTCTTTTGGTGACAGCGATATGACTGATCAGCGCAAAGGCAGCGATGCCGAACCCACCACTCACTTCGGCTTCAAGAACGTTCCGGAAAGCCAGAAAGCGGAAAAAGTCGCTGAGGTGTTCCACTCCGTCGCCGCCAAGTACGACCTGATGAACGACGTGCTCTCCGGCGGCATGCACCGCCTGTGGAAGCGCTTTACCATCGAGTTGTCGGGCGTACGCACCGGCAACCGCGTGCTGGACATCGCCGGCGGCACGGGCGACCTGGCGGCCAAATTTTCCAAGCTCGTCGGGCCTACCGGCCAGGTGGTATTGGCCGACATCAACGGCTCGATGCTCAAGGTCGGCCGCGATCGCCTGCTGGATAAAGGCGTGGCCGGCAATATCGAATTCGTCCAGGCCGACGCCGAAAAACTGCCGTTCCCCGACAACCATTTCGATTGCGTGACCATCGCCTTCGGCCTGCGCAACGTGACCCATAAAGAGGACGCGATCCGCTCGATGCTGCGCGTGCTCAAGCCGGGCGGCCGCCTGTTGGTGCTGGAGTTCTCCAAGCCGACCAACGCGCTGATGTCCAAGGTCTACGACACTTACTCGTTCGCCTTCATGCCGTTGATGGGCAAGCTGATCACCAATGACGCCGAGAGCTATCGCTACCTGGCCGAATCGATCCGCATGCACCCCGACCAGGAAACCCTGAAGTCGATGATGGTGGAAGCCGGTTTCGACCGCGTGACCTACCACAACATGACCTCGGGCATCGTCGCCCTGCACCGCGGCATCAAGCCCTGATGCTGTTCGCAGGCCTTCTCGCCAGCGTCGAACACGGCCTCAACCGTGTGCTGCGCCTGGACAGCACCGCCCTGGCGCGGCTGGCGCACTTGAACGGCAAGGTGATTGCCGTCGACTGCAGCAGCCCCGCCGTGCAGCTGTTTATCCTGCCCAGCGATGAAGGCCTGCTGCTGGCCACCCAATGGGCCGCCGAGGCTGACTGCACGCTGCGCGCACCGGCGTCGAGCCTGTTACACCTGGCACTGAGCCGCAACAAGACCGCGATCATGCATGGCCCTGAAGTGCATCTGGAAGGCGACAGCGCGGTGCTGATGGACCTGGCCGCCGTGCTGCAAGACCTGGAGCTGGATTGGGAATACGAGCTGTCGCGCTGGATCGGCCCCGTTGCCACCCAGCTGATCAGCGGGCACCTGCGCAGCCGCTCGCGCTGGTACCAACAGGGGTTTGCCAGCCTCAACCAGAACCTCGCCGAATACCTGAGCGAAGAATCGCGCACCCTGGTCGGAGAACGTGAAGCGCAAGCGCGCTTTCGCGAACTCGACAAGGCCAAAATCGACCTGGAACGCCTTGAGGCGCGCTTCGAGCGCCTGAGCCGTTCCCTTGATCCAAGCGATAACGCATGAAGCTGCTCGCCGTCCGCCGTTTGTTTCGTATCCAGCGCGTCGTAATCCGCTACCGCCTCGATGACCTGCTGTTCGCCCTGCCCCTGCCGTGGTTCCTGCTGGCCGTGCGCTATGTGCTGCCGTGGCGCTGGTTTCCGCGCAAGCCGCTGGAGCTGAGCCGTGGCGCGCGCCTGCGCCTGGCGCTGCAGGACCTGGGGCCGATCTTCATCAAGTTCGGGCAGATCCTCTCGACCCGCCGCGACCTGCTGCCCGAAGACATTGCCGACGAACTGATGCTGTTGCAGGACCGCGTGCCGCCGTTCGACTCCCAGCAATCGATGAAGCTGATCGAAGAACAGCTGGGCCACAAGATCAGCGAGGTGTTCAGCCGTTTCGACGTTGAGCCCCTGGCGTCGGCCTCGGTGGCCCAAGTGCACGCCGCGCAGCTCAAGACCGGCGAAGAAGTGGTGGTGAAGGTGATCCGCCCGGGCCTCAAGCCGATCATCGGCCAGGACCTGGCGTGGCTGTTTATCCTTGCGCGCGCCGCCGAGCGTTTCTCTGCCGATGCGCGCCTGCTGCACCCGGTGGATGTGGTCGCCGACTACGAAAAAACCATCTACGACGAACTCGACCTGCTGCGCGAGGCTGCCAACGCCAGCCAGCTCAAGCGCAACTTCGAAGGCTCGCCTTTGCTGTATGTGCCGCAAGTGTACTGGGACTGGTGCCGCCCCAAAGTGCTGGTGATGGAGCGCATCTACGGCGTGCAGGTCACCGACCTCGCAACCCTGGCCGACCAGCGCACCGACATGAAGATGCTCGCCGAGCGCGGCGTGGAGATCTTCTTCACCCAAGTGTTCCGCGACAGTTTCTTCCACGCCGACATGCACCCGGGCAACATCTTCGTCAGCACCGTCAACCCGTGGAGCCCGCAATACATTGCGATCGACTGCGGCATCGTCGGCAGCCTGACCCCGGAAGACCAGGACTACCTGGCCCGCAACCTGTTCGCCTTCTTCAAGCGTGACTACCGCCGCGTAGCGCAACTGCATATCGATTCGGGCTGGGTACCGGCGGAAACCAAGCTGAATGAATTCGAAGCGGCGATCCGCACGGTGTGCGAGCCAATCTTTGAAAAACCGTTAAAAGATATTTCCTTCGGCCAGGTGCTGATGCGCCTGTTCCAGACCGCGCGGCGCTTCAATATGGAAGTGCAGCCGCAGCTTGTGCTGCTGCAGAAAACCCTGCTCAACATTGAAGGCCTCGGCCGCCAGCTGTACCCGGATCTCGACCTGTGGAACACCGCGCAGCCGTTCCTGGAGCGCTGGATGCGCGAGCGCGTCAGCCCGAAAACCCTGCTGGGCAACCTGCACAGCCAATTCGAACAACTGCCGCACCTGGCCAACATGACCCGCGACCTGCTGGAGCGCATGTCCCAGCCTCACGCCAAGGACCCGCCGCCGCCGTGGCACAAGCGCAAGGACGACTGGTTCCTGCGCCTGCTCGGCGCCGCGCACTTGGTGGGCGGGGTGATGCTGGCGATTGGCGGGCCGTTGAACCAGTTGGGCCACTGGCCCGCCGGGATCATGGTCGCCGTGGGTATTTATCTGATCGTGCGTCGGTAGCCAATCCGGTTATACACTGTCGCAAATTGCCGGAGCCGAACATGAAAGACTGGCTGGACGAGATCAAGTGGGACAGTGACGGCCTGGTGCCGGCCATTGCCCAGGACTACAAGACCGGGCGCGTGCTGATGATGGCCTGGATGAACCGCGAGGCCCTGAGCCTGACTGCCGCTGAGCAGCGCGCCATTTACTGGTCACGCTCGCGTGGCAAACTGTGGCGCAAGGGCGAAGAGTCCGGGCACGTGCAGACCCTGCACGAGATGCGCATCGACTGCGACGCCGACGTGGTGATCCTCAAGGTCGAGCAGATCGGCGATATCGCCTGCCACACCGGCCGTCACAGCTGTTTCTATCGCGTGTTCGAGAACGGCGAATGGAAGGTTGTGGAACCGGTGCTCAAAGACCCGCACGCCATCTATTCCGCAGGACACTGAACATGAGCGATACCCTGAACCGTGTGGCCCAGGTGCTGGAAGACCGCAAAGGCGCGGACGCCGACAGCTCCTACGTCGCCAGCCTGTACCACAAGGGCCTGAACAAGATCCTGGAAAAGCTCGGCGAAGAATCCGTCGAGACCATCATCGCCGCCAAGGACGCGCAAATCAGCGGCGATTGCAGCGATGTAATCTACGAAACCGCCGACCTGTGGTTCCACAGCCTGGTCATGCTCGCCCAACTGGGGCAGCATCCGCAGGCCGTACTGGATGAACTGGACCGTCGCTTCGGCTTGTCCGGGCATGCCGAAAAGGCCTCGCGCCCGTCCGCTTGAATAACTTAAGACTAGAGGATTTGCAGCATGGGCATTTTTGACTGGAAACACTGGATCGTCATTCTGGTGGTGGTAGTACTGGTGTTCGGCACCAAGAAGCTCAAGAACCTGGGCACTGACGTGGGCGAGTCGATCAAGGGCTTCCGTAAAGCCATGAACGATGACGAAAAGCCCGCCGACCCAGCCGCCAACCCAGTGCCGCCGGCGCAGCCTGTACACCCGCAGGCCACTCAGCCGATCACCGAGCGTCGTACCTTCGACGTGCAGGCTGAGAAAGTCGAAGAGCCAACCCGCAAAGACGTGTGAGCACTGACTAATGTTTGGTATCAGCTTCTCTGAACTGCTCCTCGTCGGCCTCGTGGCCCTGCTGGTACTGGGGCCGGAACGCCTGCCCGGTGCCGCGCGCACGGCCGGCCTATGGATCGGGCGCCTGAAACGCAGTTTCAACGCCATCAAACAGGAAGTTGAACGGGAAATCGGCGCCGACGAAATCCGTCGGCAACTGCACAACGAACACATCCTGTCGTTGGAGCAGGAGGCGCGCAAGATTCTGTCGCCCGTGCAAGAGCCGGCCAAACCGGTAGAGCCTGTGGTTGAAAACAGCATCGCACCGGCGCCTGTCGCCGAAGCCGCACCTGTTGCCCCCACCCCGACCGAGCCAGCGCCGGCGCCTGTTGCGGCGCCCGCTCCCCATGACCCTACATTGCCGCCGCGAGCCCCATGAGCGCTGATAAACCGGAAAACGACCAGCATATGCCGCTGGTCTCGCACCTCACCGAGCTGCGTACCCGCCTGCTGCGTTGCGTAGCGGCTATCTTCATTATCTTTGCCGGGTTGTTTGCCTTTACCCAGCAAATCTACACCTTTGTCTCCACGCCACTGCGCCAGTACCTGCCGGCCGGCGCGACGATGATCGCCACCGATGTGTCGTCGCCGTTCCTAACGCCATTGAAGCTGACCATGATGGTCTCGCTGTTCCTGGCGATCCCGGTGATCCTGCACCAGATCTGGGGCTTTATCGCACCGGGCCTGTACAAGCATGAAAAGCGCATCGCCGTGCCGCTGCTGGTGTCGAGCATCCTGCTGTTCTACACCGGCATGGCGTTCGCCTACTTCCTGGTGTTCCCGCTGATCTTCAAGTTCTTCGCCGCCGCCACCCCGGCCGGTGTGGAGATGATGACCGACATCACCAGCTACCTCGACTTCGTGATGACGCTGTTCTTCGCCTTTGGCGTGGCCTTCGAAATCCCGGTGGCGGTAGTGCTGCTGGTGTGGATCGGCGTGGTCAACGTGGCGTACCTGAAGAAAATCCGCCCGTACGTGATCATCGGCTGCTTTGTGGTCGGCATGATCCTCACGCCGCCGGACATCTTCTCCCAGACCCTGTTGGCCGTGCCGATGTGGATGCTGTTCGAAATCGGCATCCTGTTCAGCAGCTTGATCACCAAGCGTGGCGAACACCCGGATGACCAACCCGCCGACGACGACCAGCCGCCAGCGACGCAGCCGTGAACCTGCTGCTGTTGGAAGAGGCCGACTTTATCGCGGCCGACCGGGTGGTGCTGCGTGATCGACGCCTGGTGCACATGCAGGAAGTCCACCGCGCGGCGGTGGGTGACAACCTGCGTGTCGGCCGCATCGGCGGGCTGATGGGCAACGCGCAATTGCTGCGCCTGGAGGCCGGTGAAGCCGAGTTGCAGGTCAGCTTCGACCTGCCGCCCCCGGCCAAGCTGCCGCTGACCCTGCTGCTGGCACTGCCGCGCCCGAAGATGCTGCGTCGAGTGCTGCAAACCGTGGCGGCCATGGGCGTGCCCAAGGTGGTGCTGGTCAACAGCTATCGGGTCGAAAAGAGTTTCTGGCAAACCCCGTTCCTGGAACCCGAAGCGATTCGCGAGCAACTGATCCTCGGCCTGGAACAGGCGCGCGACACCGTGCTGCCGGAAATCATTATCGAGAAGCGCTTCAAACCGTTCGTCGAAGATCGTCTGCCGGCCATGACCGAAGGCACCCTGGGCCTTATCGGCCATCCAGGCGACTACCCCGCGTGCCCGCGCGGGCTGGACGAGCCGGTGACCCTGGCGATCGGCCCCGAAGGTGGCTGGATCCCTTATGAGGTGGACCTGCTGAGCAAAGCCGGCCTGCAACCGGTACAGCTCGGCGCCCGCATCCTGCGGGTCGAAACCGCCGTGACCGCCCTGCTCGCCCGCTTGTTCTGAACACAGCGCAAATCCAATGTGGGAGGGGGCTTGCCCCCGATGGCGGTGTATCAGTCACCCAATGTATTCACTGAACCACCGCCATCGAGGGCAAGCCCCCTCCCACATTGGTCTAGCGTCCTACAGAATCCCGCATGCAGGCCGATAACCCCTGAATAAGTCCAAGCCTTGTTCCAGGGGAGTTCGCAGCATGTATCGTTGGTTAGCCGAAAAGCTGGGGAATGTCAGCGTAAAAACCAAACTGGGCGTGGGTTTTGGCCTGGTATTACTGCTCACATTGATGATCACCTTCACCGGCTGGACCGGCCTGGGCGACGTGATCAGTCGCGGCGACAAACTGGGTTATATCTCCAGCCTCAACGGGCTGACCAAGGATTTGCGCCTGGCACGCCTGGACTTCGAAATGCGTCGCGGCGAACAAGGCACGGGCGCGGTCACCGAGCTGCTGACACAGCTGGACGCTGGCCTGAAAAAGGCCGCCGAGCTGATCGAGCAGCCCGACGACAAGGCCTTGGTCGAACAGCAACAGGACGCCTTGAACCAATACAAAAAGGCCTTCGGCGCCATGGTCCAGGCCGGCCTCAAGCGTGAAGGCGCGCGCAGCAAGCTCGGCGACACCGCCGACAATGCCGTGGCCAAGACCAACGAAGTCGAAAAAACCCTGCTGCAAGGCGACAGCGTCACCCAGTTCAATAGCGTGGTCGACCTGAGCAAGCTGATCCAGCAAGCGCGCTTCCAGGTGCGCGGCTACACCTACAGCGGCAAGGTCGAGGCTGAACAGCCGGCCCTCGACGCCATCGACAACGCCCTGAAAAAAATCACCGAACTCGAGGGCCAACTGCCCGCCCAGCTCCAGGCCAACCTGCAGGAAGCCAGTGCCTCGCTGCAGGCCTACCGCGCCGCCGTCAGCCAATACCGCGACTCCCAGGTTGCCAGTGCAGCCGCGCTGAAAATCATGGTTACCCAGGGCGATATCCTGCTCGGGCATAGCGAAAAGCTCACCACTTCGCAGACTGTGGTGCGTGACAACGACGCGGCGCGCGCCAAACAACTGTTGCTGCTGGCCACTGTGCTCGCGCTGATCTTCGGCCTGGTTGCGGCCTGGGCCATCACCCGCCAGATCACCATTCCGCTGAACCAGACCCTGCAAGTCGCTGAGCGCGTGGCCTCGGGCGACCTGAGCCACAACCTCACATCCCTGCGCCAGGACGAACTGGGCCAGTTGCAACGCGCCATGCAGAGCATGAGCGTGGGCCTGCGTGAACTGATCGGTGGCATCAGCGACGGCGTCACCCAGATCGCCAGCGCCGCCGAGCAACTGTCGGCCGTGACCGAACAGACCAGCGCCGGGGTCAACAGCCAGAAGGTCGAGACCGACCAGGTGGCCACCGCCATGAATGAAATGGCCGCCACCGTGCAGGAAGTTGCGCGTAACGCCGAGGAAGCCTCTGAAGCCGCTGTAGCCGCCGACCAACAGGCCCGCGAAGGTGACAAGGTGGTCGGTGAAGCCATCGCCCAGATCGAACGCCTGGCCACCGAGGTGGGCAACTCCACCGAGGCCATGGGCCATCTGCAACGCGAAAGCGACAAGATCGGCAGCGTGCTCGACGTGATCAAGTCCGTGGCCCAGCAAACCAACCTGCTGGCCCTCAACGCCGCGATTGAAGCGGCGCGCGCCGGTGAAGCCGGGCGTGGTTTTGCCGTGGTGGCCGACGAAGTGCGCAGCCTTGCCCAGCGCACGCAAAAATCCACCGAAGAAATCGAAGAACTGATTGTTGGCCTGCAAACCGGCACCCAGCAGGTGGCAAGCATCATGGACAACAGCCGCAGCCTCACCGACAGCAGCGTCGAACTGACCCGCCGCGCCGGCAGCGCCCTGGGCAACATCACCCGTACGGTCTCGACCATCCAGGCGATGAACTCGCAGATCGCCACCGCCGCCGAGCAACAGAGCGCCGTGGCCGAGGAGATCAACCGCAGCGTGCTCAACGTACGCGATGTGTCCGAACAGACGTCGGCCGCCAGTGAAGAAACCGCCGCCTCCAGCGCCGAACTGGCGCGCCTGGGGATTTACCTGCAAACCCTGGTAGGCCGCTTTAAGGTCTGAAGCCCTTTCGCGGCGGCTATCAGAGCCGCCGCCTTTTAATTTGTGAAATTTCCTACGCGTTTTTCAGGTCGTGAATCACACGCCCAGCGCCGAATAAAAGTAGCGTTTCAATTCTCCTGACGTGTGTCAGGCGGTTCCCGAAACGCTCCTTTTAATTCGTTGGAGATTGACCATGTTTCGTCCACTGACCCGCCTGCTGGAAAATATCAGCATCAGCCTCAAACTCGCCCTGGGCTTTGGCTTGGTGCTCAGCCTCAGCCTCGTCATCGCCGTCACGGGCTGGCAAGCCTTGAACACCTCACTTGATCGCTCGCAAACCCTGATCCAGCTCTCGCAATTGGCCGCGGTAGGCGAAGAGTTACGCGCCGATCGGATTGTGTATCGAACCGTCAATGATTCCGAGAGCCTGAGCAAGATCGGCCTGCACATGGAGAAAATCGACCGGCACCTGGTCGAGCTCTCGCCACGGCTGCCCGACCCGCTCAACCAACAACAACTGCAGGAAGGCCGCCGCATTGCGACCAGTTTCAAAACTGCTCTGGGTGGCCTGGAGGGGTTGATCAAGCAACGCGAAAACGCCCGTGAACAGCTCAAGCGCAGCTCAGTGCAGAGCAGCGACAGCCTCTCGGAGCTGGCGAGCAACTTGCCCAATCAAGACGACGAAAAAGCCCTCGATGCCATAGAGCAACTGCGCCAAACCATGGAGCAAGCCGAAGATCGCGCCCAGAGCCCCGCCTGGGCCAGTGACACATTGGAGGCCTACACCAACGGCGTGAATGACGCGTTGCTGGCCCTTGATCGCGCCCAGGCGGTGGTAAGCGCATTGCCGGTGGATGCTGGCGCGCTGAAAAACGCCCTGCTCGACTACCGCACCCAACTGACAGGCCTCAGGGAGGCCCAGCTCACCACCGAGACCAGCCAGAACCAACTGGAGCAATGGCTGGATCAGTTGCTCAAAGAAAGCGACCTGTTGAGCCAGGACCAAACCGCCAAGCGAGACCGCGAAGCCAGCCTCGCGCGCAGCGTATTGCTCTACATCACTGCCGCCGCGTTGTTGCTCGGTAGCCTGGCGGCCTGGTTGATCGCCGGCCAGATCGTCGCACCGCTGCGCCAGGCCCTGCAGGCGGCCAACAGCATTGCCGAGGGCAACCTCACCCAAGCCATCCAGACCCAGCGCCGCGACGAACTGGGACAGTTGCAGCGCAGCATCGGCCAAATGACCAGCAACCTGCGCGGGCTGATCGGCGGCATCGGCGCGAGCGCACAGCAGATTGCCAGTGCTGCCAAGCAACTGTCCGCCGTCACTGCGCAAACCCGCGCCGGAATCGACGACCAGAAGCTCGAAACCGAACAGGTGGCCACCGCCATGAACCAGATGCTCGCCACGTCCCAGGAAGTCGCACGGCATGCCGAGCAAGCATCCGTTGCAGCCACTGAGGCCGACCAACAGGCAGGTGCCGGCGACCAGGTGGTGGCGGAAGCGATCACCCACATCGAACACCTGGCGCAAGAGATGGCGCGCTCAAGCCAGGCCATGCGCGGGTTGCAACAGGAAAGCCAGAAGATCGGCAGCGTACTGGAAGTGATCAAGTCGGTCTCGGAACAGACCAACTTATTGGCCCTCAACGCCGCCATCGAAGCGGCGCGTGCCGGGGAAGCAGGGCGCGGTTTTGCGGTGGTCGCTGACGAAGTGCGCGGGCTGGCGCAACGCACGCAACAATCGGCGGAGGAAATCGAAGCGCTGATCAGCGGCCTGCATCGGGGCACACAGCAGGTGGCCGACATCATGGACAACAGCCGCAGCCTCACGGACAACAGCGTGCAATTGACCCGCCGCGCAGGTGATGCGCTGGCCAGCATCACGCGCACCGTGTCGGTGATCCAGGAAATGAACCCACAGATCGCCGCGGCGGCCGAAGAGCAAACGGCGGTGGCCGAAGAGATCAACCGCAGCGTGCTGAAGGTCAAGGATGCGTCGGAACAAACCTCGGCCGCGAGTCAGGAGACGGCGGCGGCGAGTGTCGAACTGGCCCGCCTGGGCATGGATCTGCAGGCGCTGGTGGGCAAGTTCAACGTTTAGTCGTTACAACACCTGGCGCAGGAAGGCCTGGGCACGAGGGTCCTGGGGCGCATCGAAGAACTGCGCCGGGGCGGCATCTTCCAGCAGTTTGCCGTGGTCGAAAAACAGCACGCGGTCAGCCACTTCGCGGGCAAAGCCCATTTCGTGGGTGACGCAGACCATGGTCATGCCTTCCAGGGCCAGGGTCTTCATCACATCCAGCACTTCGCCGACCATTTCCGGGTCGAGGGCCGAGGTGGGCTCGTCGAACAGCATGACCTTGGGCTCCATCGCCAGCGCCCGGGCAATTGCCACGCGCTGTTGCTGGCCGCCGGAAAGGCGCGACGGAAATTCGTTGGCCTTCTGTGCAATGCCGACTTTTTCCAGCAGCGCGAGGGCCTTGGCCTCACGCTCTTTCTTGCCGCGTTTGCGTACGACTTTTTGCGCCAGGCAGAGGTTTTCCAGCACGGTCATGTGCGGGAACAGGTTGAAATGCTGGAACACCATGCCGACTTCGCGGCGATAGGCGTTCACGTCGGTTTTCGGGTCGGCCAGTTGCAGGCCGTCGATGCTCACCGAGCCCGAATCGAACTCTTCCAGGCCATTGAGGCAACGCAGGAAGGTCGATTTGCCGGACCCCGACGGGCCGATCACTACCAGCACTTCGCCCTTGGCCACCTGAGTGGTGACGTTATCCACCGCGCGCACCACATGGCCACGGGTGTCGAAGACTTTTACCAGATCGCGGACTTCAATCACTTTGCGCGAGCCTCCGCTCAAGCCGGCTGGCCATTTTCGACAGCGGCAGGTTGATCAACAGGTACAGGCCTGCCACGCAGAACAGGATTTCAAACGGCGAGAACGAGGTGGTGATCACTTCGCGGCCGCTTTTGAGCAGTTCGGTAATCGCGATCACCGACACCAGGGACGTGTCCTTTACCAAGCTGATAAATTGCCCCGCCAGTGGCGGCAGCACGCGCTTGAAGGCCTGCGGCAGCACCACATGGCGCATCGACTGGCCCGCACTCATGCCCAGGGAGCGTGCGGCTTCATTCTGGCCACGGGTGATGGACTGCACGCCGGCGCGCACGATTTCCGCCACGTACGCACCGGTGAACAACGACAGCGCGGCGATCCCGGCAAACTCCCGGGACAGGTTGAGCACCGTGCCGATAAAGAAATAGAAGATGAAGATCTGCACCAACAGCGGCGTTCCGCGCACCAATTCGACGTAGATCGTCGACAGATCGCGCAAGGTCGGGTTACTGGACAGTCGGCACAGGCCTGTTGCCAAGCCAATCGCCAAGCCCAGGACGCCGGACACCACCGACAGCCACAAGGTGGTCCACAAGCCCCACATCAACGGCCCCAGCGCCCATTGCCGGGTAACGCCGACCACGTCGCCTTCGGCCACGTCGTCGCCGCGCGCCACTTGCAGGCTGTTGTCCGCCACGATCAGCTTCTGCTCGGCACCCGCATCGTTGCGCAGGGTCACTTCGGCGACATCGCCTTTGCGCACCAGCTCAACGACGGTGGAGATATCCGCCGCGCGCTGGGAGGTTTCGGCCTGATAGGCGAAGTATTGCGGCACACGGTTCCAGCGCCACTCGTAGGACATCAGCGAGGTGGCGTAGTACAAGGCGCCAGCCAGGCCGACCAGCACGACCACGGTCAGCAGGTGCCAGGGCCATTGGGCTTTTTTCTGTTTCATTTTACTTTCCGGGATTGATGTCGCCTGTCAGGCCGCTTTCGCGAGCAAGCCCGCTCCCACCCTTGACCGAGTTCCAACATGAGAATGCGGTCAAAATGTGGGAGCGGGCTTGCTCGCGAAGGACGCGACTCGGTATTCAGCCGAACTTATTCCATGTCCTTGAGCCACTCGGAGCTCTTGAACCACTTGTCATGGATGCGATCGTAGGTGCCGTCGTTGCGGATCTGGTGCAGGAAATTGTTGATGAAGTTGATGCTGTCGTAATCGCCTTTTTTCAGGCCAAACGCCAGGGGTTCGAAGGTGAAGGGTTCTTCCAGGAACACCAGCTTGCCGTTGCCGACTTTCTTCTCGGCAACCACGTTGTACGGCGCGTCATACACAAAGGCATCCGCCTTGCCGTTGACCACGTCCAGCACACCTTCCTGCTCGTTGTCGTAGCCGTGGTACTTGGCCTTGGAAATCAGCTTCTTGGCGACCATCTCACCGGTGGTGCCGAGCTTGGAGGTGAGGCGGTATTTCTCGTCGTTCAAGTCTTTGTAGGACTTGATGGTGCCTTCCAGGTCCTTGCGGATCAGCAGGGTCTGGCCCACCACGATGAAGGGTTCGCTGAAGTTCAGGCGCAGGTTGCGTTCCTGGGTCAGGGTCATGCCGCTGCCGATCATGTCGAACTTGCCGGTCAGGAACGCCGGGATAATCCCGTCGTAGCCAGTGGACACCAGCTCCAGCTTGACGCCCATGGACTTGGCCATGGCCTTGAGGATGTCGACTTCAAAGCCGATGATTTCACCGCGCTTGTCGGTCATTTCGAACGGCATGTAGGTCGGGTCCATGCCGACTTTCAGCGTGCCGCGCTTGACCGCATCATCGATGGCGCCGGCCTGGGCCGCATTCGCGGCAACCAGTGCGGTGACGCCTAGCAGCAGCATCGAAAGATACTTTTTCATCATCAAGTCCCCTGAACGATTCTTATGAGGTCGGCGCGCAAAAGGGCTGCACCATTTCGGGGTGCGATCCTAACCCACTCGCCTCCTGTCACAAAGGTTTCACGGGTAATTGTTATTGCGTATGTCGGAAAGGCCCCACAACAGTGCAGCTGAACACAAGGGATAGACCGATCAGCGCGCGACGCGGGTAATTGGCTGATGTGTAAGAAGTTATGACGGTCAGTCGATCTCGGCCATCCAGGCGGTGTCCTTGAACCACTTGTCGTGCAGGCGATCGTAGGTGCCATCCTGGGCGACCTGGCTGAGGAAATGGTTGATCCAGTTGAGGCTGTCGTAGTCACCTTTCTTCAGGCCAAACGCCAGCGGCTCAAATGTGAAAGGCTGCTCCAGGGCCAACAAGCTGCTGTTCTCCGGCCGGGTTATCGCGATCAGGTTGTACGGCGCGTCATGGATAAAGGCATCGGCCTTACCCTCTACCACTCGGCGTATGCCTTCTTGCGAAGTGGCGAAACTGCTGAGCTGGGCCGACGTCAGAAAGCGTTGTGCCGCGGTCTCGCCGGTGGTGCCCTCGGTAGCCGCAATGCGGTAGCCGGCCTCGTCGAGGTCTTCGATACTGGACACCTTGTCGGCCAGGCTCGGATGCAGCAACACGGTCTGCCCCACCACGATAAAGGAGTCGCTGAAATTCAGCTTGAGGTTGCGCTCCTGGGTGACCGTCATGCCGCTGCCGATCAGATCGAATTTGTTCGCCAGCAACCCCGGCAGCAGCTCGGTATAGGGCACCGCCACCAGTTCCAGCTCGACGCCCAGCGCGCGGCTCATGGCCTGCAGCAAATCGATTTCGAAGCCGACGATACGCCCCTGCTTGTCCTTCATTTCGAAAGGGATATAGGTCGGCGTGGTACCGACCTTCAGCACCCCGCGCCGCACGGCGTCGTCAATGGCACCCGCCTGCACCAGGCCGAGCTGAATGAATGCCAGGGCGCCGGTCAGCAGCGCCAAACAATAGCGTTTGTTCATGAATACCCCTGTGGCTACGTCAAATTCGGGGCGATGCTAACTCAGCCACAGGCACGGCAATACGCCTTGAACCAGGGTCTTTTGTTTCGAAATAACAAGGAGTTAGGGCGATAGAGAACGGACTTGAAACGCTGTAGGACCAGCGCTTCGAACGCCCCCGAAGTGAACCCTCGGGGGCGTCTGAATCAGGCCGGTTGGGCCTGGGACGACAGCGGTTGCAGCGGCAGCAACGGCGCGTGCGGGTCGGACTTGATCGAATCACGCCACGCAGCGAGCCATTCGGCATGCCCTTCGCTCCAGACCTGCTCGTGCAGGCGCGCCAGGGCTACCGGATCGCTGAGCAAGGCCAGGCGTTCGCCGTTATTGAGGCCGGCCGGGCCGACTTTCAATGCATGACGCACACGCTCGACACGCAGGTACTCGATCGGCTCCGCCTCACGGTGACGCGAGGTCGCCAGGGCGCAGGCCAGGGCGTTCTGCTGCGGGTCGACCACCGAACGTACAAACCCGTCGTTGAGGGCGTGCCAACGGTTTTCGTGGGTGTACTTCTCCGTCGACAGCAGTGCTTGCGGCGGGTTGTATTCCTCAGGAATCAGGAACAGGCTCTCGTCGCGCGACTTGAGGCCCAGCTTGACCCGGCTGGAAATCACCGACACCGGGATCGACAGCATCAGCGAGCCGACAATCGGGATCAGCCACCACAGGAAGCTCGGGTTCAACCACACCACCAGCAGGGCCCACAGGAAGCCGAGTACGGTTTGCGGACCGTGGCGTTTGACCGCCTCGCTCCACGGGGTGGAGTCGTCGTCACGCTGCGGCGAGTTCCAGGTCGCAGCCCAGCCGAGGAACGCGGCGAGTACGAAACGCGTGTGGAAAATCATCCGCACCGGCGCCAGCAACATGGAGAACAACATCTCCAGCAGCATCGACAGGGTCACCTTGAACTTGCCGCCGAACTCTTTCGCGCCCTTGGCCCAGATCAGGATGATGCTCAGCAGTTTAGGCAGGAACAGCAGCACGATGGTGGTGGAGAACAACGCCACGGCCTTGTCCGGATGCCATTGCGGCCACAGCGGGTACAGCTGGCGCGGCGCCATGAAGTACTGCGGCTCCATCAGGGTGTTCACCGCCAGCAACGCTGTCGACAACACCAGGAAGAAGAACCACAACGGCGCCGACAGGTAGGACATCACGCCCGTCAGGAACACCGCACGGTGCACCGGGTGCATGCCTTTAACCAGGAACAGGCGGAAGTTCATCAGGTTGCCGTGGCACCAGCGACGGTCACGCTTGAGTTCGTCCAGCAGGTTCGGCGGCAGTTCTTCGTAGCTGCCCGGCAGGTCGTAGGCAATCCACACGCCCCAACCGGCGCGGCGCATCAGCGCTGCTTCAACGAAGTCGTGGGACAGAATCGCACCGGCGAACGCGCCTTTACCCGGCAACGGCGCCAGGGCGCAGTGCTCGATAAACGGCTTCATACGGATGATTGCGTTGTGGCCCCAGTAGTGCGATTCACCCAACTGCCAGAAGTGCAGGCCGGCGGTGAACAGCGGGCCGTACACGCGGGTAGCGAACTGCTGCATGCGCGCATACAGGGTGTCCATGCCCGACGCCCGTGGCGCGGTCTGGATAATCCCGGCATCCGGCGTGGCTTCCATCAGGCGCACCAGGCTGGTCAGGCATTCGCCGCTCATCACCGAGTCAGCGTCGAGCACCACCATGTACTTGTAGTCACCGCCCCAACGACGGCAGAAGTCGTCGAGGTTGCCGCTCTTGCGCTTTACACGACGGCGACGGCGGCGATAGAAGATCTTGCCGAAACCACCGGCTTCGCGGCACACGTCAAGCCAGGCTTGCTGTTCGGCGATGCAGATGTCGGCGTCGTTACTGTCGCTGAGTACGAAGAAGTCGAAGCGGTCGAGGTCACCCGTGGCCGCCACCGATTCAAACGTGGCGCGCAGCCCGGCGAACACCCGCGGCACGTCTTCGTTACAGATCGGCATCACCAGCGCGGTGCGGGCGTCTTTCGGAATCGGCTCGTCGCCGGCACTTTTACCGGAGATCCGGTATTTATCGTGACCGGTAAGCAGCTCGAGGAAGCCCATCAACGCGGTCCAGAAACCCGCCGACACCCAGCAGAACAGAATCCCGAACATGATCAGGATGCTGGTTTGCAGGGCGTAAGGCAGTACCTGGGTAGCGGTTTGCAGCAGGGTCTGGTTGCGGATTTCGTCGAAGTCGACCAGCGACCAGCCCTGGTACGGCATGATGCCTTTCATGTACCAGCCGGCCACGATGGTCTGGCCGAGCATCAGCACCAGCAGGATATAACGACGGATCGAACCAACGGTGCGCCAGCGCGCAGCCGGCAGCACACGGTCGTCTTTCGGCGGCTTCGGCGGGTTGGTGCGACCGGTCAGGCGGCGCCAGCCACGCACCAGGATATTGGTGCGCCACGGCTCCGGCACGACCTTGGTGCGACGGATCGGTGGCGTGGCCTTGAGGCACACACGACCGCTGGCGTCGAGCGCCAGCATTTCGGCGTCCTCCAGCTCTTCGGCCGTGTTGAGGGTCAACCGGCGGCCAACCGAGGCTTGGGCAGCGTCGGCCGGCGCATCGAACGTGGAGGACGACAAGCGCTGGTGCAGCTCGCTGAAGGATGAGCAGCCGGCCAGTTCGGCGCGCTGCTCAGCGGTCATTGGGAGGTGCGCCAGATACTCGGACAGAGTCTCTGGCTGGACTTGAGAATTACTCATCGGCAGGCAACTGATAGCTCCAGGTTTCGGTCAGGACTTGCTCGGTCTTGATCGGCTCCGGTGTGGCTGGGGCAGCTTCTGGCTGCTTGGCTTCCTTGTCTTTCGCGTCTTTCTTGGCCTGTTTCTCGTGTTGCTTGGCCAGGACCTTGTCAGCCTTGAGCACCTGGGTGGAGACTTTCTCCGGCTCAGGCGGCGTGATGTCTTGCACCAGCGCTGCACGCATCTCGGTCGGCTTGCCTGCGTCCTTGATCTTCAAGCGCAGGGTCAGGCGCCAGCCTTTGGTGTGCTCGTTGTAACGCACGCTGTTTTCAACCACTTCAGCGTTGTCACCGACGCTCACCTGGCTGCGCACCGGTGCGTCCGGCAGCAGTTTTTTCAGGGATGGGCCTTCGAAGTCCACCAGGTACGCAACGCTGCCGTCCGGCTGACGGATCAGGTTGGACTGCTTCACATCACCGGTGGAACGCAGGGTCTGCTTGACCCAGGCGCTCTCCGGCGAATGGAATGCGGCATCGTCCAGGGTCCAATGCAGGCGGTAGGCGACGTCCAGCGGCTCGCCGACTTTCGGCAGCTCGGCCGGGCTCCAGAAGGCCACGATGTTGTCGTTGGTTTCGTCGGCGGTCGGGATCTCCACCAGGTCGACGGAACCCTTGCCCCAGTCGCCTTCAGGCTCGATCCAGGCGCTTGGGCGCTTGTCGTAGTTGTCGTCCAGGTCTTCGTAGTGGCTAAAGTTGCGGCCGCGTTGCAGCAGGCCGAACCCGCGCGGGTTCTCGACGGTGAAGTTGCTGACCGACAGGTGTTTAGGGTTGTTCAGTGGGCGCCAGATCCACTCGCCGTTGCCGGCATGGATCGACAGGCCGCTGGAATCATGCAGCTCACGACGGTAGTTGAGCACCTTGGACGGCTGGTTCGCGCCGAACAGGAACATCGACGTCAACGGGGCAACGCCCAGCTTGCTGACCTTGTCGCGCAGGAACATCTGGGATTTCACATCGACAACAGTGTCGGTGCCTGGGCGCAGGATCAGGCGATAGGCGCCGGTGGCACGTGGCGAATCCAGCAGGGCGAAGATCACCAGGTGCTTGTCACCCGGCTTCGGACGTTCGATCCAGAACTCGGTGAAACGCGGGAATTCTTCGCCGGACGGCAGCGCGGTATCGATCGCCATGCCACGGGCGGACAGGCCGTACACCTGGTCCTTGCCCACGACGCGGAAATAGCTGGCGCCGAGCATGGTCATGATTTCGTCTTGCTTGTCACCCTTGTTGATCGGGTACAGCACACGGAAGCCGGCATAACCCAGCTGTTCGGTGGCCTTGGGATCAACCTTGACGTCGCCGAAATCGAAGCGCGACGCGTCGTACTTGATTTCCTGCACGCTGTCGGCGGTGACTTCGTTGATTTTCACCGGTGTATCGAAGTGCATACCCTGGTGATAGAAGGACAGCTTGAACGGGGTGTTCTGATCGGCCCATTCGGCTTTGTCGGTGCGGAAACGAATCTTCTGGTAATCAGCGAATTTCATTTCGCGGAATTCGTTCGGCAGATTGCTGCGCGGAGCTTCGTATTTCTGCCCGGCCAGCTCTTTTGCCTTGGCCGACACATCATCCAGACTGAATGCCCACAGTTGACCGGCGCCGAACAGGCAAAACAGGGCAGAGCCCGTCACCAGTGCGTTTCGTAACCGTTTGGCAGACAATTTTGGTGCATTACAGGGACTAACAATCACGAGCAACCCTCGCCGAAAACAGATCAAAAAACCAACTGCCAGCTATCTATATGCCAGGTTGGCGAGCATTGTTCCGACTCCCCCTGGGCAAAATGATTCCCCAATGGTTGTCGGACAAGTCTCTACCTAAGTCAAAAATGGACCAACCAACGCTGATCCCCGTAGCGCGCGATTATCTAGTAGCCCGCGAAACAACGCATCAGGGACAACGAAGTATTTGTAGCGAAACCCTGCGTTTTTAGGCATTAAAGTCGTTTTTAATACATTCACGTCTGTAAGAGGAAGGTCACAGGGCCATCATTGACCAAATGCACCTGCATATCGGCGCCAAAACGCCCCGACGCCACCTTGCCATGCAATTGTTGCGCTTGTAACAGCAAGTGATCAAATAGCGCTGCTCCCAGGGCCGGAGGGGCCGCCGTGGAGAAGCTCGGCCGCAGCCCGCTTTTGGTATCCGCCGCCAGGGTGAACTGCGACACCAGCAGAAGCCCGCCGTCGATGTCCTTCAACGACAGGTTCATCTTGCCCGCGTCGTCGCTGAACACCCGGTAGTTAAGCAGCTTGTGCAGGAGTTTGTCGGCGCTCTCGGGTGTATCCGACGGTTCGACGGCCACCAGCACCAGCAAACCCTGGTCAATCGCCCCTAGGGTTTCGCCTTCTACCTCGACCCGGGCGCCACGCACCCGTTGCAACAGGCCCTTCATGCTTCTTCTGGCGGCAGATCAAGCAGGCGCCGTGCCATATCGGCAGTCGCGCGTACCAGCGCGTCGGTAATACCGGGCTCGGAGGCCGCATGGCCCGCCTCGCGGATTACTTGCAGCTCGCTGTTGGGCCACGCCTGATGCAGCTCCCAGGCGTTATCCAGCGGGCAGATCATATCGTAGCGACCGTGAATGATTACGCCAGGCAGATGGGCGATCTTGTGCATGTCGCGAATCAGTTGGTCAGGCTCCAGGAAGGAGTTGTTGGTGAAGTAGTGGCACTCGATGCGCGCAATGGACAGGGCCCGCTGCGGCTCGGAAAAGCGTTCTACATGCTGCGGGCTCGGGCACAGGCCGAGCATGCGCCCTTCCCAACCGGACCAAGCCTTGGCCGCGTGCATCTGGGCGATCTGGTCGTTGCCGGTGAGGCGCTTGTGGTAGGCCGCGATCATATCGTGGCGCTCGTCCGCCGGGATCGGTGCGATGTAATCCTGCCAGTAGTCCGGGAACAGGCGGCTCGCGCCTTCCTGGTAAAACCAGTGAATGTCCTGTGGGCGGGCGAGGAAGATACCGCGCACGATCAGGCCATGCACGCGCTCGGGGTGGGTTTGCGCGTAGGCCAGGGCCAGCGTCGAGCCCCAGGAGCCGCCAAACAACACCCATTTATCGATGCCCAGGTGTTCACGAATGCGCTCGAGGTCGGCAACCAGGTCCCAGGTGGTGTTGTTTTCCAGGCTGGCGCGGGGGGTGGAGCGCCCGCACCCACGCTGGTCGAAGGTGACGATGCGGTACAGGTTCGGGTCAAAATAGCAGCGGCTCTGGGCGTCGCAACCGGCACCGGGGCCGCCATGGATGAAGACAACGGGCAAACCTTCGGGGGAGCCACTCTCATCGACATACAGTGTGTGGGTGTCATCGACGGCCAGATCGTGCCGGGCGTAGGGTTTGATCTGCGGGTACCAAGTCTGCATTGCGCGCTCCGTAGGGGGTCGGGTTCATCCCTGGGGGGACGTCTTTTATTTTGCCGTCTGGCACTATAAACCCGAATTGTGCAATGAGCATGTCCTTGAGCGCTTAGAGCTGTGTCAGTAGTTCGCGCCTCAGGTAATCCAGGAGATGCGCAACGAGCGGTGGAGAAAGCCGATATATGTGCGCCATCTCTGACAACGGCGACCAATAGGTGGGAGCGGGCTTGCTCGCGAATGCGCTGAGCCAGTCGCCAGATATGCTGACTGACAAACCGCTTCCGCGAGCAAGCCCGCTCCCACATTTGGCCGGTGCAGGTTCCTAAGGTTTGAGTCTGGCTTTTACGACTTCGACACCAAACTACCGGTAGTGACCCTGCCCCCAGGCGAGCAAACCCTGCAGCAACTGCTTCAACACTACCCGCGTCGGCTCGGCCAGGTCCGGGCGATAACGGAACGGCTCGAACTCTTCCATATACGTGCTCTGGCACAGCTCCAGTTGCACGGCATGAATATCCTGCGCCGGGTCGCCGTAATGGCGGGTGATATGGCCGCCTTTGAACCGCCCGTTCAGCACGTGGGTGTACTGGGGATGGCCCGCGCAGATGGCTTCCAGTCGGGTCGCCAACGCGGGATCACAGGCGGCGCCATTGAAGGTGCCGAGGTTGAAGTCCGGCAGCTTGCCGTCGAACAGGTGCGGGATCACCGAGCGGATCGAGTGCGCGTCGAACAGCAGCGCGTAGCCGAACTCGGCCTTGAGCCGCGCGAGTTCCTCTTGCAACTGCCGGTGATACGGGCCCCAGATCTTTTGCAGGTAGCTCGCGCGCTCGGCCGCGCTTGGCTCCAGCCCCTCGCGGAACAGCGGCACACCGTCGAACAGCGTCGCCGGGTACAGCCCGGTGGTGGCGCCTGCATACAGTGGCTTATCGTCCGACGGCCGATTCAGGTCGATGACAAACCGCGAGTATTCGGCCGACAAGGTGCTGGCACCGAGCTCTTCGGCAAAGTCATACAGCGCAGGAATGTGCCAGTCGGTGTCCGGCAGGCTTTGCGCCTCGGGGATCAACCCGGCCTCGACCGCAGGCGTCAGGCGCAGGCCGGCGTGGGGCATGCTGATCAGCAGCGGCACACGGCCTGGTTTGAAGTTGAGAACCTTATCCACAGCAGCACTCCTTAGATGTTTACGTCAACGCCATGGCGCACGACGCGTTTATCCAGCTCGCCGCCCAGCCAGTAGGCCAGGTCGGCCGGGCGATCGATCTGCCAGGCGACAAAATCGGCGACCTTGCCCACTTCCAGCGAACCATGGGTGTCGCCCATGCCCAGTGCGGTGGCCGCGTGCTGGGTGGCGCCGGCCAGGGCTTCTTCCGGGGTCATGCGGAACAGGGTGCAGGCCATGTTCAGCATCAGGCGCACCGAGAGTGCCGGCGAGGTGCCGGGGTTGAGGTCGCTGGCGATGGCGATTTTCACCCCGTGCTTGCGCAGCGCGTCCATCGGCGGCAACTGGGTTTCCCGCAGGAAGTAAAACGCCCCCGGCAGCAGCACGGCGACGGTGCCGGACGCAGCCATGGCAATGGCGTCTTCTTCGGTCATGAATTCCAGGTGGTCAGCCGACAGCGCGTGGTAACGCGCGGCCAGGCTGGAGCCGTGCAACGACGACAGCTGCTCGGCGTGCAGCTTCACCGGCAGGCCGAGTTGCTGGGCGACTTTAAATACCCGCTCGACCTGCTCGGTGGAAAACGCCAGGTACTCGCAGAACGCATCCACCGCATCCACCAAGCCTTCCGCCGCCAGGGCCGGCAGCATTTCGTTGCAGATGTGGTCGATGTAGGCGTCGGCGCGGTCTTTGTATTCCGGCGGCAGGGCGTGAGCCGCGAGGCACGTGGCGCGCACGCTGACCGGCAGCGCTTCACCGAGGCGCCGGGCCACGCGCAACATCTTGCGTTCGTTGGCCAGGTCCAGGCCGTAGCCGGATTTGATCTCTACCGTGGTCACGCCGTCGCGCAGCAGACTGCGCAGGCGCTTGTGGGCGCTGGCAAACAGTTCATCCTCGCTGGCGGCACGGGTGGCGCGCACAGTACTGGCAATACCGCCACCTTTGGCGGCGATCTCGGCATAGCTCACGCCTTCAAGGCGTTGCTCGAATTCGCCGCTGCGGTTGCCACCGAACACCGTGTGGGTGTGGCAGTCGATCAGCCCGGGGGTGACCCACGCACCTTGCAGGTCATGCACCTGGGTGTAGTCCGCCGGCGGCACCTGGCTGCGTGGGCCGACCCACTCGATCAGCGCACCGGCGGTGACCAGGGCGGCATCCTCGATGATCGAGTATTTGCCCTGGGCCATGGTTGCGACGTGGCAGTGTTGCCAAAGCGTTTTCATCCCACCCTCCTCGGTTACAGGCTTGGCAGCAGCTTGGCCGGTACCAGCTCATTCAGGCAGCGGCTGGCCAGCAGCTCAGTGGCGGCAATGATGTCCGGGGCAAAGAAGCGGTCCTTGTCGTAGAACGCTACTTCGCCGCGCAGGGTGCCGCGCGCCTGTTCAAGCTTGGGCGAGGTTTTCAGGCCTTCGCGCAAGTCCAGGCCCTGGCAGGCGGCCAGCCATTCCACGGCGAGGATGCCACGGGTGTTTTCGGCCATTTCCCACAGGCGCTTGCCTGCAGCCGGGGCCATCGAAACGTGGTCTTCCTGGTTGGCGGATGTCGGCAGGCTGTCGACGCTGTGCGGATGGGCCAGCGCCTTGTTCTCGCTGGCCAGCGCGGCGGCGGTGACCTGGGCGATCATGAAACCGGAGTTGACCCCGCCATTGCCCACCAGGAACGGCGGCAATTGCGACATGTGCTTATCCATCATCAACGAGATGCGCCGCTCGCTCAGGGAGCCGATTTCGGCAATGGCCAGGGCCATGTTGTCGGCAGCCATGGCCACCGGTTCGGCGTGGAAGTTACCGCCGGAAATCACGTCACCTTCGGCCGCAAACACCAGCGGGTTGTCCGACACGGCGTTGGCCTCCACCACCAGCACTTCGGCGGCCTGGCGGAACTGGGTCAGGCAGGCGCCCATGACTTGCGGCTGGCAACGCAGGGAGTACGGGTCTTGCACCTTGTCGCAGTTCTGGTGCGACTGGGACACTTGGCTGCTTTCGCCCAGCAGATCGCGATAGGCCGCCGCCGAGTCGATCTGCCCACGCTGACCGCGCGCCGCATGAATACGCGCATCGAACGGCGAGCGCGAGCCAAGCACGGCTTCCACCGTCAGGCCGCCGCACACCAGCGCGCCGGCGAACAAGTCTTCACCTTCGAAAAGGCCGCGCAAGGCGTAGGCGGTGGACACCTGGGTGCCATTGAGCAGCGCCAGGCCTTCTTTGGCGGCGAGGGTCAGCGGCGTAAGGCCGGCGACTTTCAGCGCGTCGGTGGCTTCCAGCCATTCGCCTTTGTAGCGCGCCTTGCCTTCGCCCAGCAGGACCAGGGACATGTGCGCCAACGGCGCGAGGTCGCCGGAAGCGCCTACCGAACCCTTGAGCGGGATGTGTGGGTAGACCTCGGCGTTGATCAGCGCGATCAGCGCGTCGATCACCTGGCGGCGAATCCCCGAGAAACCCCGGCTCAGGCTGTTGACCTTGAGCACCATGACCAGCCGCACCAACGCATCGCTGATCGGTTCACCGACGCCCGCGGCGTGGGACAGCACCAGGGAACGCTGGAGGTTTTCCAGGTCTTCGCTGGCGATACGGGTCGAAGCCAGCAGGCCGAAACCGGTGTTGATGCCGTAGGCGGTGCGGTTCTCGGCGAGAATCTGCTCCACGCAGGCCACACTGGCTTCGATCTGCGCCGTGGCGCTGCCATCCAGGCTGAGGGTTACCGGCTGCTGATAGATGGCCCGCAGTTGGGCAAGGCTCAGTTGGCCTGGAATCAGATTTAGCGCAGTCACGTTCATGCTCCTTTTGAATTCTTTTTTTAATAAGTGATTAGTGCAAATGGGGGATGGCTGAGTGCAGCAAAGCACTGTCCTTGAGCAACGCCGCGGCGCTCGCAATGTCCGGCGCCAGCCAGCGGTCCTGTTCATACGCGGGGACCACTTCACGCAGCAAACGCCAGGCTGTGTCGGTGCCCGCGCCGAAGCGCTGGTCCTTGAGAAATTCGAAAGCCTGGGCCGCCAGCAGGTACTCGATAGCGAGGATCTGCGTGACGTTGGCCAACAGCTGATGCAGCTTGAGCGCGGCGTTGGTGCCCATGCTCAGGTGGTCTTCCTGCAAGCCCGAGGTGACGAAATTGTCGAGCACCGCCGGTTGCGCCAGCTGGCGGTTTTGCCCACACAGCGAGGCGGCGACGTACTGCACGATCATCATCCCGGAGTTGACCCCGGGGTTGCTGACCAGGAAGGCCGGCAGGCCGCTGACGTGCGGGTTGATCAGGCGGTCCAGGCGGCGCTCGGCCACCGAGCCGATTTCGGCCATGGCAATGGCCAGCATGTCGGCGGCCAGCGCCACGGACTGCCCGTGGGGGTTGGCCTGGGACACCACGCGATAGTTGTCCGGTGTGCCGAGTACCAGCGGGTTGTCGGTGGCGCTGTTCAGTTCGGTTTCGATCTGGCGCGTGGCGTGGTCCACCTGGTCACGCGCCGCGCCGTGGATCTGCGGGATCGAGCGGATGCTCAGCGCGTCCTGGGTGCGGATGCCTTTGCTGCTGGCGATCACTTCACTGCCATCGAGCAATGCGCGCAGGTTGATGCCCACATGCTGCATGCCCGGGTGTGGCTTGAGGGCGATGATGTGTTCATCGAAGGCATCGATCTGGCCGCGTTGGGCCTCAAAACTCATGGCGCCGATCACGTCGGCCCATTGCAGCAGGTGGTGCGCGTCGGCCAGGGCCAGGCAGCTCAGGCCGGTCATGCACGGCGTGCCGTTGACCAGGCATAGGCCGTCCTTCGCGCCGAGGATTACCGCCTGCAAACCTTCCTCATTCAGGGCCTGTTGCGCCGGAACGATCTGGCCGCGATAGCTCACATTTCCCACGCCCAGCAGCGCCACGCCAACATGGGCCATGTGGGTCAGGTAACCCACCGAACCCTGGGACGGCACTTGCGGCGTGATGCCGTGGTTGAGCAGCGCCAGCAATGCGTGCACCACTTGCGGGTGCAGGCCGGATTTGCCGTGGCTGTAGTTGATGATGGCGGCGCAGATGATCGCGCGAGTCTGCTCGTCGCTCAGCACCGGGCCGACGCCGCAGGCGTGGCTCAGCAGGGTATTGCGCGACAACTGGCTGAGTTGCTCACCCGCCAGTGACACATTGCACAGCGCGCCCAGGCCGGTGTTCACGCCATAGGCGCGCTCGCCGCTGGTGACGATGCGCTGCACGATGGCTTGGGCATTGTCGATGCGCGCCCAGGCGTGGCCCGAGAGTTCGAGCACCGCACCAAAGCGGGCGACGGCGACTACGTCGTGCCAGCGCATTGGGGTGTCGGCGATGATGATCTTTGCTGCCTGGGACATCTTCATTCCTTCTTTAATTCTTGTGCAGCTTTGCCGGCCTCTTCGCGAGCAAGCCCGCTCCCACAGGGGGAATGCGTTCCAACTGTGGGAGCGGGCTTGCTCGCGAAGAGGCCAGCCAACTCACCACAAAACCTGGGTCAAACCACCGCCGCCCGCCGCTGAACAAACCGGTCCACATACTCATCCGCCGGCGAATGCAGGATCTCCCGCGGCGTGCCGACCTGGATCAGCTTGCCGTCCTTGAGGATCGCAATACGGTTGCCGATACGCACGGCCTCGTCGAGGTCGTGGGTGATAAACACGATGGTCTTGTGCAGGGTCTTCTGCAGCTCCAGCAACTGGTCCTGCATCTCGGCGCGGATCAGTGGGTCGAGCGCACTGAAGGCTTCGTCCATCAGAATGATGTCGGTATCGGCAGCCAAGGCGCGGGCCAGGCCCACGCGCTGGCGCATGCCGCCGGAGAGCTGGTGCGGGTATTTGTTTTCGTAGCCCTTGAGGCCCACGGTTTCGATCCAGTGCAGCGCGCGTTCGGCGCACACCTGCTTGGTTTCGCCACGCACCTTGAGGCCGTAGGCAACGTTGTCGAGCACGCTCTTGTGGGGCAGCAGGCCGAAGCTCTGGAACACCATGCTGATTTTGTGCCGACGGAATTGGCGCAGCGCGTCCATGTCCAGTTGCAGGATGTCTTCGCCGTCCACCAGGATTGCGCCGCTGGTAGGATCGATCAGGCGGTTGAAATGGCGCACCAGCGTGGATTTACCGGAGCCCGACAGGCCCATGATCACGAAGATTTCGCCGGTACCGATGCTCAGCGACAGGTCATTCACACCCACCACGCAGCCGGTTTCGGCCAGCACCTGGTCCTTGGTCTTGCCCTGGCCGACCATGGCCAGCGCGTCCTTGGAACGCGCGCCAAAGATCTTGAAGACGTTTTTAACTTCGATTTTGCTGACAGTAGTCATTTGCTCGCCTCATGCCGTGGACGACCATAGGCCTGGGTAATGCGGTCGATGACCACTGCGAGAATCACGATCGCCAGCCCGGCTTCGAGGCCACGGCCGACGTTAAGGGTCTGGATGCCGACGAGCACGTCTTCACCCAAGCCACGGGCGCCGATCATCGAGGCGATCACTACCATCGACAACGCCATCATGGTGGTCTGGTTGATGCCGGCCATGATGCTGGGCAACGCCAGCGGCAGTTGCACACCGAACAGTTGCTGCCAGCGGTTGGCACCAAAGGCGTTGATGGCTTCCATGACTTCGCCGTCGACCTGGCGAATGCCCAAGTCGGTCAGACGAATCAGCGGCGGCGCGGCGTAGATCACCGTGGCGAAAATCGCCGGGACCTTGCCCAGGCCGAACAGCATCAGCACCGGGATCAGGTACACGAAGCTGGGCATGGTTTGCATGATGTCGAGCAGCGGCATCAGCACCGAACGCAGGCGATTACTGCGCGCCGAGAGAATGCCGAGGGGGATGCCGATCAGCACCGAGATCACCGTGGCGACCATCATCAGCGCCAGGGTTTGCATCAGCTTGTCCCATAGGCCAACCGCGCCCACCAGGAACAACAGGCCGACGATCACCGCCGTGGTCAGCACCTTGCGGGTGGCATGCCAGGCAACGCCGCCAACGATGGCCAGCATCAGCCACCAGGGCGCCGCGCGCAGCACCCCTTCCAGGTTGACGATGGCCCACAACAGGGTGTCGGAGATGTGCCGGAACACATCCCCGTAGTTGGTGACCAGTGAATCCACCCAACCGTTAACCCAGTCGGCAATGGAAAACGTAAAACTCTCAGGAAACATATCGTGCTCTCGATCCAGTGGGTTGAGGCCAGGCACCCGGCTACCCCAAAGGGTAGCCGGGCACACTTGACCTACAAGGCCGCGTCGATTTTCTTGGCTGCGTCGTCGCTCACCCAGGCGTGCCAGACTTCAGGATGTTCCTTGAGGAAAATTTTCGCCAGCTTCGGCGACTCAATTCGCTCCTTGGCCATGCGGCCCAGGTTCTGGTTCAGCAGGTCGATGGGCAGGTTGACCTTTTCCAGCACGGCCACCAGCTCTGGCGCTTGCTCGTGGAACGTCTTGGACAGGCCAACTTTGATGCTCACGCTCTTATCCACACCGGGCTTTTCTTCCAGCTTGACCAGGTCGACCTGGCCCATCAGCGGCGTCGGCGACCAGTAGTAGAACAGGATCGGCTCGCCACGCTTGTAGCTCGACAGCACGGCCGCATCCAGCGCCGGGCCGGTGCCTGGGCGGAAGTTTGTGTAGGAATTTTCCAGGCCGTAGCTTTTCAGCATTTCGCTGTTATCCAGCTCGCAGGTCCAGCCGGCCGGGCAGTTGTAGAAACGGCCCTTGGACGGCTCTTCCTGGTCCTTGAACACGGCGGCGTACTTGGCCAGGTCGGCGATGTTTTTCAGGTCCGGTGCCTTGGGTTCCAGCTTGCGCTTGGCATCACCCTCGATCACATAACGCGGCACGTACCAGCCTTCGATCGCACCCACCACCGGGGCGCCGACACCGACGACTTTGCCGGCCTTCTCGGCCTTGTTCCAGACTTCGCTGCGGCCTACCCATTCTTCGGCAAACACTTGGATATCGTTGCTGCTCAGGGCGTTTTCCATGGTGATGGAGTTACCCGGCAGGCTGTCGGTTTTGCAGTCGTAGCCTTTTTCCAGAACGGTTTGCAGGATGTCGGTAAGCAACATGCCGCTTTCCCAGTTCAGGCCGGCGAATTTCACCGGTTTACCGGACTCGCACCAACCTGCCGCCTGGGCGCCAGCACTGGCCAATACGCCCGCAGAGAGCAAGGTGGCCAACAGGGTCTTATGCATTTTCATTGTTGTGACGCTCCCAATCTTGAAATGGATTACGGCAGTCAGTAGGCATCCTGCCCTGTCCACGTCCCATCAGGCCTGTGATACCAGCCCGTTTGTCGTCGTCGGTGCAGCGCCCTGCTCTGTCGGCAGGATCAGGTGTTCAGGGTGTGTATGCGGCCATTTTTTCGCTGCCCAGTAGTACAGCGCAGCGGGCAGCACCAGGCCGATGATCCAGGAAATGTCCACATCCCCCAGGGCCGCCACCAGCGGGCCGGTGTAGAACTTGGTGGAGATGAACGGCAATTGCACCAGCACGCCGAACACATACACGCTGATACCAATCGGGTTCCAGCGGCCGTAGCGGCCATTGGGGTTGGCCAGCGCCGGCACGTCATAGCGGTCGCGGGTGATGCAGTAGTAGTCCACCAGGTTGATCGCGCTCCAAGGCGTGAAGAACGCCAGCAGGAACAAGATGAACGACTTGAACGCCCCCAGGAACGAGTGCTGGCCGAGCAACGCGATCAGGGTTGCCGTACCGACGATGGCCAGTACGAACAGCAGGCGCTGCAAACGCGTGACCTCCAGGCGGCCACGAAAGCCGCTGATGATGGTCGCGATGCACATGAAGCTGCCGTAGGAGTTCAGCGTGGAGATAGTCACCTTGCCGAACGCGATGCTGAAATACAGCAGCGCCGACGTGGCCCCCGTACCGCCGAGGCCGACGATGTAGGCCACTTCATGACCGGCAAATTTCCCGTTGGACATCGCAGCGGCAAACACCCCGAGGATCATCGCCACCTGCGCGCCCACCACCGAACCTGCACCGGCGGCGAGAAAGGTTTTCACCGAAGACGTCTTGCTCGGCAGGTAGCGCGAATAGTCCGCCACGTAAGGGCCGAAGGCGATCTGCCAGGAGGCCGCGAGCGACACCGCCAGCAGGAAGCTGCTCCAGCTGAAGTGGCGGATTTGCAGGAGTGCACCGACGTCGGCCTGGCCCATCAAGCGGCTGAACAGGTAGACAAAGGCAATCACGCCAATGACGCTGGCGACCCGGCCAATGAAGTGGATCACCCGGTAACCCAGCACCGTGACCAGCACGATGACACTGGCGAAGAGCAAGATGCCAACACTGTCGCTGACCCCAAACAACTGGCCCAGCGCCTGGCCGGACAGCACCGTGCCAGTGGCGGTGAAACCCAGGTACATCAAGCACACCAGCACGATCGGGATGGCCGCGCCATACACACCAAATTGCACGCGGCTGGAGATCATCTGCGGCAGGCCCAGCTTGGGCCCTTGCGCCGCATGCAACGCCATGACCCCACCGCCCAGCAGTTGGCCGATCAACAGACCGATCAACGACCAGAACACATCACCGCCCAGCACCACGGCCAGGGCCCCGGTGACAATCGCGGTGATCTGCAGGTTGGCACCCAGCCACAGGGTGAACTGGCTCAATAGACGACCATGTCGTTCCGCTTCCGGGATGTAGTCGATCGAACGTTTCTCGATCAACGGGGTGGTGTCATTTGCAGCCATGGGTGTTCAACCTCTGATGGATTGTTTGCTGGTTCAGTGTGGGAGGGGGCTTGCCCCCGATTGCGGAGCTTCAGCCAATTGATCAAGTGACTGACCCACTGCTATCGGGAGCAAGCTCCCTCCCACCTTGGTTACTTGATCATCGGGAGATTGAGGCCTTGCTCCTTGGCGCAATCGATCGCGATCTGGTAACCGGCGTCCGCATGACGCATCACCCCGGTGGCCGGGTCGTTGTGCAGCACGCGGGCAATGCGCTCGGCCGCTTCGTCGGTACCGTCACACACGATGACCATGCCGGAGTGCTGCGAGAAGCCCATGCCCACGCCGCCGCCGTGGTGCAGCGACACCCAGGTCGCGCCGCTCGCGGTGTTGAGCAGGGCGTTGAGCAATGGCCAGTCGGATACGGCGTCGGAACCATCCTGCATGGCTTCGGTTTCGCGGTTCGGGCTGGCGACCGAGCCGGAGTCGAGGTGGTCACGGCCGATCACGACCGGCGCCGACAGCTCGCCACTGCGTACCATTTCGTTGAACGCCAGGCCGAGCTTGGCGCGCTGGCCCAGGCCAACCCAGCAGATACGCGCCGGCAGGCCCTGGAAGCTGATGCGCTCGCGCGCCATGTCCAGCCAGTTGTGCAGGTGCGCGTCGTCGGGGATCAGCTCTTTGACTTTGGCGTCGGTCTTGTAGATGTCTTGCGGGTCGCCGGACAGTGCCGCCCAACGGAACGGGCCGATGCCACGGCAGAACAGCGGGCGGATATACGCCGGTACGAAGCCTGGGAAATCGAAAGCGTTTTCCACGCCTTCTTCCTGGGCCATCTGGCGGATGTTGTTGCCGTAGTCGAAGGTCGGAATGCCTTGTTTCTGGAATTCCAGCATGGCTTTGACGTGCACGGCCATCGACTGCTTGGCAGCCTTGATCACGGCAGCCGGCTCGGTCTTGGCGCGGGCGCGGTATTCGTCCCAGGTCCAGCCGGCGGGCAGGTAGCCGTTGAGTGGGTCGTGGGCGCTGGTCTGGTCGGTGACCATGTCCGGGCGCACGCCGCGCTTGACCAGTTCCGGCAGGATCTCGGCCGCGTTACCCAACAGGGCGATGGAGATGGCCTTGCCTTCCTTGGTGTATTTGGCGATACGGGCCAGCGCGTCGTCGAGGTCGGTGGCTTGCTCGTCGACGTAACGGCTGTTCAGACGGAAGTCGATGCTGACCTGTTGGCACTCGATGTTCAGCGAGCAGGCACCGGCCAGGGTTGCCGCCAGTGGCTGTGCGCCGCCCATGCCACCGAGGCCGGCGGTGAGGACCCAGCGGCCTTTGAGGTCGCTGTTGTAATGCTGGCGCCCGGCCTCGACGAAGGTTTCGTAGGTGCCTTGGACGATGCCCTGGCTGCCGATGTAGATCCAGCTGCCGGCGGTCATCTGGCCGTACATGGCCAGGCCCTTGGCGTCCAGTTCGTTGAAGTGCTCCCAGCTGGCCCAATGCGGCACCAGGTTGGAGTTCGCGATCAGCACGCGCGGGGCGTTGCTGTGGGTCTTGAATACGCCAACCGGCTTGCCGGATTGCACCAGCAGGGTTTCGTCGTCATTCAGGTTGGTGAGGCTTTCGACGATCTGGTCGTAGCACTCCCAGTTGCGCGCTGCACGGCCGATACCGCCATACACCACCAGTTCTTTCGGGTTCTCGGCCACTTGCGGGTCGAGGTTGTTCATCAGCATGCGCAGCGGCGCTTCAGTCAGCCAGCTTTTGGCGGTGAGCTTGTTACCGTGGGCAGCACGGATTTCGACATCACGGTATTTAGTAGGCTTGGTCACTGCTAGGACTCCTCGGCGATCGATGCGCGAACATTGATGGTGCGAAGGAGAGTCTTACGCACACATCTTTACTTGTATGTACAAGCATATGCAATCAAGCGGCCAACTTTTCCGTCGAGGGCTTTGGTTTTTTTTAGAAAGCGTGTGGGGGCCTTGGAAATTAAGGCTTCAAGGCTTGATGAAATTTCTTGGGAGGGGGTTTTACAGCGAGGGCGGTTTGTCACGACAGTGTGGTTTTGCGCCACGCTGGGGCATTCGGTAACAATTTGGTGCGGGGGCTGGAAACAGATTTTATGAACAGTGGAAAACAAATGTGGGAGGGGGCTTGCCCCCGATAGCAGTGTTTCAGTCATAGATGTACCGACTGATCCACCGCCATCGGGGGCAAGCCCCCTCCCACATTTTTAATCGCGCTGAGTCAGTTCGATCAGGCAGCAACGACCTGTTACAGAGATATCCAAGAGGCCGTTGTTACCGTCCACCTGCAGGCAGTCATGATGCCCCAGCTTCTCGCCCAGCACCTTCACCTCATCCGCCACGCTGAACACCAGCACGGTCTGCGCCGAGCTGAAAAAGCGCTGCTCACCGTCTACCCATTGCAAGCGCGCGTGGTAACGCTGGGGCGAGTAGATCAGGTTGAAGTCGCGGATCGGCCCGGTGATCAGGCGGCACGACACCTGGCTGTCACCCTTGAACGCGAATGGCTGCAGCGGTAACAGGCCGCGCTGTTCTTCGCCATCCACGGTCAACACCATGCCCGCGCCCTTGATCACGGTGATCACGCGCTGGTAGCCGGCAAACGTGGAAAACCCGCCCGACTCACCGATGTCGGCAATCGACAGGCGCCAGCCGAAGCCATCCAGGCCAGCGCCGGCATCACGGGTGATTTCTTCGGTGCTGCCGCCGCCGTTTTTCCACGGCATGCGCACGTAATCGGTGGCGCGCCAGACTTTCACTGCAGTCATTTACTGAAACGTCCTTCGAGGCTATGTCGGGAACCGGGGTGGATCAACCGCGCGGCGGTCACCGGCTGGCGACCGGACCACGTGCGCCGGCGAATCAACAGGCACGGCTCGCTGGGTTCGATCTGCAACAGCTTGCACTCGGCGGCGTCGGCGAGGATCGCTTCAACCACGTGCTCGCCTTCGGTCAGCGGCGCGACCTGGTTCAGGTAGGCATAGGGGGTTTGTTGGGTGAAATCCTGTTGCAGGTATTCCGGCGCGACCAGCGCGTTAACGAAGCGGTCTTCGATTTGCACCGGGATATCGTTTTCAAAGTGCACGATCAACGAGTGGAACACCCGCCCGCCTTCGCGCATCTCCAGGGCCACGGCGCGCTCGGAGCCTGCGGCCTCTTCGCCCAGGTGGATGACCTGGCAAGTATGCCGATGACCACGCGAGGCGATCTCATCGGCAATGTTGTGCACTTCAAACAGCGCAGACTGGCTTTTGGGCTCGGCGACGAAAGTACCCACACCCTGCATGCGCACCAGCAAACCTTCGGCGGTCAGCTCGCGCAGGGCGCGGTTGATGGTCATGCGGCTGAAGCCCAACTGGCTGACCAGCTCGCTCTCCGACGGTACGCGGTAGTGGGGCGGCCAGTTGCCGTTGAGGATCTGCTGGCTGATCATCTGTTTGACGCGGGCATACAAGGGCGCCGGACTTTCGTCCATGTGGGCAGCCAGCGAAGACTTGGCAGGCGGAGTCGGCACAGGGAATCCTTGCAGGGGGAAAAGATGCATAGATTGCCGGAGTTTACCGAGCAGGCAAACGTCTGTATATGTATATACAAATAAACACACGACCGGGGTGCTCTGATCATGTCCGCTTTCTTTGCCGAACGCGCACTGCTGCCTAATGGATGGGCCAACGATGTACGCTTTGAAGTCAGCGCCGATGGCCTGCTGACCCACGTTGAGGCCAACGCCAGCGCAGACGCCGCCGAACGGCTAAGAGGCCCGGTATTGGCGGGGATGCCGAACCTGCACTCCCATGCGTTCCAGCGCGCCATGGCGGGTTTGGCCGAAGTGGCCGGCAACCCGAATGACAGTTTCTGGACCTGGCGCGAGCTGATGTACCGCATGGTCGGCAAGATCAGCCCGGACCAATTGCAGGTCATCGCGCGCCAGCTGTATATCGAAATGCTCAAGGCCGGCTACACCTCGGTGGCCGAATTTCACTACGTGCACCACGACGTCAACGGCCAAGCGTATGCCGACCGTACGGAGCTGTCGCGGCAGATCAGCCAGGCGGCCGCCAGCAGCGGGATTGGCCTGACACTGGTGCCGGTGCTGTACACGCACTCCGGGTTCGGCGGCCAGGCACCCAATGCGGGCCAGCGGCGATTTATCAACAGCACGGAAAACTATCTGGACTTGCAGGCGCGCCTCAAGCCCATCCTCGCGGCGCAACCGGCGCAGCAGCTGGGCCTGTGCTTTCACTCGCTGCGCGCGGTCACACCGGAGCAAATCAGCGCAGTGCTGGCAGCCAGCGACAAGGCGTGCCCGGTGCATATCCACATCGCCGAGCAGCAAAAGGAGGTCGACGACTGCCTGGCCTGGAGCGGCAAACGCCCGCTGCAATGGCTGTATGACAATGTTGACGTGGATGAGCGCTGGTGCCTGGTGCACGCCACCCACGCGGATGCCGACGAAGTGGCACGCATGGCCAAAAGCCGCGCGATTGCTGGTTTGTGCCTGACCACCGAGGCCAACCTGGGCGACGGAATTTTCCCGGCCGTGGATTTCCTCGCCCAGGGTGGGCGCATGGGTATCGGCTCCGACAGCCATGTATCACTCAGCGTGGTGGAAGAACTGCGCTGGCTGGAATACGGCCAACGCCTGCGCGACCAGCGGCGGAACCGCTTGTATCGCAGTGATCAGCCGATGGTCGGGCGTACGTTGTTTGATGCGGCATTGGACGGCGGCGCCCAGGCGCTCGGGCAGCCGATTGGTCGCTTGGAAGTGGGTAAGCGTGCGGATTGGATTGTGCTGGACGGTAATGATCCGTACCTGGCCACGGCGACAGAGGATGGGATTCTCAACCGCTGGCTGTTCGCCGGGGGTGATCGGCAAGTGCGTGATGTGCTGGTGAACGGCAAGTGGGTGGTGCGCGATGGGCATCATGCCGGCGAGGAAGACAGCAGCCGGGCATTCACACAAGTATTGAGGGATTTGCTGAGCTAACAGGCAACACACAACAAATGTGGGAGCGGGCTTGCTCGCGAATGCGGAGTGTCAGTCAATAAATCAGGTGACTGAACCACCGTATTCGCGAGCAAGCCCGCTCCCACATTTGGACTGGCGGTGACCCGAATTTACTGCGAAGTCTTCGCCATCTGCTTGTCCGACGTACGCCAGATCAACCGCGTGGTGTCATACCCCTGCTGCCGCGCCCTGCTCAGCAGGTCTTCGCGGGTGTCGGTGCTCACCGTCGGTGTGCGCGACAGAATCCACATATAGCGCCGGCTCGGGCTGCCGACGATAGCGGTCTTGTAGTCATCGCTGACGTACAGCACCCAGTAATCGCCCTTGGCAACGCCCGGCAGCAGCGCCGTAAACCAGTTATTGAATTCGACCCAGAGCTTGTCGGTCTTGCCGGGCACTTGCGGGGTAGCCGTGCCCTTGGCTTCTTCCCACTTCCATTCGGTGGTCAGGCAGCGGTTGAACACCGACATGTCACCGTCAGGCAGCAAGGTGTAACGGGCTTCGGACTGCGCGCAGTTGCGCTGGAAGTACATCGGCAATCGGGCCAACTCATACCAGGTGCCCTGGTAACGCTTGAGGTTGACGTTGCTCGCGGTCTTGGGTTGCAGATCATCGCCAGAATGGCTGGCACAGCCCGCCAATAACAGGCTGGCACAAAGGAACAAAACAAAACGCATCATTCTTCTTCTCCCGCAGGCTCTCGCCCCGGTTTACTTCAGGCCTTGCCCGGAAAACATCAGAACCTTGTCACCGGCATATTGAACGCTGATAAAGCTGTTTTTATCGCCCCAGGTGCAGCTGGACATACCCAGCGCGCCGGAACAATCGGTCGGTTTACCCAGCAACGATTCCACCTCAGCCTTGGCCATGCCAGCCGATAACTTCGCGTAGTTTTCTTGGTTGACCTTGCTGCAAGCGGCCAACAGCACGCAAAAAGCCAGCAAAGCGAGACGGCGTAACGACATGGAAAAACTCCTGGAGGGACAACGCAGCTCTGGTATCTGCCAGAAGCTTAGAAGGGAAAAGAGGTGTCTGGTTCCCGACGAACGAAAACAAAAAAGCCCCGAAAACGCTGAATCGTTTCGGGGCTTCTTCAAGGGTGAACCGGCTCACAACAACGCGGTTCACTTATCGCAACAGGTTACTTCTTGTGGTAGGCCGTTACGCGTTCAACTTCTTCCTTCGAACCCAGGAAAACCGCCACACGCTGGTGCAGGCCTTCCGGTTGAATGTCGAGGATGCGCTGGTGGCCGTCGGTGGACGCGCCGCCTGCCTGTTCAACCAGGAACGACATCGGGTTGGCTTCGTACATCAGGCGCAGCTTGCCCGGCTTGGACGGCTCGCGGCTGTCGCGCGGGTACATGAACAAGCCACCACGGGTCAGGATACGGTGCACGTCAGCCACCATCGCCGCCACCCAACGCATGTTGAAGTTCTTCTTCAGCGGGCCTTCTTCGCCGGCCATCAACTCGCCGACGTAGCGGGTCACCGGCTCTTCCCAGTGGCGCTGGTTGGACATGTTGATCGCAAATTCCTGGGTGGAGGCAGGAATGGTGATGTCTTCGTGGGTGAGTACGAAGCTGCCCATTTCGCGGTCCAGGGTGAAGCCTTTGACGCCATCGCCCAGGGTCAGTACCAGCATGGTCTGCGGGCCGTAGATCGCGTAACCGGCAGCGACCTGCTCGGTGCCTGGCTGCAGGAAGGCCTTTTCATTCAGCGCTTCGTTCTGGCTCAGGTATTCGTTGGGGCAACGCAGTACCGAGAAGATGGTGCCGACCGGTGCATTGATGTCGATGTTGGACGAACCGTCCAGTGGGTCGAACACCAGCAGGTAGGCGCCTTTCGGGTATTTGCCGGGGATCTGGTAGGCATTGTCCATTTCTTCGGACGCCATGCCGGCCAGGTGGCCGCCCCATTCGTTGGCTTCGAGCAGGATTTCGTTGGAAATCACGTCGAGTTTTTTCTGCACTTCGCCCTGCACGTTTTCTGTGCCCATGCTGCCCAGGACACCACCCAGCGCGCCTTTGGACACGGCGTGGCTGATTTCCTTGCAGGCACGCGCCACCACTTCGATAAGGAAGCGCAGATCGGCAGGCGTGTTGTTGCTGCGGGTCTGCTCAATCAAATAGCGACTCAAGGTAACGCGGGACATGGAAGGCTCCGGAGAATGGGGGGGCTAAAAACCCGCGCAGTTTAGCGCGAGTCGGGGCGTATTTCCTCCTATCAGAGGATTTAAACCCAATAGAGTTCATGGACTTTATTTAACGTGCCACCGGCGGCTTGCGCAGCAAACTGTAGGCCATGGCGCCCAGTGCCGCCACGCCAAGCAGCAGTACCGCCCAGAGCCCGAGCTTTTTCCAGCCCGGCCCACTGTCCGTAGCGGCTACGACCGCCGGCGACGCGACCACGATGTCCCCGGCCACCTTGGCCTGTCCCAGCGTGTTGAGGCGCTCGGCACTGTAGCCGGGAATCAACGTCGACAGCGGCAGGCTCGCCGCCTTCACCGTGGCGTTGCCCAGCGCCAGGCTGAACGGCGGCTCACCACGCGCCAGGAACACCAACTGCGTGGCGCGCACCGCAAAGCGCAGGGCCGGCGCGTCAACGCCTAGGCCGCCACCTCGCTCGTCCACCTGCAACTTGAGTTCGGTGACGGCCTGGCCTGGCAGCTGCAATTCATCCTGGACCACGTCCTGGCCATTCTGGGTCAGGCGATACAACAAACCATTGCTCAACGGCTGCCAGGCCTGCTTGCTGTCCCGGCGCCCCGATAACGTCACCGGGGCCAGCGTGTTGGGCTGTTTCAGCTCAACACGCAACCGCTCAAGATTCAGCCCGGTAGGCAACTGCCAGCTGTATTCCCCCGCCTTGAGCCGCGTGCCGGCGACGGGCTGTGACCACACCAGCGGCATCGGCAGGCTGCTGCTGGACGCGCTGGCCAATTTGGCCGAGGTCAGCAGCGGCGCCGCCTGCCCCTGCCACACCAGGCGCAGGTACCGCGCCGACTGCCCCGGCAGGCTGACGTCATGCTGCTCCACCCGTTCGTCGGCAAACGACAGCCGCGCCACTTGCCCATCGCCCCAGGATTGCCAATGCTGCAAGTCATCGCTGGCTTCAATGCTGAAACGCTGGAAGCCCTCCTGCTCGTGGCTCCAGTCGAGGCTCAATTGCTGCAACGGCGCCTTGATTGCGCTGGCGTCGAGTACCCAGCCACGCAGCACCTGCTTGCCGGGCTTGGGCGCGGTGGCCGGTTTGATTTCCACCAGGGTGCCTTCGGTCGTGGCTTTCATCACCACGCCGGGCAGGCTTTGCTGGGTGTCGGCGGCGTACAGCGGGAACCACTTCACCTCGGTGACGTTGCGGCTTTCGGTACGCGCAGCGGTCTGTCGCGACAGCGCGTAGGCCTGTGGCTCGCCGGCCGCGTTGAATACACGCACATCGCTGAGGTCAGCCTGGCGCGCGCTCAACTGCACGGCCAAGGGCAACTCAAGGCGATACCACGGGCCGCTGCCACTCACCGCCAGCGGCACTTGGGTGGTGAAGTCGCCGGGCGCTTCTTGGGCCCACACCGACCACGTCGTACACACGCCCAGCACAACCATGCTCAACTTACCGATCAAGAGGATGCTCCTTCAGTTTCCACCACAGGTTCGGCGCGCTTGGGCGGCAGCGGGGCAAAGTAACCCACCACCAGCAAGAGGCCGCCCACGCCGATAAACGAGACGATCCGCGCCAGACCGCCACGGTTGCTCAACTCGACAAAGAACAGCTTGGCGACCACCACCGCAATCAACGCCGCACCGATCAGCCACACCTCGCGACGATGGCGCAGGTGGCCGCCGATCATCAGGCCGAGGGCGATCAGGGTCCAGACAATCGACAGGCCGGCCTGCACCAGCATCGATGCCAGCAATGCGTCCAGATGAAACGGCACGCCGCCCCAATGGTGAGCGGTGCGCATGACCAGCGCGGTAAAGAACGCGAACAGCGAAACACCCGCGACACCCTGGGCGAGCAATTCGGCACGCGGCCCACGTTGCGGTGCCACGCTGCGCGACAACAGGTACACGCCCAGCAACGCAAACAACAGGCCCAGGTCCAGCGGGTTAAGCAGCGGCACATAGGGCAGCGGCTTGGCCGTGCCATCACTGAAGATATTCGCCAGCCAGAACCAGCCGAGCATCAGCACCGCCAGGGGCAGTGCCGCCAATACGCGATATTCCCTTGCATACGTCGACAGCGGCCACGGCCAGTTGCGCGGCGCAGCGGCCAGCACCAGGTACAGGCTCGGCAGAATCGCCCAACCCAGCCAGCGCCAGGCGTTGTATTCGGCTGACAAGCGCAGCAGGCCGTAGCGCAACTCCAGCGCCAGCATGCCGATCAACATCCAGCAGCCGAGCACGTGGGCGATGCTCAGCGCCGTGCGCGGAACCACGCTCGCCAAGCGCCGCAGCGAGATGAAATGCACCACAAACACCGCCAGCCAGGCCAGCCAGCCGTAGTTCGCCGCCGGGTGGTAATAGTCGCTGGCAGACACCAGCAACCCCACGCCCGCCGCCGGCATCAACAAGGTGCACAGCACACCCAGCGAGGCCCAGCGCAGCCGCACCGCGAGCAGCGCCCAGATCGCGACGCTCACCGCCGCAAGCCCCAGCAGGCACGCGCCCAGCAGCTCTTTCGGGATAAAGCGCAACACTTCACCCGCCAGGGCCAACGTCCACCAGCCTGCGCCCCACACCAACAGCACATCGGACAGGCGCTGCAGTTTCAACACGGTAAACACCGGCGCCTGCGGTTCACGCTGCAAGCGCCAGGCGCCGACCAGGGCGGCCAGGCCCAACACCATCGGCGTCCAGAACCCGCTGTGGGCCAGTGGGCGCAAGCCCTCGCCGGTCAGCGGCCCCAGCAGCTGCGGCACCGCCAGCAGGAACGAGGCGCCGCCGACCACTTGCAGCAGCAACCCGAACACAAAACTGACGCGCTGCTGCAGGTACAGGCTCAACCAGATGATCAACAGACCACTGGCCGCCCACACGCCGCTGGCGCTTTCCCACGGCAGCACGAACAGCACCGCGAGGTTGATCAGCATCAGCCCGGCCAGCAGTACCACCGACAGCCCACGCAGCAGGCGCACGTCGCCGCGCACCATATCGTCGCGTGCCGCCAGCAGCATGCCGCCGACCAGGGCCAGGCCGATCAACGAGGCGGTCAGCAACCCGCTCCAGCCAGCATTGAACACCGCCGCACCGTCACCGCCCTGTAAGCGCAGCAGGAACAACGCGCCGCCCAACAGCTGCACGGCGAAAGCGCTGAACAGGAAGGTGCGCGAGCCAATGCGCAAGCCGACAAACAGCGTCACCAGGCCGGCGATAGCCCAACTGATGGCCGTGCCTTGGGTCAGCAGCAACAGCGGCGCCAGCAGGTACACACAGCTCAGTCCCAGGCTCGCCAGCACCGGCAGGCCTTTGCGCTCCCAACTCGACGCCTGCTCGGCGGGGGCCTTGCGCAACTGGTCGAAGCTGAACAGCAACGCCGCACCAAGCAACAAAGCGCCCAACGGCGCGCCATCGAGCAAGCTGAGTTCGCCGACACGCAATTCACTGAGGAACGCCAACGCCGAACCTAGCTGCAATAACAGGCCAAACGCGCGCGCCAATGGGCGCTGCTGGCGCAGGCCGAGCCAGAAGATGCCCGCGCCCTCTACCGCCCACGCGGCAGCGGTCCAGCGCGCATCCAGGCCCAAAGGAATCGCCAGGCTGGCAAAAATCACGCCCAGTGCCAGGCAGGTTTCTGCCAGCAGCAAAGCGCGCCCGCCACTGAGCACGCGGGCCAGGCCCATGTAGATAATCCCCAGGCCCAACGCGCTGAACGCAGCGGCGAACTCCAGGTGCTGCACCAGTGCGAACTGCAAGCCAAAGCCCACCAGTGGCGGGCCGAAGAGCATGCTGCCGTCGACGTAATCGCCCTTGGCCGCCGACCATCGCAGCAGTGCCTCACGGCCCGCGGGCGCGTCGCCCATCTCCAACAGTTTGCGCCGTGCGAACAACAGGCCGATGGCCAGGTACATCAGGAAAAACACGATCAGGAACGGCTCGGTGCTCCACAGCAATTCAGGCGTATACGAGCGCATACCCCAGGCAAACCCGATCCCAAAGGTGCCGACAAACCCGATCAGGTTGAGCAGGCGCCAGGCCTTGAACCAGGCGATGGCGAGAATGCCCGCGTTAAGCAAGGCAAAGTAACTGAACAGCGCCACATGGTTGCCGGCGCCGGTGGACGTGAGGATCGGCGCCGCAAAACCGCCGAGCGCCGCTGCACAGGCCAGCCCGAGCGCATCCTGGGTAATCGCCAGGATCGCCGAAAACACCGTGACCGCCACCAGCAAGCCCAGGGCCGCACCAGGATCGATCAACGGGTGCAGGCGCATCGCAGCAAACACCGTGAGGTACAACACCGCGATCCCGGTGCCTTGCAGCATCAGACCATAGTTGCTGTTGCGCAGCCGCAGCCACCAGCCCAACCCCAGCAGGCCCAATGCGGCAGCGGCCACCCCGGCGTAACGCAATTCGATTGGCACCACCATGCCTTCGGTGGCATAACGCAACAGGAACGCCAGGCCGAGGAACAACAGCACCACGCCGACACGCAGCACGGTGTTGCCGCCGAACAACCAATTGCGCGCGCCACTGATGGCGCGCTCGATCAAGTTGGGGCCACGGGGGATCGCAGGTTCTTTGGGTTCTGGTATCGGGGCGGGCGCCCATACATCAGCCGGCAGCGGCTGGCTTGGTTCGGCAACGATGGCAACCGGCGTTAATTCGGCAGGCAGCTCCCAAACCAGCTCGGGCGCCTTGGCAACAGGTGTGGGTTCAGGGATTGGGGCTTCAACGACAGTAGTGCTCGGCGGCGTGGGCACTTCCAGCTGCCGCAGACGATCACCCAGCGCAATCAACGCCTTCTGCGTGGTTTCCAACTGACGCGCCTGTTGGTCCGCCTGAGTCGCCAGCTTTGACAGGCGAATCGCCTGGCCAATGCCCAAGCCCAACAGCGCACCGATACCCGCGTCACTGAACGACTCATCGAGCGTCCAGCCGAGCACCAGGCCAATCAGCATGAAAATCCATTGCATGGTCGATATTCCCTAGACGAACCGAGGCCTAGTATATCGACGCGCAATCAATGTGGGAGCGGGCTTGCTCGCGAATGCGGTGTGCCAGTCGACATATTTGTTAACTGACACTCCGCATTCGCGAGCAAGCCCGCTCCCACATTTGGATTTGTGGTGCTTAATCCAATGCTTTCCAGATCTCCGTCGCGTACTCGCGGATCGTGCGGTCCGAGCTGAACCAACCCATCCGCGCCGTGTTCAGCACCGCCGAGCGCCACCAGGCCTTGGAGTCATGCCAATGCGCTTCGACCCGCGCCTGCGCGTCCCAGTAGGAGTCGAAGTCAGCACACACCAGGAAGCGGTCGTAGTCGATCAAGCCGTCAATCAGGCCCACATAACGGCCCGGATCATCCGGCGAGAACACCCCGCCGCGAATCGCTTGCAGCACATCGTTGAGGCGATGGGAGGCGGCGATGTCCGGCCCGGCGTTGAATTCGCCAGCGTGCTTGCGGGCTTCCACCTGCTGCGCGCTGAGGCCGAAGATAAACATGTGGTCGGCACCGACGCGCTCATGCATCTCCACGTTGGCGCCGTCCATGGTGCCGATGGTCAGCGCGCCGTTGAGGCCGAACTTCATGTTACTGGTGCCCGACGCCTCAAAGCCTGCGGTAGAGATCTGCTCCGACAAGTCCGCCGCTGGGATGATGCTTTCCGCCAGGCTCACGTTGTAGTTGGGCAGGAACACCACCTTGAGCAAACCGCGCACGGTCGGGTCGTTGTTGACGGTGCGCGCGATGTCGTTGGTCAGCTTGATGATCAGCTTGGCCTGGTGATAACTGGCCGCAGCCTTGCCGGAGAAGATCTTCACCCGCGGCACCCAGTCGGTGCCCGGCTCGGCACGGATCGCCTGGTACAGCGCCACGGTGTGCAGCAGGTTGAGCAGTTGGCGCTTGTATTCGTGAATCCGTTTGACCTGCACATCGAACATCGCCGCCGGGTTCACCGAAATGCCCAGGCGCTCATGGATGATCTCGGCCAGCGCACGCTTGCTGTGCAGGCGCTGCTCAGAGAAGGCTTTGCGGAACGCCTGCTTCTCGGCGAAGGTTTCCAGCTCGGTGAGGCGGGTTTCCATGGTGTCGAGAATGTCCGGCCCCAGGGCATCCACCAGCATCTCGGTGAGCTTGGGGTTGGCCTGGTACAGCCAGCGGCGGAAGGTAATACCGTTGGTTTTGTTGTTGATGCGCTCCGGATAGAGCTTGTGCAGTTCGGAGAACACTGTGCTGCGCATCAATTGGGTATGCAGGCCGGACACGCCGTTGACGCTATGGGAACCGAGGAACGCCAGGTTGCCCATGCGCACGCGGCGGCCGTTGTCTTCTTCGATCAACGACACGGCGCGCAATACGTCGAAATCGTGAATGCCCTTGGCGCGCAGCGAGTCGATGTGCTGGGCGTTGATCAGGTAGATGATCTGCATGTGCCGCGGCAGCATGCGTTCCATCAAACCTACAGGCCAGGTCTCCAACGCCTCGGGCAACAAGGTGTGGTTGGTGTAGGAAAGGGTTTCAACCGTCACGTCCCACGCGGCTTCCCACGGGATGTCGTGCAAATCCACCAACTGGCGCATCAATTCGGCCACGGCGATGGACGGGTGGGTGTCATTGAGCTGGATCGCCGCGTGCTCGCCCAGGCTCAGTACCGAGCCGTGCATGTTCTTGTGGCGGCGCAGCAGGTCTTGCAGGGAGGCGGAGACGAAGAAGTATTCCTGGCGCAGGCGCAGTTCCTGCCCTGCTTCGGTGCTGTCGGCCGGGTAAAGCACTCGGGAGATGCTTTCGGCGCGGGCCACTTCGGCCACGGCGCCCAAGTGGTCACCAGCGTTGAAGCGCTCCAGGTGCAGGTCTTCCACGGCGCGTGCACGCCACAGGCGCAAGGTGTTGACGCTGGCACCACGCCAGCCGACTACCGGGGTGTCATAGGCAACGGCGCGCACGGTTTCATTCGGCGTCCACACCTGGATCAGCTTGCCGGAGGCATCCGGCAGGGTCTCGACGCTGCCGCCAAAGCCAATCGGGTAGATCACCTCTGCGCGCTCGAACTCCCACGGGTTACCGAAATCCAGCCAACGCTCGGTCTGTTCCTGCTGCCAGCCATCGACAATCGCCTGGCGGAACAGGCCGTGTTCATAACGGATGCCATACCCATGGCCGGCGATGCCCAAGGTCGACATGCTTTCCATGAAGCACGCCGCCAGGCGCCCCAGGCCACCGTTGCCGAGCGCCGCGTCGGGCTCCAGCAGGCGGATGCGTTCGAGGTCCACGCCCAGTTCGGACAAGGCTTCGCGGGCAATTTCGAGCACCCCGAGGTTGCTCAGGCTGTCGTAGAGCAAGCGGCCAATGAGGAATTCCAGGGAAAGGTAATAGACCCGCTTCTGGCCTTTGCGGTAAATACGCCGCGTGTGGTCCATCCAGTGATCGACCATCTGGTCGCGGGCGGCCAGGGCAATCGCTTCAAACCAGTCATGGTCGAAGGCGTGATCCGGGTCCTTGCCCACCGCATAGGTGAGTTTGGTCAAGACAGCATCGCGGAATGCGGCTACCTCTGCTTCTCGTGCAAGTGGTTCCTGAGACATCAGATGCGACCTCGGGCGAGATAGAAGGAGTTGCTAGAGCCTAGACGGTCTGACAAACGGTGACCGCTCTGGTTCGGCACTTTTTTAACGCATTTTTAACCCATGAACTTTTGCCGGGTTTTGATGCATTGGCCGTGCCTGCTTTTGCCAGGCGCACCGTTCACGCTGAAATTCTGAAAATATTGTTCAAAAAACCACCAATCCCGGTATGATCGCGCGCCCGGATACAGCCCCACCTTGGAACCCTGATGAAGCCTCAACTGATCGCCGCCGCGGAACTCGACCGTTTAGAGACCTGGCAGAAATATTCCGCCCACATGTGCGGCGGCTGCGTGTCCAGCTGCTGCACGCTGCCGGTCGAGGTGAAGATCAAGGACCTGATCCGCATTGGCATCGTCGATGAGTTCGAGCGTGGCGACCCGCCGAAGAACATCGCCAAGCGCTTGCAGAAGGAAGGCATCGTCGAGCGCTACAACAATAAATCCGAGATCTTTACCCTGCAGCGCATGAGCAACAACGACTGCCTGTACCTGGATCGTAAGACGCGCTTCTGCACTATTTATGACAAGCGCCCGGATACCTGCCGCAACCACCCGAAAATCGGGCCGCGCCCGGGGTATTGCGCATATAAGCCGAAGGAAGTGGTGCGCGAGACCAAGTTCAAGACCCTCGATAAGTTCTGATCAGGGTTTTGTGGGGCTCCCAAGGGCCCCATCGGGGGCAAGCCCCCTCCCACCTTTGAAATGCATTCCCCTGTGGGAGGGGGCTTGCCCCCGATAGGGCCGGTACAGCCACCACAAAAACTACAGGCACAAAAAAACGCCCCCGGCCTTTCGACCGGGGGCGTTTTTCATTCAGCCTGAGTTAACTCAGTTCTTGGCTTTCTTGGCAGCGCGGGTACGCTCGCCTTCGTCCAGGATCTTCTTACGCAGGCGGATCGACTTAGGCGTAACTTCGCACAGCTCGTCGTCCTGGATGAATTCCAGGGCCTGTTCCAGAGTGAAGCGAACAGGTGGGACCAGAGCGATGGTTTCGTCTTTACCCGAAGCACGCATGTTGTCGAGCTTCTTGCCTTTGGTTGGGTTGACGCCCATGTCGTTGTCACGGCTGTTCAGACCAACGATCTGACCGTTGTAGATCTCTTGACCGTGTTCAACGAACAGCTTGCCACGCGCCTGGAGGGTTTCCAGGGAGTAGGTCAGTGCCTTGCCGGTTTCTACCGATACCAGAACACCGTTCTGACGGCCGGACATGTCGCCGGACTTCATGGTGTCGTAGCGATCGAAGATCGAGGTCAGGATGCCAGCACCGTTGGTCAGGGTCAGGAACTGGTTACGGAAACCGATCAGACCACGAGCAGGGATGTTGTATTCCAGACGCACACGGCCTTTGCCATCCGGCACCATGTTGGTCAGGTCGCCCTTACGCAGGCCCATCTCTTCCATGACCTTGCCCTGGGATTCTTCAGGGGTGTCGATGGTGACGTTTTCGAACGGTTCCTGCTTCACGCCGTCAACCTGACGGATGATCACTTCTGGACGACCAACGCCCATTTCGAAGCCTTCGCGACGCATGGTTTCGATCAGTACCGAGAGGTGCAGCTCACCACGGCCGGAAACCTTGAATTTGTCAGCCGAGTCGCCTTCTTCAACGCGCAGTGCAACGTTGTACAGCAGCTCTTTGTCCAGACGTTCCTTGATGTTACGGGAAGTCACGAACTTGCCTTCTTTACCGCAGAAAGGCGAGTCGTTTACCTGGAAGGTCATGGAAACGGTTGGCTCGTCAACGGTCAGAGGCTTCATCGCCTCAACGTTGTCCGGCTGGCACAGGGTGTCGGAGATGAACAGGGAGTCCATACCGCTCACGCACACGATGTCGCCGGCGAAAGCTTCTTCAACGTCGATGCGGTGCAGGCCGTGGTGACCCATCAGCTTCAGGATACGACCGTTACGCTTCTTGCCGTCGGCGCCAATGGCCACGACTGGAGTGTTCGGCTTGACGCTACCACGAGCGATACGGCCAACACCGATAACACCCAGGAAGCTGTTGTAGTCCAGTGCCGAGATTTGCATCTGGAACGGGCCGTCACGGTCAACTTTTGGCGCTGGTACGTTGTCGACGATCGACTGGTACAGCGGGGTCATGTCTTCAGCCATGTCGGTGTGTTCCAGACCGGCAATGCCGTTCAGGGCCGAGGCGTAGACGACTTTGAAGTCCAGCTGTTCTTCGGTAGCACCCAGGTTGTCGAACAGGTCGAAGATCTGGTCCAGAACCCAGTCCGGACGCGCGCCTGGACGGTCAACCTTGTTGATGCACACGATCGGACGCAGGCCGGCTTCGAAAGCCTTCTTGGTCACGAAACGGGTTTGCGGCATAGGGCCGTCCTGGGCATCAACCAGCAGCAGAACGGAGTCAACCATCGACATTACGCGTTCTACTTCGCCGCCGAAGTCGGCGTGGCCCGGGGTGTCCACGATGTTGATGTGGTAGCCGTTCCAGTTGATAGCGGTGTTTTTAGCCAGGATGGTAATACCGCGCTCTTTTTCCTGGTCGTTGGAGTCCATCACGCGCTCGTCGTTGAGCTCGTTGCGCTCCAGGGTGCCGGATTGACGCAGGAGTTTGTCTACCAGGGTGGTTTTACCATGGTCAACGTGAGCAATGATGGCGATGTTACGTAGATTTTCGATCACTTGTGTATCTCGATCAGAGGATTCGGTGTGCTGACAGGTCGTGGCAGCGATTAACAGTAGAGTCAGGCCTTGCCGTTACAGCTTGACGGCAGAGTCGGGGGGCCGGTGACGCAGGCCACAGGCAAACAGCCCCGGGCTCTTAGCTCGGTCGATAAACGCGCACATTGGCATGCCCCTCACTGAGCAAATGGTGGGCATGCAGGCGACTCATCACGCCTTTGTCGCAATACAGCAGGTACTGACGGCTGTTATCCAGTTCCTTGAAACGCGCGTTCAGTGCGTAGAACGGCAGCGTTTGCACGTCGATGCCAGCGATTTCCAGCGGCTCATCTTCGGCGGCATCCGGGTGACGGATGTCGACGACGATCTGGCCGGCCAGGGCTTCGCTGACTTCTTCGATCTGCACATCCTGGCCCAATTCGTCGATTACGCGATCGATCGGGACCAGCTTGGCGTTCTCGAGCGCACGCTCCAGAATCGCCATATCAAACTGTTGTTCTTCATATTCCACGCGGTTGCGCTTGGCGTGGGTCTTGGGGTTCACCGAAATGACCCCGCAGTATTCAGGCATGTGCTTGGCAAAGTCGGCGGTGCCGATTTCTTCTGCCAGGTCGATGATGTCCTGTTTGTGGCTGGCGATCAGCGGGCGCAAGACCAGCTTTTCGGTGACGCAATCAATCAGCGACAGGTTCGGCAGCGTCTGGCTCGATACCTGGGAGATCGCTTCACCGGTCACCAGCGCGTCGATCTGCAATTGATCGGCGATTCGGGACGCAGCGCGCAACATCATACGCTTCAATACTACGCCCATATGACTGTTATCGACTTTGCCGAGAATTTCGCCCAACACTTCCTCGAACGGTACGCTCACAAATAGCACGCGCTGGGAGCTGCCGTACTTCTTCCAGATAAAGTGCGCAACTTCCATCACGCCCAATTCGTGTGCACGCCCACCCAGGTTAAAGAAGCAGAAGTGGCTCATCAGGCCGCGACGCATGATCTGGTAGGCCGCCACGGTGGAATCGAAACCGCCGGACATGAGTACCAGGGTCTGTTCCAGGGCGCCCAGCGGGTAGCCGCCGATGCTGTTGTGCTGGCTGTGGATCACAAACAACCGTTGGTCGCGAATTTCCATGCGCACTTCAATTTGCGGCGCTTTCAGGGAAATTCCGGCGGCGCCGCACTCGCGACGCAGCTTGCTGCCGACGTATTTCTCGACGTCCATGGAGCTGAACGTGTGCTTGCCGGCACGCTTGCAGCGCACCGAAAAAATCTTGCCCTCGAGTTCGCTGCCGTAGTGCTGTTTGCACTTCTCGGTGATGTCGTCGAAGTCGCCCAGCGGGTACTCATCCACCTGCAGGAAATGCGCGATGCCCGGCATGCAGCTGAGGCGCTCGGTCATGTCCTTCAAGGCTTTGGCGTCGGTGATGCGGGTTTCCAGCTCGAGGTTGTCCCACACGCCATTCACCACCACAGCCGGGTCCAGGTCACGGAGCACGGCACGGATGTTCTTGGCCAACTGACGGATGAAACGCGTCCGTACCGGTCGGCTTTTGATGGTGATCTCGGGGAAGACTTTAACGATTAATTTCATGGAAACAGCGCGCGCCGGGCCTGCTGAAAAAGGGGGGCGCGGATTATAGCGGAAATCGCTCAAGGTTTAACCAGTTAATATGCACAGACCTCGATGCGCACTAAAGCAGTGCATTTTCGACAGTTGGCGCCACATTGCGGTGCGCTATTTTCAGGCATTTGTCGCAATGCACCTTTATAGGGGCGTTTTTGGAGCAGAAAACCCATGTTGGCGCACTGGCATGCAATTTGCTCTCTTGTGAGGCAGGTTGCCATGGCGGACTATCCGCGCCGGCATCACCCACATTCTAAGGGCTAACTCCACTACCCCAGCCCGAAGCCACCCGGAGGACACTATGTCGAAGTCGGTTCAACTCATCAAAGATCATGACGTTAAATGGATTGATCTGCGCTTCACGGACACCAAAGGCACTCAGCACCACGTGACCATGCCGGCTCGCGACGCGCTGGATGATGCTTTCTTCGAAGAAGGCAAAATGTTCGACGGCTCCTCCATCGCTGGCTGGAAAGGCATCGAAGCCTCCGACATGATCCTGATGCCGGACGACAGCACTGCCGTGCTGGACCCGTTCACCGAAGAAGCCACCCTGATCCTGGTGTGCGACGTGATCGAGCCTTCGACCATGCAAGGCTACGACCGCGACCCACGTGCGATCGCCAAGCGTGCCGAGGAATACCTGAAGTCCACCGGTATCGGTGACACCGTATTCGTAGGCCCGGAGCCAGAATTCTTCATCTTTGACCAAGTGAAGTTCAAATCCGACATCTCCGGCTCCATGTTCAAGATCTACTCCGAACAAGGTTCGTGGATGTCCGACCAGGACGTGGAAGGCGGCAACCATGGCCACCGTCCAGGTATCAAAGGTGGCTACTTCCCAGTTCCGCCGTTCGACCATGACCACGAAATCCGTACCTCCATGTGCAACGCCATGGAAGACATGGGCCTGGTCATCGAAGTGCACCACCACGAAGTGGCCACTGCCGGCCAGAACGAAATCGGTGTGAAGTTCAACACCCTGGTGGCCAAGGCTGACGAAGTTCAGACCCTGAAGTACTGCGTACACAACACTGCCGTTGCCTACGGCCGTACCGCTACCTTCATGCCTAAGCCTCTGTACGGCGATAACGGTTCGGGTATGCACGTTCACCTGTCCATCGCCAAAGATGGCAAGAACACCTTCGCTGGCGAAGGTTATGCCGGCCTGTCCGACACTGCCCTGTACTTCATCGGCGGTATCATCAAGCACGGTAAGGCCCTGAACGGCTTCACCAACCCGTCGACCAACTCCTACAAGCGTCTGGTCCCAGGTTTCGAAGCACCGGTAATGCTGGCCTACTCGGCCCGTAACCGTTCCGCCTCGATCCGTATTCCTTACGTGTCCAGCCCACGCGCTCGCCGTATCGAAGCTCGCTTCCCGGATCCAGCAGCCAACCCATACCTGGCCTTCGCGGCCCTGGTAATGGCTGGCCTGGACGGCATCCAGAACAAGATCCACCCTGGCGACGCCGCCGACAAAAACTTGTACGACCTGCCGCCTGAAGAGGCCAAAGAGATCCCACAAGTGTGCGGCAGCCTGAAAGAAGCCCTGGAAGAGCTGGACAAGGGCCGTGCGTTCCTGACCAAAGGCGGCGTGTTCAGCGACGACTTCATCGACGCTTACATCGGCCTGAAAAGCGAAGAAGAAATCAAGGTTCGCACCTTCGTACACCCACTGGAATACGAGCTGTACTACAGCTGCTGATCCAGTAGCGCTGGCTCTTAAAGCAGCGTGACGAAAAAAGACCTCCTTCGGGAGGTCTTTTTTTTGCCTGGGGTTCAGGCATACCTGCATACAACCACGCAAGGTAAGGTAGCCTCAGACTGACGCAGCCCCAAACCTGCAAACCCAATCAAAAATGTGGGAGGGGGCAACCCCCTCCCACAAGGAGATCGCCGTTGAAACATAGCCTTTTGTTCGCCCTGCTCTTCATCAGTGCCAGTGCCAGCGCTGCGCCCACCACTCTAGCCCCCTTACTCAACAGCATCGCCGAACGCCTGGCCATCGCTGACCAAGTGGCCCTGAGCAAATGGGACAGCCACAAAGCCGTGGAAGACCGCCCAAGGGAACGCGACGTGATCGCCAGCGTAAGAGCCCAAGCGCCCGACTATAAAGTGGCGCCCGATGCGGCAGAGCAGTTTTTCTCTGCCCAGATAGAAGCGAACAAGTTGGTGCAATACACCCATCTGTCCGACTGGCAGCTTCAAGGCAAGGCTCCCGATACCCCGCGCCCCGACCTGGTCGGCAAGATCCGCCCCCAACTGGACCAACTGCAAAAACGCCTGCTGCAACAACTGGCGGACTTCAGCCCGGAACGTAACCACCCGCAGTGTCCACAATGGCTAGCCCAGGCCGTGCACGACCCGCGCTACGACCCATTGACCCAAATCGCAATGACGCGCGCCACCGCCGAACTGTGCATCCACACCCCTTGACTGGCTGGGGCCTGCACCACTCAAGGGGCTTTTATGCTTTCTGGTTAAACCGCGGAAATGTCTGATACATCCCAAGTAGCCGCCCCCCTACGATGCAGCGTCCAGCCGCCATCCGTCGACGTAACCCTTGATGAATCCGACCCGCAAGACCCTATATTCGCTGACGCTTCTGCTCGGCCCGCTGAGCGGAGCACAGGCCATCCCGGCACCTTCAGCCACTGCCATCATGCCGAATGCCTGGACAGTGGAGGCACCCACCCCAACAAGCACGCTTATCAGCGCCCGAATCGCTGGCTTCGCCGCCCACGCTGACGAGACCAGCATTGCGTTCCTGCATGTCGCCTGTTATCGCTCGCCGTTACGCCCAATCATCTCGCTTTACACCCACACCGATGAGCTGCGCTTCAACCCCAATATCTATGAAGGCCCGGACGCCAGGTCGACCGGCCCGCTAAGCCTCACAACTGGCGCATTGCCCACCCATACCTACCGCGTAAACGGCTATTACAGTGCCGAACCCACGCAGCAACACGGCGTGCTGTTCAAATTCACAATGCCTGCCAATCGCCAGGAGCTGCGCGAATGGATCAGCGACGACATGGGCGGCAAAATCATCAAGATCAAATTACCCTCAGCCATCCCCGGCGACGCGCCACTGACCGCCGACTTCGTACTGCCCCACCGCAACAGCGGCTTGCGCGAGGTGATCACGCCCTGCCTCAACAATCGAAAAACCACACCCAAAAAACCCTCCTGAACCCACGCAGCTAAACGCCAGCAACCTCCCTCACCTAGCCACTGCAGGAAAGCCTTTGAGCTTTCCTGAACAGGCCGGCCAAATTCGCACTATATTGGTGCGATACGTTGCACCCTTCCCACCTGTCCAGCCCATTTTGGTTCGAAACTTCTCGAGTAAGCTGGCAGAACGCCACAGTTTCGAGCCTTAAACCCTTATTTCAGGGGTTCAGCGCTTCTTTTCGGAGCCTTGGTTTGGTTTTTGCATTTTCCTTGTATCAGCGTGTGCCTCAAGCCCACGCCTTGCTCCAAAAGAGGTCCTGATGACCATCAGCGATGCACTGCACCGTTTGCTACTCGACAACCTGACCACCGCGACCATCCTGCTCAATGACGACCTGCGCCTTGAGTACATGAACCCGGCGGCAGAGATGCTCCTGGCCATCAGCGGCCAGCGCAGCCATGGGCAGTTCATCAGCGAGCTGTTCACCGAGTCGGCTGAAGCCCTGAGCTCGCTGCGCCAGGCCGTAGAACAGGCACACCCGTTCACCAAGCGCGAGGCAATGCTCACGGCCCTGACAGGCCAGACGCTGACCGTCGACTACGCCGTGACCCCCATCTTGAGCAATGGCACCACCTTGCTGCTGCTCGAAGTGCACCCGCGCGACCGGCTACTGCGCATCACTAAAGAAGAAGCGCAGCTGTCCAAGCAGGAAACCAGCAAGATGCTGGTGCGCGGCCTTGCCCATGAGATCAAGAACCCGCTGGGCGGCATTCGCGGCGCAGCGCAGCTGCTGGCCCGCGAGCTGCCGGACGAGCATCTCAAGGACTACACCAACGTCATCATTGAAGAGGCCGACCGCCTGCGCAACCTGGTGGACCGCATGCTCGGCTCCAACAAGTTGCCGTCCCTGGCGATGACCAACGTGCACGAGGTGCTGGAGCGCGTGTGCCAGTTGGTCGAAGCCGAAAGCCAGGGCTGCATCACCTTGGTGCGCGACTACGACCCGAGCATTCCCGACGTATTGATCGATCGCGAACAGATGATCCAGGCGGTGCTCAATATCGTGCGCAACGCCATGCAGGCCATCAGCAGCCAGAACGAGCTGCGCCTGGGCCGCATCAGCCTGCGCACCCGCGCCTTGCGCCAGTTCACCATCGGTCACATACGCCATCGCCTGGTCACCAAGGTCGAGATCATCGACAACGGCCCGGGCATTCCTGCGGAACTCCAGGAAACCATCTTCTTTCCCATGGTCAGTGGCCGCCCGGACGGTACCGGGCTGGGCCTGGCCATAACCCAGAACATCATCAGCCAGCACCAGGGTCTGATCGAATGTGAGAGCCATCCCGGCCACACCACGTTCTCGATCTTTCTGCCTCTGGAACAAGGAGCCCCATCGACATGAGCCGTAGTGAAACTGTCTGGATCGTCGATGACGACCGTTCTATCCGCTGGGTCCTCGAGAAAGCCTTGCAACAGGAAGGCATGACCACCCAGAGCTTCGACAGCGCCGACGGGGTGATGAGCCGCCTGGCCCGCCAGCAGCCCGACGTGATCATCTCCGACATCCGCATGCCCGGCGCCAGTGGCCTGGACCTGTTGGCGCGTATCCGTGAGCAGCACCCGCGCCTGCCGGTGATCATCATGACCGCGCACTCGGACCTGGACAGCGCTGTCGCGTCCTACCAGGGCGGCGCCTTTGAATACCTGCCCAAGCCGTTCGACGTGGACGAGGCGGTGGCGCTGGTAAAACGCGCCAACCAGCACGCCCAGGAACAACAGAACCAGGAAGCCCCACCGGCCCTGACCCGCACCCCGGAAATCATCGGCGAAGCGCCGGCGATGCAGGAAGTGTTTCGCGCCATCGGGCGCTTGAGCCACTCCAACATTACCGTGCTGATCAACGGCGAGTCGGGTACCGGTAAAGAGCTGGTCGCCCACGCCCTGCACCGTCACAGCCCACGGGCGGCTTCGCCGTTCATTGCGTTGAACATGGCGGCGATTCCGAAAGACTTGATGGAATCCGAGCTGTTCGGCCATGAGAAAGGCGCCTTCACCGGCGCGGCCAACCTGCGTCGCGGGCGTTTTGAACAGGCTGACGGCGGCACGCTGTTCCTCGACGAAATCGGCGACATGCCAGCCGACACCCAGACCCGCTTGCTGCGCGTACTGGCCGACGGCGAGTTCTACCGCGTCGGCGGGCACACCCCGGTCAAGGTTGATGTGCGCATCATCGCGGCCACCCACCAGAACCTCGAAACCCTGGTGCACGCGGGCAAGTTCCGTGAGGACTTGTTCCACCGCCTCAACGTGATCCGCATCCACATCCCGCGTATGTCGGACCGCCGCGAAGATATCCCGACCCTCGCCCGCCATTTCCTCAGCCGGGCCGCCCAGGAGCTGGCTGTAGAGCCCAAGCTGCTGAAAAGCGAGACCGAGGAATACCTGAAGAACCTGCCATGGCCCGGCAACGTGCGCCAGCTGGAGAACACCTGCCGCTGGATCACCGTGATGGCGTCCGGGCGCGAGGTGCATATCAGCGACCTGCCACCGGAGCTGCTCAGCCTGCCGCAGGATTCAGCACCGGTAACCAACTGGGAGCAGGCCCTGCGCCAATGGGCCGATCAGGCGTTGGCACGCGGCCAGTCGAACCTGCTGGACAGCGCCGTGCCGGCGTTCGAGCGGATCATGATCGAAACCGCCCTGAAGCACACCGCCGGCCGCCGCCGCGACGCCGCCGTGCTGCTGGGCTGGGGCCGCAACACCTTGACCCGCAAGATCAAGGAGCTGGGGATGAAGGTGGATGGTGGCGATGATGACGAGGGCGATGAGGGCTAACACCCTCTAAGATCAAGCAAAGATCCAATGTGGGAGCGGGCTTGCTCGCGAAGGCGGGGTGTCAGTCAATAAATGCATCGACTGATACCCCGCCTTCGCGAGCAAGCCCGCTCCCACATTTGGTTCTCCACAGGGTTTCATGACCGTGCACCGCTTCAATGCACCACGAACCGGCATCGGGCACTGATCCAAAGCCTGAAACACCCGCCCAATTAACAAAATATTAAATCGCAAAAACACCAAAGCCCCGTATTCCGGGGCTTTGCGCTTTCTGATGAAATTATTTGGCACAACTTGGCCACTCTGGCACGCGCCCTGCAATAACCCCTGTACAACCCAGTTTCGGGGACCTTGGTACAGGCAGGCCGAGAATCCCCTCTTTACACCCGGGGTGCTTGATGCGAACCGCGTCGCGCTCCACACCGCTTTGGGGAACCTCGGTACAGGCAGGCCGGGGATTCCCTCTTTAACATCGCAGCCTCTGGCTTCACTCCGTTTTGGGAGCCCTGGTACAGGCAGGCCGGGAACTCCCTTCTTTACACCCGGGGCTTATGCGGCGCAGCGCCCATAGCCCCAGCCCGTTTTGGGGACCTTGGTACAGGCAGGCCGGGGATTCCCTCTTTTATTGCTCCTGGAGATGGATCTCCAACCGCCAGCGGCCATCGGCCTCCTCGCCCTTCCACTCCCCACGCAACGGCCGAGCCGCCACCAGGTTCAGCAGCAAGCCGCCATCGGTCTTGCGCACGCGCCAGTTCACGTCCTTTTCGTTGACCTTGAGCTGCCCACTGGCGGCCTTGCCTTGCGCGTCGAACAACAGCGCTACGGTGCCGTCGATATGCTCGCCGTGCAGCTTGGGTTCGCTGTTGAACCACACCACCACCGCATCCGCCGCCGTCTCTACCTGCTGCAGTTCAACCGGGTCCGGGGTGGTGAGGCGGCCGATCATCAAGCCCACCATCACGCCGACAATCGCCAAAGAGCCCATGACCTTCGGCATTAGCTTCGGCCTTGGGTCCTCTTCGGGGGTAGAATGCAGCGCATCTTTACCTTCGGAGCCGTGCATGTTTCACGTCATCCTTTTTCAACCAGAAATTCCGCCGAATACCGGCAACGTTATCAGGCTGTGCGCCAACAGTGGCTGCCACCTGCATTTGATCGAGCCCCTGGGCTTCGACATGGACGACAAGCGCCTGCGCCGTGCCGGGCTGGACTACCACGAGTACGCCACGCTCAAGCGCCATGCCGACCTCGCCAGCTGCCTGGAAAGCCTCGGCCACCCACGGCTGTTCGCGTTCACCACCAAGGGGTCGCGGCCGTTCCATGATGCCAGCTTCGCCGAGGGCGACGCCTTCCTGTTCGGCCCGGAAAGCCGCGGCCTGCCCGCCGAGGTGCTCGACGCCCTGCCCGACGGCCATCGCCTGCGCTTGCCGATGCGCGAGGGCTGTCGCAGCCTGAACCTGTCGAACACCGTTGCTGTTGCCGTGTACGAAGGCTGGCGCCAACTCGGTTTCAAATAACACACCAGACGAAATGTGGGAGGGGGCTTGCCCCCGATGGCGGGTTGTCAGTCGACATCTATATGACTGATCCACCGCTATCGGGGGCAAGCCCCCTCCCACATTTTTTACCGCATCGACTTACTGAACCGTCGACGAACCTTCCTGTTGCATACGCTGCAGCTCTTGGGCGTACAGGGCATCGAAGTTCACCGGAGCCAGCATCAGCGCCGGGAACGAGCCACGGGTCACCAGGCTGTCCAGGGTCTCACGGGCATACGGGAACAGGATGTTCGGGCAGAACGCGCCCAGGGTGTGGCTCATGGACGCTTCGTCCAGGCCCTGGATCAGGAAGATACCAGCCTGTTGCACTTCAGCAATGAAGGCGACTTCTTCGCCGTTCTTGACGGTAACCGACAGGGTCAACACCACTTCATGGAAGTCGCCTTCCAGCGCCTTTTGACGGGTGTTCAGGTCCAACGCAACGCTTGGGGTCCATTCCTGACGGAAGATGGCCGGGCTTTTCGGCGCTTCGAACGACAGGTCACGCACGTAGATCCGCTGCAACGAGAATTGTGGCGCTTGAGCTTCTGCTGCTTCGGTGTTCTGTTGGTCAGTCATCGCAGATCCTTCTTGATCTTGGGGTCTTTTAGGGTTTAGGAGTCAGACGAGCAGCAGCGCATCGAGTTTACCGGCGCGCTCCAGGGCGAACAGGTCATCGCAGCCACCGATGTGCTTGGCGCCGATCCAGATCTGCGGCACGGACGTGCGCCCCGCTTTCTGGGCCATTTCGGCGCGCACCTGGGGTTTGCCGTCGACCTTGATCTCTTCGAAGGCAACGCCCTTCTTCTCCAGCAAGGCCTTGGCCCGCATGCAGTAAGGGCACCAATCGCTGGAGTACACGACAACCTGGCTCATATCACTTCACCAGCGGCAGGTTATCGGCCTTCCAGCTGCCGATACCGCCGGACAGTTTGGCGGCGGTAAAACCGACCTTGAGCATTTCGCGGGCGTGGGTGCCGGCGTGCTGGCCTTGGGCGTCGACCAGAATGATGGTCTTGGCCTTGTGTTTTTCCAGCTCGGGCAAGCGCGCGATCAGCTTGTCCTGCGGAATGTTCAGGGCGCCGACGATATGGCCGGCGGCAAAATCCTTGACCGGGCGGATATCCACGACAACGGCCTCATCCTTGTTGACCAGTGCGGTCAGCTCCGACGTGCTCAGGCTGCGGCCACCGCGGCTCAATTCATGAGCGATCAGCAGCGCCAGCAGGATGACGAAGGCACCCACGAGCAAGTAGTGGGCAGTGGCAAATGCAATCAGGTGATCAACCATCAAGGAGGTTCCAGGGCGTTAAAATGGCGGTAAGTATACACAGCCGTCAGGGGGGGCCAACCCCCGTAAAGCGGTGACGTGGTCGGAACTTCGCTTTAAACTGCCACTCCCTTTTCAATTGTCTTCCTTTATTACCGCCGCGAGAGGATCTATGACTACTACGCCTAAACCTTTGGTCCTGATAATTCTCGATGGCTTCGGACACAGTGAAAGCCACCACGACAACGCGGTGTACGCGGCCAAGAAGCCGGTACTCGACCGCTTGGTAGCCACCGTTCCCAATGGCCTGATCTCCGGTTCCGGCATGGACGTAGGCCTGCCGGACGGCCAGATGGGCAACTCGGAAGTTGGCCACATGAATCTCGGCGCCGGACGAGTGGTCTATCAGGACTTCACCCGCGTGACCAAATCGATCCGCGATGGCGAGTTCTTCGAGAACCCGACCATCTGCGCAGCGGTAGATAAAGCAGTCGCCGCCGGCAAGGCCGTGCACTTCATGGGCCTGCTGTCGGACGGCGGGGTACACAGCCACCAGGACCACCTGGTCGCGATGGCAGAGCTGGCGTTCAAGCGTGGCGCCGACAAGATCTACCTGCACGCCTTCCTCGACGGCCGCGACACCCCGCCGAAAAGCGCGCAATCCTCCATCGAGCTGCTCGACGCCACTTTCGCCGCCCTGGGCAAAGGCCGCATCGCCAGCCTGATCGGCCGTTACTTCGCCATGGACCGCGACAACCGCTGGGACCGCGTAGCCCAGGCCTACAACCTGATTGTCGATGGCCAGGCCGAATTCAACGCCGCCACCGCCCAGGAAGGCCTGGAAGCCGCCTACGCCCGCGGCGAAAGCGATGAATTCGTCAAGGCCACCACCATCGGCGAGCCGGTGAAGGTTGAAGACGGCGATGCCGTGGTATTCATGAACTTCCGCGCCGACCGCGCCCGCGAGTTGAGCCGCGTGTTTGTCGAAGACGGTTTCAAGGAGTTCGAGCGCGCGCGCCAGCCAAAGGTCCAGTACGTGGGCCTCACCCAATACGCCGCCAGCATCCCGGCCCCGGCCGCCTTCGCCGCCAGCAGCCTGGACAACGTGCTGGGTGACTATCTGGCCAAAAACGGCAAGACCCAACTGCGTATCGCCGAAACCGAGAAATACGCCCACGTGACTTTCTTCTTCTCCGGCGGCCGTGAAGAGCCGTTCCCAGGCGAAGAACGCATCCTGATCCCGTCGCCAAAAGTCGCCACCTACGACCTGCAGCCGGAAATGAGCGCGCCGGAAGTCACCGATAAAATTGTCGACGCCATCGAACACCAGCGTTACGACGTCATCGTGGTCAACTACGCCAACGGCGACATGGTGGGCCACAGCGGCAACCTGGAAGCCGCCACCAAGGCCGTGGAATGCCTGGACCTGTGCGTCGGCCGCATCGTCGACGCCCTGGAAAAAGTCGGCGGCGAAGCGCTGATCACCGCCGACCACGGCAACTGCGAGCAGATGTCCGACGAATCCACCGGCCAGGCCCACACCGCCCACACTACCGAACCGGTGCCGTTCATCTACGTCGGCAAGCGCGATTTGAAAGTGCGCGAAGGCGGCGTGCTGGCAGATGTGGCACCAACCATGCTGAAGCTGATGGGCCTGGAGAAGCCGGTGGAAATGACCGGGACCTCGATTCTGGTGTGATTCCAGCCTCACCGAAAATCAATGTGGGAGGGGGCTTGCCCCCGATAGCAGAGGGTCAGTCGACATCTATTCGACTGACCTGCCGCCATCGAGAGCAAGCCCCCTCCCACATTTTGATCTTCGGGGTTTGGTAGATATCTTTTTGCCATACCATCGCCACTCGGCACCTATCTTGCCTCTGAGCCCGAATTGGGCGTTTTTTTTGCGGCGCTTGGCGGGCATACTAGGCCGTCCCTTTCCCTGGTGTCGCCCGCCTCTATGCTTCGCGCCTTGATTACCCTTGCTCTTGTCTGCCTGCTCCAACCGGCGTTTGCCGATGAGCGCGCACAAACCCAACAACAGTTGGACGCTACGCGTCAGGACATTACCGAGCTGAAAAAACTGCTCGGCAAGCTCCAGGAAGAAAAGTCCGGCGTGCAAAAAGACCTGCGCGGCACGGAAACCGAGATGGGCAAGCTGGAGAAGCAGGTCCAGGAGCTACAAAAAGAATTAAAGAAGAGCGAGTCGGAACTGGAGCGACTCGACGCTGAGAAAAAAAAACTCCAGAGCGCGCGCGTTGAACAGCAACGGCTGATCGCGATCCAGGCCCGTGCCGCCTACCAGAGCGGCCGCCAGGAATACCTCAAGCTGCTGCTCAACCAGCAGAACCCGGAGAAATTCGCGCGCACCCTCACCTACTACGACTACCTGAGCAAAGCCCGCCTGGAGCAATTGAAAAGCTTCAACGAGACCCTGCGCCAGCTGGTCAATGTCGAACAGGAAATAGCCAATCAGCAGTCGCAGTTGGAGGACCAGAAGAGCGCCCTCGACACCCAGCGCGACGAGCTCGACAAGGTTCGCAAGGAGCGCCAGCTGGCCCTGGCCAAGCTCAATGACGACGTAAAGGCCCGTGACGCCAAGTTGCAGGCCCGCGAGCAGGACCAGGCCGACCTGGCCAAAGTGCTCAAGACCATCGAAGAAACCCTGGCCCGCCAGGCACGTGAGGCCGAAGAAGCGCGGCAAAAAGCGCTGATCGCCCAGCAGGAAGCCGAAAAAAAGCGCCAGCGTGAGGCCGAACTGGCAGCCACCACGGACGCCCCGGCGCCGCGTAAACCGGTGCATGCAGCCCCTGGCCCGCTGGTATCCAGCGCCGGCGAGTCGTTCGGCGGCCCTTTTGCTTCAGCCCGCGGCAAACTTCCATGGCCAGTTGATGGTCGACTACTGGCACGCTTCGGTGAAACCCGTGGCGACGACACCCGCGCCAAGTGGGACGGGGTGATGATCAGCGCCTCCGCCGGCAGCCAGGTGCACGCCGTTCACGGTGGGCGCGTGGTGTTTGCCGATTGGCTGCGCGGCGCCGGTTTGTTGGTGATTCTTGACCACGGTAATGGCTATTTAAGCCTTTACGGCCACAATCAGACTTTACTCAAGTCGGCAGGTGATGTTGTAAAAGCCGGTGAATCCATCTCCACTGTGGGTAACAGTGGTGGCCAGGACACCCCGGCGCTGTACTTCGCTATTCGTCAGCAGGGTCGCCCGAGCGATCCTGCACAATGGTGCCGTTCCCAAGGATAGGGCCGCATCTACATTAGGAGTTCGTTCGACATGCTGCATTTGTCCCGCCTCACTTCGCTGGCCCTGACGATCGCCCTGGTGATCGGCGCGCCCCTGGCTTTCGCCGACCAGGCCGCACCGGCTGTACCCGCCGCCACGGCCGCGACCACCAAGGCGCCATTGCCGCTGGACGAGCTGCGCACCTTTGCCGAGGTGATGGACCGGATCAAGGCAGCGTATGTCGAACCCGTAGACGACAAGACCCTGCTGGAAAATGCCATCAAGGGCATGCTCAGCAACCTCGACCCGCACTCCGCCTACCTGGGCCCGGAAGATTTTGCCGAGCTGCAGGAAAGCACCAGCGGCGAGTTCGGTGGCCTGGGCATCGAAGTCGGCTCCGAAGACGGCAATATCAAGGTGGTTTCGCCGATCGATGACACCCCGGCGTCCAAGGCCGGCATCCAGGCCGGCGACTTTATCGTCAAGATCAACGGCCAGCCGACGCGCGGCCAGACCATGACCGAAGCCGTCGACAAGATGCGCGGCAAGATCGGCCAGAAAATCACCCTGACCCTGGTGCGCGACGGTGGCAACCCGTTCGACGTGACGCTGACCCGCGCGACCATCGTGGTCAAGAGCGTGAAGAGCCAGCTGCTGGAGTCGGGCTACGGTTACATCCGCATCACCCAGTTCCAGGTCAAGACCGGCGACGAAGTGGCCAAGGCCCTGGCCAAGCTGCGCAAGGACAACGGCAAGAAGCTCAGCGGCATCGTGCTCGACCTGCGTAACAACCCGGGCGGCGTGCTGCAGGCGGCGGTGGAAGTGGTTGACCACTTCATCACCAAAGGCCTGATCGTGTACACCAAGGGCCGTATTGCCAACTCCGAGCTGCGCTTCTCGGCCACCGGCAACGACCTCAGCGAAAACGTGCCGCTGGCCGTGCTGATCAACGGCGGCAGCGCCTCGGCGTCGGAAATCGTCGCCGGTGCCCTGCAGGACCAGAAACGCGGCGTGCTGATGGGCACCACCAGCTTCGGTAAAGGCTCGGTGCAAACCGTGCTGCCGCTGAACAACGATCGCGCGCTAAAGATCACCACCGCGTTGTACTACACGCCGAATGGCCGTTCGATCCAGGCCCAGGGCATCGTGCCGGACATCGAAGTGCGCAAGGCCAAGATCACCAACGAGATCGACAGCGAGTACTACAAAGAGGCAGACCTGCAAGGTCACCTGGGCAATGGCAACGGCGGCGCCGACCAACCGACCGGCAGCGGCGCCAAAGCCAAGCCGATGCCGCAGGACGACGACTACCAACTGGCCCAGGCGCTTAGCCTGCTTAAAGGCCTGAGCATCACTCGCAGCCGTTGATATGCGCTTTGCTCTGATCATTGCCCTGCTGTGCAGCCTGGCAGGGGTCGCCCACGCGGCCCCTGCCGGCGAACCACACAAAGCCTACCTCACCTTGATCATCGACGACCTGGGGCAAAACCTGCCCCGGGATCGGCGTGTGCTCGCGCTGCCCGGCCCGGTGACCACGGCGATCATGCCTGACACACCCCACGCCGCCGAATTCGCCCGCGAAGCGCACAAGGCCGGCAAGATCGTGATCCTGCACATGCCCATGGACCCGGCCACCGGGCCGTTCGCCTGGCACCCCGAGCTGCCCATCGAGGAGCTGGGCAAGCGCCTGGACGCGGCCTTCAACGCCGTACCCTACGCGGCCGGCATCAACAACCATATGGGCAGCCGTATGACCGCGCAGCCAGAGGCCATGGCCTGGCTGATGGGCGAGCTGCAACGGCGCCACAAGTTCTTTGTCGACAGCCGCACCAGCGCCAAGACGGTGGCCGCCGCCGAGGCACAGAAGATTGGCCTGGCCAGCGTCTCACGGGATGTATTCCTCGATGACGAGCGCACCGAAGCGGCGATCACTACCCAGTTGCAAACCGCGATCACGCTGGCCCACAAGCAAGGTTCGGCGGTGATGATCGGCCATCCATACCCACAGACCCTCGCGGTGCTGGAGCGCGAGCTGCCCAAGCTCAAGGCCCAGGGCATCGAGTGGATCAATATCAAGTTGATGATCAGCCTGCGCAGCAATCGCGCCATGGCGGGTCATGGTAAAGACGGCACTTACCGCTGATACCCTGCCTTACATAGCTACCGCTTTGCCCCTTCCGTTTTATTCAATAGTTGCAGCGCAGCCAAACAGGCCACGCAAGTGCAGGCCTGCAACTTTTATAAAATTGGGAAGATAAACAATGCAGCCCATCCGTTTTAAAGATCTGTTGATCAATTTCACAACAGAGTTTGATCTGCTCTGGAGCGCCAAAGACTCAGGCGCAGATAACGCCGCCACGTTTTGGCGCCCCAATACCACGGCGGATTCGCTGAACAGTTTCTCTTCGTTGGGTGACGTGATCGCCAACGACTATCGCACGATCAATAACCGCAAGTTCGTCGCCGTGGTCAGCGAAGCAGACACCGTCAATGGCACCGCCCTGCGGGCGCCGGTAGGCTTTAACCTGGTCTGGAAAAACGCCGCCAAGAAAGTTCGCTCCGAATTCTCCGTATGGAAACCGGTGCCTCCCGAAGGGTATGTGGCCATGGGCATGGTCTGCTGTATCGGGTATGACAAACCGACACTGAATGCGGTGCGCTGTGTCAGGGCGGATCTTGCCGTCGACGCCTATATCGGCAACTCGATATGGAACGACAAGGGCAGTGGCGCTCATCTTGACTTCAGCGCATGGGATGTTCATACCCCCGACGTAGAGCCTGGCGCAGCCTACATCGCCACCGGCACCTTTTACGGGACGGACGGATGGACCCGGCCCTCGTTCGGTGCCAGGCCTTATGCCTTGCGCATGGAACTGGCGCTCCAGGAAAGCCCTCTGCCCGCACCACCCGCGCCGCTTGCAGCGGTGGAAACGGAGCCGTCTGCCACTGTGTGCGAACTGCCATGGTTCACTGTAAAGGACAGCAACCTGACGCCGTTTGAACAGCTGCATTACTCGCCGATGTATCGACTGCAAAGAATCGATCGATACCTGGCAGTAGGCGTTGGGCAGAACACCACACCGCAGGGCAAAACGTTCAACTGGACGGCATACAAGGGCGAGGTCGACGACCATTCAATAGACTTCACAACGCTGACGGGCATTCAGCTCGCGTATGAGTGGTCACCCATTTCCCGACCGGTGATTTTTTCTGCGCAGTTGAGCAAGTCGTTCACCCATACCACGCAATCGGCCAAGGGCTGGGGCGCTTCAATGCCGCTGGAAGTGGCGGCGTATGTGCCGGCAAGCCAGACCATCGCCGCCTACGTCATACGCAGCGAGTATACGTTGTACCGCCAGGACGGCAGTCAACTGGCCTCTACCGTGAGTTACACCAACGGCGACACGGTGTACTTCAGCGAAGCATCTGAGGCGGCGCCTGAGGATGAAGAAAACCTGCCGGCCCCGGCGCCGCCCGAAGTACCCGAGATCGTCGAGGAAGCACTTGCTCAGCCTTCCGTCGAACCCGTGCTAGAGATAACGCCCCATGATTTCACCGACAACACCCTCTTCCCGTAACTGATCAAGGGCCTTTTGAAGCTTGGCCACCTGTTCATCCGGCACGTTCTTGTTCAGCGCCAGGTACAACTCGGCGCTGTTGAATCGCAGCACGGTCTTGAGCCCGGTCACCCCGACCTGGCGTGCCAGGTAACGGCCCGCCGGGTCGCCGGTGGCCCACAGGTCGATCTGGCCATCCATCAGCTTTTGCGCGTTGTCCTGGTCGCGCAGCACCACCAGTGGGTTGAGGCCCTGCTTTTCCAGGGTCTCGGCGATGGCATCGCCTTTATAGGCGCCGATCTTGTAACGGCGTGCATGCTCAAGGTCGGCCAGCTGGATTTTGCTGTCGGCTTTGGCCAGCAACACCCAATCATCCGGGCCAATCGGGCCGACCCATTTGAACAGCGCTTCGCGATCGGGCAGGCGCGCCATCACGAATACGCCGTAGCCGGGCTTTTCCAGGGCGAGCTTGTAGATTCGCTCCCACGGAAAACGCAGGGTCAGATTGTAGGAAATGCCGGCGCGCTTGAAGGTCTCGCGGACAATGTCCACGGCGATGCCTTCGATGTTTTCTTCCTTCGCGAAGTTCTTGCCGTTCTTGGCCATGTTGTAGGGCGGGAAATTTTCCGTCAGCAACACCAGAGAGGCGTCAGACGGTTCTTCGGCGTGGGCCGAACCTGCCAACAGCAGGGAGGTACTGGCGAGGGCGAGCAACAGGGTCTTGAACATGAAGGCTACCGGGATCCATGGCAAGCGCAGAGAGTGCCGCGCGCCCGCCATGGTGTCCAGCAACGTTTAGCGAACGACGATACCTCGCGCCGCCATGTAGGCCTTGGCCTCGGGAACGGTGTATTCGCCAAAGTGGAAAATACTCGCCGCCAGCACTGCGCTGGCGTGGCCTTCGATCACACCGTCGGCCAGGTGTTGCAGGTTGCCCACACCGCCCGAAGCGATTACCGGAATGCCCAGCGCGTCGCTGATGGCGCGGGTCACGCCCAGGTCGAAGCCATTTTTCATGCCGTCCTGGTCCATGCTGGTGAGCAGGATTTCGCCAGCGCCCAGGGCTTCCATCTTCATCGCCCACTCCACCGCATCCAGGCCGGTCGGCTTGCGACCACCGTGGGTGAAGATCTCCCAGCGCGGGGTTTCACCCGGGCCGGAAACCTTTTTGGCGTCGATGGCTACCACGATGCATTGCGAGCCGAAGTGTTGCGCCGCTTCGCCGACAAACTCCGGGTTGAACACCGCAGCCGTGTTGATCGAGACCTTGTCCGCACCGGCATTGAGCAGGTTGCGGATGTCTTGCACGGTGCGTACGCCACCGCCCACGGTCAGTGGGATAAACACCTGGCTGGCCATGCGCTCGACGGTATGCAACGTAGTGTCGCGGCCGTCGACGCTGGCGGTGATGTCGAGAAAGGTAATCTCGTCGGCACCCTGCTCATCGTAGCGACGGGCGATTTCCACCGGGTCGCCGGCATCACGGATGTTCTCGAACTTGACGCCCTTGACCACGCGACCGTTGTCGACGTCCAGGCAAGGGATGATGCGTTTGGCCAGCGCCATGGTCAGTCCTCAGCCGTTGTAGGCGTCGCAGTAAGCCTGGGCTTCGGCGACGTCCAGGGTACCTTCGTAGATCGCACGGCCGGTGATGGCGCCGATGATGCCGGGGGCCTTGGCGTCCAGCAGCGACTTGATGTCGCCCAAGTTGTGGATACCGCCGGAAGCGATCACCGGAATCTTCGTGGCCGCAGCCAGCGCAGCGGTGAACGGCACGTTGCAGCCCTGCATCATGCCGTCTTTGGCGATATCGGTATAAACGATAGCGGACACGCCGTCGGCTTCAAACTGCTTGGCCAGGTCGATCACCTGCACGGTGCTGATTTCAGCCCAGCCATCGGTGGCGACGAAACCGTCTTTGGCATCCAGGCCGACGATGACCTTGCCCGGAAACGCGCGACAGGCTTCGGCAACGAACGCAGGGTCTTTCACCGCCTTGGTGCCGATGATCACGTAGCTCACGCCAGCCTTGACGTAGTGCTCGATGGTTTCCAGGGAGCGGATACCGCCACCGATCTGGATCGGCAGGTTCGGGTAGCGCTTGGCAATCGCGGTGACCACTTCACCGTTGACTGGCTGGCCTTCGAAGGCGCCGTTCAAGTCCACCAGATGCAGACGACGGCAGCCCCCTTCCACCCATTTGGCGGCCATGCTCACCGGGTCATCGGAGAACACCGTGGAGTCTTCCATACGGCCTTGGCGCAGACGTACGCAGGCGCCGTCCTTGAGATCGATAGCGGGGATAATCAGCATCTGGCAAACCTTATTCGATATTCAGCAATGCTTGGGAAATCAGGGTTTCTCAAGCGACCACAGGTCGCTTTCGATGCTTTCGAACCTTTCTTTAAGGAGCGTCTGCGCGTCGAAAACCGCCCGGTTGTAATAGTGCGGAGCCACTTCGGTGGTGAACAGCTCAAGAATCTCGGCGACCTCGAACGAACCCAGCTTGAGTTCGAAGCGGTCTTCCATGAAGCGCTTGATCTTGAGGGTAGCCTCACTCTCCTGTTCGGGCGTGAGGTTCAAGATAGGCTGCTTCGGCTTCCTGGCCATTTACCAGCGCCCGTCCCAGGCGGCGAAGTTCTGCAGCAATTGCAGGCCATGGGTATGGCTCTTCTCCGGGTGGAACTGCACGGCAAACCGCGAGCCTTCGGCCAGCGCGGCAGCGAAGTCGACGCCGTAGTGCCCGCCACCCACCACCTGGCCGGGTTTACCGGCGGCGATGTAATAGCTGTGCACGAAGTAGAAGCGCGCCATGTCCGGCACTTCGTGCCACAACGGGTGATCGACGCTCTGGCGCACTTCGTTCCAGCCCATGTGCGGGACTTTCAAGTGTTCGCCGTCTTCATGCAGGTCTTTGCCGAAGAACTTCACCTGGCCCGGGAACAGGCCGATGCAGTCGACGCCGTCGTTCTCTTCACTGCTGTCGAGCAAGGCTTGCATGCCCACGCAGATCCCGAGAAACGGGCGGTCCTGGCTGACTTCACGCACCAGGCTGTCAAAGCCCAGGCGGCGGATCTCGGCCATGCAATCGCGAATCGCGCCGACGCCCGGGAACACTACCCGGTCGGCTTCGCGAATCACGTTGGCATCGCTGGTGATCAGCACCTTGCCGGCGCCTACGTGCTCGAGGGCCTTGGCCACCGAGTGCAGGTTACCCATGCCGTAGTCGATAACCGCGACCGTCTGCATTACAGAACGCCCTTGGTCGAAGGCATTTGCCCGGCCATGCGGTCATCCAGCTCCACCGCCATGCGCAGCGCGCGGCCGAAAGCCTTGAACACGGTTTCGATCTGGTGGTGGGTGTTGGTGCCACGCAGGTTGTCGATGTGCAGGCTGACCAGTGCGTGGTTGACGAAACCCTGGAAAAATTCCTGGAACAGGTCGACGTCGAAGCCGCCCACGGTGGCGCGGGTGTACGGCACGTGCATCTGCAGGCCTGGGCGGCCCGAGAAGTCGATGACCACACGCGACAGCGCTTCGTCCAGCGGGACATAGGCGTGGCCGTAGCGACGGATGCCTTTTTTGTCGCCGATGGCCTTGGCAAAAGCCTGGCCGAGGGTGATACCCACGTCTTCCACCGTGTGGTGGTCGTCAATGTGCAGGTCACCCTTGCTGACGATATCCAGGTCGATCAGCCCGTGACGGGCGATCTGGTCCAGCATGTGCTCAAGAAAAGGTACACCGATATCAAATCGGGCCTTTCCGGTGCCATCCAGGTTGATCGAGGCTTTGATCTGGGTTTCCAGAGTGTCGCGCTCGACGGACGCCTTACGTTCGGCCATCACCAGCTCCGCAAAATCATTGGGCGAAAAAGGCAGCCATTATAGGGGCGCGGGCGCTAAACAGAAACATCGAAGGGGATAAGACTGATGGAGTGTCGGGGATAGACATGTCAGTACAAGTGTGGGAGCTGCTTTGTGTGGGAGCGGGCTTGCTCGCGAAGGCGGCGTGTCAGCCAATACATGCGCTGACTGATCCAACCCATTCGCGAGCAAGCCCGCTCCCACACGAGCCCGCTCCCACAAGGTTCATGCGGTGTTAGTGGAACAGTACCGCCGTCTTCTGCAGGGTCACCCACACACCCCACGCCAACGGAATACCCACCACCAGCCAGGCGGCGATCGCCAATGGCTTGCTGCCGGCTGCGGCTTTCCACTCCAGGGAAGTGGTGGCATCAGCGCCCTTGTCATGACCCAGCGCCTGTTCGGCAGCCAGTTCGGCGTCGGTCATGAAGTACTTGTCGGCCACCGGGCGAACCAGCAGGTTGCAAATGAAACCCAGCACCAGCAGGCCAGCGAGGATATACAAGGTGATGTCATAGGCGGCGGCGCGTTCAACGCCGATGCTCAGCTGATATTCACGCAGGTAGTTGACCAGCACCGGGCCCAATACGCCCGCTGCGGCCCAGGCCGTGAGCAGACGACCGTGGATCGCGCCGACCATCTGGGTACCGAACAGGTCGGCCAGGTACGCAGGCACGGTCGCAAAACCACCGCCGTACATCGACAGGATGATGCAGAACGCCGCCACGAACAGCGCCACGTTGCCCAGGTGCCCCAGGTTCGGGATCAGCGCATACAGGGCAAAGCCCAGGGCGAAGAACACGAAATAGGTGTTTTTACGGCCCAGGTAGTCGGAGAACGACGCCCAGAAGAACCGGCCACCGATGTTGAACAGGCTCAACAGACCGGTGAAGCCCGCAGCGATAGCAGCAATCGAGGCCAATTGCCCGGCGTCCAACTGGCCGAACGGCACATCCACACCCAGCAACTTGCCGCCGAACACTTCCTGCAGCAGCGGCGAAGCCATGCCGAGGATGCCGATACCGGCCGATACGTTCAGGCACAGCACCAGCCATACCAGACGGAATTGCGGGGTTTTCCACGCCACGTTCACATGCACGTGACGGTGAGTGATCATTGCGTTATTGGCTTTTTTCGCCGGCGCGGTCCAGCCCTCAGGCTTCCAGCCGGTTGGCGGAACGCGATAGGAGAGTGCGCCGCCGATCATGAACACGAAGTAGATCGCAGCCATCACCAGGAAGCTCTGCCACACGCCCACGCCGGTCGGCGAAGCAAAGTGGCCCATCAGCGCTGCGGCCAGGGGTGCACCGACCATCGCGCCGCCGCCGAAGCCCATGATCGCCATGCCGGTGGCCATGCCACGCTTGTCCGGAAACCACTTGATCAGGGTCGACACGGGCGAGATATAGCCAAGGCCCAGGCCGATACCGCCAATGACCCCGGAGCCGATCCACATCAGCCAGATCTGGTGGGTATAGATACCCAACGCCGAGATCAACAGGCCGCCACACCAGCACAGTGCCGATACAACGCCAGCCTTGCGCGGCCCGGCATGTTCCAGCCAGCCGCCCCAGATCGCTGCCGAGCAGCCCAGGAAGATGAAGAACAGGGTGTAGATCCAGCCCAGCATGGAGATGGGCCAGTCGCATTGGGACGAGAAGACTTGGGCGATGAAGCTCATGTCCGGCGCACAGGCGACCGGCTTGGTGACACCCAGCGCCTTCGACAGTGGCAACCAGAACACCGAGAAACCGTAGGCCATGCCGATGCAAAGGTGGATGGCCAGGGCGGCCGGTGGAACCAGCCAGCGGTTGAACCCGGGCTTGGCGATAATGCGTTCCTTGGACAGGAACGCAGGCTGCGCGGCGCTATGGCCGGCCGCAGTACTAGTGCTCATTGGTGTTTCCCCCAGTTATTGGTATGCGTCCGTCAGGCGCTCTCTCCCTCGGCCTTGCACGCAAAGCGTTGGCCGTTGTTGTTGAGTAAAGCTCCATTTTGGCGCGACGATACGTCGCAGAAGGCGGACGAACACGCAGAGATTAGCACCAGTGGATGACAGAAAAACCAAACTGATATCACTTTTTTCAGTAAATCGTCTTTTCCTGACGCCAAAATTCTGTTCCCTCGCCTTGGATACAATGTAACGATCGGTGAACTGACGCCGACTGTCGGCGCGTTATACTCTGCGGCTAAATTTTGAAATCGACATACAAGGACTCGCCCATGAAAGCGTTCGGCAAAATCCTGGGTCTGGTACTTCTCGGGCTGTTGCTGATCATTGTGGCTCTGGGCTTTGCCCTGACCCATCTCTTCGATCCCAACGACTACAAAGACGAGATTCGCCAGATAGCCCGCGACAAGGCCCACATCGAGCTGACGCTCAATGGCGATATCGGCTGGAGCCTGTTCCCCTGGCTGGGCCTTGAACTGCACGAAGCCAGCGTGGCAACCCTGACCAACCCGACCCAGCCATTTGCCGACCTGCAGATGCTCGGCCTGTCGGTGCGCGTGCTGCCGCTGCTGCGCCGTGAAGTGCAGATGAGCGACGTGCGTGTCGAAGGCCTCAACCTGCGACTCACCCGCGACAAGCAAGGCCATGGCAACTGGGAAGACATTGGCAAGAATGTGACTGTGGCGACCACCACCGGCACCCCTGCTCCAGTGGAACAACCGGCCGAGGCCGAGCCGGAAAAACCGGCCAAGCCGATTCGCCTGGATATCGACAGCCTCACCGTCAACAACGCCCGCGTTGAATACAACGACGAACAGACCGGCAAGCAGTTCAGCGCCGAAAGCATCCAGTTGAGCGCCGGCGCCGTGCACGAAGGTGCCAGCATTCCGGTGAAGCTCACCGCCTTTTTCGGCAGCAACCAGCCGGTGATGCGCGTCAAGACCGAGCTGAATGGCAACCTGCGTATCCAGCGCGCCCTCAAGCGCTACCAGTTCGAAGACATGAAGGTCACCGGCGAAGCCACCGGCGAACCGCTGCAAGGCAAGACCGTGACCTTCTCCACCCAGGGCCAACTGCTGGTGGACCAGGCGGCGAATATTGCCGAATGGACCAACCTGAAACTCTCGGCCAACCAACTGCGCGCCTTGGGCGAACTGAAGGTCAATGACCTGGACAAGACCCCGCAGCTCAGCGGCGCGCTGTCCATCGCCCAGTTTGACCTGGCCAAGTTCCTCGACAGCGTTGGTAGCCCGTTGCCGCCGATGGCCGAGGGCAGCCTGAGCAAGGTCGAGCTGGTCAGCCGCCTCAAGGGCACGCCGACCAGCCTGGCCCTGGAAGACCTGAACCTGAAACTCGATGGCAGCACCTTTACCGGCCGCCTTGCCGTGGACGACTTTGCCAAGCAATCGCTGCGCGTGCAGCTCAAGGGCGACAGCTTCAACGCCGACAACTACCTGCCGGCCAAGTCCGAATCCGCCAAGGGCGCAAGCGCCGCACGCCAGGCCGAAGTGCAGAACAGCGAAGCCGGCGCCATGGCCGCCGGTGGCACTACACCGCTGCCGGATGCACCGACCAAAGGCGCCTGGAGCACCGACAAACTGCTGCCACTGGCCCACCTGCGCAAACTCGATGTAGACGCCGACCTGGCCTTTGGCCAACTGACCCTGAGCAAATTGCCGATCCAGAATGCCGCGTTGAAAGCCTCCGGCATCGACGGCCAGCTCAAGCTCGACAGCCTCAGTGGTGGCCTCTACAACGGCACGTTCCAGGCCAACGGCACACTCGATGTGCGCCAGGACATCCCGGTATTGGCGCTGCAAAGCCATATCAAGCAAGTGCCGGTCGAACGCATCCTGCAAGCCCAGGGGCAAAACCCGCCGGTAAAAGGCCAGGTCACCCTCGACAGCAACCTCACTGGCCGCGGCAACAGCCAGAAGGCGCTGATCGATAGCCTCAACGGCACGGCCAGCTTTGTGATCAACAACGGTGTGCTGCTCAACGCCAACCTCGAACAGCAACTGTGCACCGGTATCGCCCTGCTCAACCGCAAGACCCTGAGCAGCACGCCACAAGGCAAGGACACGCCGTTCCAGGAGCTGAAAGGCAACCTGACCTTCCGTAACGGCGTGGCCAGCAATCCCGACCTGAAAGTGCGTATCCCCGGGCTCGCCGTCAACGGCAACGGTGACGTCGACCTGCGCGTGCTGGGCATGGATTACCGCGTCGGCATCATTGTCGAGGGCGACCAGCGCGACACACCGGACCCGGCCTGCCAGGTCGGGTCCAATTTCCAGAACATCGAAGTGCCGCTGCGCTGCCGTGGCCCGCTGGAGCTGGGCGCCAAGGCCTGCCGCCTGGACAAGGACGGCTTGAGCCAGGTTGCGATCAAGGCGGCCGGCAACAAGCTCAGCGAGAAGCTCGAAGAGAAGCTCGACAAGGTGAACCCGCAGTTGAAAGATGCGTTGAAGGGCCTGTTCAAACGATGAGAAGCGAGCAGTTTTCAGAGGCGGTACTTAACTGGTACGACCGCCACGGCCGCCATGACCTGCCCTGGCAACAGGGCATCACGCCGTACCGGGTGTGGGTGTCGGAGATCATGCTGCAGCAGACCCAGGTGAGCACCGTGCTGAATTATTTCGACCGGTTCATGGCATCGCTGCCGACGGTCGAGGCCCTGGCTGCCGCGCCGGAAGATGAAGTGCTGCATCTGTGGACCGGCCTGGGTTACTACACCCGTGCACGCAACCTGCAGAAGACCGCGAAGATTGTCGTGGCCGAGTACGGTGGCGAGTTTCCCAAGGATGTTGAAAAGCTCACCGAGCTGCCCGGCATCGGCCTGTCCACTGCCGGCGCAATCGCCAGCCTGAGCATGGGCCTGCGGGCGCCGATCCTCGACGGCAACGTCAAGCGCGTGCTGGCACGTTTTACCGCGCAGGAGGGCTACCCAGGCGAACCCAAGGTGGCCAAGCAGCTGTGGGCCACCGCAGAGCGCTTCACACCCCATGATCGCGTCAACGCCTACACCCAGGCCATGATGGACATGGGCGCCACCCTCTGCACCCGCAGCAAACCCAGCTGCCTGCTGTGCCCGCTGGAAAAGGGCTGCGAAGCCCATATGCTCGGCCTGGAGACCCGCTACCCGATCCCCAAGCCGCGCAAGACCATCCCGCAGAAGCGCACGCTGATGCCGCTGCTGGCGAATGCCGAGGGCGCGATCCTGCTTTATCGCCGCCCGTCCACCGGCCTGTGGGGCGGTTTGTGGAGCTTGCCCGAGCTGGATGACTTCGCAGACCTGGAACACCTGGCCCACCAACACGCGCTGGAACTGGGCAAACACCAGGAACTGCCGGGGCTGGTCCACACCTTCAGCCACTTCCAACTGGCCATCGAACCCTGGCTGGTCCAGGTCGAGGAATCCGCCCACCACGTGGCCGAGGCCGACTGGCTCTGGTATAACCTCGCCACCCCGCCGCGCCTGGGCCTTGCCGCCCCGGTCAAGAAACTGCTGAAGCGCGCGGCCGACGTATTGAATGCAGGAGTGTCGTCATGACCCGCACCGTAATGTGCCGCAAGTACAAAGAACAACTGCCAGGCCTGGAACGCCCTCCGTATCCGGGCGCCAAGGGCCAGGACATTTTCGAGAATATTTCCACCCAAGCCTGGGGCGACTGGCTGAAACACCAGACCCTGCTGATCAACGAAAAGCGCCTGAACATGATGAACGCCGAAGATCGCAAATACCTGGCGGGCGAGATGGACAAGTTCTTTTCCGGCGAGGAATACGCCAAGGCCGACGGCTACGTGCCGCCTGCTCAATAATTGATCAAAAACCAGGGTCGGCACGTAAGCGACGGTAATAATTAAATATTTTTTGAAAACTTGCTTGACGACCCCCTGAAAAACCCGTTTAATGCGCCCCGTTGCCCAGATAGCTCAGTCGGTAGAGCAGGGGATTGAAAATCCCCGTGTCGGCGGTTCGATTCCGTCTCTGGGCACCAAATACCGAAACCCCTGATTCCGCAAGGAATCAGGGGTTTTTTCGTTTCTGGGCCTTTAGGCGTACAAAGTGGGTGCAATGTCACAACCACTCAAACGCCCAAATCAGTTCATGCTGACTGCTCAAAGGCATCACGGCCGATACAACGGGAACGCCTCTATCAGCGGCACTATTTCCCGACCCGTCTCTATCGCGCTTTCCGAGGGATCATTCGGTCTTGGAATATTCCTGGCAAAGTGAAAGATGATGGTCTGCCCGGTGGTGCTGTCCTTGTAGTACTTGAAATAACTGATTTCCGAGAATTGCCCGTCTTTGCGCAATGCAGCGGGATAAAAATGCATCGCGTAATCGATTCCGGTTTTATTGTCGGTCAGCAGGATCGCCGGCTGGTTCGGATTTTCTTGCTGGTGAAGCTGGATGGCGCGCTTGGCGAGGTCGAGGGGTTTGAAGCGGCTCATCTCGCGAGGTACGACGGTAAAGTCCAGCATTTCATTCCAGGCATCGACGCTTTCCTCTGCTGGGAAATACTCCCACAAGCCCGGCTTTTGGAATTTCAGGACGAAGGTCTTGCCACCGAACACTACCGTTTTGGTGTCGGCAATTGACGGGCTGGACATGTTGGCGGTTTGCGGCGTGGTGCAGCCGCAGAGCAGGACAAGGGCGGATAACACAAGCAATGTGGCTTTCATTTCAATCCTTGAAAAGGTACGTCAGTGTATTTTGCGCAAGCAACAGTAGCCCAACGCGTCACTGAATACTGCCTTTAACGGGTCACTTCAGCAAAAACACCATCAACGGATTGTCATTCAAGCGGCCTTCAAAACTCGGCGCCAGATGCTCCAGGGATGTGTCCTTGAGCAACGCGGCTTGTTTGCGCGCGACAATCACCCATGAAGGCCGAGGCAATGCATCCAACCGCTGGGCCTCAGAGGCGCCGATAAACACCGGCTGCTCATCGTGATCCAGGTTCATCATGTAGCGCACTGCCCAGGTGTCGCGCCCCAGATCGACAAACACCAATGGCCCAGGCTCCGCCGCGCGAAGTGCCTCTACCTGGCTGACAAACTGCCGGGTGTCAAACTGCAAGTCCTTCGACGGTTCCACCACCGCCACCAGCAGTGACCACTGCGCTACCAGCGCAATCAGGCTAAGCCACACCAGCCGCCCCGCCCGGCGCCAGGCGAGCAGCGCCGCCACTTGCAGCAGCACTAGCACGCCAATCAGCAGCGGCAGCGAAACGTCAGGCCAGTAACCGTGCTTTTGCCACCCGTGCCGGCAGACAAAGACTACAACCACGCATAAAGCCGGCAGCGCGACGATCAGCCCCTCGTAGCCTCGACGTACGCCTGCAAGCCAGCCTTGCGCCTGGAGCAGCCCATAGGCGGCGACAGCGGCAAACATCGGCACCATCGGCAAGATGTAATAGGCGCGCTTGAAGTGCGGCACTGACAGCCCAAGCAGAATCATCAAACCGCAGGCACCCAGCCGCACCACCAGTTGCATCGGCTCATCGAACCGCTCAGGCCAGCGATGACGCAGCGCAACCATGGTGGCCAATGCCAGCGGCACTACTGGGAAGTAACGGTACAAGCTCAGTTGGAGATAGAAGTAGAACGGTTCGCCGGCTTCATCGAGACGCCCACCCACCTGCATCTTGAACACTTCATCGGCAAACGCATCGCCCCCACTGATACGCGCCAGTTTCACCAGCAGCCACCAACAGGCCGCCAGCAATACCAGGCCGACCAGGCCGTGAACCAACACCTGTCTGACGCGCTCCCCTGGGCGGCCCAGCGCCCAATACACGCAGACCACGCCGCAGACCTCGATCAACCCCAGCGGCCCGCGTATCGCAAAGCCCAGGATAAACAGCGGGAACACCGCGAGCTGCCGCCACCGCGAGCCGAGACGCTGCCCGCTGTGCAGCAGGTAGAAACTGCCTACGCAAAGCAGCGCCACCATCTGATCCAGGCACACCGAGCGCGACTTTTCGAGCAGTTGGGTAGTGAGCAAGGTCAGCAACACCGTGAGCAGCGCCCAATGGCGCTCATACGCAACCAACAACCGATAGATCAGCGCCACCACACCGGCAGACGCCAGCGCCGTGGGCAAGATATTCGCTAAATGGTTAGGCGCGCCGAATAACCGGGCAAACATAAAACTCAGAAACGTCGCGGTACCGGGGTAATCCGCGTAGGGCTGCCCGTAGGTCGTGGGAAAAAGACTCGCACCATGGCGAAACATTTCCTGCAGGAACAGCGCCCAGCGACCGTCAAAGCCTTGAGGCTGCTGATCCCAGATGCCCAAGGTAAACAGCAACAACGCAAACAGGAAAATGCCCAGGGTTTCCAGGCGAAAGCGGTTGCGATGATCCATCGATTGACCTGTCAGGTGGGGAGCGCTGGCCTATGGTGCCGAGCGCGCCCCTGAATAGCGCCTGAACAAACCTGAACATTCGCGCTTTTACCGACCTGCGGGCCACACCCACTTCGGGATCAGCCGCACGTAAAGCAACTCGCCCACCAACTCGACCAGGGTTTGCAGGATCACCGCCGTCGCCGCCAGCCCGCGCACGTCCTCCGGCAACGCGAGGGCCAGGGGCAGCACCACCAGCGAGTTACGCGTCGACGCGCTGAACGTCACCGCCCGTGCCGTCAACGCCGGCAATGCGAACAGCCGCGCAGCCAGCGCACCCAGCAGCGGCGCCAGTAACAGAAAGCCGATGTACACCGGGATCACCGGCAACAACAGGTTTAAATCGCGCACCACCGAAGTGATCTGCGAGGCAATCACCACAAACAACACCAGTGCCATGGCCGGCACCGGCAGCCACGCCCAGGCGTTGTTCCAGGCACTGACGAGCGGCGACCGACGCGCCAGGGACGTGGTGACTACCGCCAGCACCATCGGCACCACGATCAGCAGCAGGAACGCCTCGACAAACGGCCCCGCCGCCACCACCACGTCGGGCTGCTCGCCCAGCATAAAACCCAGGTACAGCGGCAACAGAATCAACTGCAGCAGCAACAGCACCGGCGTTGCCGCCAACAGCAACCGCGAGTCGCCCTTGCCGATATGGGTAAACACCACCACGTAGTCGATACACGGCGTGAGCAATACCAACAACGCCCCCACCAACAACGCCGGGCGCCCCACCAAGCCACGGGTGAGCGCCCACACCAGCAACGGCACCAGAATGAAATTGGCCAGCAGCAGCGCCGACAGAAAACGCTTGTTACCAAAAGCCTGGCGCAGGTTCAGAAACGGGATTTGCAGGAACATTGCGTACATCAGCACTGCGATCGCCGGTGTGACCAGTGCGCCGAGCGCGTGCCCCACTGAAGGCGCCAGCACACCGAACAGCGCTGCCAGGAGGACCGCGACGAAGTACACAGGAATCTGGTTGTGCTCGAGGGTGTCACGGGTCATGGGCGGGCTCAGATCGATCAAAGGTTCGCCAGCCTAAGCATCCACGCCAATAAGGTCGAGCATCGTGAAAATCTGCGCACCTATGGCCCGCCAAATTTGTTAGTTTCGATTTCCTATAAAAGCGCGTGCGCCTCCAAGGCCACCCATAAAAAGCGCCAGGACCCAACTGACCATGAACTTGCCGACCCGCCCCACGCCCGAATCCTTCAGCGAACTCACTGCCGACAACCACGCCATCGGCGGCTTCACCTGGCGCCACTTGCGCACCGACCTCGAACGCCCGGTCGTGATCATCAACGCCGCCACCTCCGTACGCTGCCGCCACTATTCGCGTTTCGCCGACTACCTGTTCGCCAATGGCCTCGACGTGATCACCTACGACTATCGCGGCATCGGCGAGTCGCGCAGTGGTTCGTTACGGGGCTTCAAGGCGTCGTGGTCGGATTGGGGCACGCTGGATTTCGAGGCGATGGTGCTGCGCGCGCAGCGGGAATTTCCGGGCCAGCCGATTGACGTGGTCGGCCACAGCTTCGGCGGCTGCGCAGCGGGGCTGGGCGCATCCGGCGCGCTGATCCGGCGGATCGTGACGGTGGGCGCGCAGTTCGCCTATTGGCGCGACTACGAGGCCAGCCGGCGCTGGCGGATGTTCGCCAAATGGCATGTGCTGATGCCGCTGGTCACGGCGCTGTGCGGGTATTTTCCCGGCAAGCGCCTGGGCTGGCTGGAAGACACGCCGGCAGGCGTGGTGCGGGATTGGAGCACGCCGACGCCCAGATACGAGACGCGCCCCAGCGGGCGCTCCCTGGCTGGCTTGCCATTCAGCCGCGTAAAGGCGCAGATGCTGGCGATCAGCATCACTGATGATCCATTCGGCACCGTGGCCGCGATTGAACGGTTGCTGGGTTACTTCGACGGCTGCGAACGCACTCATCTAAGGATCGCCCCCGACGATATCGGCGAAAAACAGGTCGGGCATTTCGCGTTTTTTCGTAGCGAATACCAGGATCGGTTGTGGCCGATTGCATTGGCATGGCTTCAAAACGCCCAATTAGCTACGGATACCCTTGGGATTTCCCCAAACCTGCGCTTCAATACCCTACCCAGATCCTGACCCAAGGACGTGAGCCCATGGCTTCGCCGAACAAACAGCAAAAACGTGCCCACCGGGCGAAGGCCAAGGCCAAGCAGAACCGTACCCAGCGCGCCGTCGCCAGCAAGCCGGATGCGTTCGCCGGCGATGACAGCCGTATTGACCTTGAGTCGGTGGACCTGACCGAGCTGTTCGTAGAGATGCGCACCGCTGGCGAAACCAGCCAGCAGGCGTTGTGCGCAGTTTTCCTGGCACACCCGCTGTTGGCGCTGGTGCTGGAGCAGGAGGGTGAAGAAGAAGCCACCGACTTTATCCTGGCGGCCCTGATCGAGTATCGACAGTGGGCTACCGACAGCGACGATGAAGCCGCCGCACTGGCATGGATTGAGTCGCCAGAATTCCAAGCGGATTACGTGGCGGCGTCTCAGGCGCTGGTCAACTCCCAAGACTGATACAAAACCAAATGTGGGAGCGGGCTTGCTCGCGAAAGCGAAGTGTCAGTCAAAGTAAATATTGACTGTTCCACCGCTTTCGCGAGCAAGCCCGCTCCCACATGGTTTTAGCTGCGTTTCAGCAACCGCATCACATCAATTGAGTACCGCTGCGCCCACCTTCTGCGCCTTGCGACGGCTTGACACAAACAACCCCGCCGCCACCACCAGCAAGCTCAGAACGCCAGTCGCGATAATCTCGACCCGGTGCGCTTCCTGGAACAGCATGATGGTCAACGTACCGACGATAAACACCATCACCGCATAGGTCAGGCCGGGGAACAGCCACATCTTGAAGACGATCTTCTCGCCCGCCGCCGTGCGCTTCTGGCGCATGCGCAGCTGCGACACTGCAATCACCAGGTACACCAGCAACGCGATGGCGCCAGAGCTGGCCAGCAGGAACTCGAACACGGCTGCCGGTGCCACGTAGTTGGCGAATACCGCCAGGAACGCTGCGCCGGTCGACAGCAACACCGCCCAGTAAGGCGTGCCGCTCTTGTTGGTGCGCTTGGCCACGGCCGGTGCGTCACCGCGACGACCCAACGAGAACAGCATGCGCGAAGCGGTGTACAGCGCCGAGTTCAGGCAGCTGGTCACGGCAACCAATACCACCAGGTCGACGATCAGCTTGGCGTTCGGGATGCCCATGCGTTCCAGCACGGTCTGGTAGGAACCTACCGCCGCCAGGGTCGGATCGTTCCATGGCACCAGGGACACCACGATGAAGATCGACAGCAGGTAGAACAAGCCAATCCGCCAGATCACCGAGTTGGTGGCCTTGGTGATTTGCTGGCCCGGGTTCTTCGATTCCGCCGCCGCGATGGTGACGATCTCGGTACCCATGAAGGAGAACATGGTGGTCAGGATCGCTGCCAACACCGCGCCCATGCCGTTGGGCATAAAGCCTTGGGTGTCGAACAGGTGCGAAACGCCGCTGACCTGGCTGGTCGGCAGGAAGCCGAAAATCGCCGCGAGGCCGAGGATCACGAAGCCCACGATCGCCACGACTTTGATCAGCGCAAACCAGAACTCGAACTCACCGTAGTTCTTGACGCTGAACAAGTTGGTCGCGGTCAGCAGCAAGGTGATGATCAGGGTAAAGGCCCAGATGGCCACATCGGGGAACCAGGCATGCAGGATCGTCGCAGCGGCGTTGGCTTCCAACGGAATTACCAGCACCCAGAACCACCAGTACAGCCAGCCGATAGTGAAACCGGCCCAGTGGCCGATCGCGCGGTCGGCGTAGGTGGAAAACGAACCGGTGTCCGGCGATGCCACGGCCATTTCGGCCAGCATGCGCATCACCAGCACCACCAGCGTACCCGCAGCGGCATAGGCCAGCAGTACGGCGGGACCGGCGGCAGCAATCGCGTGGCCGGAGCCTACAAACAAACCGGCGCCGATTACGCCGGCAATCGACAGCATGGTGACGTGACGCGGTTTGAGCCCCTGTTCGAGGTCATTGGAGCTTTGCGTACTACTCATTGACACACCTTTACGAGGAATTGCGAAAACGGTCCACCCGGCCTGGGATCTTTCTCGTGAAAAGAAACCAACGGGGCGTTGTTTATTTTTTACGCAAGATTTGCGCCAAAATGTTACAGAGCCGCGATTGACGCGGGCTGTAGGACAATTCGTCAGAAATCGCAAGTCATTGAGAACAATGGCATTCCGCTATAGCGTTACCGTGCGACCCACTTTAAAGACGAGCACGCGCACCAAAAACACACACAAAAAGTACGTGACGCCTCACAAAGGTGCTGATAAGCACCGTTTGCCCGGTTAACCCTTCCAACACCCGGCCAAAGCTGGCACCATCGCGCCCTTTTTTACGCGAAGCCTACGGTTTTTCGGGTTCAAACGGCTGTTCGGTTGTTGATGGCGCGACACGCTACTGTGCCGATGCGACACTCTGCCGCACACCGCCTGATTACCGCCGGCCGCGCTGTTGGCTGCCATCAAGTCGCTATGCTAGCTTGGCGCCTCGCCAGGAAGGCGGCCCAACAGCGTCGAACGCAACGAACACAATGAGGACCCCACATGGCCGAGGCCGCGCCCGCGCTAGAAATCCGCAACTTGCATAAACGCTATGGTGAGCTGGAGGTACTCAAAGGTATCTCGCTGACCGCCCGTGACGGCGACGTGATCTCGATCCTGGGTTCCTCCGGTTCCGGCAAGTCCACGTTCCTGCGTTGCATCAACCTGCTGGAAAACCCGCACCAGGGGCAGATCCTGGTGGCCGGCGAAGAACTCAAGCTCAAGGCCGCAAAAAACGGCGAGCTGATGGCCGCCGACGGCAAGCAGATCAACCGCCTGCGCAGCGAAATCGGTTTTGTGTTTCAAAACTTTAACCTGTGGCCGCACATGAGCATCCTCGACAACATCATCGAGGCGCCGCGCCGTGTGCTCGGCCAGAGCAAGGCCGAAGCCATCGAAGTGGCCGAAGCCCTGCTGGCCAAGGTCGGCATCGGTGACAAACGCCACGCCTACCCCGCGCAATTATCTGGCGGCCAGCAGCAACGGGCGGCCATTGCGCGCACCCTGGCGATGCAACCCAAGGTCATCCTGTTCGACGAGCCCACTTCGGCGCTTGACCCGGAAATGGTTCAGGAAGTACTTAATGTGATCCGCGCGCTGGCCGAGGAAGGCCGCACCATGCTGCTGGTCACCCATGAAATGGGCTTCGCCCGCCAGGTGTCCAGTGAAGTGGTGTTCCTGCACCAGGGCCTGGTCGAAGAGCAAGGATCGCCACAGCAGGTGTTTGAAAACCCGCTTTCGGCGCGCTGCAAACAATTCATGTCCAGCAACCGCTAACGGAGCAACATGCATGCAGAACTATAAAAAATTCCTTCTGGCCGCGGCCGTCTCGATGGCGTTCAGCGCCACGGCCATGGCAGAAACCTTGAAAATGGGGATCGAAGCGGCCTACCCGCCGTTCAACAATAAAGACGCCAGCGGCAACGTCGTCGGCTTCGACAAAGACATCGGCGACGCCCTGTGCGCCAAGATGAAAGTCGAGAAGTGCGAAGTGTATGTATCCGACTGGGACGGCATCATCCCGGCCCTGAACGCCAAGAAGTTCGACTTCCTGGTGTCCTCGCTGTCGATCACCGATGAGCGCAAGCAGGCCGTCGACTTCACCGACCCGTACTACTCCAACAAGCTGCAGTTCATCGCGCCAAAAGCCACCGCAGACTTCAAGACCGACGCCGGCTACCTGAAAGGTAAAGTCATCGGTGCACAACGCGCGACGCTGGCCGGTACCTACCTGGAAGACAAGCTGCCGGAAACCGAAGCCAAGCTGTACGACACCCAGGAAAACGCCTACCTCGACCTGACGTCCGGGCGCCTGGACGGCATCCTCGCCGACAAGTACGTGCAGTACGAGTGGCTCAAGAGCAAAGACGGTTCCGCCTACGAGTTCAAGGGCGACCCGGTTGTAGAGAGCGACAAGATCGGTATCGCCGTACGCAAGGGCGACCCACTGCGCGAGCGCCTGAACAAAGCCCTGGCAGAGATCAAGGCAGACGGCACCTACAAGAAGATCAACGACAAGTACTTCCCGTTCAGCATCGAATGATCTGAATGGCCTGACCGACGCGCTCGCCTGAGCGCGCCGGCTTTCAGCAATGCCTGCCGCGATATGAAAACACCATGAATTTTGATCTTTACGGATTCGGCCCGGCGCTCGCCGCCGGCGCGCTGATGACCGTCAAACTGGCGCTCACGGCCCTGTGCCTGGGGCTGGTGCTCGGCCTTGCCGGCGCCTTGGCCAAGACCTCACCGTACAAGCCATTGCAGTGGCTTGGCGGCGCTTACTCGACCATCGTTCGCGGTATTCCCGAACTGCTGTGGGTCTTGTTGATTTATTTCGGCACGGTCAACCTGATGCGTGCCCTGGGGGAGTTTTTTGGTAACCCCGACCTTTCTCTAAGCGCCTTTGCCGCCGGGGTGATCGCCCTGGGCCTGTGCTTTGGCGCCTACGCCACGGAAGTGTTCCGTGGCGCGATCCTCGCCATTCCCAAGGGCCACCGCGAAGCCGGTGTGGCGTTGGGCCTGTCGAAGTTTCGCATCTTCACCCGGCTGATCATGCCGCAGATGTGGCGCATCGCCCTGCCGGGCCTGGGCAACCTGTTCATGATCCTGATGAAAGACACCGCGCTGGTGTCGGTCATCGGCCTGGAAGAAATCATGCGCCACGCGCAGATCGGCGTGACGGTCACCAAGCAGCCGTTCACCTTCTTCATGGTCGCAGCCTTCATGTACCTGGGCCTTACCGTGCTGGCGATGACCGGCATGCACTTCCTGGAAAAACGCGCCGCCCGCGGCTTTGCAAGGAGCACCCAATGAGCGGCGACTACAGCTGGCTGGCGCATTTCGACCTGGGCCTGAACTGGGCCGTGATCATCAAATGGCTGCCGAAACTGGCCCAGGGCGCAACCCTGACCCTGGAGCTGGTGGCCATCGCGGTGATCGCCGGCCTGCTGCTGGCAATCCCGCTGGGCATCGCGCGCTCCTCGCGCCGCTGGTACGTGAGTGCCCTGCCCTACGCCTACATCTTCTTTTTCCGTGGGACGCCGTTGCTGGTGCAGTTGTTCCTGGTCTACTACGGCCTGGCGCAATTCGACACGGTGCGTGAGAGCTTTATGTGGCCGTACCTGCGCGATCCGTTCTGGTGCGCCACCGCCACCATGACCCTGCACACCGCCGCTTATATCGCCGAGATCCTGCGCGGCGCGATCCAGGCCATCCCGCCAGGCGAAATCGAAGCGGCGCGCGCCTTGGGCATGTCCAAGCCAAAAACGCTGTTCTACATCATCCTGCCCCGCGCCTCGCGCATCGGCCTGCCGGCCTACAGCAACGAAGTGATCCTGATGCTCAAGGCCAGCGCCCTGGCCAGTACCGTGACCTTGCTGGAGCTGACCGGCATGGCGCGAACCATCATCGCGCGCACCTACCTGCCGGTGGAGATCTTCTTCGCGGCCGGCCTGTTCTACCTGTTGATGGCCTACATCCTGGTGCGCGGCTTCAAACTGCTGGAACGCTGGCTGCGCGTCGATGCCTGCCAGGGACGTTGAAGCACGCTTCCAGGCCCTCGATGGGTTTCTGATCGAGCACCAAGGGCTGTGGCGACCACGGCCCTTTACCCATCGGCAGTTACCCTGGGAAAGCGCACACCCTGAACTCGCCCATTGGCTGCGCAAACGTACGTTGGCCGAGGCCGAAGCCAGTCACAACACACCCCATGAACTACCGGCGCCCGCGCCTTTTCCACAACTGGCTGAGCAGGCCCGGCGCCTCAGCGCTGTGGATAAGTTACCCACGCACCCGCTGGCACCCGCGCGCCATCGCCTGAACGTCGACGTGCCCGGGCGCAAATGGCAACAGATCGAAGCCTTCGGCGCCGCGCTGCAGTTTGCGCAACCGCCCAAGCACTGGCTGGACTGGTGCGCCGGCAAGGGCCACCTCGGCCGCCGCCTGCTGCAATCCGGGCAACAGCTGACCTGCCTGGAATACGACCCGGCGCTGATCGCGGCGGGCCAGGCCCTAAGCGAGCATCACCAGCTACCCGCCGCGCATCGCCTGCAGGACGTGATGGCGCAGGTGACGATCCACCCCGATCAAACCCCTGTGGCCCTGCATGCCTGCGGCGACCTGCATGTACGCCTGCTGCAACTGGCTAGCGCCGCGGGCTGTAAACAACTCGCCCTGGCGCCCTGCTGCTACAACCGGATCAACGCCGACACCTACCAGGCGCTGTCCACGGCGGGTAGGGCTTCACGCTTGCAGTTATCGATCGATGACCTCGGCCTGCCCCTCAGCGAAACCGTTACCGCCGGCAACCGAGTGCGCCTGCAACGGGACACCTCCATGGCCCGGCGCCTGGGCTTCGATCAGCTGCAACGGCAACTGCGCGGCTGCGACGAGTACCTGCCCACGCCGTCCCTGCCTGCCGGTTGGCTGGAAAAGCCCTTCGCCGACTACTGTCAGGCACTGGCGAGCCGCAAGGGGTTATCCACAGGTGAGCAGGACTGGGCGGGGCTGGAGGCGTTTGGCTGGCAGCGGTTGGCCGAGGTCAGAAACCTGGAATTGTTGCGTGGTCTATTTCGGCGCCCGCTGGAGCTATGGCTGGTGCTGGATCGGGCATTGTTTCTTGCCGAGAACGGCTACAGGGTCGAGGTGGGCAGCTTCTGTGAACCTGCATTGACGCCGCGCAACTTGATGGTGCTTGCCGAGCGCGATTAAAGGGCAAAATTGTCGCACCACAGCCTGTGGATAACTCTGTTGATGGATTCTTAACAGAGCCCGTAGAAATCTGCCTTACAGCCCGAAAGTCGCCTTGATCATTTTTTGTTCAAAAAATAAAACACAGGCAAAACAGCCAGTTGCGACTTAATGAGAACTGCTTCATAAAATGGCTTACCGTCAGCAGTAACAACCAACCAATTGTGCATAAGCGTTGCGCGTCAAGCCTATAACGCGGCCGCCAAAGGGCTGGCTTTTGCGCTGATCAGCCATTTGCACAACTCGTTGATTTCGTCGCTGGCCAGGCTCTGGGCCACGTTGTCCAACGGGTCCGAGCCAAACGCCAGGGCTTCGCTGATGGACGGATCGCGGTGCACGACCTCCAACAGGTTTTCGCCCAGGCGCAGCTTGAACGCATCGACCATTTCCAGGCTGAACGCCGAATGCTCATCCAGCTGGTTGATCACAAAGTGGCAACGCGGCGGAAAATTGCGCGCAAGGTAAGGCGCCAGCAAGGCATCCATCTGCTCCAGCGTGCCCAGGCACGCGGCATCAGGCTGGACCACCACCAACACCAGGTCAGCTACATTCAATGCCTGATGCAGGTACACGTTATTCCCGGCCGGGGTATCGACGATCACGGTGTGGCGTTCACTCAAACCACAAGAAGACAACTGCTGTGCCAACCACTTGGGCTCACGCGTGAGCCAGCGCCGCAGGTTTTCCTGCTGCTGCATATCGGTATCGCCAAAGGGCATCATCCGGCAGCCGGCGAACCCCGTTTGCAACACCGTTTCCCACTGCCCATTGAGCAGGCTGGTTGGGCCGATACCCGGTAGGTCATGATTCACACCAAAGTGCTGGCGCAGTGCGTTTTGAGGGTCGAGGTCCAACGCCACCACCGACTCGCCCAAACGCTGCAAGCCGCTGCTCAAGGCCGTAACCAGCGTACTGCGGCCAACGCCGCCATTGACGGACACCAGCGCGACCACACTCGGGCGCGGCGCGTTTGCGTCATAGGGCTGGGGTTGTTCGTTGGCACACGGGCCATTGGCGCTGAAGCGCAAACCGTCCGTCACGTTCACGCGGGTGCCATCATCGAAGGGAATGCTGCCGAAAAAGTGCAGCCGCGCGTTGCGCCCTTGCGGGTCGCGGGCAACGCTCTTGCCGAACAGGGCAAACAGATCATCAGTGCGGCTCATGGCCGAGGCTCCTCACGGCGCGGTTAAAGACGTGGGAGGTCGGCAAGAAGCAGGGGGCTTACCGCAAGTCTTTTTGTGTGCGCTTCGTTGACACATTCTGTGTCAGCGACAGTGAAGTGTCATTATTTTGATGAATTTACCGAAGACCTTTCGGACGAGTGGAAAATCGCCAATTTACTGACGACGCATTATTGAAATATGGCCCTAAGTGATTTCATCGTGCCATTGTTTTTTACCCATTATCACCGCACCATTGCCGCACCTTCAATGCTGCAAGCTCTGGAATTCGCAGTGGCGATACGCTTTAAACTCCGTCGAATTCTGCTCGGTTTTGCCATCACGCTGATGATCGGTAGCGGCCTGCCGGGCTATTTGCTTGCCGATTGGGATTTCAGCCAGATCAGCCGCCGCGCCGAGTCGCTTTACGGGCCGTTGGGCGCCGGCCGACAACGCATTGATGCCTGGCAGCAATTGCTGTCGACGCAAAAGCAGATCAGCGAGCTGGAGCAGCTCAAAGTGGTCAACTTGTTCTTCAACCGGCAGTTGCACTACGAGGAAGATATCGACCTGTGGCATGAGGTTGATTACTGGGCGACCCCCATTCAATCCCTGTGGAAGGGCGCAGGCGACTGTGAAGACTATGCCATCGCCAAATACTTCAGCCTGCGCCACCTCGGAATCGCGGCCGACAAACTGCGGATCACCTACGTAAAAGCCCTGCGCCAGAACCGCGCGCACATGGTGCTGACTTACTATGCAAGCCCCGAAGCCATGCCTCTGGTACTCGACAGCCTGATGGACCCGATTCTGCCCGCCAGCCAGCGTACGGACCTGTTGCCCGTGTACGCGTTCAACGGTGAAGGCCTGTGGTTGACTGGCGCGTCAGGCAACAAAAAAGTCGGTGACACCAAGCGTCTGTCACGCTGGCAGGATGTCTTGAAAAAAATGACCGCCGAAGGGTTTCCGGCCAGTCCGGATAATTAACAGGAGCTACGATGTCACTGTTCAAACAATTGCTGATCGCTATTTGTGTGTTTCTCGTGGTCGCCTTCAGCGGTAGCTTCGTGGTCAGCCTGGAAAGCTCGCGTACGCAGTACGTCAACCAGCTGCGCTCGCACGCCCAGGACGCGGCCACCGCGCTGGCGTTGTCGCTGACGCCGAACATCGATGACCCGGCGATGACCGAGCTGATGGTCAGCTCGATCTTTGACAGTGGCTACTACGCCAGCATCCGCGTGATCGACCTGAGCAATGACCAGGTGCTGGTGGAGCGTGCCGCCGAGCCGGATGCCAGTGGTGTACCGGCCTGGTTCGTGAAGATGATCGGCCTGGCACCGGCCGGCGGCGACGCCATCGTCAGCCGAGGCTGGCAGCAGGCGGCGCGGGTCGAGGTGGTCAGCCACCCGATGTTTGCCGTGGCCAAGCTCTGGCAAAGCGCCTTGGGCAGCCTCGGCTGGTTGCTGCTGTGCGGTGCCGCGAGTGCGGTACTTGGGGCATTGTTGCTGCGTCGTCAGCTCAAGCCGCTGGACTACATGGTCGAGCAATCCCATGCGATTGCCCGCCGCGAGTTCCTCAGTTTGCCCGACCTGCCCCGCACCCCGGAATTGCGCCGCGTGGTCCAGGCCATGAACCAGATGGTGGAGAAGCTCAAGGCGCTGTTCCACGAGCAGACCGAACGCAGCGAGAAGCTGCGCGTGGAGTCCTACCAGGACAGCCTGACCGGGCTGGCCAACCGTCGCTATTTCGAGATGCAACTGAGCTCACGCGTCAGCAATCTGGAAGAGGACAGCTCCGGTTACCTGTTGATGTTGCGCATCAATGACCTGGCCGGCCTGAACCAGCGCCTCGGTGGCCAGCGTACCGACCAACTGCTGCAAGCCGTCAGCCAGCAACTGGTGCGCACCTGTGCCAAATACCCGGAAACCCACAACCTGATCACCCGCAGCCGTGGTGGTGAGTTCGCCGTGCTCGCCCCAGGCCTGGTGCGAGACGAAGCCCTGCAACTGGCCCAGGAACTGGAAACCACCTTGCAGAGCCTGTACGAAACCGGCGCCACCGACATGCCCACCGTGGCCTACATCGGCCTGGCCCCCTACCACCCCGGCGACGCCTCGGCAGACCTGTTGATGCTGGCCGACCAGGCCTTGGTGCAAGCAGAAGCCAACAGCGGCCAAAGCTGGGTCTGCCTGGAACACCAGACGCCCGACACCGTCAGCGATGACCCACACAGCTGGCACACCCTGCTCGACAATGCCCTGAACCAGGGCCGCTTCCGCTTGTTCTTCCAGCCAGTGGTCAGCAGCAGCGATACCCAACGGGTGCTGCATTACAAAGTGCTGTCGCGCCTGCTCGACAACCAGGACCAGACCATCGCCGCCGGCCACTTCCTGCCATGGCTGGAACGCTTCGGCTGGACCGCACGCCTTGACCAACTGATGCTCGACCTGGTGATCAAACAACTGGCCCAGCACAACCAGTCCGTGGCCCTGAACCTCTCAGCCGCCACCTTGAACGACCCACAGGCCCTGGAGCGTATCTTCGAGCGCCTGGCCCAGCATCCGGCCCTGGGGTCGCGCCTGTTCCTGGAAATCGGTGAAGAGCAAGTACCCGAGCAAACCCAACTGGAGCTTATGATCCGACGCATGCGCAACCTGGGCTACAGCCTTGGCCTGCAGCGTTTCGGCGGGCGCTTCAGCATGATCGGCAACCTGGCGCACCTGGGCCTGGCCTACCTCAAGATCGACGGCAGCTACATCCGCGCCATCGACCAGGAAAGCCACAAACGCTTCTTTATTGAAGCGATCCAGCGGGCCGCCCACAGCATTGACTTGCCGCTGATTGCCGAGCGCGTGGAAACCGAGGGGGAGTTGCGGGTAATCCGCGAGATGGGTGTAGAAGGGGTGCAAGGCCAACTGGTCGGTGAACCGGCGCCCTGGAAGTAAAACGCTGAACCCTCGTGCCTCCCTTACGCTGATGCCGTGAAGGAGGCGCGCAGGCTCAGATCAAACCCGTTTCGTCGTCATTGATCAGCTCGCTCAACCCACCCAGCGCTGCCCGGGCCTGGGTACGCTCGAGGAACTTGGCCTGTGCCGCCGGCGGCAAGTCGGTGATGCGAATCACGCCCTTGGACGTCAGCACGTGGATCAAGTCGTCCAGCACGCGAATCATCTCAAGGTCGCTGCTCTTGAGCTGCTTGAGGCTGTTTTCGATCTGGTCATCAGCAAACCATGCCTGGATCTCATGATGGTCCGCTGGCAGCGTCTCAGTGGCTTCCGCGTAGGCCTGCGCCTCGACGCGCACCAGTGCGTTATGTTGATCGCGTTGCACGTAGAACATCAGCGTTCTCCCAATAAAAATCCCTGCAGGCGCCGCGCACGGCGCCTACAGAGATTACACGCATTTTCCCGAAGCCGATGCCAATGGGCGCCAATCCCGAAAGATTGACGCCCCAGAGGATCAGTCGTGGTGCTTGACGGTCAGGTCGCCACCGGCGATCAGGTTGGTGATCGCGGTGCTGCCACTGCCCCAGTTCGCGCCATCGACCTTGATGGTGACATCGGCCGTGCCGCCACCGGAGGTCGTGAACGTACCGGTACTGCTCACGCTCAGCGTCGAGTTGCCCGCCGAGTCGGTGGTCAGTTGCAGGTATTTGGACAGGTTGGTGTCGTTATTGCCTTGCAGCAAGTCGGACAGATCCAGCTTGTCGCCTTCACCGTGCTTGAAGTCAGTGATGCGATCAAAGCCGCCGTTGGTATTGGTGTCGCCTTTGAGCCACACAAAGGTGTCGGCACCCGCGCCGCCGGTGAGGATGTCATTGCCCTTGCCGCCCACCAGGATGTCGTTGCCGGCGCCGCCGGAGAGCGTGTCGTTACCGCCCTGGCCGAACAGGATGTCATCGCCGGCATTGCCGATCAGGGTATCGCCGCCATCGCTGGTGCCGTAGATGTTCGACGCGTTGGCCAGCGCACCGACGTCCTGCACATGCTCAGTAATGTACTGATGCAAAGTGCGGTCATCGATCTGATCGACCGTGGTCGCCAGCTTCTCGGCAGCGAATGCCTTGAGTGCCGCGCTGCCTTCCTGGCCTTTGTAGCTGATCAGGTCGCCAAAGATGATGTCGTTGCCCGAACCGCCGTAAACGGAGTCGGCACCGGTATCGGCGGTGTGGCCGGTAATAGTGTCCGCCAGCTTGGCGGTGTCGATCGTGCTGACGGTCTTGTCGGTATCGAAGTACTTCTGCAGCATGTCCTTATCGACGCTGCTGCCCAGGCCGATGGCCTGTACTTCCACCCCACCGGTGACCGCCGTGGTCAACGCCGTGTAGGCAGCCTTGGCGTATTCCAACGCATAATCGGTGCGGCCGGAACTGCTGGCCGCCCCCGCTACGTCGAAACCACCATGACCATCGGACACAACATAACCTTCAAAGGCCTTGTTGCCTGACGAGTCGTACGAGTAGACCTTGCCTTCAGCGTCAACGATGACCCGCGTCTGGCCGTAGACCGTGGCGGTGACCGCAGTGGACTGGCCCAAGGTGTAGGTGTTGCCATTGACCTTGTTGTCAAAGGTAACGTTGGAACCCCACCAACTGCTGGTGTAGCCCAGGCTGATGTTGTCATACGTGGCGTTGTAGACGTTCGGCGCACCGTCGGTAATGAAGTACGTGAGGTTTTTCGCGCTGGTGTTGCTGGTGGCGTCGGTGCTCTTGAACCAGGCCGTTGCGGCGTTGAAAGCATCCTGGTAGTTGGTCAGGTCGGACGCGTTGGAGGACATCGCGTTCAGCACGTTCATCAGCGCAGCCTTCGCTGCAGCCTGGTCCGCCAGGTTGACCGACACCTGCGATTCAACTTTGGTGTCGAAGTCGACCAGCAGCACTTTCACCACACCCGATCCCGTCAGCTTCGCGTTGGCGATCAAGGTATCGAAGATGCTGGAGAGCTGGTTCTTGATCGACGTCATCGCGGAAGACCCGATACTGCCCGAGGTGTCGACGATAAACGCGATGTTGTAGTTGGTGCCCGGCGTGGTGATACCACCTTTGTCGCCAACCACAATGTTGTTCGCCGAACTCGAGCCCAGGTCGACGGTATCCGCCGCCGCACCGCCTTCCGTGACAGGGGTATAGACCTGAGGCTTGACCGTGATGGTGGTGGTCGCCACGTTCGAACTAAGGCTGTTGCCGCTTTCGCTGTCAGTGACGGCGATATCGATGGTGCGATCACCCAGGGCTGGGTATTTGCTGGTGCTGGAGTACTGGAACGACTCAAGCAGCGTCTTGTAGGTCGCCGCGTCCGCCACGCCCGACAGGGTCAGCACGATCTTGCCGCTGACATCGGCCCCGACGCTGGTCACGGTGATGCCTTTGTAGGTGCCACCCACCGATACCAGGCTGGAGGTCAGCACATCGCCCGAACTGGCGTTTTTCAGGGTGATGGTCGCACTTTGCATCTGGGTGCTGTCGACGTCAGCGATGGCCACGCTGCCGGTAATCGCAACACCGTTGGTGCCACGCTCGGTGTACGAGGTGCTGAAGCCAGTGGCGACCGAACCGTCGGCAGTGCTGAGGTCCAGGGTTGGCGCGTCGTTGACCGCAGTGATCACGATGCTGACCTTGCCGGTCGTCACCGCCGAAGCGCCGGTGCTCAACTCTGTGGCGGTGGCTTTCACGGTGATGTCGAAGCTGGCGGTCGAATCCTTGAGCGGCGTGACCGTCAGGGTTTTCAGGTTCCAGGTGCTCACATCATAGAGCGTGCCGCTGCCGTTCGAGGTGATGCTGTGCCCAGTGGTGCCGTCGGTAATCACGGTGCCGGCTGGCAAGCCGCTGATTTCCACCTTGTGCGACTCCGAGCCATCGTTGTCGACAAACGTGGTGGTAATCGGGCTGACCTTGATCGCGGTGTCTTCCAGGCCACGGTTGTAGACGTAGCCGGTGTAATAGCCTTCGCCGTTGACGATATGGCTATCGCCCAGCACCGCACCCGCGGCTTTCAATGCTTCCACGCTGGTGTAAGTCTGCAGGCCGCTGTTGCCCAGGGACATCGACACGCCGTTGTTGATCGACACATTGACGTCGTAGTTGCCCGCGCCTGCCTGGTTGTAGTGGTAGATGTCGAGGGTGTAGTAGCCCGACTCAGTCGGCGTGTAGCTCGACCCGGTAATCGCGCTGCCCTTGCTCCATGTCTCGGTGGCAACCAGCTTGCCGCCCACGGTGATTGCCAGGCTGTCGTCGGCCGTACCAGTGAAGGTGTAGCTCTTGCCGGCTTCCAGGTAGATCAGGCCGGAGACTTTGGTCGCGGTGCCGTCGACCACATTGCTGTTGCTGACGTTGCTTGTTACACCGGTGGAGGCCGCGCTGGCAGCGGTCTTGGCGTCGATCACACGGATCAGGTCGCTGGAATTGACCACACCGTTACCGTTGGTGCCCAGGTCATTGCGCAGAGTGCCGCCGGTCCAGGTTTGAATGACCAGACCTGTCGGCACCGCGCCGAACGCGCCAACCGTCACCACAGGAACGTCCGCCACCGGGTGGATATCCACGGTGATGACCTTGGTGTCGCTGTAGGAATTGCCGTCGGTAGCCTGGAATTTCAGCTGGGTGTAATCGCTCTGCTTGTTGCCCACACCTGTGCCTGCGAAGGTGTTGTCACCCGATTCGTTGGCCGCCGGGGTGTAACGCACAGTGTGGTTGTCGAAATCAGCCTGGCTGAACGACTTGCCGGCCGAGGTAGCGGTTTTCAGGTCACTCGCGGTAAGCGCGACCCACACGCCGTTGACGTTGTACTCGATGGACCCGGCCGGCAGGCTGGTGAACACCACTTTCGGATTTGCGGAGTCCTCATCGCTGACGCCGAAGGTCGCCCAGGTCAATTCGATCGGGGTGTCTTCGTTGCCCTGGATGTAGCCGTTGCTGGCGATTGGCGTGTCGTCAACCAACGTCACGGTCGGCTGGCCGGTGCTGTGTGAGTTGGCGCCGTCAGCGTCGGTCACGGTCAGGTCAATCTTCGGCAACTGATGACCGGAGTTGACGTAATCCGCGCCCTTCTGCGTCAGTACAACGTTAGTGCCGGACAGGCTGTAGTAGCCATCCGCGTTGGTGCCGGTGGTGAAGGTGATCTTCAGTTGGGCGACCGGTGTTTCTTCGTCGCTTGCCGTGAAGGTACCGGCCACAGTGCCGACTTTGGCGGTGTCTTCAACGATCGTGGCAGGCGTGATCGCGATCACTGGCACGTCGTTATGCAGGTTGACGGTCGGTTGCGCTGCGTTATGCGAGTTTAGGCCTTCTGGATCGGTGACGGTCAGGTCAATCTTCGGTAGCTGGTTGCCCGAGTTAACGAAGTCAGCACCTTTTTGCGTCAACACCACGTTGTTGCCGGAGATGCTGTAGTAGCCGTCCGAGTTGGTGGTGCCGGTGAAGGTAATTGTTAGACCCGAGCGCGGGGTTTCTTCATCGGTTGCGGTGAAGGTACCGGCGACCGTGCCCGCTGTAGCCGAGTTCTCTTCGAGCGTGTTAGCCACGACGGAGATCACCGGCACATCGTTGTGCAGATTGACGGTTGGCTGCGCAGCGTTATGCGAGTTCAGACCTTCTGGATCGGTAACGGTCAGGTCGATTTTCGGCAGCTGGTTACCGGCGTTAACGAAGTCCGCGCCCTTCTGGGTCAGCACCACGTTGTTGCCGGAGATGCTGTAGTAGCCATCCGAGTTGGTGGTGCCAGTGAAGGTGATCGTCAGGCCCGAACGCGGGGTCTCTTCATCGGTTGCGGTGAAGGTACCGGCGACGGTGCCCACAGTGGCCGAGTTCTCTTCCAGGGTATTCGCCACGACGGAGATCACCGGCACATCGTTGTGCAGGTTGACGGTTGGCTGCGCTGCGTTATGCGAGTTCAGACCTTCTGGATCGGTGACAGTCAGGTCAATCTTCGGCAGCTGGTTGCCGGCGTTAACGAAGTCCGCGCCTTTCTGGGTCAGCACAACATTGTTGCCGGAGATGCTGTAGTAGCCATCCGAGTTGGTGGTGCCGGTGAAGGTAATTGTCAGGCCCGAACGCGGGGTTTCTTCATCGGTTGCGGTGAAGGTACCGGCGACCGTGCCCGCTGTAGCCGAGTTCTCTTCAAGCGTGTTAGCCACGACGGAGATCACCGGCACATCGTTGTGCAGGTTGACGGTCGGCTGCGCTGCGTTATGCGAGTTCAGACCTTCTGGATCGGTGACGGTCAGATCGATTTTCGGCAGCTGGTTGCCGGCGTTGACGAAGTCAGCGCCTTTCTGGGTCAGCACCACGTTATTGCCGGAGATGCTGTAGTAGCCGGATGCGTTGGTGGTGCCTGTGAAGGTGATGGTCAGGCCCGCACGTGGAGTCTCTTCGTCGGTCGCCGTGAAAGTACCGGCGACGGTGCCTGCAGTAGCCGAGTTTTCTTCCAGGGTGTTAGCCGAAACTGTGATTACCGGCACGTCGTTGTGCAGATTGACGGTTGGCTGCGCTGCGGTATGCGAGTTCAGACCTTCTGGATCGGTGACAGTCAGGTCGATTTTCGGCAGCTGGTTGCCAGCGTTAACGAAGTCCGCGCCTTTCTGGGTCAGCACAACATTGTTGCCGGAGATGCTGTAGTAGCCATCCGAGTTGGTGGTGCCGGTGAAGGTAATTGTCAGGCCCGAACGCGGGGTTTCTTCATCGGTTGCGGTGAAGGTACCGGCGACCGTGCCCGCTGTAGCCGAGTTCTCTTCAAGCGTGTTAGCCACGACGGAGATCACCGGCACATCGTTGTGCAGGTTGACGGTCGGCTGCGCTGCGTTATGCGAGTTCAGACCTTCTGGATCGGTGACGGTCAGATCGATTTTCGGCAGCTGGTTGCCGGCGTTGACGAAGTCAGCGCCTTTCTGGGTCAGCACCACGTTATTGCCGGAGATGCTGTAGTAGCCGGATGCGTTGGTGGTGCCTGTGAAAGAGATGGTCAGACCCGAACGCGGGGTCTCTTCATCGGTTGCGGTGAAGGTACCGGCGACGGTGCCCACAGTGGCCGAGTTCTCTTCCAGAGTATTCGCCACGACGGAGATCACCGGCACATCGTTGTGCAGGTTGACGGTCGGCTGCGCTGCGTTATGCGAGTTCAGACCTTCTGGATCGGTGACAGTCAGGTCAATCTTCGGCAGCTGGTTGCCGGCGTTAACGAAGTCCGCGCCCTTCTGGGTCAAGACCACGTTGTTGCCGGAGATGCTGTAGTAGCCGTCCGAGTTGGTGGTGCCAGTGAAGGTGATCGTCAGACCCGCACGTGGGGTCTCTTCGTCGGTCGCGGTGAAGGTACCGGCGACGGTGCCTGCAGTAGCCGAGTTCTCTTCCAGGGTGTTAGCCGAAACTGTGATTACCGGCACGTCGTTATGCAGGTTAACGGTCGGCTGCGCTGCGTTATGCGAGTTTAGGCCTTCTGGATCGGTGACGGTCAGGTCGATTTTCGGCAGCTGGTTGCCGGCGTTGACGAAGTCCGCGCCTTTCTGGGTCAGCACCACGTTGTTGCCGGAGATGCTGTAGTAGCCGGATGCGTTGGTGGTGCCTGTGAAAGAGATGGTCAGACCCGAACGCGGGGTCTCTTCATCGGTTGCGGTGAAGGTACCGGCGACGGTGCCCACAGTGGCCGAGTTCTCTTCCAGAGTATTCGCCACGACGGAGATCACCGGCACATCGTTGTGCAGGTTGACGGTCGGCTGCGCTGCGTTATGCGAGTTCAGACCTTCTGGATCGGTGACAGTCAGGTCAATCTTCGGCAGCTGGTTGCCGGCGTTAACGAAGTCCGCGCCCTTCTGGGTCAAGACCACGTTGTTGCCGGAGATGCTGTAGTAGCCGTCCGAGTTGGTGGTGCCAGTGAAGGTGATCGTCAGACCCGCACGTGGGGTCTCTTCGTCGGTCGCGGTGAAGGTACCGGCGACGGTGCCTGCAGTAGCCGAGTTCTCTTCCAGGGTGTTAGCCGAAACTGTGATTACCGGCACGTCGTTATGCAGGTTAACGGTCGGCTGCGCTGCGTTATGCGAGTTCAGACCTTCTGGATCGGTGACGGTCAGGTCGATTTTCGGCAGCTGGTTGCCGGCGTTGACGAAGTCCGCGCCCTTCTGGGTCAAGACCACGTTGTTGCCGGAGATGCTGTAGTAGCCGGATGCGTTGGTGGTGCCTGTGAAAGAGATGGTCAGACCCGAACGCGGGGTCTCTTCATCGGTTGCGGTGAAGGTACCGGCGACGGTGCCCACAGTGGCCGAGTTCTCTTCCAGAGTATTCGCCACGACGGAGATCACCGGCACATCGTTGTGCAGGTTGACGGTCGGCTGCGCTGCGTTATGCGAGTTCAGACCTTCTGGATCGGTGACAGTCAGGTCAATCTTCGGCAGCTGGTTGCCGGCGTTAACGAAGTCCGCGCCCTTCTGGGTCAGCACAACGTTGTTGCCGTCGATGCTGTAGTAGCCGTCGGCGTTGGTGGTGCCAGTGAAGGAAATCGTCAGACCTTCGCGCGGCGTTTCTTCATCGGTCGCAGTGAAGGTCCCGGCAACAGTACCTACTGCGGCGGAGTTTTCTTCAATCGTGGCCGGAGCGACTTCAATTACCGGCACATCGTTGTGCAGGTTAACGGTCGGCTGGCCTTCGCCATTCGAGCTTGCGCCCGATGGATCGGTAACAGTCAGGTCAATCTTAGGTAGTTGATTACCAGCGTTAACGAAGTCCGCGCCTTTCTGAGTCAGCACAACGTTGTTGCCGGAGATGCTGTAGTAGCCATCTGCGTTGCTGTTGCCTGTGAAGGAGATGGTCAGACCCGAACGCGGAGTTTCCTCATCGGTCGCAGTGAAGGTCCCGGCAACAGTACCTACTGCGGCGGAGTTTTCTTCAATCGTGGCCGGAGCGACTTCAATTACCGGCACATCGTTGTGCAGGTTAACGGTCGGCTGGCCTTCGCCATTGGAGCTTGCGCCCGATGGATCGGTAACGGTCAGGTCGATCTTCGGCAGCTGATTACCGGCGTTAACAAAGTCAGCACCTTTTTGCGTCAGCACCACGTTGTTGCCGGAGATGCTGTAGTAGCCGTCTGCGTTGGTGGTACCGGTGAAGGTGATGGTCAGGCCCGAGCGCGGCGTTTCTTCGTCGGTCGCGGTGAAAGTACCGGCAACAGTACCTACTGCGGCAGAGTTTTCTTCAATCGTTGCCGGAGCGACTTCAATTACCGGCACATCGTTATGCAGATTAACGGTCGGCTGGCCGGAACCATTGGAGTTCGCGCCCGATGGATCGGTAACAGTCAGGTCGATCTTAGGCAGTTGATTACCAGCGTTAACAAAGTCAGCACCCTTCTGAGTCAGCACAACATTGTTGCCGTCGATGGCGTAGTAGCCGTCAGCGTTGCTGGTGCCAGTGAAGGAAACGGTCAGACCTTCGCGTGGCGTCTCTTCATCGGTCGCGGTAAAGGTCCCGGCAACAGTACCTACTGCTGCGGAGTTTTCTTCAATCGTGGCCGGAGCGACGTCAATTACTGGCACATCGTTATGCAGATTAACGGTCGGCTGGCCGGAACCATTGGAGTTCGCGCCCGATGGATCGGTAACAGTCAGATCAATCTTCGGCAGCTGGTTACCAGCGTTAACAAAGTCAGCACCCTTCTGAGTCAGCACAACATTGTTGCCGTCGATGGCGTAGTAACCATCAGCGTTGCTGGTGCCAGTGAAGGAAACGGTCAGACCTTCGCGTGGCGTCTCTTCATCGGTCGCAGTGAAAGTACCGGCAACAGTACCTACTGCGGCAGAGTTTTCTTCAATCGTAGCCGGAGTAACTTCAACCACCGGCACGTCATTAACCAACGTCACATCCGGCGTAGCAGCAGCGTGCGAGCTGCCCTTATCGGCATCCGTCACGGTCAAATCAATCGCAGGCAGTTTGTTACCCGCGTTGACGAAGTTCGCGCCCGCCAGGGTCAGCACCACGGCGTTGCCGACGAGGGTGTAGTAGCCATTTTTGTTGCTGTCGCCGGTGAAGGTGACTTTCAGATCGGCAACCGGGGTTTCAACATCGCTGACGGTAAAGTGACCGGCAACGGTGCCTTCAGCCACGGAGCCTTCTACCAGGGCGTTGGCCACGATATCGATGACTGGCAGGTCGTTGACCGAAATCACATTGATCGGCAGCGTGATCGACTCGGACTTAGGCGCCGCATCACCATCCTGCGCAGTGGCGGTAACGGTGAGGTTCACCAGGCCGTAGGCGTTGGGCACCGGGTTGTAGACCAGCGTGGCTTTGCTCCAGTCGCTGATGTCGATGCTTTGGGTATTAGCCGAGGCAGTGAAGGTGTGGCCCGCGCCATCAGAAATGGTCGCGCCTTGCGGAATACCGCTGATTACCAGCTTGAGCGTCTCGGAACCATCCTTGTCGGTGGCGTAGGCGTCGATGGCGGACAACTTGATCGCGTGGTCTTCCAGGCCAGTGTTCAATACCTGGGTGACGCTGATGTTGTCCAGCACGCCGCCCAGGGAGTTGTTGGCTTCGCCAGCCGGGGCTTTGAATTCGAGTTTGGCGTCACCGTCAGCAGTCACCGGCACCACGAAGGTGTAGGTCTTCATGCCAACGACGGTGGTATCCAGGGTGCCGACTTTGACGCCGCCCCAGAATACATCGATGACCGAGTTGTTCTCGGCGCCGGCACGCGGCGAGTAATCGACCGAGATGGAGTACGCGGTACCGCTTTCAGCCTTGATGATGGTGTACAGGCTGGAGTCGTCGCCGGTATTTTTCTCGAGCTCGATGACCTGGCTGTTGCCCGGGGTCTCGACGCCATAAATGCTGCTCTGGCCGATTTCGACTTGGCCGTCGCTGTTACCGGTCAGCCATGGGGTGCCCGGAGTGGCGCCGTTGCCGGCGGCGTTGTTGGCATCACCAACGGCAACCGTGCTCCACGAACCGTTGAGGTGTGCGCTGTCGAAGTTGATCGCGCTGACGACGCCACCGCCGAGCAGGCCCAGGTGCGGGGTATCGGTGACCGGGGCGATGGTCACTGGCGCAGTGGTTTCGACGCTGGCTTTACCGGCATTGTCGACCGCAGTGAAGGTGAGCGCGGTATTGCCGCTCCAGTCTGCGGTTGGTGAGAAGTAGACCGATGCCTTACCGTCAGCGCCTGCAGGCACCGAGTCACCGACTTTGAGCTCGGTGGTCAGGTTGGCATCGCTGTACAGCTTGCCGTTTTCCGGCAGGGAGGTGATGACGAACTTGGCGACGCTGCCGTCCACATCGGCGCCGCTCAGGACGATCGTGGCCGCATGGTCTTCGTCAGCGCCGGCAGTGCTCGCGGTTGCCGTCGGTGCATCGTTGAACAGCTCGACGGTGACCTTGCCAGTGGCGGTACCGGTTTCCGGTTGCTCACGGGCGAGGTTGCCGCCGCCGATGTCGGTGACGTCGATGGTCACAGTACGATCAGTACCGACCGGGTTGTTGCCCGGGGCCTGGAAGGTGATTGCCTCAACCAGCTTGATGAAGTCGGCGGCACTGCTGCCGGCTGCCGAGTTGCTGGTCAGGGTGTAGATGACCTTGCCATCGGCGGCGCTGCCGCTTTCGGTGATGGTGATACCCGCAACGGCGAGTGCCTTAAGCACATCGGCGTTGCTGAGCAGGTCGCCGGACACCAGGTGATCAACGGTGACCACGACCTTGCTGAAGGTTTTGTTGTCGACGTCGGTGATGCTCAGGTTTTCAACCAGTGCCACCGCACCTTTTTGCTCGACAAACTTAGTGCTGTCGAAACTGATAACCGGTACATCGTTGACCGGCACCACGTAGACCACGGAAGTCACCGGCGCCGAATCCGCCTGGCCGTCGTTCACGGTGATGGTCAGGTTACGGTTGGCCGGGCTTGGGTCTTCGCTTTCGCTGGCGAAGTGCACCGAGCGCAGGACTTCCTGGTACTCAGCTTTGGTCGCTTCACCGGACAGGGTCAGTACGCCGGTGTTCTTGTCATAGCTGACGGTGATTTTGGTGTTGCTGACATCCGCGATCAGCACGTCATCGGTCAAGTGGTTGACCAGCGTGACCTTGGCGCTTTGCAACGTGCTGTTGTCGACGTCGGTGATGGTCAGGTTCGCCGCGACGTAGCCGCCTGGCTTGCCTTCGATGTAGGTGTCGCCAAACGCGTTGGTCGAACCGTTGCCCAGTACCGGCGCGTCGTTGACCGCGGTGACCACGACGCTGATCTTGCCGGTCGTGACTTCTTCAACACCGGTGCTCAATTCTTTGGCCGTAGCCTTCACGGTCAAGTCGAAACTGGCCGTCGAGTCCTTGAACGGCGTAACCGTCAGGGTGCTCAGGTTCCAGGTGCTCACGTCATACAGCGTGTTCGCGCCGGTCGAGGTGATGCTATGGCCGGTAGTGCCGTCGGTGAGCACCGTGCCTTCCGGCAAGCCGCTGATTTCCACCTTGTGGGATTCCGAGCCGTCGGCGTCGACAAAGGTGGCGGTAATCGGCGCGATCTTGATCGCGGTGTCTTCCAGGCCGTGGTTGTAGACGTTGCCGGTGTAATAGCCTTCGCCATTCACCACGTGGCTGTCGCCCAGCACCATGCCAGCAGCTTCCAACGCGGCTGCACTGGTGTAGGTCTGCAGGCCGCTGTTACCCAGCGACACCGACGGACCGTTGTTGATCGACACATTGACGTCGTAGTTGCCCGGGCCGTTCTGGTTGTAGTGGTAGATGTCGAGGGTGTAGTAACCCGACTCGGTCGGCGTGTAGGACGACCCGCTGATCCCGCTGCCCTGGCTCCAGGTTTCGGAAGCGACCAGCTTGCCGCCCACGGTGATTGCCAGGCTGTCGTCGGCCGAACCGGTGAAGGTGTAGCTCTTGCCGGCTTCCAGGTAAACCAGACCGGACACTTTGGTCGCGGTGCCTTCGGCCACATTGCCGTTGCTCACATTGCTGGTGACGCCCGTGGAGGCGGCGCTGTCAGCGGTTTGGGCGTTGATCACCTTGATCAGAGTGCTGGACTGGCTGACGCCTTGGCCGTTGGTGCCCAACTCACCCGGCAGGTTGCTGCCAGTCCAGGTTTGAATGGTCAGACCGGTTGGCACTTGGCCGATGGTCAGCACCGGCACATCCGTCACCGGATGAATATCCACGGTGATGGTTTTGGTGTCGCTGTAGGAGTTGCCGTCGGTGGCTTGGAACTTCAGCTCGGTGTAATCACCTTGCTTGTTGCCCACACCGGTGCCGCCGAAGCTGTTGTCACCCGATTCGTTGTCTGCCGGGCTGTAACGCACGTTGTGGCCATCGAAATCAGCCTGGGTGAAGACCTTGCCCGACGAGGTGTCGGTTTTCAGATCGGCCGTGGTGAGCTTGACCCACTCGCCGTCGACTTTGTATTCGATCGAACCGGCAGGCAGGCTGGTGAACACCACACCTGGGTTAGCGGAGTCTTCATCCTGAACACCGAACGTCGCCCAGGTCAGTTCGATCGGGGTGTCTTCGTCGCCCGAGATGTGGTTATCGATGGCGGTTGGGGTGTCGTCAACCAGGTTAACGGTCGGCTGGCCTTCGCCATTGGAGCTTGCGCCCTGAGGGTCGGTGACGGTCAGGTCGATTTTTGGCAGTTGGTTGCCGGCGTTGACGTAGTCGGCGCCTTTCTGGGTCAGCAAGATGTTGTTGCCGGAGATGCTGTAGTAGCCATCGGCGTTGCTGGTGCCGGTGAAGGAGATGGCCAGGCCTTCGCGTGGGGTTTCTTCGTCGGTCGCGGTGAAAGTACCGGCGACGGTGCCGACTGCGGCGGAGTTTTCTTCCAGGGTGTTGGCAACGACTTCAATCACTGGCACGTCGTTGTGCAGGTTGACGGTCGGTTGGTCACTGTTGCTGGAGTTGGCGCCCTGAGGGTCGGTGACGGTCAGGTCGATTTTTGGCAGTTGGTTGCCGGCGTTAACGTAGTCGGCGCCTTTCTGGGTCAGCACGACGTTGTTGCCGTCGATGGCGTAGTAGCCGTCGGCGTTGCTGGTGCCCGTAAAGGAGATCGTCAGGCCTTCGCGCGGGGTTTCTTCGTCGGTCGCGGTGAAGGTGCCGGCGATGGTGCCGACTGCGGCGGAGTTTTCCTCCAGGGTGTTGGCCGCAACAGTGATTACCGGCACGTCGTTATGCAAGTTGACGGTCGGTTGGCCGCTGTTGCTGGAGTTGGCGCCCTGAGGATCGGTGACGGTCAGATCGATCTTTGGCAGTTGGTTGCCGGCGTTAACGTAGTCGGCGCCTTTCTGGGTCAGCACGACGTTGTTGCCGTCGATGGCGTAGTAGCCGTCGGCGTTGCTGGTGCCCGTAAAGGAGATCGTCAGGCCTTCGCGCGGGGTTTCTTCGTCGGTCGCGGTGAAGGTGCCGGCGATGGTGCCGACTGCGGCGGAGTTTTCTTCGATCGTGGCCGGAGCGACGTCAATTACCGGCACATCGTTGTGCAGATTAACGGTCGGCTGACCTTCACCATTGGAACTTGCGCCCGATGGATCAGTAACAGTCAGGTCGATCTTCGGCAGCTGGTTGCCGGCGTTAACAAAGTCCGCGCCTTTCTGGGTCAGCACGACGTTGTTGCCGTCGATGGCGTAGTAACCATCCGTATTGCTGGTGCCCGTGAAGGAGATCGTCAGACCTTCGCGCGGTGTTTCTTCATCGGTCGCGGTGAAAGTACCGGCGACGGTGCCGACTACGGCGGAGTTTTCTTCAATCGTGGCCGGAGCGACGTCAATTACCGGCACATCGTTGTGCAGATTAACGGTCGGCTGACCTTCACCATTGGAGCTTGCGCCCGATGGATCAGTAACAGTCAGGTCGATCTTCGGCAGTTGATTGCCAGCGTTAACGAAGTCAGCACCTTTCTGGGTCAGCACAACGTTGTTGCCGTCGATGGCGTAGTAGCCATCGGCGTTGCTGGTGCCAGTGAAGGAGATGGTCAGGCCTTCGCGCGGGGTCTCTTCGTCGGTCGCGGTGAAGGTCCCGGCGACGGTGCCAACTGCTGCGGAGTTTTCTTCGATCGTGGCCGGAGCAACTTCAATCACCGGCACATCGTTGTGCAGGTTGACGGTCGGTTGGCCACTGTTACTGGAGTTGGCGCCCTGAGGATCGGTGACCGTCAGGTCGATCTTTGGCAGTTGGTTGCCGGCGTTGACGTAGTCCGCGCCTTTCTGGGTCAGCACGACGTTGTTGCCGTCGATGGCGTAGTAGCCGTCGGCGTTGCTGGTGCCCGTGAAGGAGATGGTCAGGCCTTCGCGAGGGGTTTCTTCGTCGGTCGCGGTGAAGGTACCGGCGACGGTGCCCACAGCGGCCGAGTTTTCTTCGATCGTGGCCGGAGCAACTTCAATTACCGGCACATCGTTGTGCAGGTTAACGGTCGGTTGGCCCTCGCCATTGGAGCTTGCGCCCTGAGGATCGGTAACGGTCAGGTCGATTTTTGGCAGTTGGTTGCCAGCGTTAACGAAGTCCGCGCCTTTCTGGGTCAGCACAACGTTGTTGCCGTCGATGCTGTAGTAGCCGTCAGCGTTGCTGGTGCCCGTGAAGGAAATCGTCAGACCTTCGCGTGGGGTCTCTTCGTCGGTCGCCGTGAAGGTACCGGCAACGGTGCCTACGGCGGCGGAGTTTTCTTCGATCGTGGCCGGAGCAACTTCAATCACCGGCACATCGTTGTGCAGGTTGACGGTCGGTTGGCCACTGTTGCTCGAGTTCGCGCCCTGAGGATCGGTAACGGTCAGGTCGATTTTTGGCAGTTGGTTGCCAGCGTTAACAAAGTCAGCACCCTTCTGGGTCAAAACTACATTGTTGCCGTCGATGCTGTAGTAGCCGTCAGCGTTGCTGGTGCCCGTGAAGGAGATCGTCAGACCTTCGCGCGGGGTCTCTTCATCGGTCGCGGTGAAAGTACCGGCGACGGTGCCGACTGCCGCGGAGTTTTCTTCGATCGTGGCCGGAGCAACTTCAATCACTGGCACGTCGTTGTGCAGGTTGACAGTCGGTTGGCCTTCGCCATTGGAGCTTGCGCCCGATGGATCAGTAACAGTCAGGTCGATCTTCGGCAGCTGGTTGCCGGCGTTAACAAAGTCCGCGCCCTTCTGAGTCAGCACAACATTGTTGCCGTCGATGGCGTAGTAGCCGTCGGCGTTGCTGGTGCCAGTGAAGGAGATAGTCAGGCCTTCGCGCGGGGTCTCTTCGTCGGTCGCGGTGAAGGTCCCGGCGACGGTGCCAACTGCTGCGGAGTTTTCTTCGATCGTGGCCGGAGCAACTTCAATCACCGGCACATCGTTGTGCAGGTTGACGGTCGGTTGGCCACTGTTACTGGAGTTGGCGCCCTGAGGATCGGTGACGGTCAGGTCGATCTTTGGCAGTTGGTTGCCGGCGTTGACGTAGTCCGCGCCTTTCTGGGTCAGCACGACGTTGTTGCCGTCGATGGCGTAGTAGCCGTCGGCGTTGCTGGTGCCCGTGAAGGAGATGGTCAGGCCTTCGCGAGGGGTTTCTTCGTCGGTCGCGGTGAAGGTACCGGCGACGGTGCCCACAGCGGCCGAGTTTTCTTCGATCGTGGCCGGAGCAACTTCAATTACCGGCACATCGTTGTGCAGGTTAACGGTCGGTTGGCCCTCGCCATTGGAGCTTGCGCCCTGAGGATCGGTAACGGTCAGGTCGATTTTTGGCAGTTGGTTGCCAGCGTTAACGAAGTCCGCGCCTTTCTGGGTCAGCACAACGTTGTTGCCGTCGATGCTGTAGTAGCCGTCAGCGTTGCTGGTGCCCGTGAAGGAAATCGTCAGACCTTCGCGCGGGGTCTCTTCATCGGTCGCGGTGAAAGTACCGGCGACGGTGCCGACTGCCGCGGAGTTTTCTTCGATCGTGGCCGGAGCAACTTCAATCACTGGCACGTCGTTGTGCAGGTTGACAGTCGGTTGGCCTTCGCCATTGGAGCTTGCGCCCGATGGATCGGTCACAGTCAGGTCGATCTTAGGCAGTTGATTACCGGCGTTAACAAAGTCCGCGCCCTTCTGAGTCAGCACAACATTGTTGCCGTCGATGGCGTAGTAACCATCGGCGTTGCTGGTGCCAGTGAAGGAGATGGTCAGGCCTTCGCGAGGGGTTTCTTCGTCGGTCGCGGTGAAGGTACCGGCAACGGTGCCGACTGCGGCAGAGTTTTCTTCGATCGTGGCCGGAGCGACGTCAATTACCGGCACATCGTTATGCAGGTTAACGGTCGGCTGGCCTTCGCCATTGGAGCTTGCGCCCGATGGATCGGTCACAGTCAGGTCGATTTTTGGCAGTTGGTTGCCGGCGTTAACAAAGTCCGCGCCTTTCTGAGTAAGCACAACGTTGTTGCCGTCGATGGCGTAGTAACCATCAGCATTGCTGGTGCCAGTGAAGGAGATAGTCAGGCCTTCACGTGGGGTTTCTTCGTCAGTCGCGGTAAAGGTACCGGCGACGGTGCCAACTGCTGCGGAGTTTTCTTCCAGGGTATTGGCAACGACCTCAATCACTGGCACGTCGTTGTGCAGGTTGACAGTCGGTTGGCCTTCGCCATTGGAGCTTGCGCCCGATGGATCAGTAACAGTCAGGTCGATCTTCGGCAGCTGGTTGCCGGCGTTAACAAAGTCCGCGCCCTTTTGAGTCAGCACAACATTGTTGCCGTCGATGGCGTAGTAGCCGTCGGCGTTGCTGGTGCCCGTGAAGGAGATGGTCAGGCCTTCGCGAGGGGTTTCTTCGTCGGTCGCGGTGAAAGTGCCGGCGACGGTGCCTACGGCGGCGGAGTTTTCTTCGATCGTGGCCGGAGCAACTTCAATTACCGGCACATCGTTGTGCAGGTTAACGGTCGGTTGGCCTTCGCCATTGGAGCTTGCGCCCTGAGGGTCGGTGACGGTCAGGTCGATTTTTGGCAGTTGGTTGCCAGCGTTAACAAAGTCAGCACCCTTCTGGGTCAACACAACGTTATTGCCGTCGATGGCGTAGTAACCATCGGCGTTGGTGGTACCAGTGAAGGAGATCGTCAAACCTTCGCGTGGCGTTTCTTCGTCGGTAGCGGTGAAAGTACCAGCAACGGTGCCGACTGCGGCGGAGTTTTCTTCCAGAGTGTTGGCAACGACTTCAATCACTGGCACGTCGTTGTGCAGGTTGACGGTCGGCTGGCCACTATTGCTGGAGTTCGCGCCCTGAGGGTCGGTAACGGTCAGGTCGATTTTCGGCAGTTGATTGCCGGCGTTAACGAAGTCCGCGCCTTTCTGGGTCAGTACAACGTTGTTGCCGTCGATGCTGTAGTAGCCGTCAGCGTTGCTGGTGCCCGTGAAGGAAATCGTCAGACCTTCGCGCGGGGTTTCTTCGTCGGTCGCGGTGAAAGTACCGGCGACGGTGCCGACTGCAGCGGAGTTTTCTTCCAGGGTGTTGGCAACGACTTCAATCACTGGCACGTCGTTGTGCAGGTTGACGGTCGGTTGGCCTTCGGCAGTGGAATTGGCGCCCGATGGATCGGTAACAGTCAGGTCGATCTTCGGCAGTTGGTTGCCAGCGTTAACGAAGTCCGCGCCTTTCTGGGTCAGCACGACGTTGTTGCCATCGATGGCGTAGTAGCCGTCAGCGTTGCTGGTGCCCGTGAAAGAGATGGTCAGGCCTTCGCGCGGGGTTTCTTCGTCGGTCGCGGTGAAAGTACCGGCGACGGTGCCGACTGCAGCGGAGTTTTCTTCCAGGGTGTTGGCAACGACTTCAATCACTGGCACGTCGTTGTGCAGGTTGACGGTCGGCTGGCCTTCGCCAGTGGAGTTCGCACCCTGAGGGTCAGTAACGGTCAGGTCGATCTTCGGCAGCTGGTTGCCAGCGTTAACAAAGTCCGCGCCCTTCTGGGTCAGCACAACGTTGTTGCCGTCGATGGCGTAGTAGCCATCAGCGTTGCTGGTACCAGTGAAAGAAATCGTCAGACCTTCGCGCGGCGTTTCTTCGTCGGTCGCGGTGAAGGTACCGGCAACGGTGCCGACTGCGGCAGAGTTTTCTTCAATCGTGGCCGGAGCAACCTCAATCACCGGCACGTCATTCTGCAAGGTCACGGTCGGTTGACCAGTGCCATTGGAGTGCTCGCCCACCGGGTCAGTAACCGTCAGGTCGATTTTCGGCAGCTGGTTGCCAGCGTTAACAAAGTCAGCACCCTTCTGTGTCAACACAACGTTATTGCCGTCGATGGCGTAGTAGCCGTCGGCGTTGCTGTTGCCCGTGAAAGCAATGGTCAGGCCTTCACGTGGCGTTTCCGCATCAGTGGCAGTAAACGTGCCGGCGACTGTACCCACCGTTGCGGAGTTTTCATTGATGGTGGCCGGCGCGATGCTGATCACCGGCACATCGTTAACCGGTGTCACCGTCACATTCAGCGTGCTGCTCGAGCCGGTGTTGGTGGTGTAGCCAATCGTTGGCACCTCACCGTTGTAATCCTTGACCGGCGTAAAGGTGTACGCACCATCCGCCCCGATGGTGATGGTGCCAACCCCGTCGATCGTGGCGGTATCACCGGCTTTATAGCTGGTATTACCCACTTTGAAGGTCGCAACCGCCAACTCGTTGTCGATATCGCTGTCATTGCTCAACACATTGCCAGTCGCGAGGCTATCTTCGGCGATCGTGTTGGTATCAGCCACCAAAACACTAGGATCATCCACAGCGACGACTGTAGAAGTGGCCGCCGCTGGATTGATCGCCAGGTTCTCGTAGTTGCCGCCGGTCGCGCTGGTGATGGTGGCGCTGACGCTGAGGTCTTTGCCATCGGCCAGGTTGGCGGGCGTGTCGACCGTGACCGTGCCGGTGGTTTTACCAGCCTCGATGGTGATGGTCTTGTCGTTGGACAGCTTGATCACTACGTCGGTCTGCGCGGCGTTGGTCACGGTCGCGGTATAGACGATCTGGCCGCCTTCATTTACCGATGCGGTGGCGGTCAGCGTGACGGTAGTGGTGTCGATGGTGTCAGCGATCTGCGTAACAGCCGGCGCCGGGTCGGTGGTGATGATCAGGTTGCCGCCGCCGGAAGTGCCGGCAATGGTGGCGGAGATCGACGAGGCGTCCAGGTAAGGCGTGTCATTCCCGGCGAAAGTGACGTTCAGCACGCCCGACGTCTGGCCGGCGGCGATCACCACGGAGAGGCCGTTGGACAGGGTGACGGTCAGGTCGCTGGTCGGTGCCTGGGTAATGAATACGGTGTAAACGACGACGCCGCCAGCTTCGGTAATGCTCGGCGTAGCGGTCAGGGTAATGGTGACGTTACGTGGGTCGACGCCGTTATTGTCGGCGCCGGTATCGAGGGTGGTAACGGCATCAGCAGCATTCAGGCCGGTAGTCGGGTAACCAATGGTGGGGTCAACCACACCTGCGGTGGCCTCCAGCACGATAAAGCTGTGGCTGCCGCCCGCACCGCCTTCTGAACCCGCGGCGGTTTGGCCGGCAGCGGTGGCTTCGAGGTCTTGGGTCGGGTCGGCGCCCGCAGCGATGGCTTGCTGCAGTTCGGCAACGGACGGTGCGGCCTGGGCAGTTGCGGCGCTGAGGTCGGTGACGGAATCAGGAGCGTTTGCGCTCCACTGAGTGTCACGTCCCAGGTCGATGGTGCGGCCGTCAGCCAATTCCAGAGAGACAGCGCCCGATGCGCCGGTATCGACTTGCTCACCCGCGAACAGGCGATCCCCTTCTACAAGCAGGCGACGAATCCCTTCCGGGGAAACCGCGAACACTTGACCGACAATGCTTTTGACGACCGCAACGCTGCTCATAAAAGACTCTCCGTGTATTACCGATCAGGGGGTATCCATCATGGAGACCGGCCTCATTACCTATGCCGATTCGATAGCTGGAGTACTTAAATTAGTGTGATAATTTTGGCGTCAATAATTTGTTGTTTCAGCCAGCAAATTACTTTTCCGTCAAGGTATTGACCTATTTGGCGCCATCCTAAACAATCCGCCGGGTAATGTCACATTGATATTTATTCGGCTAGCGACTTTCTGTTTGGGCTACCAGGTCCCTATGACAAGCAGTCATTTCGGTTGCCAAATCCAATGCAAGATTTCAAGTTTGTTGCGTTTTTAAGGCAACCACTCCCGGGGATACATCAGAATGCGTTTGCACCTTTTTAAAGCAGTGCCGTTTGTTCTCGCCGCCAGTTTCGTCCAGGCTCAAACCTTGACGGAGGCGATGCAAACCGCTGTGGAAAATCACCCGGAGATCCAGGCAGCTATTAATGCGCGCATTGCCGCCGACTATCAGGTCAGAGAGGCCCAGGGCGGCTACCTGCCTAAACTCGACGTGTTGGGCGGTTACGGCCGTGAAAGCTCCGACAACACTTCGACCCGTGCCGCCAGCAACAGCCATGACTGGAAAACCTTGAACCGTGGCGAATCGACCGTTCGCCTTCAGCAAAATTTGTTCCAGGGTTTTGGCACCATCAATGAAGTCGGCCGCCAGCAAGCCACCGCCAATTCCCGTGGGTATGCACTGCTCAATACCTCTGAGCGCACTGCGCTGACGGTCGCCCAGGTTTACCTGGATGTGCTGACCCGCCGCGAGATGGTGAACCTGGCCCAGGACAACCTGAAAAGCCACGAACGCATTTTTGACCAGATCAAACTGCGCACCAGCCGTGGCGTCGGTAGAATGGCGGACATGGACCAGGCCGAAGCCCGACTGGCTCAAGCGCAAAACAACCTGATCACCGAGCAGACCAACCTGGCGGACGCCAATACCAACTTCCTGAGTGTGGTCGGCAAAGAACCTGACCAGTTGGAACGGCCGATGGGCGTTGTGACCGAGTTGCCTGCCAGCCTGGATGAAGCCCGTCGCCAGATGATCGCCGACAGCCCGGTGCTGCGCTCGGCCGAATCGGATATCGCCGCTGCCGAGAAGCAGTACGAAGCCGCCAAGTCGACCTTCTACCCGCGTTTTGATGCGGTGCTGCAACGCTCCGCCAACAACAACATCGGCGGTGAAGAAGGCCATGACAATGGTTACTCGGCGATGCTGAACATGCAGTTCAACCTGTACAACGGCGGCAGCGACAAGGCCAGCCTGCAGTCCAAGGCCTCTCAGGCGACCCAGGCACTGGATATCCGCAACAACGCCCTGCGCCAGCTGAACGAAGAACTGGGCCTGGCGTGGAACGCCTTCAACAATGCCAGCCAGCAGGTGCCGATCGCGCAGCAATACGTGGACCGCAGCACCAAGGTGCGTACTTCATACCAGCAGCAGTTCAGCCTGGGTGAGCGTACACTGCTCGACCTGCTCGACAGCGAGAACGAACTGTTCACCGCTCAGCAGCGCTTGGCCCAGATCAAAAGCCTGTACATCTATACGCAGTACCGTATCAAAGCCGACATGGGCCAACTGCTGAGAAGTCAGGGCGTGGTTGCCCCGCTGGCATCAGTTGTGCAGAACGATATTAAACCGTCGGTAAACCTGCCAGGGATGAACTGATTCTTGACGGCGATGAACCTCAAAACCGTTTTAAGAGAGAGTCAGCTTGGATCCTGAAATTGGTTTGGCGCAACTTAACCATGACCCGCGCACTCAGCACGACGACCCACTGCTAGATGGGTTGTTGGCTCTCTGCTCGCTGCATTACAAGCCTGCCAGCCGGGCGATGCTGACCACCGGCCTGCCCTTGGCGGGGCAACGCCTGAGCGCCGACTTGCTGCCTCGCGCAGCAGCGCGGGCGGGTTTGCAGGGGCGTTTGCTGCAGCGCAAGCTGGAGCAGATCCCGTCCATCGCGTTGCCGGCCTTGCTGCTATTGAAGGAAGGCCGCAGTGCCGTGCTGTTGAGCTGGGAGGGTGATAGCGCCCGCCTGTTGCTCAGCGAAAGCGACGGCGGCGAAGTGCAGGTCAGCCGTGAGGCGTTGAGTCAAGATTACAGCGGTCGGGTTTTCTTCGCCCAACCGCAGCATAAATTTGACGTCACCAGCGGCACGCTGATCCCACGCGCGCGCTCGTGGTTCAAGGACACCCTCAAACGCTCGCGCTGGCTGTATGCCGACGCCATCGCCGCCAGCCTGGTGATCAACCTGATCGCCCTGGCCGCGCCGCTGTTTGTGATGAACGTATACGACCGCGTCGTGCCGAACCAGGCCACGGCCACCCTGTGGGTGCTGGCCATCGGTATCTGCGGCGCCTACCTGTTCGACCTGCTGCTCAAGAGCATGCGCAGCCTGTGCCTGGACCTTGCGGGCAAAAAAACCGACCTGATCATTTCCGCGACGCTGTTCGAGCGCATCGTCGGCATGTCGATGAAAATGCGCCCAGCGCGGGTCGGCAGCTATGCCTCCAACATTCACGAGTTCCAGGGCATGCGGGACTTCCTCACGTCCCTGACCCTCGCCAGCCTGATCGACCTGCCCTTTACCCTGATCATCCTGGGGGTAATCGCGCTGCTGGGGGGCCACTTGGTGTGGATCCCTATCGTCGCCTTCCCGCTCGCCTTGGGTATCGGCCACTTCCTGCAAAAGCCGCTGACCGCGACACTTGAGCGCACCATGGCCCTGGGCGCCGAGCGCCAGTCGAGCCTGATCGAAACCCTCGCCGGGCTGGATGCGGTAAAGGTCAACAACGCCGAAAGCGAGCGCCAGTACCAATGGGAACAAACCATTGGCACGCTTAGCCGCCTGGAACTGCGGGTCAAGGTTCTGTCTGGGCTGGCGATGAACATCACGCTGCTGATCCAGCAAGTGGCGGGCGTGGCGATGATCATCTTCGGCGTGTACCAGATCATTGATGGCACCCTGAGCATGGGCGGCCTGGTGGCGTGCTACATGCTCAGCGGCCGTGCACTCGGCCCGCTGGCCCAGCTGTCGGGCCTGCTGACGCGTTACCAGCAAGCGAAAGTGACGATGGTTTCGGTCGACCAGATGATGGAGCTGCCGCAGGAGCGCAACTTCGACGAGCGCCCCCTCAGCCGCAAATCGCTGCAAGGCGCGATGACGTTCCGCGAAGTCGACTTTACCTACCCGAACCAGCAAAACCTGGCCCTGCGCGGGATCAACCTGAACGTTCGGCCTGGCGAAAAAATCGGCATCATCGGCCGCAGCGGCTCGGGCAAAAGCTCGCTGGCCAAGCTGTTGGTGGGCCTCTATCAGCCGGACTCCGGCTCGTTGCTGGTGGACGGCGTAGACATCCGCCAGATCGATGTCAGCGAATTGCGCCACAACATCGGCTACGTCGCCCAGGATATCCAATTGCTGGCCGGCACCCTGCGCGACAACCTGGTCTCAGGCGCGCGCTACGTAGATGACGAAATGGTACTGCAAGCCGCCGAGCTTGCCGGCGTGCATGAATTCGCCAGGCTGCATCCGCAAGGGTACGAGCTGCAAGTAGGCGAGCGCGGGCAAAACCTGTCCGGTGGCCAACGCCAAAACGTCGCCCTGGCCCGTGCACTGCTGCTGAACCCGCCTATCCTGTTGCTGGACGAACCCACCAGCGCCATGGATAACACCGGCGAAGAACGCCTGAAACAGCGCTTGCAGAGCGTTATCGAGAACAAGACCGTGATTCTGGTCACGCACCGCGCCTCGCTGTTGAGCCTGGTCGATCGCCTGCTGGTGATCGACCGCGGCCAGATACTTGCGGACGGTCCAAAAGCGGCCGTTATGGAAGCGCTGAAAAAGGGGCAGATCAGTGTTGCTTAAGTCCGGCCCAGGCCATTGGAAAGACGTCATCTTCCGCTACTTCAAGGGCAGCGATTCCCTCGACGACCAGCCATTGCCCGAGGTCGAGAAGGCGCTGATCGACGACGCACCGCGCATCGTCCGCCTGACCATCTGGGCCGTGATCGGCTTCTTCGTGTTCTTGGTGCTGTGGGCCCACTTCGCCATCATCGACGAAGTGACCAAGGGTGAAGGCAAGGCGATCCCATCGTCACGCATCCAGAAGATCCAGAACCTGGAAGGCGGCATCGTCGCCCAGATCTACGTGCACGAAGGGCAGATCGTCGAAGCCGGTGCTCCGCTGATTCGCCTGGACGATACCCGCTTTGCGTCCAACGTCGGCGAAACCGAAGCCGACCGCGTGGCCATGGAACTGCGTGTGGAACGCCTGAGCGCAGAAGTCGACAACCGCCCACTGAACATCACCGACGAAGCGCGCAAAGCCGTGCCCAACCAAGCCTCGAACGAAGAGTCGCTGTACCTCAGCCGCCGCCAGCAACTGGCGGATGAAGTCGGCGGCCTGCAACAACAGCTGTTGCAACGCCAGCAAGAGCTACGGGAATTCAGCTCCAAGCAGGACCAATACCGCAACAGCCTGAACCTGCTGCGCCAGGAAATCGGCATGTCCGAACCCCTGGTGCAACAGGGCGCGATCTCGCCGGTGGAAGTGCTGCGCCTCAAGCGCTCGGAAGTTGAAACCCGCGGCATGCTCGACGGCACCACCCTGGCCATCCCCCGCGCCCAGGCCGCCATCAACGAAGTGCAGCGCAAAATCGACGAAACCCGCGGTAAATTCCGCAGCGAAGCCCTGGCCCAGCTGAATGAAGCACGCACCCAACTGAGCAAGGCCCAGGCCACCTCCAAAGGCCTGGAAGACCGCGTCAGCCGCACCATGGTCACCTCCCCCGTGCGCGGCATCGTCAAGCAGATGCTGGTCAACACCGTCGGCGGCGTGATCCAGCCCGGCAGCGACATGGCCGAAGTGGTCCCCCTGGACGACACCTTGCTGGTCGAAGCGAAAATCCGCCCACAAGACATCGCCTTCCTGCACCCCGGCCAGGAAGCCATGATCAAATTCACCGCCTACGACTACACCATCTACGGCGGCCTCAAAGGCAAACTCGAAACCATCGGTGCCGACACCGTGATGGACGAAGAGAAGAAAAACACCTTCTACATCATCAAACTGCGCACCGACCGCAGCCACCTCGGCACCGATGAAAAACCGCTGCTGATCATCCCCGGCATGGTTGCGTCGGTCGACATCATCACCGGCAAGAAAAGCATCTTGAGCTACCTGCTCAAGCCAATCATCAAATCCCGTGCAGAGGCCATGCACGAGCGCTGATCACCAGTAAAAGCGCGGAGAATTGCGAAAACTGGGGTTTTCGCAAAAATAGTCAGAATTCAGGGGTTTACAGAACCTTTGCAGTCGCTATAATCGTCGCCCTAACACGCCGGTATAGCTCAGTTGGTAGAGCAACTGACTTGTAATCAGTAGGTCCCGGGTTCGACTCCTGGTGCCGGCACCATATCTCAAAGCCCCGCAATGCGGGGCTTTGTGGTTTCTGAGATTTGGAAAACACTGAAAATCCATACTGCGGTTTTCAGGATAATGTCCACAAAACGTCCACACTCAAAAAACCACCGCCCGCATTTCCGCAAACTTCACTTCTTTTTGTTTGCCTCACCGGTCAGCTCACGGCCGATTTTCAACGCTGCCTCCAACAGATCTGCTGCCTCACAGAAGCTATCTGGATCTGTAGTCCCTTCGAAAAGTGATCCACCGGCGGTGACATCTAATCTCACGCTGTCAGCCAATTGATAGAAACGGACAATTTGTTTGGCCTCATTCGGCGACAACCCACCGAGCCGAGTCACGTTTGCCTGATACACCCGGTTGTAATACTCGTGAATATTGACGGAGTACTTTAAAAACCTGGGCTCAAAGATTTCTGTTACTGAGGCACCTTCGGGTGGCGATAGATAAGCCTGGGCCTCTCTCAAACCTTCGACATATCCACGTAACTCTACCAGTTCAACCAACGCCAATACTTCCGCCATTAACGCCGCACGGACGCTCTCACGCTCTCTCGCCGCCTGACGATGCCAAATCCAAAACGGTCCGCCTGCAGCAGATACTGCCGTAATCAAAGCAACAGAAACCGTGGTCCAATCAATTCCAACGCTCATGGATTGCCCTTTTTCGTCAATTGAACTGCCGCTAAAGGATTCAGCAACACCACCTCCGCCAAATGCCCCGGACTAAAATGCGCATACTTCATCGTCATCGCCAACGACCCATGCCCCAACACCCGCTGCAACGTCAGAATATCCCCTCCATTCATCATGTAATGGCTGGCAAATGTATGCCACAGGACATGAGTCAACTGCCCCGCCGGCAGATCTAACTTCACTGCATCCACCGACGCTTCAAACTTCTTGTAGCAATCCCCGAAGAAAGGCAGCCCCGCCTTGATCTGCGTTTGCAGCTCCTCAGAAATCGGCACCGTACGATTCTTCGACGACTTCGTTCTCTCAAAATGAATACGCCCGCCCCGCACCTGGCGGTTCGTCAGCCCTTCGGCCTCAGACCACCGGGCGCCAGTGGCCAGACAAATCCGGGCAACAACACCCGTCGCGGAAATAGGGGTCTGACCCCGTTTTTTGAAGAAATTTTTGGGTGTCTTGACTGCTTGAAAGGTTCACAGAAAAATTCAGGTAGTAATCTTTCATGGCATGAGGCCGCGCGTAAGTACAAGCTCATTTCGTAAGCATAATTTTTGCCAGGAGTTAAGTCATGCAAAAAATTACGAACAAATACAAACTCCCTGGGTTTTCGCTTCCAGCGCTTGAGCTAGAGCATCACCTTAACGATCTGCGAGAAATAAAGAGCTTCTTTGAGGATCGAAATATATCTACGAAGTCAACTAGAATATCAAGGTATATAAAATACCTTGAGGAGAAAACTTCTAATGGTTGCAAAACAAACGAGGACTTATTCAAAAACACTAAGGCCAATTTTCTAGACAATGATTTAACCTGGCACCTTTATGTATTAAGGGAAGTACATGAACTAATGTTTATTCTTAAAGGATTAAAGGTTCATGTCCCCAAAGGAGTTGACGAGAAACTCTCAAAAATCACCGCGGGCAGTGATTTTGCAGCATCAGATAAAAATACAGAGCACAGAAATACACAGTTTGAGCTAAGAATTGCTAGCTACTTCTGTCAGGCGGGTTATTCGGTAGATTTATCAACTGACACAGATATCATCGCAGAAAACGAAGAAAGGATTTATTACATAGAATGCAAAAGAATTGCTAGCCATAGGGCTATAAAAGCAAACTTAGAAAAAGCCAAAAGCCAAATCTCTTTAAGAATGCCCAATTATACTATTGAGAAAAAAGCATTTGGCATTATTGCTGCAGACGTGACAAAAATTGCATACAACCATAATGGGCTGACATTTGGCATTACGCCTGAGCATTCTAGGGATGTTGTAAGGGAGGGATTATATAAGGTGTTGGAGACGGTGAGAAAAGTCGACATATTTACCCCCGATCTACCGTTAATAGGTTGTTGGCTACAGATCCACATACCTGCGCTAATTGAAAAGCCATTTTCAATAACTACAAGGTTTTCATCACTACTTGAAGGCTACCCCATTGACGAAGCTGCATGTGATGAAGTAAATAATATAATTGCATCTGGAAGTAAGGATGATGAAAGATGCGCGCCCCCAGAGCCTCTAAAAATTAGAGATCGAGTAGATGTTCCTGCTGGGACTTTATTCCGTATAAGTGATGACCTAGTATTTTTTTTCATGTCCGGCCAACCACCTGAAAACCTTAATTTTGATGACTACTCTATAGTTTCAACGCTGATCATGAATGAAGAGAAGCATGATTTTTTATTTTTTGATTACAAGAGAATCTGTAATAATTACACAGCTTACGAGCGGAAAAACATGTTTAAAGATATGGAACATGCGAGAGTTGGCGTGATACTGGAAATGTATGCCGAAAGGTTTCGTTACTTATAAATCTTACTTTGCCTACCTCATAATAACTTGATTGGCACGACCACCTCTGAAACCACTCAGCCCTATTAAACCAGTCAAACAGTAGCAACTTCTGCTTTAATTTTATATTCCAGCGTGGGAATGCGCAAAAACGGTGTTGTGAAAAATTGATGAAGGTATTTTGTCCAAAAGGGACCGAATCTACTTATTTCACATTCCATTTTCTCACAGATTACATTCAAGGATTGGCTTTAGAGCTAGACCCCAACCCCGCGATTACGATATGAGCCTGCAATGATTCTGATCTGCTCAAATGTCTCCGTAAATCCAGACAAATCCACATTATTAAACGGGGCAGTCTTGGTAACAATATTATCAGCGAAAGCATTTTTCGATAAAGCCACATTCTTTTTCTCTACCATATCAATGATATCGCTATCGTAGATAAGAGAGTTTTTGTTTGGAATTCGGCAAAATAGAGGTCTGTCGCCCTTAAAGCAACTTACAGCGTCGAAATCCTCTTTTGAAAATAGCCTTCGCCCCTCAACATCTTCACGATATAGATCTTCATCGCGATAAAGATGCTCAATACATACAAGATCGGTGTCGCGAAAATCTGGCACAGGTATCACAAGGCTAAAGACGTTATTACCATGATCTTTATAACTACCAGGCGACCCACCCATACTTTTTATATACTCACGTTCATCCCTATCAAAAATACAAATTGTTAGATGTCTTTGCTGAGCCTCGCTGAGATTCTCACATAAGACCTTTAACACCGAACTGCCTGCTTTCTTTGTCCGATTAAAAATCAATTTGAGATCTTGAAACTCACCACGCGATTGATACACTTCAAAGGCATTACTAAGATGCTTAATATCAGTTGGACCCTCGGTATATATTTGAATTTCTTCCGCTATTGCCTTTCTTATTTTACGCTCATCTAACTTAAAGCTATCATCTAATGCTGCCAGTCTACGAGCAAGGCCTAAGTAGACAGAATCAGAATACCCCTTAACGTGTCCAACATGATTAATTTGCCCCCTTAACACCCAACGAAATCTTGGTGAAGACCTCTCATGCCGACTCTTCTTATCTATATTACGAGCCCAAAACTTCTCAGCATCTTCTAACCCGAAACTTTCCCAAGAGTATAGTGCCGCTCGGATTGAACGTACAAATTCCCTTGGAACATTTATTTTTTTGTTTACGACTAATCCGGTAACTATCTGTCGCTCCGCCCGACTTCTCAAAAATACCTTTTTCAGGTTAACTTTAAAGCCGGCATTGGAAACTACCTCACAAAAACTTTCGCTGAGTTCAACACTTCCGTCCTCTAACTTTTCAGCAATAGTTCGTGGGAACGAAGCACCACTATTTGATATAAAAATATCATCGGCATATCGAGTATAGTAACATTTGTTTTTTGCAGACAACTCCTTCAGCTTATAGTCCAACCCCCGACATATTATATTGCTCAATATTGGACTTGTGGGTGCACCTTGAGCAAGCCTTCCGTTCATAGTACAAAGAAAGCTTAGTGTTCTAGCTGCATCGTGAGACATCGAAAAAGGCTGACTACTAAATACGCCAACCAACCGCTTTTGCGTAATAGAATGAAAAAAGTCCGTGAGGTCTACTCGCAAAATCCAACGTTGCAAATCGTGGACATCAGCATTTTCAACAATCCCTCGCCCCTCGACGTACGCAAACACACATGATCTTGGCTTAAAAAATGTTGTGAGGTATTCGACAATCTTCTTTTGTAGATCTTTAAGCCCTTTTACAGGAGCTTCGATAAGCCGTTCCCCACCACCTCTTTTTGATATATTAAAAGAGGAATACTTTTCATCTGCTGATAGATAATAAGCATAGTAGGTCAATCGACCCACGCTAATACCAAGGACCTCCGCTAACTCTTTATTGTTTTTAATCTTTACTTCAGGAGCGGGCGAATTAAGAAAAGAACTGAATGAAAACTTCCTTGGTAGCTTAGCCATGCATCCGTTCTCTAATGATCTAAAAGAGATCACCTAGAGCTCCAACCCCGCCAGTTCGATCAATTTGGCGGCAAACTCGATAGAGTCAAAGGTAAAAGCACTACAAGCCGAAGCGAATGCGCTTCAGAAATGCGAGCTCTAGGCAATCAAAAAATATAGTAATGGCAAAATGCCAAATTTGGAAGTCTAGCGATTTCAATGGCATGCATTAGCACGTATCCCTTAAAAAGGTCGCGGCCAAGCAAACGTTTTCGATTCGGGTATTTTTAGAGATACAAAACCCTAAAAACATTACAAAAAACCAATGAAATCAATATGTTACTAATATATTCGACTCCTGGTGCCGCACCATATCTCAAAGCCCCGCAATGCGGGGCTTTGTGGTTTCTGGCGTTCGCAATACTTAGAAGGTTTGGTGGGTCGATTTCGCCAAAACGTCCACAAAACGTCCAAACCTGAAATCGATGGCTGCTTGCCTCCGACCGGCTTTCGATAACTACGAAGCCTCGCTCAACCCAACACTCCCCCATAAAAACCTCCTTACGCGAACCGCCCACCCTTCTTGCGCAGATAAAACATCTGCGCCGTCACGCCGATGACGAGTACCAACGCTATACCGGCTTGCGCGCCTATCAGTACGGGCGATTGCAAGTCAGTGGCGAAGGGATGCCCATCGGGCACGCGGCGCAGGGTCTCTGAGACAGTGGGGACCACCAGGAAAAACGCGGTCAGGCTGAGGAACACGGTTTCCAGGTACACGCGTGCGCGGCCCAGTCAGGCCAGGTGCCCTACTTCCGTAACCGGCCGCCGGCAAGGCGATGGTGATAATGCCAATGATATTGCTGACCGGCTGCTTCGCGACCAGAAACACGCTGAAGGCGCCGATCAGCATCGATCCGAGGTAAAACCTGCCCGCTGTTGTCGGTCACCACGGGAAGACAACACCTAGTTCGCCAGCTTGCAACGGCATATATGGCACTTAGCCACTTTTCCAATTGACACCCCCTCCCCGCTCCGTTAAAACCCCTACCTTGCTTGTGCTTTTTATCGAGACATGGATGTTGTCGACCCCTCCGCTGTTCAAACACCGCCGCTATTGGCTGGCGGCAATCATCGTGCTCCTGGCGATCCTCGATCCTTTTGGCTTGGCCAGCTCCAGCGATAAGGCGTCGGCGCAATGGCTCAACCGCATGTTCGCCAGCCATTACGGCGGCGAGGGGCAACAGCGTGTGGTGGTGGTGTTGATCGACGATGCGTACCTGATGCGCAACGGCACCTCATGGCCTATGCCCTATGGCGAACAGAGCAAATTGTTCAAACGCCTACTGGCGTACAAGCCGCAGGCTGTCTTTGTGGATTTGCTGTACAGCCATGACCATTCTTTCGGCGACCCGGCGCGAGGCAGCCAGTTACTGGCGAACGTGTTTGAGCGCTATCAGCGTCAGGGCATCCCGCTGTGGCTGGCCAATACCGGCGTCAAACGGGGTGACGCCGGCCAGGCCAATACGCTGGAACCCTTCGCTGAGGTCAGTCGCCCGGGCCTGGTGGCGTGGGAGGGTGTGGGCGACCAGTACCCGCTGGCCGTTGAAACGCCTTTGGGGCTGATGGAAACCCCGGCCATGGCGCTGTACCGCGAGTGGTGTACGAAGCAAGCGTGCAGGTCGCTGCCGGTGGATGCCCAAACCGCCGCGCACCGACAGCCGATCGCCGTGCAATGGGGCCTGAAGCTGGCGCCGGAACAGGCGCGTATAGCCGATGTACGTCACTGCGCCCCGGCGCGGCATTTTGTGCTGGATGGGGTGGCGCAGTTTTTTCAGGCGGTGTTCTGGAAACTCGACGACTCGGCCCAGGCCCGCTGCCCTTATACGTTGACGCTGTCGGCCAGCGACCTGGAAGTCAGCGACCCGCAAGACCAGGCCCTGCTCACCGAATTGCTGCGCGATCGCCTGGTGGTGGTGGGGGCCAATATCAAGTCCACCGGTGATCTGGTGGAGTCGCCGGTACACGGCCAACTGCCTGGCGTTTATCTGCATGCGATGGCCTTGGACAACCTGATCAACGCGGGCATGGATTACGAGCACGAACCCGCTGATTTCCGCGGCCTGCCGTTCAGTTGGCTGGACCTGCTGGAGCTCGGCCTGTTGGCCCTGATCGCAGTGCTCAAGGCGCTGCACGCCCGACGGCTGGCGGGCCACCGCACCTGGAGCCGTTGGCGGCGCCTGGAAATTCGGTTTTTCTCTTCGCCATGCCCCTCATGGCTGCTGGTGATGTCGGTGCTGATTGTGGTGAGTGTGCTGCTGAGCGTTAACCACATCACTCCCGTCAACGTGCTGGGCATTGTGTTGCTGTCACTGGTGTTGTTCAGCGAGCGGATCGAAGCATTCTTCGACCGTGATCGCTGAGCGTGCCGCTTTGTTGATTGACTCAAGGAACCCAAGGATGAACAGAAGCCTCATCGTATTGCTCGCCGCCCTCTTCACTCAGGGCGCCTGGGCGGAAACCCACAGCATCAAGGCATTCCTGGCCGACCCGGTAGCGGTGTTGGATGAGCAGGGAAAACAACAGCGCGAAATGCCGAAAAAGGATGCGCCAACCCAGCCCGTGCCGGTGTTGCAGTACAACAAGGCGCTGGACCTGGTGCAGGTGGACCTGGCGGGCCAGAAGGTCTGGCTGGACACCATGGACCTGCGCATCGAGCCGCCACTGAATGTGGTGGACCTGCCTTGCCAGGGTCTGACAAAAAGCCAGACCAAAGACAGCCGCAATAACTCCACCATCGGTTTTGGTGCGGGCTGCAAGCAATAAAAGGAGCACTGCGGTGAAGGGATCTCTATTGGCGGCCAGCCTGCTGGCAAGCACGGTACTCAGCGGGTGCGCGACGTTAAAGGGCGCCGACCAGGCGTTCATGAACCTGGTGGGCCCTTCGACCCAATCCAGGGTCCAGGGCCACTATGTGGATAACACCGACGTACGCCAGTATTACAAGCTCGACCCGCAACGCCAGAGCCAGCAACGCCTGAGCTATGACGGGCGCGCCGTGCCGGCTGCCGAGGCACGCCAGCAGAACCTGGTGGATATCCCGCTGCTGCAAACGTATCTGCAAGGCATTGTCACCCGCTTGTCCAAGGGCTGGCCGGGGGAGTTACCTACCCTGCAGGTCAAGATCACCGACATCTACAGCTTCGGCCCCTCAGCGGACCCATACGGCAACGTGTTCGTGCCCCTTGGAATGCTGGATAACGTCGGCAGCGAAGACGAAATCGCCGCAATGCTCGGCCACGAAATGAGCCACGTCCTGCTGCACCACCATGACCGCATGGCCGCCTTCCAACAGCAGAAAGAGATGTTCACCACTGTCGCCTCCACCGTCGCCTTGGCCACCCTGGCAGCAGACACCGGGGTAGACCGCAGTTCCGGCACCATGAAGCTGTTCAGTAAAGACCCGGCCGGCACCCAGAAGACCATCGGTAATACCGTGCTGTACACCGCGCTCGCGAACACCTTTTCCGACCACGTGTGGAGCACCGCCTGGGGCCGCACCCAGGAAGACCAGGCCGACCTGCTTGGCACCGATTTGATGATCCGCGCCGGTTACGCGCCCCGCGCTGCTACCCATAGCCTGGAGCGCCTCAACGACTTCCAGGGCAAGCAGAAACCCTTGCTCACAGGTTTCCTGACCGCGCGTAAAAACGCCATGCAGGATTCACTGCAGCAGTTCAACCTCAACCGCTTTACCCAGGAGCTCGATGTGCTGGTCAAGGACGGCTTGACCACGAGCATCACCGCGACTGCCCAATACTTCAATCGCTCACATATGTCGACAACCGACCGCGACACCGAGTTGCGCCAGTACCTGCAACGTGAATACCGCCAGGAGCGTCGCGCGCGCATCAACAGCGAAAGCTGGACGAAGATCAAGGGCACCCCGCAGGTAGCAAAAGCCCTGCAGGGTTACAAGGATGCCTACTTCGCCAACGACGCTTTGGAAAAAAACAAAGTCTCCGAGGCCGATGGGTTTATCCGCAAAGCCTTGGCTTCGCCGGTCAAGGATCAGCCAGGTATCCGTCGCACCGCCTATACCGTGCGCCTGGCCCAGGGTCGCAGCAACGAAGCCTTGAAAGAACTGCAAGCCATCAAGGACTGGAGCCTGGCGGGCCCTTCAACCTACGACCTGATGATCAGCTACCACCTCAAGCGGGGTGACGGGCAATCGGCGCTGACGATGATCGACCAGGCGGAACGCCACCTGGGTTCCGAAGAGCTGTTCATCACCGAGAAGCTGTTGGCCAACCAGCAAATACAGAATGCGCAGCAGGTGCAAACCGTGCTGCGCAAATGCGAGCAATACCCTGCGCGCAAGGAAAACTGCAAGAAACTCGCGCCGGTCAAAGCCTGAGGCTCAATGCCCGGCGCTTTGCCCGCCATCCACATGCAGAATCTCGCCGGTCACGAAGCCGGCGTTTTCCAGGTAGATAATCGCCTGGGCGATATCACTTACCTCGCCCATGTGCCCCACCGGGTGCAATCGCCCGAGCGCCGCGTGGGTCTCTTCGCCATGCATCGGCGTCTTGATGATGCCTGGGCTCACCGCGTTCACGCGGATCCCGCGCTTGGCGTATTCGATCGCCAGGGATTTGGTTGCCGAATTCAGCCCGCCTTTGGTGAGGTTGGCGAGCACCGAGGGCACGCCGTCGATGGCATGGTCCGCCAGGCTGGTGGTGACGTTGACGATATGGCCGGCGCCCTTTTTCTCCATCTCGGCAATGGCCAGTTGGGTGATGTAGAAGAAGCCGTTGAGGTTCACCGCGAGCACGTTGGCGTAGTCCTCCGGGGTGTAGGCGGTGAAGGGTTTGGCAATGAAGATGCCGGCATTGTTAACCAAGCTGTCGACGCGGCCGAAGGCGGCCAGGGCTTCGCGGATTACACGCTGGGCGGTGGCCGGGACAGCGATGTCGCCGGCGACGGTGAGGATATTCGGGTCGGTCGACGGCTGGATCGAACGCGAGGTGGCGACCACGCGGTAGTCGAGGGCGCGGTAGGCCTGGACCACGGCGGCGCCGATGCCTTGGGAGGCGCCGGTGATGATGACGACTTTGCTCATGAGGATGCTCCAGTAGGTTTCAGGCTTGAGAGTTGCGGTATTCGGTGGTGGTGATGCCGGCGTAGCCCCAGTTATCGGTGTCGATTTCTTCGATGACGATGTGGGTCAGGTCCGGGCGTTTGTGCAGGACGCGTTCGAGGGTTTCGGTGAACTCGGCGATGACCTGGGCTTTTTGCTCAGGGGTAACGCCATCACGCGTGATGCGCAGGCTGACAAAGGGCATGGCAATGGCTCCAGTGGTCGGCCATCGAAGTGATGGGCCGGCAGTGGGGCCAATTTAGGCTTGCATCGGGAGGGGATAAAGGTGGGGCGGAGTACTTCATTAGTGATGCGGTGTAACAGGTTTCGCGGCATGTACTTCCAGGTTTTTATCTCCAACCTGAGCAGCCAACCGCCGCGAAGCTGGCGCGCAGGCATAAAAAAACCCCGAGCCAGTCGGGGTTTTTTATCGCCTTGAATCAGGCGCGACGCCGGATCAATTAGAAAACGTTGATCGGGTAGTCAGCGAACAGACGCAGTTCGTTACCGCCAATGTTGTACTTGTCAGCATTGCTGGAAACGCGCAACCAGGACGCACGAGCACGCAGGCTCAGGTCTTTGGCTGGGCCGCTCTGCACGACGTATTTGAACTGGTTGAAAATTTCGCGCTCGGTGCCATTGCCGCGGTTGGAACCGTCGTCAATGTTGGTGCCGCGCACGTAGGCGATGTTGTAGCTCAGGCCAGGCACGCCGAAGGCGCTGAAGTCCAGGCCGTAGCCGGCTTGCCAGGAGCGCTCATCCTTGCCGTTGAAGTCGGACCAGTAGGAGTTGGCCAGCAGGATGGTGTTGCCACCGTCGCCGATGCCGCTGTCCTTGTTGTCCTGGTGGTAGCCGCTGTACAGGTAGCCGGTGTCACCGGTGCTGCGCTGGTGAGCGACGGTGAAGCTGTGCGGGCCAACAGCCCAGGTAGCCGCCAGGCTCCAGATTTTGTTGTCGCGGGCGTCTTCATCACCTTGGGTCAGCTGGGCGAAGCTCTTGTCCAGCTTGGTTTTGTAGCCGTTGAAGTCAAAGGTCAACGATTGTTTCTCTGGCAGCGCCAGTACGTAGTTCACGTTGACGTATTGCTTCTTCAGCACGTCCTGCATGTCGGAAGCGTAGAGCGCAGCCGACAGGCTTTCGGTGAATTTGTAGCTGCCGCCGAGGTAGTCGATGCTCTTGAGGTGGCCGCTGTCGCTGCCCTCGGCGCTCTTGCGACCTTGCTTGGTGAAGTGACCGGCGTCCAGTTGCAGACCTTCGATCTCTTTGGAAACGATCGAGGTGCCCTCGTAGGTTTCCGCCAGCAGACGGCCGCTGTCGTAGCTCAGCACGGGTACAGTTGGAAGCTGTTGGCCGTATTTCAGCACGGTGTTGGAGATCCGCGCCTTGACCGCCGCGCCGCCTTTGGCCAGGTCGTTGGCCGCCGAACCGCTGTCGCCCTTCTTGAAGAAGTCGATGCCGCCGCCGCCGCTGCGACCTTTACCGCCGTCCAGACGGATAGCGTATTGGCCCAGAACGTCCACACCGACACCGATGGTGCCTTGGGTAAAACCGGACTCGAACTTGCCGATGAAGCCTTGGCCCCACTCCGCTTTATCCTGGTTGTGGTTTTTGTAGTCACGGCTGATGTACGCGTTACGTGCTGCGATGTTCAGGTGGCTGTCTTCAACGAAACCCTTGGATTGATCCTGGTCGTTAGCCATTGCGGTCGATGCGCTCAAAATCCCCAGAGCGATCAGACTCATCCGTTGCTTCAACATTTCTTATATTCCTTATTACTGGTTGAGTACGCTCTACGACACCAGGCTCCGTATTGCTTTCTGGTGTCGACTTTTTCCGAGAAAAAGAAAGCCCGCGGGACGACTTAACATGCCGCGGGCCTTTTTTTATTGGATGAGTCATGGCGGTTAGCCACAGGCGTTGGGCGCAATCCTAGTCGCGCGTTGAACTATGTGTCAATTTCGTGAATCGTCTGTATTTAGGCGAAATAATTCTAAGCAAAGGCCTCTGGCCTTTCTGAAAACGACATAAATCTTTCTTCACCGACCAGAAAGACACATTTAGCAACACATTTCAAAGCCGATACATTTGGGAATATGTAACGCGCGCAAATGCAAAGCATTACCATTAACGCGCAGTTTTCCTCCCTAACAATTCGGATACATTCCTCCATGCCTGCCCCTCGCCTGACGCCCATCACCCTTGGGCTTTCTGTTCTGCTGTCTGCCGGTTTTGCCTGTGCGGCCACCACCTTGCCCGAAACCTCGATCAGCGCCGAAGCTGACGAGGACGACCCGCGCGTCAAGGACACCGGCACCGCCACGCGCACCGCCACACCCGTGCGTTATGTGCCCCAGGCCATCGACTCGGTAAAAACCGAAAGCCTGCGGTCCTACGGCACCAATGACCTGGGCCAGGCCTTGAGCGGCATCCCCAACGTGAGCAGCGGCGCCGATACGCGCTTCGACAGTTTGCGCATCCGCGGTTTTGACGCGAGCAACGACTTCTACCTGGATGGCATTCGCGACGACAGCCAATACGTGCGCGACCTGCATAACATCGAGCGCATCGAAGTGCTCAAGGGCCCGGCAGCCGTACTTTACGGGCGAGGCGGTCAGGGAGGGATCGTCAACCGCTTGAGCAAGCTGCCAACGGCCGGGCACAAGTCGAGCATCGAAGCCCAGGGCGGCAGCAATGACCTGCGCAGCCTGTACGCGGACTTGAGCACCGACCCTAGCGACACCATCAGCCTGCGCCTGAACATGGGCAACCAGGACAACAACAGCTTCCGCGACGGCGTCAGCGGCAATCGCCAGCTGTTTGCACCGTCCATGAGCTGGCAACTGACACCGGACCTGAACTGGCTGGTGCAATACGAATACAGCCGCTACAACCGCACGCCGGACCGTGGTATTCCCGGGGTCAACGGCCGCCCGGCAGACGTGAGCCGCAGCACTACCTACTTTGATAGCAACGATTACATCGACGACAAAACCCAGTCGCTGCGCTCCAAGCTGGCCTATGAACTCAATGACAATTGGCAACTGCGCCAGACCCTGGGCGTGTTCAAGCTCGACAGCGATTTCGACAACACCTACCAGACCGCCTACGCCCCGGCGACCAACAGCGTCACGCGCCAGCACTGGCAGCAGGACCTGACCACACTCAACATTTTCAACAACGTTGAGCTCGAAGGTGGCTTCAGCACCTATGGCCTGGAACACCGCCTGCTCACTGGCGTGGAGCTGGGTCAGCAGCGCCGCGATCCCAAGCTGTATACCGCAACGGCGGTGAGCCGTGGCGGCCGGGCGGTACCGAGCCTGGACCTCAACCAGCCCAATCGCCACCTGAGCCACACCGGATCGATGAGCGTGTCGAGCAACAACCACACCGAAGTCGAAAGCCGCGCCGTTTACGTGCAGGACCAGCTGCGCCTGAATGATCAATGGCAATTGCTCGGTGGCCTGCGCTACGACTACTTCGAAGTGGACACCAAAAACAAGCTGCTCAACACCCAGCAAGCCGTCGAGAGCCGCAGCACCAGCCCGCGCTTCGGCGTGGTGTGGACGCCGCTGGAACACCACTCCTTCTACGCCTCGTGGAGTAAAACCTTCTCCCCGGCGGGTGGCGGTTTGATCGGCATCACGCCGAACGCGGCTGGCAGCGTCAACGACCTGAGCCCTGAGCTGACCAAGCAAAAAGAAATCGGCGTGAAGAGCGATTGGCTCGACGACCGCCTCAGCACCACCCTCGCCGTGTATGAGCTGGAACTCTACAACCGCCGCACCAGCGACCCGCTGGACCGTACCGTCACCCTGCTCAGCGGCCTGCAGCGCTCGCGTGGTGTGGAGCTGACGGCCACCGGCAAACTCGTTGGCAACTGGTATGTGCGCGGCGGTATCGGCCTGCAGGATGCCACGGTGGTAAAGGACAACAACGGCTTCGAGGGCAAGCGCGTCAGCGACGTCGCCAAGCGCAATGCCAGCCTGTTCATCACCTGGAAACCGGAAATGGGTTGGTACGCGGAAACCGGGCTGACGCTGGTGGGCGACCGCTACGCAGACAGCCTCAACACCGTGGTACTGCCGGGTTATGGTCGCTGGGACGCGTTGGCCGGATTCCGTCAGAAGGAATGGGACGTGAGGGCTGCGCTGAACAATATCGCCGACAAGACTTACTACGCGTCGGCGACCAGTGTGGCGCAGATTCAGCCGGGGGAGCCGCGTAGTTTGGTGGTTACCGGCACTTACAGTTTCTAACGCCAGACTCGAGTCAATGTGGGAGCGGGCTTGCTCGCGAAGGCGGTGTGTCAGTTTCAGATGTACCGACTGATACACCGCATTCGCGAGCAAGCCCGCTCCCACATTTTTTGATCTCGGTGTTCCTTACCTGTTCAGCAGATCACACAACGCGTGCACCTCATCCTCACTGAACAACCCCTGCGGGTAACGCTCACTCATCACGCTGCGCAAGTCGGGCTGCTGCCGGATCTGCCGCGAACCGTTTTCTTTCAACCAATGCGCCAGCGCATGAATCGCGTCGCCGTTGACCCGTAAAGGGTGGAACGTGCGCGTGTACATCCGGTTGATATCGGCATTCATTTCAGCGCTCTCTCCTACTGCGTGAGCGGCTAACTTACTCAAGGTTTATGACAGAACCGCTTAGTCATTAGCTTGGGCCACTGTGGCAGCACCGATACAAGAGCTATGCCAATGTCTCGGGTTTATAGGCCTGTGAACACAAAAAAGCCCGCGACCTTGCTAGGTCGCGGGCTTGCCGAGGGCGCTACAACCGGGTAACGCCCGGTCGCCGTCGAAGCGCTGTTACAACTGCACTCAATTTTTCTGCGGGGCGGGCTGTTGTTGGGTCAGGCAATGAATATTGCCGCCGCCCAGTAACAGTTCACGGCCCGGCACCATCACCACTTCGTGCTGCGGGAACAGGCTCTGCAGGATGGCCTTGGCCTGGCTGTCCAGCGGGTCGTCGAAGCTTGGCGCGATAATGCCGCCGTTGACGATCAGGAAGTTCACGTAGGAGCCCGCCAGGCGCACGCTCGGGTTGCGCTCCTGGGTACCGTCCACCGGGTCCACGCCTGCACATTCTTCCTCGGTGGCGTACAGCGGCCCCGGGATCGGCATTTTGTGCACTGTGAACGCGCGGCCCTGGGCGTCGGTGCTGCTTTGCAGCACATCCAGGGCGGCGTGGCAGCGCGCGTAGTTGGGGTCTTGCGGGTCGTCGGTCCAGGCCAGCAATACTTCGCCTGGGCGCACGTAGCAGCAGAAGTTATCCACATGGCCGTCGGTTTCGTCGTTAAACAGGCCGTCCGGCAGCCAGATGATCTTATCCACAGCCAGGTTGGCGCTCAGCACCGCTTCGATTTCAGCGCGGTCCAGGTGCGGGTTACGGTTTCGGTTCAGCAGGCATTCTTCGGTGGTGATCAGCGTGCCTTCGCCGTCGACATGAATCGAGCCGCCTTCCAGCACAAAGCCTTCGGTGCGATAGCGCGAAGCGCGTTCGATCTCGAGGATCTTGCCGCCCACCTGCGAGTCACGGTTCCACGGCGAGTACAGGCCGCCGTCAAAACCGCCCCACGCGTTGAAATCCCAGTTTACGCCGCGCACTTCACCGCTGTTGTTGATCACGAAGGTCGGGCCGGTGTCGCGTACCCAGGCATCGTCGCTGGACATCTCCACCACCCGGATATTCGGCACATCCAAACGGGCACGGGCGTTTTCGTACTGGCCGGCGGAAACCGCCACGGTCACCGGTTCAAAGCGCGCAATGGCCTTGGCCACCGCCACATGAGCCGCCTGCGCCGGCTTGCCGCCCAGGCGCCAGTTGTCTGGGCGCTCGGGCCAGACCATCCAGGTTTGGGTCTGTGGCGCCCATTCGGCAGGCATATGAAAGCCATCGGCGCGGGGAGTGCTGTGCAGGGTGGTCATGGCGTTCAGGGCTCCGAATGGGGGTAAAGGCCGACTTTATAACGGATAAAAATCGGCTTTAAAAGCTATACAAGATCATAGTCGATAAATATGACAATAAATAGCCGATAACAATCGACATTTATAGCTGTTCATCCAGCACCTTCGACAGCATGTCGACAAAGAAATCCACGCTGCGCCTGGACGTGACCATCGGCGGCTTGATCTTGAGGATGTTCAAGTAGTCGCCGGTGGGCTGCATGAAAATCCCCAGTTCACGCAGGCGATCGCACAGCAGTGTGGTCTCTTCAGTAGCGGGTTCCAGGGTTTGTCGGTCGCGCACCAGCTCCAGGCCCAGATAGAAGCCAGAACCGTGCACGGCGCCCACCAGAGGGTGACGGCCGATCAGTTCTTCCAATCGCGCCTTGAAATGCCCACCTACAACCTGGGCGTTTTCCCACAGTTTCTCTTCCTCCATCACATCCAGCACCGCCATGCCGATCCGGCAACTGACCGGGCTGCCACCCGACGATGAGAAGAAATACCCCTCGGCTTCCAGCGCCTCGGCAATCTCGCGACGGGTAATCACCGCGCCCAACGGCTGGCCATTGCCCATCCCTTTGGCCATGGTAATGATATCGGGCACCACGCCCTGCTCTTCAAAGCCCCAGAAGAAATGCCCCATGCGGCCATACCCCACCTGCACTTCATCGGCGATGCACACACCGCCCTGGGCACGCACCAACGCATACACCTGCTGCAAGTAGCCCGGTGGCAGGGAGATGCCACCCGCATTGCCATACACCGGCTCACAGATAAAACCCGCCAGTTGGCGTTTGCTCGCAGCTATTTTCGCCAGGTTGTGTTCCACACTTCGCACGTAATCCGGCGCGCTGTCCTGCCCCCGGAACTCTCCTCGATAAGTATTCGGTGCCGTCACCGGGTGTACCCAATCCGGCCGGCTGCTCAGTGCCTGGGGGTTGTCGGCGATCGAGGTGGACACCGCGTCCGCCGCCACCGACCAGCCGTGGTAGGCCTCCAGCACGCTGAGCATGTCGCGCCCGCCGCTGTAGGCCCAGGCCAGCCGGATTGCCAGGTCGTTGGCTTCGGTACCGCTATTGACCAGGAACACCCGGTCCATGCCCGCCGGCGCCAGCGCCAGCAAACGCTCGGAAAACTCGGCAATCGCCGCATAGTGGAAACGCGAGTTGGTGTTGAGCAGCGACCACTGACGCGCCGCCACCGCCGCCATGCGGGGGTGGCCATGGCCCAGCACTGCGACGTTGTTGAGCATGTCGAGGTAGGAACGGCCCTGCATGTCGATCAGATGATTGCGCCAGCCGCGCTCGATGCGTGGCGGGTCGACGTAATAGTGTTTCTGCGAGCGCGCGAAGCTGGCGTCGCGGCGAGCCAGCAGGGCCTCGGGATCCAACTCAGGCTCGGCATCACAGGCCAGTCCCAGCAGCGTGGCGGGCGATGGGCACAGTACCTGCCACGCGGGCGCTCGGGAGGGCGTGCAGAACAGCGGGGTCGGCAAGTCGGTACGACACAGTTGCACAACCAACGAGCCTTCGACCTCGCCGATCACCTGGCCCTTGAGCACGGCAGCACCGGCCTGTAGCAGCGCTTTTACGCCCCACAGTCGTACGCTTGAACCGCTGTTGTGCAGGTAGAGTTCACCGCCGGCACGTAAATGCAGGGTGCCTGCAAACGGCGCTTCGACAGAGGCGCCCACGGGCACATGCAGTTCCACGTGCAGGGGGAATGTCTCCGGTTCATCGGCGCTGTCGGGCTGGGTGCGCGACAAACGGTATTGCCCATAACGACTCGCTGCCAGGCCATGCACCGCCGCCGCGTCCTGCAATAAATGCCGATCGATACCGGCTTGCTCCCAGTTACCCGCCTCGAAATGCGGGCTGAGTACGCCCAGGTCGATCAACGCAAATTCACGGCCGACCAACCCCGGCAACAGTGGCGCGAAGCCTTGGCTGGCAATCGGCGCCGGTGCCTGCCCGACGCTGCTCAGAATCGCCGCCTCCATCAGCTCAAACGGCACCGATGTGGCCACATGGAAAATTTCCCACTCGTGTTCGGCGTTCTTCAGCAGGTAGCTGTTATCCGGGTCCAGGCGTTGCTGCTGTTCGCTGCTCAGCACCAGCACCGCCGCACGGGCGACGATCAGCGGCCACAACGCCTGCAGCTCCGCATGCTGCAACGGCGTGACGGCATGGCAAGCCTGGATCGCCGGCAGGATCGCGAAGGGGTCGCCGCCGGCATGGTGTAACAGGGCGGCGCAGGTCACCGATAAATCCGCGATGCGCCAAGTGTGTACCAGGTCGCCGAAATCAATCACGCCCTGCAGCTGCCAGCGCCGCTGTGCATCGCGCTGCCACACCACGTTGTCGTCGGTGATGTCCATGTGCACCGCTTGCCACGGCAGCCGCTCGGCCAAGGGCCGGACGCGCGCTTCTACCTGCTCGGCGACCTGCTCGAGTGCGGCGCGGTGCGGCAGGTTTGGCAACGTGGCCAGCAGATGGGTGATCAGTTCCTGGGCATGGCGCGGGTCCCATTGCAGGGTGCGGTCCAGGCCCGGGTGGGTGAAGCCCGCCAGCGCCAGGCTCATGCGCCCACATAACTCGCCGAAGCCTGCGATCACGTCGCGCCCCAGATGAGGCAGGTGGGTCAGCGGCTGGCCGTCGATATAGTCCAGCAGCCGCACGTGCAGGGTTTGTCCGTCGAGCGTCAGGGTCAGCAGCTCTTCACCTGAGAGGGCCGCGATGACGTTGGGCACGCGCACGCCCTGCAAGGTGTTGAGGGCGGCGTGCTGGGCCTGCAGCTCGATGGCGGCGTAGTCACCCCGGCAGATTTTCAGCACAAACCGGCCGCGGGCACTGTCGACCTTATAGTTGAGGTCCTGTTGGCTACCCAGTGACTGCAACGTGCCAGCAAGGCCGTAATGCTGCTCGAGCAGTTGCGCCGCCTGATCGGGGCCTACTTGTGGGCAGGGTAGACTGGCGCGATGGATCAGCGTGGCGAGCAGCATGGGGGTGGCCTCGGTTTTTTTTCAGGGGTGTATATCGCCATTGTTCGGGTGAATTAGGCAACCCCCTACACATACCGTGCTTGCGCCGACTCGCCGCACGACTCAAGCTATGCTTCATTCGCTTAATGTCCGTCTAAGGAAAAGGCCCTCCGACATGCGCATTCTCATTACAGGCGGCGCTGGGTTTATCGGCTCTGCCCTGATTCGCCATCTGATTCAACACACCGAGCACGAAGTGCTCAACCTGGACAAGCTCACGTACGCCGGCAATCTGGAATCGCTGACCAGCATCGCTTCGAACAGCCGTTATGAGTTCGTCCAGGCCGACATCATCGACCAGGCCACCGTCAGTGCTGTGCTCGCGCGTTTCGAGCCCCAGGCGATCATGCACCTGGCTGCAGAATCCCATGTCGACCGCTCCATTGACGGTCCATCGGATTTTATCCAGACCAATATCGTCGGCACCTACAGCCTGCTGGAAGCCACGCGCGCCTATTGGCTCACGTTGGCCGAGCCGGCCAGAACCGCCTTCCGTTTCCATCACATTTCCACCGACGAAGTGTATGGCGACCTGCACGGCGTGGACGATCTGTTCACCGAAACCACGCCCTACGCGCCGAGCTCTCCGTACTCCGCAAGCAAGGCGGCATCCGATCATCTGGTCCGCGCATGGCATCGCACATATGGCCTGCCGGTGTTGCTGACCAACTGCTCGAACAACTACGGGCCATTCCACTTCCCCGAGAAGCTCATCCCGCTAGTGATCCTCAACGCCCTCGCGGGCAAGCCGCTACCGGTCTATGGTGATGGTTTACAGGTGCGGGACTGGCTGTTCGTGGAAGACCATGCACGTGCATTGCTTAAAGTGGTAACCGAAGGTGTAGTCGGCGAAACCTACAATATCGGTGGGCACAACGAGCAAAAGAACATCGACGTGGTACGCGGCATCTGCGGACTGCTGGAAGAGCTGGCCCCCCAACGCCCGGCCAGTGTCGAAAAATTTACCGACCTGATCACATTCGTCAAGGATCGCCCAGGCCACGATCAGCGCTACGCGATCGACGCCAGCAAGATAGAGCGCGAACTGGGCTGGGTTCCCGAAGAAACCTTCGAGACCGGCCTGCGCAAGACCGTGCAGTGGTACCTGGATAACCTTGGATGGTGTCGCAGGGTGCAGGACGGCAGTTATCAGGGTGAACGATTGGGCAACACAGACATGAAGGATTTGATTGCATGATGAAGGGAATCGTATTGGCGGGTGGCTCGGGTACCCGTCTGCACCCCATTACCCTAGGCGTGTCCAAGCAACTGCTGCCGGTGTACGACAAGCCGATGATCTACTACCCGATCTCGGTGCTGATGCTGGCTGGGATCAAGGAAATCCTGGTGATTTCCACCCCGGTGGATTTGCCGCAGTACCGTAACCTGCTGGGCGATGGCAGCCAGTTTGGCGTGCGTTTCAGCTATGCCGAACAGCCCTCGCCGGATGGTTTGGCCCAGGCCTTTATCATTGGCGAAGAGTTTATCGGTGACGATCCGGTTTGCCTGATCCTGGGCGACAACATCTTCCACGGCCAGCATTTTGGCGACCAGTTGCGCACTGCCGCCGAGCGCCCTAGCGGTGCCACGGTCTTTGGCTACTGGGTCAAGGACCCGGAGCGTTTTGGCGTCATCGACTTCGACAAAGAGGGCCGCGCCCTGTCCATCGAAGAAAAACCGGCCAAGCCTAAATCACCCTACGCGGTAACCGGCCTGTATTTCTACGATAACGACGTGATCAGCATCGCCAAGGCGGTCAAGCCGTCGCCCCGTGGCGAACTGGAAATTACCGACGTCAACAACGCTTACCTTAAGCGCGGTGACCTGCATGTGGAGCGTTTCGGCCGTGGCTTTGCCTGGCTGGACACCGGTACCCATGACAGCCTGCTCGAGGCCTCCACCTACGTGCAGACCATTGAACATCGCCAAGGCTTGAAGGTTGCCTGTCTGGAAGAGATCGCCTACGAAAACGGCTGGATCGACCGCGATCACCTGCTGGAGCGCGCCAAGTACTTTGGCAAGACCGGTTATGGTCAATACCTTTTCACTCTCGCTGGGGAAAACCCATGAATGTAACCGCCACTGAGTTGCCCGGTGTACTGATCATCGAGCCGAAGGTTTTTGGCGATGAACGCGGCTTTTTTTATGAGAGTTTCAATGCCCGCAACTTTTCCCAGGCCACAGGGTTGCAGCAGCATTTCGTGCAGGATAATCACTCGCGCTCGCAAAAAGGCGTGTTGCGCGGCCTGCACTATCAGGTCGAGCACGCCCAGGGAAAACTGGTGCGCGTGACGGCGGGTGAAGTATTGGACGTAGCCGTGGATATCCGCCGCAGCTCGCCGCATTTTGGCAAATGGGTCAGCGTGCGGCTTTCTGCCGAAAATAACCGCCAGCTGTGGGTACCAGCGGGATTTGCCCACGGTTTCGTGGTGCTCAGCGACTACGCCGAATTCCTCTACAAAACCACCGATTATTACACCCCGTCTGCCGAGCGCTGCATTCGCTGGGATGACCCGGATCTCGATATCGACTGGCAGTTGACGGGTACCCCAACCCTATCCGCCAAAGACCAGAGCGGCAAAAGCCTGAAAGAAGCCGACCTGTTCCCATGAAAATCCTCATCACCGGCCTTCACGGCCAAGTCTCCCAGGCGCTGCAACAGCAGCTCCAAGGCCTCGGCGAACTCATCGTGTTGGGCCGCGACCAGCTGGACCTGGCCAACACCGACCAGATCCGCCAGCAGGTGCGCGCCCACTGCCCCGACTTGATCATCAACGCGGCGGCCCACACCGCTGTCGATCAGGCCGAGAGCGAGCCTGACGCGGCCTTCGCCATCAATGCCATAGGTCCCGGCATCCTGGCGGAGGAAGCCAAGGCGCTGGGCATCCCGTTGATCCACTATTCCACCGACTATGTGTTCGACGGCAGCAAGCCCGCGCCCTACACCGAAGCCGATATGCCGAACCCGCTGGGCGTCTACGGGCAGAGCAAACTCGCCGGTGAACAGGCGATTGCAGCGGTCGGCGGCAAATATCTGATCCTGCGTACCAGTTGGGTCTACTCCAGCCACGGCAAGAATTTCCTGCTGACCATGCAGCGCCTGCTGCAGGAAAAGCCGCATATGCGCATCGTCGCCGACCAGATCGGTGCGCCGACCTGGGCCGGTACCATCGCCAACAGTACCCGCGCCCTGATCGAGCGCTGGCAAGTCGGTGCAGCCGGGGAGTGGGGTGTCTATCACCTGACCGCCCAAGGGGAAACCTCGTGGTTCGGCTTTGCCGAGGCGATCGCGCAGCAGTTGCGCGCCGAGGGCAAGGCCTGCGCCGAGCTGGAGGCCATCCCTTCCAGCGCCTACCCGACCCCCGCCAAGCGCCCGCTGAACTCGCGCCTCGATTGCGATCGTCTGCAGCAGCAGTGGCACGTCAGCCAACCGCAGTGGCAGGACGCATTGCGCGAGTGTCTTGCCGGGCAGCACTAGGCATAATGCGCCTGTACCCACAGGCGCACGACTCCCATGACTCCACCCCTTCCGCGAAGACCCCGCTGGCGCAGCCTCGCGCTGCTGGCGTTGTGCCTGGCACCGCTGCTGTGGCCGCTGGAGCACCTGGCCGAGCGCTATTACCGCAGCGAACTGGCCGGGCAGAACCGCCAGACCCTCGATCTGTACGTGGCCAACCTGCTCGGTACGTTGCACCGCTATGAGGTGCTGCCGCAGATCCTCGGGGACTTGCCGGCCCTACGCACCGCGCTGGATGCGCCAGAGGTGAGCACCAACCTGGTCAGCGCCAACCTGCTGCTCAAGGACGTCGCCGCCCAGGCCGGAGTGGAGGTGATGTACCTGATGGACACCACCGGCAAGACGCTTGCTGCGTCCAATTGGGACAAACAGGACAGCTTCGTCGGGCGCAATTTCTCGTTTCGCCCGTATTTCAGCGAAGCCATGGCCGGGCGCCTGGGGCGGTTCTTCGGCCTGGGTACCACCTCGGCCAAGCGTGGCTACTTTTTTGCCGCCGCCGTGCGTGATGGCGCGCGCATCATCGGCGTGCTGGTGGTCAAGGTCGACCTGGACCACACCGAAAGCCTGTGGGGCAACACCCCGGAACAACTGTTGGTGACCGACCACAATGGCGTGGTGATCCTCACGTCACGCCCGCAATGGCGGTTCCGCGCCACGCGGCCGCTGACCGCCGAAGAACGCCAGGCCATCATTGCCATCCAGCCCTACCCGACCCGCGACCCGCAGCCGCTGGCCCTGAGTTCCACGGCCTGGCTGCGCCAATCCACGGCCATCGCCGAGACGGGTTGGAACGTGGAAATCCTTGCGCCGCGCTCACTGATCAACCGCCCGGTGCGCACGGTGGTCGCCGTCGGTGGCGCCACGTTGCTGGTGTTGATGCTGTTGCTGGGCTTGATGATGCAACGCCGCCGCCATTACCTGGAGCGCATCGCCTTCGAAGCCAAGGCCCGGCGTGAGCTGGAGGCCCGCGTGGTCGAACGCACCAGCGATCTCGAAGGCCTCAACCGGCGCCTCAAACAGGAGGTGTTGGAGCGCGAGCACGCCCAGCAGGAACTGGTGCGCGCCCAGGATGACCTGGTGCAGGCCGGCAAGCTGTCGGCGCTGGGCACCATGTCGGCGAGTATCAGCCATGAACTCAACCAGCCCCTGGCAGCGATCCGCAGCTATGCGGAAAACGCCGAGATCCTGCTTGACCACGAACGCACCAGCGACGCGCGGGGCAACCTCAAGCTGATCAGCGAACTGACCGGACGCATGGCCTCTATCATCGCGCACCTGCGCGCCTTCGCCCGCCGCGACCGCCATGCCCCGGAAAGCGTGGCGCTGCAACCGGCGCTGGACGATGCGCTGGCCTTGCTGGCCAAGCGGCGGCGGTCGATGGAAGTCGAGTTGATCCGCGACCTGCCGGAAGCGACCCTGTGGGTGCAGGCCGGCGAAACCCGCTTGCGCCAGGTGCTCGGCAACCTGCTGGCCAACGCCCTCGATGCCCTCACCGAAAAAGGCCCTCCGCGCAAACTATGGCTAAGTGCCCAAACCACCGAACAGGGCGTCAACCTGTACATTCGCGACAACGGCCCGGGCTTTTGCATGGAAGCCCTGGGCCGCGCCAGCGAGCCGTTCTACACCACCAAGACCCGCACCCAGGGCCTGGGGCTGGGCCTGGCGATCTGTGACACCCTGATGCGTGCCTTTGGTGGCGAACTGCTGTTCGCCAACCACAAGGAAGGCGGCGCGCTGTTAACCCTGAAATTGCGTGCCGGCTCGCCGGGCGTCAGTCTGCAACCGTCCGAGGACCGCAGTGTATGAGTATCGATAACCAGATTCAGGTGGTGTTGATCGACGACGATCCACACCTGCGTCAGGCCCTGTGCCAGACCCTGGACCTGGCCGGGCTGAAAGTCCTGACCCTGGGCGAAGCCACCGGCCTCACCGCGCGCTTGTCCCGGGATTGGCCGGGCGTGGTGGTCAGCGATATCCGCATGCCGGGCATGGACGGGCTGGAATTGCTCGCCGAACTGCACGGCCAGGACCCGGACCTGCCGGTGCTGCTGATCACCGGCCACGGCGATGTGCCGTTGGCGGTGCAGGCCATGCGCGCCGGTGCCTATGACTTCCTGGAAAAACCCTTCGCCAGCGACGCGCTGCTCGACAGCGTGCGCCGCGCCCTGGCCCTGCGCCGCCTGGTGCTGGACAACCGCAGCCTGCGCCTGGCCCTGAGTGATCGCCAGCAACTGAGCACACGCCTGGTGGGCCACTCGCCGCAAATGCTGCGCCTGCGTGAGCAGATCGGCGCGCTGGCGGCGACCAAGGCCGACGTGCTGATCCTCGGCGAAACCGGCGCCGGCAAGGAAGTGGTCGCCCGCGCGCTGCACGACCTGTCGAGTCGGCGCAGCGGGCCGTTCGTGGCGATCAACGCCGGTGCCCTGGCCGAATCGGTGGTGGAAAGCGAACTGTTCGGCCACGAGCCGGGGGCGTTCACCGGCGCGCAGAAACGCCGTATCGGCAAGTTCGAATTCGCCAATGGCGGCACGCTGTTCCTCGATGAAATCGAGAGCATGAGCCTGGACGTGCAGGTCAAGCTGCTGCGCCTGTTGCAGGAGCGCGTGGTCGAGCGCCTGGGCGGCAACCAGTTGATCCCGCTGGATATCCGCATCATCGCTGCCACCAAGGAAGACCTGCGCCAATCCGCCGACCAGGGTCGCTTCCGCGCCGACTTGTACTATCGCCTCAACGTCGCACCACTGCGCATTCCGCCACTGCGCGAGCGCGGTGAAGACGCGTTGATGCTGTTCCAACACTTTGCCGATGAAGCCAGCAGCCGCCACGGCCTGCCGCTGCACGAGCTGCAACCGGGCCAACGCGCGCTGCTGTTGCGTCACAGCTGGCCGGGCAATGTGCGCGAGTTGCAGAACGCCGCCGAGCGCTTCGCCCTGGGCCTGGAGCTGGCGCTGGACAACACGCCGGACACCCCATCGGCGAGCGTGCTGACCTCCACCCCCGGCGGTTTGAGCGAGCAAGTCGAGCAGTTCGAAAAGAGCCTGATCGCCGCCGAACTCACCCGCCCCCACAGCTCCGTGCGCAGCCTCGCTGAAGCCCTGGGCGTGCCACGCAAGACCCTGCACGACAAACTGCGCAAGCACGGCCTGAACTTCGCCGACAGCGGCAACCACAGCACAGACGACGAATGACCCCGCCCACCAGACGAGAGGCCGCCATGAGCCGCGACAGCCGTTACCTGGAATCCATCCTGCACCACGACATCCCCCTCACCCGGGACATGGGCCTCAAGGTGCTCGACTGGCAACACGGCCAATTGCAACTGCACCTGCCGCTGCAAGCCAATATCAACCACAAGAGCACGATGTTCGGCGGCAGCCTCTACTGCGGCGCGGTGCTGGCGGGCTGGGGCTGGCTGCACCTGCAACTGCGCGAAGAAGGCATCGAGGACGGGCATATCGTGATTCAGGAAGGGCAGATCAGTTACCCGCTGCCGGTGACACAGGACGCGACCGTGATTTGCCAGGCGCCGGAAGAGAAGGTGTGGAAACGTTTTGTGGCGACGTACAAGCGCTATGGTCGGGCGCGGTTGACGCTGGAGACGTGGATTGTGAATGCGGGCAGTGAATCAAGAGCAGTGGCCTTCACTGGCCAATACGTCCTGCACCGCTAACCGCCTCAACACAAAACCAAATGTGGGAGCGGGCTTGCTCGCGAATGCGGTGCATCAGATACCTATTCAGTGGCTGACACTCCGCATTCGCGAGCAAGCCCGCTCCCACATTCTGATTTGTTGTGGCCTTATGAACGGGCCAGGGTCAACAGCCGTTCACGCCATGCCGCTTTAGCCGGCAACGCCAAAAAGAACGGGTTCAGCAACGACTCCCGCGCCGGGTAGCTGAACGGCTCACCGCTCAACTCCAGCACCTCGCCGCCTGCGCCTTCCAGCACGCCCTGGGCCGCTGCGGTGTCCCATTGCGAGGTCGGTGCCAGGCGTGGGTAGCAATCGGCGCTGCCCTCGGCCAATAGGCAAAACTTCAACGAGCTGCCGATATTCGCCAGTTTCAACGCGCCCAAGTCTTCGCTCAGCCCGTCCAGCAAACGCTCCTGCTCGGGGCTGGTATGCCGACGGCTGGCCACCACGGTAAACGACTCGCCCGCGGCCGGCGTCTCACGCACCTGGATCTGCTTGGGCGCCTCATTCACATCCGAGCGCCAGGCGCCCAAGCCCGCGCCACCGAAATAGCAACGGCCGCTGGTGGGCATGGACACCACGCCAAACACCACACGGCCCTGTTCGATCAGCGCGATATTCACGGTGAACTCTTCGCTGCCGGCGATAAATTCCTTGGTGCCATCCAGCGGGTCCACCAGCCACCAGCGCTGCCAACCGGCGCGCACGCTCTGGTCGATATCGGCGTCCTCTTCAGACAACACCGGGATGCTCGGGTCCAGCGCCGTGAGCCCGGCGAGGATCAGGTGGTGGGCCGCCAGGTCCGCTGCCGTCACGGGCGAGTCATCGGCCTTGGACGTCACCGCCACGTTGGCACGCCAATACGGCAGGATCACTTCACCCGCCTGGCGAGCCAGCTCGATGACCGGGGCGATAAACGGGTGGCCTAAAAACAGTTCGCTCATGCGGTAAACGCTCCACGCTGAATCAACAAATCTCGTACCAGGTACAGCGCGGCCAGGGCGCGGCCTTCGCTGAATTGCTCGTTTTGCGCGAGTTGCGACAACTCACGCAGGTTGACCCTGTCCACGCGCATCGGTTCGGGCTCATCGCCTTCCAGGCGCTCTTCGTAGAGGTCGGTGGCGAGCACCACCTGGATTTTCTGGCTCATGTAGCCGGGCGACAGCGAAAGCTCGGTGATGTGCTCCAACTGACGTGCGCCGTAGCCCGCCTCCTCCTTGAGCTCGCGGTCCGCCGCCGCCAGTACATCCTCGCCAGGCTCGATCAAGCCCTTGGGCAAGGACAATTCATACTCGTCGGTACCGCCGCAGTACTCTTCCACCAGCAACGCGTGATCTTCATCGATCATCGCCACGATCATCACCGCGCCGTAGCCGGCACCGCGGCCTACCAGGCGCTCGTAGGTCCGTTCAACGCCATTGGAAAAGCGCAACTGCACTTCCTCCACGCGGAACAAACGGCTACTGGCGACTATTTCGCGGGCGAGGACGGTGGGTTTCTGGCGCATAAGCGGCTCCTTGGCGTGATCGGGTTACTATACCGTGGCTTTTCCGATTGTCTGTGTCGGATATCTTTACTTACATGAGAACGCCCCATGCCCTCTTTGCCCTGGCACGCCATCGACACCGTCCTGCTGGACATGGACGGCACCCTGCTGGACCTGCACTTCGACAACCACTTCTGGATGGAACACCTGCCCCAGCGCTACGCCGAGCTGCACGGGGTGAGCCGGGCCATGGCCGAGATGGAGTTGCAGCCGCTGTTCGAGCGTAACGCCGGACAGTTGCAATGGTATTGCCTGGATTTCTGGAGCACCGAGCTGAAGATTCCGGTGCGCGAACTCAAGCTGGAAACTGCCCACCTGATCGCGCTGCGCCCGGATGCAGACACCTTTCTGGCGGCGATCAAACGCGCCGGCAAGCGGGTGATCCTGATCACCAATGCTCACCGCGATTCGCTGTCTTTGAAGTTGGAACGCATTGAACTGGCGCCGTATTTCGAGCGGTTGATCAGCTCCCACGACTACGGTTTCGCCAAGGAAAACCCGCAGTTCTGGGATGCACTGCAAGCCGACATCCAATTCGACCCGGCCCGCAGCCTGTTTATCGATGACACTTTGCCGATCCTGCGCAGCGCCCAGGCGTTTGGCGTGGGGCATTTGCTGGCGGTGAAAGAACCGGACAGTCAGAAGGGGCCCAAGGACACCGGGGAGTTTGCCGCCGTCGACGACTACCGCGATCTCATAGCCGGACTCTAATCTAATGTGGGAGGGGGCCTGCCCCCTTCCACATTTCTACTGATGTATTACTCAGGAATACGCAGCGTTTGCCCTGGGTAAATTTTATCCGGATGCGACAACAGCGGCTTGTTGGCCTCGAAGATCTTGTTGTACTGGTTGGCATTGCCGTAAACAGCCAGGGAAATCGCGCTCAGGGTGTCGCCCTTTTTCACCACGACGAAACGGGCAGCGGCAACCACCGGCCCGGATACGGTGATCTGGTCATCCACACTGGCCACCCCGGCAATATTGCCCAGTGCCAGCAGAATCTTCTCTTTCTCTTCCTGGGAGGCAACTTCGCCAGTCACGGTCACTTTGTCGCCATCAACCGTGGTCTGCACATTCGGGTTACCCAGGCCCACCTTGGATACGTGTTCCTTCAACTGCTCACTGGCGTTGGCATTACCCGGCGTCAACAGGTCGACAATTTTTTCGCCGGCTTCTTTGATAAAGCTGAAAATGCTCATGGTGCGCTCTCCTTGGGATTTGGTTTCCAGATGCCCAAGACTAGACCAGTCTCACCGATTTGGGTTCCAGCCCGGCCCAAGACCCAAACGCGCTAGAATCCCCCCGCCATTGGAATAAGCCCTGGAGCGAAGATGGACATCAAACAGCTGAAATTCCTCATCGCCCTGGACGAAACCCGTCACTTCGGCCAGGCGGCCGCACGTTGCCACATCACCCAGCCGACCTTGTCGATGCGCCTGCGCAGTCTTGAAGAAGAACTGGACCTGCCGCTGGTCAATCGCGGCCAGCGTTTTGAAGGCTTCACCGCGCCCGGTGAGCGCGTGCTGGCCTGGGCGCGCACCGTGCTGGCGGCGTACGACGGCTTGCAGGCCGAAGCGGCGGCCTGCCGTGGCAACCTCGTCGGTACGTTGCGCCTGGGGGTGGTGCCGTTGTCGAGCTTCGATCCGCTGGCCTTGATGCAGCAATTGCACAAAGAACACCCGAGCCTGCGTTTTGAGCTATCGGCGCTCAGCTCCGAGCAGATCCTTGAACAGCTGGCGAGCAACCGCCTGGACCTCGGTGTGTCGTACCTGGAGCGCCTGGACAACGAGCGCTTCGACTCCTTCGCGCTCGGCGAAACCCGCATGGGCCTGCTCTACGACCAGCGCTATTTCAGCTTCGGCGACACGCCTTTGAGTTGGGAGGCGCTGACCGAGCTGCCCCTGGGCATGCTCACCAGCGGCATGCACTTTCGCCAGTCCATCGACCATAACTTCCATAGCCGGGGTCTCAACCCGCAACCGCTGTTGCAGACCGACGCCGTCCATCAGTTGTTACAAGCCGTGCACGGCGGATTGTGTTGCGCAGTAATGCCACTGGACGGTGGCCTGGATGCACTCACCGAGCATTTGCGCCTGCAACCCATTGAAGACGCCCACACGCTGGCGCGCCTGGGGCTGATCATGCGCCGTAGCGCACCGCGCTCGGCGCTGGCGGAAGCGTGTTTCGCGCTGTTTCAGAAATCGCAAACCGCGCCTTGATCGACGTCATCTATCGATAGATCAGTACTGGCAATTAGACGCGACGCTTTGTCGCGCCTAGTCTAAACACTGATCAATCCGTCGGTGGTACTGCCCCATGAACGCCAAGCGCCCAGTCTGCGCGGCGCCCGTCCCTGAAACGCCCGCGCCCGCCGCCAGCCAGAGCTACCAGTTTTGCAACCTCGAACACACAGAAGTCGCCAGTACTGCATTGGCGGAAGAAGTGGCGTTGGCGATTGCCTATAACGACATCAGCCAGGCAGTCATGCTGGTGACACCCACCGACCTGGAAGACTTCATTGTCGGCTTTAGCCTCGGTAGTGGAATTATCGCCGACGTTAGCGACATTTATGATCTCAAACTCAGCGGCTCGGGTTCGGCCCAATACGCTCAAGTGCAGATTTCCAGTCGCGCCTTCTGGAACCTCAAGCAACAACGCCGCCAGTTGGCCGGCACCAGCGGCTGTGGCCTGTGTGGCGTGGAAGCAGTGGAACAGGCCTTGCCGGACCTGCAAGTGCTGCCCGGTGCACCGTTGCCGCCTGCCGCATGGCTCGACGGCCTGCGCCAACGCATCAGCGCGTTCCAGCCCCTGGGCCAACACAGCGGCGCAGTGCACGCCGCGGTATTTATGAACAACCAGGGTGAATTGCTGCTGGGCCGTGAAGACATCGGCCGGCACAACGCCCTGGACAAGCTGATTGGCGCGTTGATCCGCCAAAAAATCCCGACTGACGGCGGCCTGGCAATTGTCACCAGCCGTTGCAGCCTCGAATTGATACAGAAAGTCCTGCGCGCGGGCATCCAGACCCTGGTAAGCCTGTCGTCACCCACTGGCCTTGCCCTGCAATGGGCGCGCCGGCACAACCTCAATCTCATCCACCTGCCGCAGAAAAGCGCGCCGCGGGTCTACAGCCCTGCGATGGAGTACCAGCCATGAGCAATCACCACCAAGCCGACCAAACCCCAACCCCGCGCTACAAGCCCTATAAAGGCCCGGCAGGCGGCTGGGGCGCTTTGATCAGCGTGGCCCAAGCGTGGCTGACCAGCGACAACGCGCTGAAAAACCTGCGCATGATGCTCAAGACCAACCAGAACGGCGGCTTCGACTGCCCTGGCTGTGCCTGGGGCGATTCGCCGGAAAGCGGCATGGTCAAGTTCTGTGAAAACGGCGCCAAGGCGGTCAACTGGGAAGCCACCAAGCGTCGGGTCGACGCCGCATTTTTCGCCAAGCACAGCGTCACCGCGCTGCTGGAGCAAAGCGACTATTGGCTGGAATACCAGGGCCGCCTGACCGAACCGATGCGCTATGACGCCGAAACCGACCGCTACCTGCCCATCAGCTGGGAAGCCGCGTTCGATCTGGTCGGCAAGCACCTCAATGCCCTGCCGAGCCCGGACATGGCCGAGTTCTACACCTCGGGCCGCGCCAGCAACGAAGCGGCCTATTTGTACCAGCTGTTTGTGCGCGCCTACGGTACCAACAACTTCCCGGACTGCTCGAACATGTGCCATGAGGCCAGCGGCGTAGCCCTGGCGCAAAGCGTAGGCGTCGGCAAAGGCACCGTGACCTTTGACGACTTCGAACATGCCGATGCAATTTTTGTCTGGGGCCAGAACCCTGGCACTAACCACCCGCGCATGCTCGAACCGCTGCGTGAGGCCGTTAAACGCGGCGCTCAAGTGGTGTGCATCAACCCACTCAAAGAACGCGGCCTGGAACGCTTCCAGCACCCGCAACACCCGCTGGAAATGCTCACCAACGGCGACAAGCCGACCAACACCGCGTACTTCCGCCCGGCGCTGGGTGGCGACATGGCCATTCTGCGCGGCATGGCCAAGTTCCTGCTGCTGTGGGAACGCCAGGCCCAGGCCGAAGGTAAAGAAGCCGTGTTCGACCACGACTTCCTCAACGAACACACCGCCAATGTGCTGGATTACCTGGGCAAGATCGACGACACCTCGTGGGATGAAATCGTTGCGCAGTCCGGCCTGCCTCTGGTCGAGATCGAGCAAGCGGCGCGCATGTACGCCAAAGGCAAGAACGTGATCATGTGCTGGGCGATGGGCATCACCCAGCACCGCCACTCGGTACCAACCATCCAGGAAATCGCCAACCTGATGCTGCTGCGCGGCAATATCGGCCGCCCGGGCGCGGGCCTGTGCCCGGTGCGTGGCCACAGTAACGTGCAAGGCGACCGCACCATGGGCATCAACGAGCGCCCACCCGTGGCGTTCCTCGACTCGCTGGAGCGCCGCTTCCAGTTCCAGGTGCCGCGCACCAATGGCCACAACGTGGTCGAAGCGATTCACGCCATGCTGGAAGGCCGCTCCAAGGTATTTATCGGCCTGGGCGGCAACTTCGCCCAAGCCACCCCGGACAGCCCGCGCACCTTCGAAGCGCTGCGCAATTGCGACCTTACCGTACAGATCAGCACCAAGCTCAACCGCAGCCACCTGACCCACGGCAAAGACGCGCTGATCCTGCCGTGCCTGGGCCGTACCGACATCGACATCCAGGCCGAAGGCCCGCAGGCGGTGACGGTAGAAGACTCGTTCAGCATGGTTCACGATTCCAATGGCCAGCTGCAGCCGCTGTCGAAGCAGATGAAGTCGGAGCCGGCCATTCTCGCCGGCATCGCCGCCGCGACCCTGGGCAGCAAACCGGTGGACTGGAACTGGCTGGTGGCCGACTACAGCCGCATTCGTGACCTGATCGCCGACACCATCCCCGGCTTCAAGGATTTCAACGAGCGCCTCAAACACCCTGGCGGTTTCTACCTGGGCAACTCCGCCGGTGCGCGGCGCTGGAATACGCCTTCGGGCCGCGCCAACTTCCGCGCGAATATCCTGCCCAAAGACCTGATCCACGAACGCACCCACGCCACGGGCCGCGTTCCGGACCTGATCATGCAATCGATGCGTTCCCACGATCAGTACAACACCACCATCTATGGCCTGGACGACCGCTATCGCGGGGTGAAAGGCCAGCGTGACGTGCTGTTCGTCAACGAAGCCGACATCATCCGCCTGGGCTTCAAGCCGGGGCAGAAGGCCGACATCGTGTCTTTGTGGGAAGACGGGCGCGAACGCCGGGTCAAGGGTTTCACCTTGCTGGCGTTTGATATTCCGGCGGGGCAGGCAGCCGCCTATTACCCGGAAGTAAACCCACTGGTGCCGCTGGAAAGCACCGGGGACGGCAGCCATACACCCACGTCGAAGTTCGTGGCGATCCGCCTGGAAGCGGCGAGTGACAGCGGGCTGATCATGGCCAGGTCGGCCTGATCACTTCGGGCATAAAAAAGGCCGCTTTTGCATAAAAGCGGCCGCTCCGAAGTAACTAAAGACCTGCAAAAACAACTTAAGTTCCCTAGTAAAAACAGTAACTTATAGAATTGTGTACAATTCGTGTTACTGGTCGGATTTCTATTGTCACACTGTCAATACAGCCTCAGGATCGCGCCGTCATCCTCTTGAGGTCTCCCTATGAAGTTCTCCTCGATTCTCTTGTTGTCCCTTGGCCTGGTCAGTGGCGCAGCCATGGCCGGTGGCACCACCGAAGCCGGTGTGGGCGGCGCATTGGGCGGGGTTTTAGGTTCGGTTGTCGGTCAGCAGCTCGGCGGCAATACCGGCTCCACCATCGGTGCAGCCCTGGGTGGCGCCGGCGGTAGCGCGGTAGGCGCCGATAAACGCAGCCGCGGTGAAGCAGCCATCGGCGGCGCCCTGGGTGCAGCGGGCGGCAACGTGGTAGGCCGCAGTGTCGGCGGCAGCACCGGTGCACTGATCGGCTCGGCGGCCGGCGGTGGCGCGGGTGGTGCATTGGGTAACTACATGGGCAACAAGAGCGATGACGATGATCGCCGTTCCCGTGACAACCGCCGTTACGATCGTGACGATCATCGCGGCCGTGGCCATGCCTATGGGCATCGCAAGAACAAGCATCACTACCGTCACCGGTAAAATCTAAAGAACACCGAAAATCCAATGTGGGAGGGGGTTTGCTCCCGATAGCGATGTGTCAGTCATAACTTTATCGACTGATACACCGCAATCGGGGGCAAGCCCCCTCCCACATTGGTTTCTGCTGTGCTTATCAGATCGAGTCAGGCCACCAACCGCTGCAACGCCTCGCGCAACGTCCCGGGAATCGTCACCGGCTGGTTCGACGCCCGATCCACAAACACATGCACAAAGCGCCCCGCCGCACAGGCCTCCTCCTCGCCTGCCTTGAACACCGCCAGCTCGTACTGCACCGAGCTGTTGCCCAACTTACCCACGCGCAGCCCAATGTCTATGCGATCCGGGAAAGCGATCGAGGCAAAGTAATCGCACGCCGAACTCACCACAAACCCCACCACCTCGCCGTCATGAATATCCAACCCACCTTGCTCAATCAGGTAGGTATTCACCGCCGTGTCGAAGAAGCTGTAATAGGTCACGTTGTTTACATGGCCATACACATCGTTGTCGTGCCAACGCGTGATGATTGGCTGGAAGTGACGGTAATCGGCGCGTTGCGGCATTGAGTCAGGCATGGGCACGTCTCATGAAAGTAGGTTTACAGGTCATTCAGATGGGCTTGGGCCCACTCACGCACGTCGGCGTAGGGGTAGTCTTCCAGCGCAGCAAAACCGGGAATGCCCCGCGCCTTCAACTTGGTAAACAACGGCACGCTGATACCACCCAGGAACCGAGTCAGCCGCTCGGCACCAGGCAAGCTACCGGTGTGCTCATGATGCCTGTGGATAAAATCACCGCACAGCCCCATGAAGTTTTTATCCACAAGCGGCGGCAAACTTGGCGGCGCCGGCAGGTGCGCAATATGGCCGTGGCAGACCGAACAATGCCCGCAACGCTGCGGGGCTTTTTCATCACCGAAATACTGCGCCAGGCGCTGCCCCAGGCAATGCTCGGTGGCGAACAGATCGAGCATGGCGTGAATCCGCGCCACCTCCCCCACTTCGTGTTGCTTGAAGCCTGTGTATAACTCCGCGCTCAGCGCCTGGGGATCGAAGTCGGTATTGAGCAGGCTGTAGACCTCGGTCATCTGCTTGCTTTCCAGTTCGATCAAGCCCTGCTCCTGGAAGTAATCCAGCGCTTTCACCACCCGGCTGCGCTCGGCATTGTGCAGTTGGTAAAGCGCGTCGAAATCCACCGTCGCCCAGGTTTTAGCGCGCTTGCACACCTGGATAATTGCCGCGACAAACTGCTGCCGCTCGCCGGAAAAGCGTGCCAGCAAGGCCTCGGGCTCGATCAGGTACTTGAAGCGGTATTCGGCGTAGAACGCATAGCGCGGCGCGATCACGCCCTTGAGCTCCAATTGCACCAGCAGTGTCTTCAGCGGCAGCTCGCGGATATTGCTGTGATCCGACAACGACCGCAGCAGGAACTCCCACTGCCCCTCACTGCGCGACGCCTGCAACTCCTCCAGCACACGGCGGATACCGTCCTGCTCGGGCGTATCGCCATACACGAAGTTTTCCAGCACATTGAGGCTGTCGCGGTTCGCCAGCACCAGGCATTCGGATGGCTGCCCATCACGCCCCGCCCGGCCGATTTCCTGGCTGTAGTTCTCGATGGATTTGGGCAGGTCGAAGTGCACCACATTGCGGATGTCACTTTTGTCGATGCCCATGCCGAACGCGATGGTGGCCACGATGCAATTGGAGCGCCCGCTCATGAAGCGCTGCTGGATACCTTCACGTTTATCGTGGGGCAAACCTGCGTGATAGGCCTCGGCCTGGATGCCGTTGCGGTTCAGGTGCTCGGCAATCTGCTCGGCGGTCTTTTGCAAGGTCACGTAGACGATGCTCGGCTGGTTGGCCCGCTCGCTCATCCAGGCTATCAGCCGGCGGCGCTTGTCCTGGCCGCTGACCGGCTCCACCAGCAGGTTGAGGTTGGGCCTGTAGAAGCCTGTGGTGATCACATCCCCGGGGGCAATGGCGAACTTGGCCTGCATGTCGCCAATTACCTTGGGGGTGGCCGTGGCCGTCAACAGCAGCGCCTGTGGGATGTTGAACTGGCGCTGGTAGTCCGGCAGCTTCAAATAGTCCGGGCGGAAGTTGTGGCCCCACTCGGAAATACAGTGCGCTTCATCCACCACCAGCAGCGAGATCTGCACACTTTGCAGGAAGTTGCGAAAGCGCTCGTTCTTCAGGCGCTCCACCGAAATCATCAGGATTTTCAGCTCGCCCGAACGCGCTCGGGCCATGACGTCATTGGCGTCTTCACGACTTTGCGCCGAATCGATACTGCCCGCTGAAATACCATGGCGCTGCAAAAAACCAAGCTGGTCCTGCATCAACGCCAACAGCGGCGACACCACCAGTGTCAGGTGCGGCAGCAACACCGCCGACAGCTGGTAACACAGGGACTTGCCCGAACCCGTCGGGAAAATTGCGGCCGCAGAACGCCCGGCCAGAACGGCACTGACGGCTTCTTCCTGGCCCAGACGAAACTGTGGATAACCAAAGACCTGCTGGAGGGTGTCGTGCATAGGCTGTCACTCCATTGACCGCTGAACGTGGCTTAAAAACATAGCCCGCAAATCTCAGCGAATCGAGAAAGGTCGCATGGAAAAAAGAGACAGGATGATACACAGGGAGGGGATGGCCTAGGGCCGAAGTGGGAATATTCCGAGGTGGTAGCAGGAATACGCATATCCAAATGTGGGAGCGGGCTTGCTCGCGAAAGCGTCTTGTCAGCCAACACATGTGTTAACTGATTCAGCGCATTCGCGAGCAAGCCCGCTCCCACATTTTTAGATCGCTCGTACAACCAAATCAGCGGTTCTGCACCCGCTCAATCGCGGTGTCATACACCGGGTTGGCCTTCTGCTCTTTCGCCAACTGGTAGTGACGCAACGCATCCGCAAACTGCCCTGCCGCTTCGTAGATCCGGGCAATGTTGTAGTAAGCGCCGGCGCGCACGGTAGCGGCATTCGCGCCGGTAGCGAGGGCGATAGCCTTGCGGTTGGCCCAGATCGATTCAGCGGTGTTGCCCGCCTTCTGGTAGGCCAGGCCCAGGTTGCCGTAGGCCTTGCCAAAGCTGTTGTCCAAATCGATGGCTTGGCGGAACAGCTCGATCGCCTGATCCAGCTTACCAGCCTGGTAGGCCGCTTCACCCTGCACGTTCAGACGCTTCGCATCGGTTTGTGCGGAAGAGCTGACCGCCACGGCAGACACTGCAACGCTGTCATCCAGCAACGGTTTGACTTCGTTGAGCACGTCCTTGGCTTCCACATTCACACCGCTGAAGGTGTTGATGTCCTGGAAGTCGCCGCTGCCGGTCATGCGGAACACAGTCCAGAGGTTGCCGCTGCGGTTTTTTGGCACGTAGTAGGTGCGCACCAGCGACTGGCCCATGTACACGAACACCTTGGCCTCGCTGTTGGACAGCTGGCGCGAACCCGGGTTGGCCAGGTTGGTGAAGTCATGCACGGCGTACACGTAGCTTTCGCCGTAGTGTTTTTTCTGCAGGGTGATGGTTTCCGGGCCGTAGCTGTCGACGTCGTCCACGTCCAGCTCAGCGTCATCGCCTTTCTGGTTTTCGAAGTAGATGTTGTTGCCCGGGAAGATCATGTGGGAATCGAGGTCTTCCGGGGTCTTGCCCCAGGTCAGCACCACGCGCAGGCCGTCGAGGTTTTCCATCACCGGGCTGATGGCATAGGTCATGCCCTTGCACGGGCACTTCACCACCAGGTTGGAATAGCCAGGCTTCTTGATGATCAGCAGGTTGCTGGCATCATCGGCGGCTTCGCTGGTGAGGGTCACCTGGCCCTGGGCGTTCGTACGACCCACCACGTTCTGTGCGCCGTTGCGTTGCAGCAACACTTCGGCGTCGGCAATTTTCTGGTCCTTGACCACGGCACTCAGCACTTCGATCGGCAACTGCTCGGCCTGGACCGTAAAAGCCACCGCACACAATGACATCGCCGAAGCAACACGCAGCAAACCCATGCTTAACTCCCTTTAAGTAGTGGACGGGATCGTCCTACAAGATTTTGCGGTGAAACATACGCTGAATTCAGGGCGCTGGCGGATTTTTTGCACAGAATGTGACGTGGTTTTATCTGGCCCCAATCGAACTGCCGACTGATTAAACCATGCGTTTATTGCTCCCCACTATGCTCACTACTAAGGTTCGCTCAGTCGTTGCCAAATCAGCGACCGGGCTTGGTCACCCGAATAACAGCAGAGATCAACATGCCAATTTTCTTGGCGTATTTCTTTGAAATTGTATCGGAGTGCCTGTTATGAAAACGCCCAATTTTCCCGCCAATCGCTATCGCCTTCTACGCACCAACTTCACCGACACCCACCCCCTCGTCATAAACACCGAAGCCACCGCCGAAGACATCCAGTCCGCCGCACACCAACGCATCCGCGCTGCCACCGACCTGCTCGAAACCTTCTCCTGCCTGACCTACGAACACGCCGACCTCAAAGACATCTCCCATATCATCAACGGCCTGTACCTGCTCGTTCAGGATGGCTGTGATTTGTTGGAAGCTGCGCAGCACGTCCAGTTGCAACCGACGGTTGATAAGCAATCACCACCCAGCCAGCCACTGAGCTAAAACTGTGGGAGCTGGCTTGCCTGCGATAGCGGATTTTCAGGCTATATGTCTATAGCTGACCCACCGTCATCGCGGGCAAGCCCGGCTCCCACAATGGGTAGGTGTTGGTAAAAAAATCACTGTCAAACCGCAAATGCCGGAAGCCTCTGTAAGAAGCCAACAAACGGTACGTAGCCCTTTTCCGAAACTGCTTAAAATACCCTCTCAGCCCTCTACAGAACCCCCCTTCGACTAACCGACACTAACAACTTCTCAACTTTGTCGGCATAACCACGTGAATATCGAAAGGACTCAACACTTCGGCCACTACGGTGTCTGGCAGTCGTCACGCCTTGCTTCACCCTCAACGACCAATTGCAGCCTTTGGCCGACCGTACCGAGGCAGGTAACACGATGACCGAATATTCTCCATGGATCATTCTCATCATCTTCGCCGCACTCGCCTTCTTGTTCGACAGAAAGATGAGGCGTCCTGCCTTCAGAACGTGCGTTGGGGTCGCACTCGTAGTCACAGGTCCGGCACTCTTGTTTGGCGCCACACGCTGGATAACAGAGTTACAATTTGACAGCATTCCGTTACTCGCTTTGAGCTACGGCATCAGCTTGTTGATCACCCGAAACAAATACCGCCGCCAACACAACCAGCCCCTTCACCCACTCCTGCGTGCCCCCACCATGAAACTCGCCCCCAACTTCCCCGAAGACCCCGCCATGCAGCGCCTCCTGCAACTGCTGCACGAGGAAATCGGCCTGCCGAAACACAAGACCATTCGCCTGCAAACCTCGATCAACTTTGACCTGGGTTGCGACGGCGGTGAGGCCAAGCAACTCATGGAAGCGCTGGAACAGGAATTTGCCCTCGACCTGGGCGACTACGACACTTATCGTTACTTCAACCCGCCGATCTTTGATGTGTTCCTCAAGCGCCGAGCGAAGGGGCGTGGCGAGAAGGTGCCGTTGACCATTGGGATGCTCTACCTGGCCATCAAAACCAACAGCTGGGATACGCAGACGCTGGAAAACCTGAGCTGAGTAAACACAAACTCCAGCCTCACCGACATTCAAATGTGGGAGGGGGCTTGCCCCCTCCCACATTGATTAGTTCTGCGCTAAATCGGACAAGGACCTTACATGGACGTAATGATGGGCCTGCTGGCCGCCCTGCTCTGGGGCGGTACGGATTTTCTCGTGGGCCTCAATGCCCGCGCCGTAGGCGTTAAACGCGCGGTGTACTTCGGCCAGGCCCTTGGCTTCCTGATCATGACCCTGCTGCTGGCCATCTTCCCTGCCTTCCTGTTAAAAGCCCTCGATGCCCCGCTGAGCGTCTGGTTGATGGGCATCGCCGCCGCGCTGTTCACCGTCTCCGGCGCCCTGGCGCTGTCCAAGGCCTTCGCCCTGGGCAAAGCCGCCATCGTCGCGCCGCTGGTGACCTCCTACGGCGTTGTCACCACCCTGCTGTCGTGGGCCAGTGGCGAACACATCAGCGTGGTCCAACTCGGCTGCATCGCCCTGTGCGTCATCGGCGTGATCCTCTCCAGCATTCACAAAGACAATGGCGTCCCGCACACCAGCTCGAACCGCGCCATCGCCTACGCCATGCTCGCGGCGATGCTGTACGGCACCAGCTTCTGGCTGCAGGGCCGCTACACACTGCCTGCGCTGGGGCCGATCACCATGCTCTGGCTCGGTTACCTGGTAGGCCTGTGCGTGCTGGTGGTGATGGTGCTGAAAATCAAAGACGGCCTGAAGATCCCGCCGCTGAAGAACTGCGCAACGCTGACCGGCGCAAGCCTGATGAACCTGGGGGGCTTCTCGGCATTTTCGTGGGGCGCGATGGCCGGGTCGGTGTCGGTGGTGACGGTGATCAGTACGTTGTCGGGTGGGATTGCGGCGATTCTGGGGTTTGTGTTTTTCAAGGAGAGGTTGTCGGCGGTGCAGGTGCTGGGGGTTGTGCTGGTGTTGGTTGGGGCGGTGGTTTTGCACATCGCACACTGAGCCAGCACGCACAAAAAAGCCGCCCCTAAGGGCGGCTTTTTAACAGCATCCGATTCTTACAACTTCGGACCCGCAGCCTTGATCGCATCGCTCACTTCAAACTTCTTGAAGTTCTCGATGAACAGACCGGCCAGCGCTTTCGCGGCTTCGTCGTAGGCAGCTTTGTCAGCCCAGGTGTTACGTGGGTTCAACAGGCCGGTTTCAACACCCGGTACGGCCAATGGCACGTCGAGGTTGATGGTGTCGAGGTGTTCGGTTTGTGCACCGATCAACGCGCCGCTCTGGATCGCTGCGATGACGCCGCGAGTGGTCGGGATGTTGAAGCGGTTGCCGACGCCGTAGCCGCCGCCGGTCCAGCCGGTGTTAACCAGGTAGACCTTGGAGCCGAAGCCGCGGATGCGCTTGATCAGCAGCTCTGCGTATTCGCCAGCCGGGCGTGGGAAGAATGGCGCGCCGAAGCAGGTGGAGAAGGTCGACTTGATGCCGCCGCCGGAACCCATTTCGGTCGAGCCCACCAGTGCGGTGTAGCCGGACAGGAAGTGGTAGGCCGCTTGCTCTTCGCTGAGGATCGACACCGGCGGCAGTACGCCAGTCAGGTCGCAGGTCAGGAAGATCACAGCGTTTGGCTCGCCGCCCAGGTTCTTCTCGGAACGCTTGGCAACGTGCTCCAGCGGGTAGGCAGCGCGGCTGTTCTGGGTCAGGCTGACGTTGGTGTAGTCGGCGTGCTTGGCATCGTCGATTACCACGTTTTCCAGCACGGCACCGTGCTTGATGGCTTTCCAGATAACCGGCTCGTTCTTCTCGGACAGGTCGATGCACTTGGCATAGCAACCGCCTTCGATGTTGAACACTACGCCTTCACCCCAGCCGTGTTCGTCGTCGCCGATCAGGTAACGGCTTTCGTCGGCGGACAGGGTGGTTTTACCGGTGCCGGACAGGCCGAAGAACAGAGTCACGTCGCCTGCTTCGCCGATGTTGGCGGCGCAATGCATCGGCAGTACGTCGGAAGCCGGCAGCAGGAAGTTCTGCACCGAGAACATGGCTTTCTTCATTTCACCGGCGTAACGCATGCCAGCGATCAGCACTTTTTTCTGGGCGAAGTTGAGGATCACGCAACCGTCGGAGTTGGTGCCGTCACGCTCAGGCACGCATTCGAAGTTGGCCACGTTGAGCACTTGCCATTCTTCACGGCCGGCCGGGTTGTATTGGGCCGGGTTGATGAACAGGCAACGACCGAACAGGTTCTGCCAGGCAGTCTGGGTGGTCATTTTAACGGCCAGGTAGTGGTCTTCTGCAGCCCCTACGTGAACGTGGGAAACGAAGTGCTCTTGCGCGTTGTTGAATGCCTCGACGCGAGCCCACAGGGCGTCGAACTTGTCGGCCGGGAACTTGCGGTTGATCGGGCCCCAGGCGATGGCGTCCTGGGTGGAAGGCTCTTCAACGATGAAGCGGTCAACTGGCGAACGGCCGGTACGGTGACCGGTTTCTACAACCAGCGCGCCAGTATCGGCAAGCACGCCTTCACCGCGCTGCAGGGCTTCTTTGACCAGATCGTCAACACTCAGATCGGTGTATACGGCGTTATTGGCTTGCGTCATGAGGTTCCCCGTCGGCCTATGGCCGAGTGCTCCAAACGTTTTGTAGTAGAAAGTTGCGCACTACTACCGCGAAAAAAGTGGGCCGGATTATGCCAGAAAAGCCCAAAAAGAGTAGGGCCCTCCCGTCAGAACAGCGCTAATCCGGCATTCGTCAGGTGATTTACCTGTGCTTAAACGTTTTAGTGGCGGGTATCGGAAGGCGTGTCGATGCCTGCGCCGGCGAACAATTGGCTGACATCGGCGGCATCGAACAGGTAGCGCTGGTTGCAGAACTGGCAGTCAATCTCGATATGCCCGCCGTGTTCCACTACAAGGTTCTGCGCATCTTCCAGGCCCAGGCTGACCAGGGCGTTGGCCGAGCGCTCACGGGAGCAGCTGCAGTTGAAGCGCAGCGACTGCTCGTCGAACAGGCGCACAGCCTCTTCGTGATACAGGCGGTGCAGGATGGTTTCGTTGTTCAGGCCCAGCAGCTCTTCGGCGGTCAGGGTGCCGGCCAGGGCGGTCAGCTTGCGCCAGCTATCGGTACGCTCATCGTCGTCCTTGATGCGGTCAGCGGGCAATTGCTGCAGCAACAGGCCGCGGGCGCGCTTGCCGTCGGCATTGAGCCAGAACTTGGTGCCAACTTGCTGGGACATCACGAAATAGTTGGTGAAGCAGTCCGACAGGGTTTCGCCGTCGAGGTCGACGATGCCCTGGTAGCGCTGGCCTTCAGTCGGGTCGACGGTGATCGCCAGCACGCCGTTGGCCATCAGGTCGGCAAGGGTGGCATCCGGGGCGATCAAGTCGGCGTCATAACGGGCCAGGCCACGGATTTCACGCTCGCTGGAGCACTCGATCATCAGCATCGGCACCGGGCCTTCGGAGCGGGCCTGCAAGATCAGCAAACCATCGAATTTCATCGTGCCTACCAGCAGCGCAGCCGCCGCCATCAACTCACCGAGCAGTTGCGCGACCGGCTCCGGATAGGGGTGCTTGGCGAGGACTTCGGCATAGCTGCGCTCCAGCGAGACCAGTTCGCCGCGGGCGTCGTTCTCGTCGAAGATGAAGCGTTGGGTGAAGTCGGTATCCGGTAGATCAGTCATAGGTCTGGGTATCTGAATTGATGACAAATTGATTACAAGGTTTATAAAATTAGACGCTTTAGCACCGATTTGGTGCGGCTTTCTCCGGGAAACAGAGAGCTTAATTGAGCGATGAGGGACAGTTTATGAACAATCCGGGTTTGTTCCAAGCCAAGTGGAACCTCCGGCGCTGGGCGCTTTGCAATCTACTCGCTATCGGGCTGCTGTGTTTTTGGCTGTGGCCCACGGGGCAGATGCTGTGTGTGATTTTCGACGAGTGGCTGTTTCATCTGCTCAATGACCCGCTGGCCAGCAGCTCAACATGGCTACACGTATGGGCCGTGGCCAGTTTGCGGCCGTTTGATGCAGTGGTCGGCGTGATTCTGTTGTTGCTGTTGATCCGCGGCGATTGGGTATTCAACGCCGTGCAGGTGCGCCAGGCGGTGTTAGGTTTTGTCGGCATTTTGTTGCTGCTGTTGTTTATCCGCATGCTGTTTTCCAAACTCGCGGCGCAGATGGGCTGGCAACACAGCAGCCCGTCGATGGTGATCAGCGGGGCGATCCAGATGAGCGACTATTTCCCCGGGCTGGAGAAGACCTGGGAGTTGAAGGACCGCTCGAGCCAAAGCTTCCCTGGGGACCATGCCTCGGTGCTGCTGATCTGGGGGATGTTCATGACGGTGTTTGCCAAGCGCATCGGCCAGGTGCTGGTGATCTGGGGCCTGGCGCTGTTGTTCATGCTGCCACGGCTGGTGGCGGGCGCGCACTGGGGGCAGGACGACTATATCGGCGGCGTGCTGCTGGCCCTGCTGGCGTTGGGCTGGGGTTATTACACGCCGTTTGCCGCGAAGGTAACGGCGGTGTTGCTGCGGGTGACAGCGCCGGTGTTCGGGCTGTTTCAGCGAGTGCCCCTGATCAGCCGGCTGAGCGTTGTGAGAGCAGCGCAATAACCTGTGGCATGGTGGCCGGCTGAAGATTTTCTGTGGCGAGCGGGCTTGCCCGCGCTGGGGTGCGAAGCGCCCCCAGAAAGGTTGACGCGAAGTGTCAGGCAAAACCGGCCGCCAGGTTTTGGGGCTGCTGCGCAGCCTAACGCGGGCAAGCCCGCTCGCCACATAAGCGTGCTTGCCGCATAAGCTCTTTAGCCTACGAACAACCCTCGCCACACAAACTAGTCATCGTTGCCACTGCCGCGAAACTTGAACAGGTCGCGGCGTTGCTTCTTGCTCGGTTTGCCATCGGTGGTCATGCCGGTAGCCCCGGCTTTGCGCATGGCGGCAGCATTTTCGCGCTTGGCGATGCTCGCTTCAGTCTCTGCATACAAAGCCTGCGCCTCGGGCGCACCCCGGCGCACGATCGACAGGGCCTGGACCACAACGGTCTTTTCATCAAACCCTGTGCGAATCTGAAACTCGTCTCCGACGCGCGGTTCCTTGCCTGGCTTGCAGCGCTCACCGCGATGGTGCACCTTGCCGCTCTCAATGGCGGCCTTGGCCAAGGCACGGGTTTTAAAGAACCGCGCCGCCCACAGCCACTTGTCCAAACGGACCTTTTCTTCCTCTTCCTGCTTTTGAGCCACTTGAATTCCTCGCTCTGAAAAATGTCGCAACTTTAACGTTGAAACCCTTCGACGCATAAACCCCAAGGCTCACCTAAGATACGCCAGGTAGCATCCTGTTTTCGCGAGGATTCACCGTGACCGACTTTCCCGTTTCACTCACCTCGCCTAACCAACGGTGCGTGGGGTGCCAGCAAAGCGAGCCTCTGGGTTTCGATTTCGCTTTTGCCTACCAGCCAATCGTAGACCTTCGGGACCATTCGATTTTTGCCAACGAAGCCCTGGTGCGCGGCGTCAATGGCGAAGGGGCAATGTCGGTACTGGAGCAGGTCAACGACAGCAATCGCTACCGCTTCGACCAGCGCTGCCGTACCCAGGCGATTGCCATGGCTGCAGCCCTGGGGATGCAAACGCACCTTTCCATCAACTTCATGCCCAACGCCGTGTACCGCCCGGAGCTGTGCATTCGCAGCACCCTGGAGGCGGCTCGCGCGCACAATTTTCCACTTGACCAGCTGATTTTCGAGACGCTGGAAAGCGAGCATGTAGATAACTATCGCCATTTGACGAATATTCTGCGTGAATATCGCGAATTCGGTTTCAAGACCGCCATCGACGATTTCGGCGCGGGCTATTCGGGGCTGAATCTGCTGGCCGATTTCCAACCTGACTTGATCAAACTCGACATGGCGCTGATCCGCGATGTCGACCAGGATCGTGTCCGTCAGGTGATCGTCCAGGGGATTGTCACAATCTGTGAGCAGTTGGGGGTTACTGTCATCGCCGAAGGCATCGAAAGTGCCGGCGAGCGCGATTTCCTGTCCGACTGTGGAATATTTCTGATGCAGGGCTACTGGTTCGCCAGGCCCGCATTCAAAGCCCTGGCCGAGGTATCTCCGCGCGCCTGGGCAAATTGACCGGTTACCCATATTGAAGACATTTGACCATTTGACCGTTGTGGGTCTGCGTGAGTGGGTGGCACTTCCCGACCTGGGAGTGGCTGGCCTGCGCGCGAAGATCGACACCGGTGCCAGTACCTCCAGCCTGCACGCCACCGACATCGAGCCGTTTGAGCGCGACGGTGAAAAGTGGGTGCGCTTTACCGCGCACCTGGGCAGCGTGGTGCAACTGCGTCACCGCCGCTGCGAAGCGCCCCTGGTGACGATGAAAACCATCAAGAGCTCCAACGGCCATGCTCAGGTGCGCTATGTGATCAGCACCACCCTGGCGCTGGGTGATCGGGTATGGCGGGTGGAGTTCACCCTGGCCTGCCGCAAAGCCATGCGTTACCGGCTGCTGCTGGGTTCCAAGGCGCTGATTGACGGCCATCTGGTGGTCAACCCCGGCGTCAAGTACGTTCAAGACAAGCCGGTGTTCCCGGTCTCTACTATTTCTGTCCCAGGTGCTGCATGAAGATTGCTGTGCTGTCGCGTAACCCGCGTCTGTATTCCACCCGCCGCCTGGTCGAGGCCGGCACCGAACGTGGCCATGAAATGGTGGTGATCGACACGTTGCGTGCCTATATGAACATTGCCAGCCACAAACCGCAGATCCACTACCGGGGCAAGCCGCTGGAAGGCTTCGATGCGGTGATCCCGCGGATTGGCGCTTCGGTGACGTTCTATGGCTGCGCGGTATTGCGCCAGTTTGAAATGATGGGCGTGTTCCCCCTCAATGAATCCGTAGCCATTGCGCGCTCGCGGGACAAGCTGCGCTCGCTGCAACTGCTGTCGCGCAGGGGCATCGGCCTGCCGGTGACCGGTTTTGCCCACTCCCCGGATGACATTCCGGACCTGATCGAGATGGTCAACGGCGCCCCATTGGTGATCAAGGTGCTGGAAGGCACCCAGGGCATCGGTGTGGTGCTGTGTGAAACCGCGACGGCCGCTGAGTCGGTGATCGAGGCGTTCATGGGCCTGAAGCAGAACATCATGGTGCAGGAATACATCAAGGAAGCCGGCGGTGCGGATATCCGTTGCTTCGTGGTCGGCGACAAAGTGATTGCAGCGATGAAGCGCCAGGCCAAGCCGGGGGAGTTCCGCTCCAACCTTCACCGTGGCGGCAGCGCCAGCCTGATCAAGATCACCCCGGAGGAACGCATGACCGCGCTGCGGGCTGCCAAGGTCATGGGGTTGGCCGTGGCGGGTGTGGATATCCTGCGCTCCAACCACGGGCCGCTGGTGATGGAGGTGAATTCATCCCCGGGCCTGGAAGGCATCGAGACCACCACGGGTAAGGATGTGGCGGGCATCATCATTCAACATCTGGAGAAGAATGGTGGGCCGAATATGACTCGGACCAAGGGTAAGGGTTAACAACCGCTCCCACTGACACTACATAACTAAATGTGGGAGGGGCGGTGCGACGATTCGACTTGCCCCCTCCCACATTTTGATATTTGTTGCTTGTTAGACCGCGTCTCTGGGCAGCATCAAGCCGAGCGGCAAACGCACCCGCGCTTCCAAGCCGCCTTCCTCACGATTGCGCAACTCAACATTGCCGCCGTGCATCGACGCAATCCGCCGCACAATCGCCAGGCCCAGACCGGTGCCCTTGCCACCCCGGGCACGGTCGCCACGGGTGAAGGGGTTGAAGATGCCTTCCAGTTCATCCGGGTCGATGCCCGCCCCTCGGTCCATCACACTCAGCACCACGTAAGGCGCCGCACTGTCACCGGACACGTACGCCGCCACTTCCACATCGGAACCGGCGTGGTGCAAGGCGTTGCCGATCAGGTTGTTCAACAGGCGCTTCATCGAGACCCTGCGCAACGCAAATGGCTGGATCGGTTCAAGGCGCATCCGCACCTGTTCGCCGTTCTGGTTGTAGGGCGCCACCACTTCACGCACCAGGTCCGTCAGGTCGACTTCTTCCACAACCTCATCGCGGCCATCGCGGATAAACGCCAGGAACTGGTCGAGAATCGCGTCCATGTCCTCGATATCGCGCACCATGTCATCGGTGAGGTCCGTGTGGTTACCCATCAACTCCAGGGACAGGCGCAACCGCGTCAACGGTGTACGCAGGTCATGGGACACCCCCGCCAGCATCAGCTCGCGTTCGCGCCCGGCCTGTTCGACGTCCTCTGCCATCTGGTTGAACGCGCCGTAGACTTCGGTCATCTCACTGGGCGTATCGCTGACCGGCAGGCGCACACTGCGCCCCTGCCCCAACTGGCGTGCAGCAAACACCAGGCGCTTGAGCGGCTGGTTGAGCTGGCGCACGAAAATCCACGCCGACGCCGTTGAAAGCAACCCGATCGCCAGGAACCAGCCCAGCACGTTCCAGATCTTCTGCCCCCGCAGCGGATGCGGGTACAGCGGCACCTTGATCCAGGCATCGCCCAGGCTTGGCGCCCTCACCCACAGCGCAGGCGAAACATGCATACGCAAGCGCACCTCGGTGTCATCCCCAAGCTCGGCCTGCATCTGGCGCTGGTAGATCTCGCTGTAGGGCCAGTGCTGCTCGCCCTCCGGCACGCCAGCGCCGTCAACTCGGATCAACGTCGACGCCTTGGCTACCTTTTCGCGATTTTCAGGGTCTACGGCCCAATAAGCCCGCAGTGTCAGGGCGACACCGTGGCTGTACTGCCGATCCACCAGCACGTCTTCGTTCATCAGCAGATAAACCAGCGTGAGTGCCTTGGAGAACAGAACGACGATCAGCACCAGCCAAAGGGTGCGGGAGAAGAAACTTTGCGGGAACCACAACGGGGTTTTCATAGAAGACGGCTAAACACCTTGCAGGAATGAGCGGCGCTCGCAGAATTGCAGACGCCGGGCATCCCGTCGACTCTCATGGAGCCAAACGCCAGGATACCCGCCCCTGCAAATCATCGGTCACTTGGTTGCGGTGCCATCCGGCACAAACACATAACCCACGCCCCACACCGTCTGTATATACCGTGGCTTGGACGGGTCCGGCTCGATCATCCTGCGCAGACGGGAGATCTGCACGTCGATGGAGCGCTCCAGGGCGTCCCATTCCCGGCCACGGGCCAGGTTCATCAGCTTGTCGCGGGTCAGCGGCTGGCGCGCGTTCATCACCAGGGCCTTGAGTACCGCGAATTCACCCGTGGTGAGCATGTGCACTTCGTCGCCGCGCTTGAGCTCACGAGTGGCCAGCGACAGTTCGTAGTCGCCAAAGGTGACGCTTTCGTCTTCGCTGCCCGGCGCGCCCGGTACCGGGGGTGCCTGGCGGCGCAATACGGCCTTGACCCGGGCCATCAACTCGTCAGGGTTGAAAGGCTTGGCCAGGTAGTCATCAGCGCCCAGTTCAAGGCCCTTGATGCGGCTCAGCTCATCACCCTTGGCGGTGAGCATGATGATCGGAATCTGGTTGTTTGCGCCGCGCAGGCGTTTGCAGGCGGTGAGGCCGTCTTCGCCCGGCAACATCAGGTCGAGTACGACCAGGTTGAATACTTCACGCCCCAACAGGCGGTCCATCTGCTCGGTGTTCGGCACCGCGCGGGCACGATAGCCCTTGGAGTTGAAAAACCGCTCCAGCAGGCTGCTCAGCCCCGGATCGTCATCAACGATGAGAATTTTTTCGCCTTCAGCAGTTTGTGCAGTGCTGCTCATTAGATGCTCCTCTTATCTCGGCGCGCATTATGGCGTAGCTGCCGTTATACGCACCGTGTGCATTGTTAGCAGATTTTTCCTGTACTGCCAGCGAACCCGCGTCCTACAACCACGGGCGCAGTACCCCTCAAGAGCAGAACGCTGGTTATAATGCGGCGCCTTCGTGCAGGGCAACGTCAGATCGTTACCGTTTACTGCCGGGCTTTTTTCACCCGCTTGTCGTGATTTTTTCGATTTCGAGGGTCAATAGGCTGCCTCTTGACCCAGGCAGCGGCGCCGGTCGGGCCGCTCAACCAGCCTCGCCAGGCCTTGTTTTCCGGGCCTGCGAGCTGCTTTTAAGAATTTCAGGTGGTTTTATGGACAGCATCAACAGCCGCATCGCCGAGGAACTCGGTGTACGCCCACAACAGGTCGAAGCGGCCGTCGCGCTACTGGATGAAGGCTCCACGGTGCCTTTCATCGCCCGTTACCGTAAAGAAGTGACCGGCAGCCTCGACGACACCCAACTGCGTCACCTGGAAGAGCGCCTGCGCTACCTGCGAGAACTCGACGAACGGCGCATCAGCATCCTCGCCAGCATCGAAGAGCAGGGCAAGTTGACCCCGCAGCTTGAACGCGACATCAAGCTCGCCGACACCAAGACCCGCCTCGAAGACCTTTACCTGCCCTACAAACAGAAACGCCGCACCAAGGGCCAGATCGCCCTGGAAGCCGGCCTGGGCGAGCTGGCCGACGGCCTGTTCAACGACCCGTCGCTGACCCCGGACACCGAAGCCGCGCGCTTCATCGACGCAGAAAAAGGCGTCGCCGACGTCAAGGCCGCCCTCGAAGGTGCCAAGTACATCCTGATGGAGCGTTTCGCCGAAAACGCCAGCCTGCTGGAAAAACTGCGCACCTACCTCAAGCAGGAAGCCATCCTCAGCGCCCGCGTCATCGCCGGCAAAGAGGAAGAAGGCGCCAAGTTCCGCGATTACTTCGAACACGACGAGCCACTCAAGAGCATGCCGTCCCACCGTGCACTCGCCATTTTCCGCGGGCGCAACGAGGGTATTCTGAGCTCCGCGCTCAAAGTCGGCGACGAGCTGCCAGGCACCATGCACCCGTGCGAAGGCATGATCGGTCAACAATTCGGCATCCAGAATCAGAATCGTCCTGCGGACAAGTGGCTCGGTGAAGTCGTGCGCTGGACCTGGAAGGTCAAGCTCTACACGCACCTGGAAACCGACCTGCTCGGCGAACTGCGTGACGGCGCCGAAACCGAGGCAATCAACGTTTTCGCGCACAACCTGCACGACCTGCTGCTGGCCGCCCCGGCCGGACCGCGCGCCACCCTGGGCCTCGACCCGGGCCTGCGTACCGGCTGCAAGGTGGCGGTGGTGGACTCCACCGGCAAGCTGCTGGACCACGCCACCGTGTACCCTCACGTGCCGCACAACAAGTGGGACCAGACCCTGGCCATCCTGGCCGCGCTGTGCGCCAAGCACGCTGTGGACCTGATCGCCATCGGCAACGGCACTGCCAGCCGTGAAACCGACAAGCTGGCCGCCGAGCTGATCAAAAAATACCCAGCCATGAAGATGACCAAGGTCATGGTTTCCGAAGCGGGCGCTTCGGTGTACTCGGCGTCGGAACTGGCCTCCAAGGAATTCCCGGACCTCGACGTGTCGATCCGTGGCGCGGTGTCCATCGCCCGCCGCCTGCAGGACCCGCTGGCCGAGTTGGTGAAGATCGACCCTAAATCCATCGGTGTCGGCCAGTACCAGCACGATGTGTCGCAGCTGAAACTGGCGCGCGGCCTGGATGCGGTGGTGGAAGACTGCGTGAACAAGGTCGGCGTGGATGTGAACACTGCCTCCGTTGCACTGCTGGCGCGTATCTCCGGCCTGAACACTACCCTGGCGCAGAATATCGTCACTCACCGTGACGAAAACGGCGCGTTCAAGACCCGCGCCGCGCTGAAAAAAGTCGCCCGCCTTGGTGAAAAAACCTTCGAACAGGCCGCCGGTTTCCTACGTGTGATGAATGGCGACAACCCGCTCGACTCGTCGGCCGTTCACCCGGAAGCCTACCCGCTGGTGCAGCGCATTGCCGCCGAGACCGACCGCGACATCCGCTCGCTGATCGGCGACGCCGCGTTCCTCAAACGCCTGGACCCAAAGAAGTACACCGACGAAACCTTTGGTGTGCCGACCATCACCGACATCCTGCAAGAGCTGGAAAAACCTGGCCGCGACCCGCGTCCCGAGTTCAAGACCGCCGAGTTCCAGGACGGCGTCGAAGACCTCAAGGATCTACAACTGGGCATGATCCTTGAAGGCGTTGTCACCAACGTGACCAACTTCGGTGCTTTTGTAGACATCGGCGTGCATCAGGACGGTTTGGTGCATATCTCCGCGCTTTCGGAGAAGTTCATCAAGGACCCGCGTGAAGCGGTGAAAGCCGGTGACGTGGTCAAGGTCAAGGTCATGGAAGTCGACATCCCGCGCAAACGCGTTGGCCTGTCGATGCGCATGAGCGACACCCCGGGTGAGAAAATCGACGGTGCCCGTGGCGCACGCCCAGGCTCGGCGCCGCGCCAGTCGCAGAACAACGCACCGCGCAAGGAAACCACTGCCGCAGCGCCAAGCAACAACGCCATGGCCTCGCTGTTCGCCAACGCCAAGCAGTTGAAGAAACGCTGATGGACATCCCCGCCGGCTTGACCCAGAGCGCATTCAGCGAGCTGATCGGCAGCCGCCTGCAACGCCTGGATGAGGGCGTTGCCGAGGTGGCCCTGACCCTGGAGCCACACCTGCGCAACCGCGCGGGCAAGCTCCATGGCGGGGCGATTTTCAGCCTGGTGGACATTACGATGGGGCTGGCGTGTTCCAGCTCCCATGGTTTTGACCAACAGAGCGCGACTATCGAGTGCAAGATCAACTACATCCGCGCCGTGGAGAACGGTGACGTGCTGTGCACCAGCCGGGTGATTCACGCCGGCAGACGCACCTTGGTGGTCGAAGCCGATGTGTATCAGGACGAACGACTTGTCGCAAAAGCACAGGGCACCTTCGCTGTCCTATAGCTCCCCACCCTCGATTTGAGTTAATTTCGGCGCTGCGACAACGGCGTCGGAATTTTCTTGCTGCGCTATAGCCCAATTCATGGAGTGAAGTAGGCTTTTTCAATGTGAGCCAAATCGACTCAAAACCAGGCGATAACGCCAGTTTCAACTTCACCCTTGTAGACCGTCTTGCCCACCCCCATATTGGGGCGACTGACGCGTGAAGGAATCCAACTTGAGCGAACTTCTCAACCGCCGCCTGGCCCTGCTCGGCAAGCGCGAACACCTCTCCCTGCTAGAGCACTGCTTGCACGGCATCGAGCGTGAATGCCTACGCGTCACCGCCGAGGGTCGCCTGGCACAAACGCCGCACCCCGAGGCCCTGGGCGCCGCGTTGACCCATGAACAGATCACCACCGACTACTCGGAATCGCTGCTGGAGTTCATCACCCCAGCCCTGCCCAACCCGGCCGATACCCTGAGCAGCCTGGACAAGATCCATCGCTTTGCCTACACCAAGCTCGGCAGTGAATACCTGTGGAGCCCCTCGATGCCGTGCCCGTTGCCGGCCGAGGAAGATATTCCGATTGCCTACTACGGCACCTCCAATATCGGACAGCTCAAGTACGTGTATCGCAAAGGCCTGGCCCTGCGTTACGGCAAGACCATGCAGTGCATCGCGGGCATCCACTACAACTTTTCCCTGCCGGAACAGCTGTGGCCATTGCTCAAGGAAGCCGAAGGCTTTGTCGGCACCGACCGCGACTACCAGTCCAACGCTTATATCGCGCTGATCCGTAACTTCCGCCGCTACAGCTGGTTGCTGATGTACCTGTTCGGTGCCTCGCCGGCGCTGGACGCGGGTTTCCTGCGCGGCCGTTCGCACCAGTTGGAAGTATTGGACGCCGACACGCTCTACCTGCCATACGCCACCAGCCTGCGCATGAGTGACCTGGGTTACCAGAGCAACGCCCAGGCCGGGCTTACGCCGTGCTACAACGACCTGAGCAGCTACACCGACAGCCTGCGTGAAGCGGTGGCAACGCCCTACGCGCCGTACGTCGAAGTCGGCACGCACAAGGACGGTGAGTGGGTTCAGCTCAACACCAACATCCTGCAGATCGAAAACGAGTACTACTCCAACATCCGCCCCAAGCGTGTGACCTACACCGGCGAGCGGCCGATCCAGGCGCTGATGGCCCGTGGCATCCAGTACATCGAAGTGCGCTGCCTGGACATCAACCCGTTCCTGCCGATGGGTATCGACCTGCCGGAGTCGCGTTTCCTCGACGCCTTCCTGCTGTACTGCGCACTGAACGACAGCCCGCAGTTCGCCAACAACGCCTGTGGTAACGCCACGTCCAACTTCCTCAGCGTAGTCAAGGAAGGCCGCCGCCCGGGCTTGCAATTGCAGCGCGACGGCGCAGCGGTGGACATGAAGGAATGGGCCACGGAGCTGCTGGAAAAAATCGCACCGTTGGCGGCCTTGCTGGATGAGAGCCACGGCATCCACGAACACAGCCAAGCACTCGACGCCCAGCTGGCCAAGATCAAGGACTCGTCCCTGACCCCTTCAGCCCAGGTGCTGGCGGCGATGGCCGAGCGCAAAGAGAGTTTTGCGCAGTTCTCCCTGCATCAGAGCGAGGTGCATGCCGAGCATTTCCGCAAAGAGCCGTTGCCGGCCGAAGAGCAGGCACACTTTGAAGAGCTGGCGCGTAAATCGTTGGCCCAGCAGGCGGAGCTGGAGCAGAACGAAGTGGGCGATTTTGATGTGTTTGTCGGGTCGTACCAGGCGAGCATTCTGGCGATCAGTAACTAAAGCCTTACGCAAAAAAACCTGTGGGAGCGGGCTTGCTCGCGAATGCGGAATGTCAGTCGCCAGATGTATCGACTGACCCACCGCATTCGCGAGCAAGACCGCTCCCACATTTGGCCTATGCGCGCTCAAGATTCAGGTTCACTTCTTCTAATAAGCTAATTCGAAAATGTTATTTATTTTCTGATTCTTAGATCATTTAGTCTCCTCACACGCCGACCCTCGGCCGCCTGATTGAGGAGCTTCCCCTTGAAACTGCTTACCCCTCTGCGCCTCCTGGCCGCATTGTCCCTGGCCGGTGCCAGCCTGTTTGCCCAGGCGGCGGATGTGACCATTGCCTACCAGACCACCGTGGACCCGGCGAAAGTCGCCCAGGCCGATGGCGCGTACGAAAAAGCCACTAACGCCAAGATCGACTGGCGCAAATTCGACAATGGTGCCGACATCATTGCCGCCATCGCTTCCGGTGACGTGCAGATCGGCTACCTCGGTTCCAGCCCACTGACCGCCGCCATCACCCGCAAGGTGCCGGTGGAAACCTTCCTCGTCGCCACCCAGATCGGCGGTGCCGAAGCCCTGGTGGCGCGTAACGGTTCGGGGATCAACAGCCCGCAGGACCTGATCGGCAAGAAAGTCGCCGTGCCGTTCGTGTCCACCGGCCACTACAGCCTGCTGGCCGCGCTGAAGCACTGGAACATCGACCCGTCTAAAGTCACCATCCTCAACCTCGCACCACCGGCCATCATCGCCGCGTGGAAGCGTGGCGATATCGACGCCACTTACGTGTGGGACCCAGCCCTGGGCGTGGCCAAGGAAAACGGCAAAGTGCTGATCACCTCCGGCGAGCTGGCCAAGTTTGGCGCGCCGACCTTCGATGCGTGGATCGTGCGTAAGGATTTTGCCGAGAAGCACCCGGAAATCGTCACAGCTTTCGCCAAGGTCACTCTGGACGCCTACGCCGCCTACCGCAAAGACCCACAAGCCTGGCTGGCCGATAAGGGCAACGTCGACAAGCTGGTGAAGCTCTCCGGCGCCAAAGCCACTGACATCCCATTGCTGCTGCAAGGCAACGTCTACCCGCTGGCCGCTGACCAGGTGACCCTGCTGGGCGCACCGACCACTAAGGCCGTGACCGACACCGCTGCGTTCTTGAAGGAACAAGGCAAGGTCGACGCCGTGCTGCCGGACTACGCCCCTTATGTCAGCGCCAAGTTCATCACTAACTGATTCGGGAGTTCATCGCGATGGCCTTGCTACAACTGGAGCGCATCAGCGCACAGTACCCAGGCGCCACACAACCGGTACTGTCTGACATTTCACTCGACCTCGGGCCCCAGCAATTGCTGGTCGCCCTCGGCCCGTCCGGCAGTGGCAAGACTTCGCTGTTGAACCTGATCGCCGGTTTTGTCGAACCTTCCGCCGGGCGCATTACCCTCGACGGTGTGCCGGTCAAAGGGCCCAGCGCCGAACGCGGCGTGGTGTTCCAGGACGACGCCCTGCTGCCCTGGCAGGACGTGCTGGCCAATGTCGGCTTCGGCCTGGAGCTGGCCGGTGTGCCCAAGGCGCAACGTGAAATTCGCGCCCGGGAGATGCTGGCCCTGGTCGACCTGGCTGGTTTCGACAGCCGCCGCATCTGGCAGCTTTCCGGCGGCCAGAAGCAGCGCGTCGGCTTGGCCCGCGCCCTGGCGGCCGACCCACGCGTATTGCTGATGGACGAGCCCTTCGGCGCCCTCGATGCGTTCACCCGCGAACAGATGCAAGAGCTGCTGCTGCAAGTCTGGCGGCGCACGGCCAAACCGGTGTTCCTGATTACCCATGACATTGAAGAAGCGGTGTTCCTCGCCACCGACCTGATCCTGTTGGCGCCCAACCCAGGCCAGATCGTCGAACGCCTGCAGCTGGATTTCGGCCAACGCTACGCCGCCGGTGAATCGGCACGGGCGATCAAGTCCGACCCACGCTTTATCGAAACCCGCGAACACGTGCTGGGCAAAGTGTTCTCGCAACGGCAGGTGTCCGCATGAGCAGCTACGAACTCCCCGCCACCGCCGCCAAGCCGGTGGCGCACGCGGTTATCCCGCTGCGTCGCCGCCTGAGCACACGCTGGATCAGTCTGTTGACGCTATTCGCCCTGCTGGCGCTCTGGTGGGCCGTGACCGCCACCGGGCTGATCGAACCGCTGTTCCTGCCGCCGCCGTCCGCCGTGCTGCAAAAAGGCTGGCTGTTGGCGACCACCGGCTACATGGATTCCACCTTGTGGCAGCACCTGGGCGCGAGCCTCAGCCGTATCGGCCTGGGCCTGGGTTTTGCGGTACTCACCGCCGTGCCGGTGGGGATCGCCATCGGTTCCAACCGCATTGCGCGTGGCATTCTCGACCCGCTGATCGAGTTCTACCGGCCGATCCCGCCACTGGCCTACTTGCCGTTGATCGTGATCTGGTGCGGCATCGGCGAGCTGTCCAAGGTGCTGCTGATTTACCTGGCGATCTTCGCGCCCATTGCCATCGCCACCGCGACCGGCGTGCGCACCGTCGACCCGGCCAAGCTGCGTGCCGCGCAGTCGCTGGGGGCCACCCGCGCGCAGTTGATTCGCCATGTGATCTTGCCCAGCGCCCTGCCCGACATCCTCACCGGCGTGCGCATCGGCCTGGGCGTGGGTTGGTCGACGCTGGTCGCCGCCGAGCTGATCGCGGCCACCAGCGGCCTGGGTTTTATGGTGCAGTCGGCAGCGCAGTTCCTGGTCACCGATGTGGTGGTGCTGGGGATTCTGGTGATCGCCCTGATCGCCTTCGCCATGGAAATGGGCCTGCGTGCCCTGCAGCGCAAGTTGGTGCCCTGGCATGGCCAGGCACATTGAGTGAGAACCGCATGAGCAGCCTGACCGTTACCCCATTAAGCACCGCCCTGGGCGCCCAGATCAGTGGCGTCGATATCACTCAACCGTTGAATCTGGAACAGCGCGACGCCATCGAACAGGCGTTGCTCACGCACTCGGTGCTGTTCTTTCGAGGCCAAGCGATCACGCCGCAGCAACAGGCGCGATTCGCGGCGAATTTTGGCGACCTGCATATTCACCCGATCTACCCCAACGTGCCGGAACAGCCCGAAGTGCTGATCCTCGACACCGCCGTGACCGATGTGCGCGACAACGCGGTCTGGCATACCGACGTGACCTTTTTACCGACCCCCGCCCTCGGCGCGGTGCTCAGCGCCAAGCTGCTGCCGGCGTTTGGGGGTGACACGCTGTGGGCCAGTGGCATTGCGGCCTATGAGGCCTTGTCCGAGCCGCTCAAGCGCCTGCTGGATGGCCTCACCGCGACTCACGATTTCACCAAGTCCTTTCCGCTGGAGCGCTTCGGCAACACCGCAGAAGACCTGGCGCGCTGGGAAGAAACCCGCAAGAAGAACCCGCCGCTGTCGCACCCGGTGGTGCGCACGCATCCGGTCAGTGGGCGCAAATCACTGTTTGTCAGCGACGGCTTCACCACCAAAATCAACGAGCTGGAACCAGCCGAGAGTGAAGCGATTCTGAAGCTGCTGTTCGCCCACGCGACCCGGCCGGAGTTCACCATTCGCTGGCGCTGGCAGGAGCATGACGTAGCGTTCTGGGACAACCGCGTGACGCAGCATTACGCGGTGGATGACTACCGGCCGCAACGGCGGGTGATGCATCGGGCGACGATTTTGGGGGACATCCCCTTCTGAAGCCTGGCATAAATCAAATGTGGGAGGGGGCAAGTCGAATCGTCGCACCGCCCCTCCCACATTGACCGCGCTTACTCAGCGGTAGATGGTTTTTCCCACAAGTTAATCCCGCCTTCCTGCGCAAACCGATCGATCTCCGCCAGTTCTTCCGCACTGAAGCTCAAGTTCTTCAACGCGCCGACGTTCTCGATGATCTGCTCCGGCCGGCTCGCGCCGATCAGTGCGCTGGTCACCCGTGGATCACGCAGGGTCCAGGCCAGGGCCAGTTGCGCCAGGCTTTGGCCACGACGCTGGGCAATCTCATTCAGCGCACGCACGTGGGCGATGTTGGCTTCGGACAAGTGCTTGGCCTGCAGCGAGCCACCGCCCGGGCGATTCACCCGCGCATCGGCCGGTACGCCGTTGAGGTACTTATCAGTCAGCAACCCTTGGGCCAACGGCGTGAACGCAATCACCCCGGCACCGAGTTCTTCGGTGGTGTCCAGCAGGTCTTTTTCCACCCAGCGGTTGAGCAGGTTGTAAGCCGGTTGGTGGATCAGCAGCGGCACTTTCCACTCTTTGAGCAGGGCGGCGATTTCGCGGGTTTTTACCCCGGAATAAGACGAGATACCGATGTACAACGCCTTGCCTTGTTGCACGGCCGTGGCGAGCGCGCTGGCGGTTTCTTCCAGCGGTGTGTCGGCGTCAAAACGGTGGGAGTAGAAAATATCCACATAGTCGACGCCCAGGCGTTGCAGGCTCTGGTCCAGGCTGGCCAGCACGTATTTGCGCGAGCCGCCGCCCTGCCCATACGGGCCGGGCCACATGTCCCAGCCGGCCTTGCTGGAGATGATCAATTCGTCGCGGTAATGCTTGAAGTCTTCGCGCAGCAAACGGCCGAAGTTGATCTCGGCGCTGCCGTAGGGCGGGCCATAGTTGTTGGCCAGGTCGAAGTGGTTGATCCCCAGGTCGAACGCGGTGCGCAGCAGGGCGCGCTGGGTGTCGATCGGGGTGCTGTCGCCAAAGTTGTGCCACAGCCCCAGGGACAGTGCAGGCAGCACCAACCCACTGCGGCCTACGCGGCGATACGGGATAGATTCATAGCGGTTTTCGGCAGCAATGTAAGTCATCGAATCCTCTCTTGGACGTAGGCAAATAAGGCCTGGGAATAAGGTTATTCCCAGGCCTTTTAACCAGCTGAATCGCTTAAGTCTGCCCTTCCGTTTTACAGCAATTTCCTACCAGAGTGGAACGACATAGCTGACATAAAAGCGGTTTTCATCTTGCACGGTAGCGCCGCTGATATCCGGGCTGGCGTGGGCGTTTTTCCAGGTCACGCCGAGACCTTTGAGGGTGCCGGTCGGCACTTGATAAGCCACGGCGACGTTGCGTTCCCATTCGCTGGTGGTGCCTTGGGCGGTGCGGATGTCATCGCCATGGGCGTAGGCAGCGGAGAACGTCAGGCCGTTGAGGCCGAGCTTGCCCAAGTCATATTTGTATTGCGCCAGCCAGGTGCGTTCGCCGGCGTGCTGGAATTTGTTCAACTGCATGTTGGTCAGCGCGGGGGTGTCGGCGCCCGAGCCTGGACCCTGGCGGTTATCGCCGCTGTTGAGGCCGGAGTCGAGGTACGGGAAGTCGCTGTCGCCGCTGTTTTTCTGGATGCCCAGGCCAACGGTATGGCCGTCCAGGCTGTAGCTTTCCAACAGACTGACGGTGGACTGGTTGATGCGCCCCTTGTTCACGCCGTCGCCGTACAGGCCGGCCGCCGCAAAGTCTTTGTCGCCATCGGCGTTGCCGCCCACACCCAGGCTGCGGAACACACGCAGGTCAGTGTCGATCGCGCCGACCGACAAGGCGTCGTGGCGCTTGGCGCCGAGGAAGAACTGTTGGTAGTAATCCTCAAGGTTGGAGTACCACAGGCTGACCGTGGTGTTGTGTATGCCGGTGTAGTCCGCCCCGCCGAACAGGAAGCGATCGCTCTCTTTGGTGCCACCGGCCGTGATCATGCCCTGGTCACCGGTTTCGTTGCGGATCTTGGTCTTGAGGATATCGCCGCCGGTGAAGGTAAAGTCGGTCAAATCCTTGGACACCAACTGCACGCCGGTATTGGTCTGCTGATACAGGCGGCCATCGGTGTTGGCCAGCACCGGGTTGTTGCCATACAGCGTACCGATGCGCAATTCATCCTTGGCAAAGCGCATCTTGAATGTCGGGCTGAGCACGCCGAACTGGTCGGCGGACTTGCCGTTGTCCAGCGGGAACATGCTGCCCGGGTAGCGGCTTTGGTGATCCTTGTCGTTGAGGTCGCCCCCGGAATCGAGTTTCAACCCGTAGAACGCCTGCAGATCCAGACCGAAGCCAACCGGCCCTTCGGTGTACCCGGACTTGAAGTTGAACTCGAACCCCTGGCCCCAATCGCGAATGCTGTGGGCCTTGGCATTGCTACCCACCACGTCACGCCCCTGCTGGTTGAGATAGCGATTGAGCAGGGTCACGTCGGCGTGGCTGTCATCGATAAAATCGGCATGGGCGGACAGCATAAAGCTCGCCATGGCGGCACCCACCATGGGGCTTAATAACGTCTTCATTGTTACCGGTCTCCGTCACTGTTCTGAAATGAAAGCGTCAAACGCTTCACACAATTACGCAGTGGCCAGATGACAGTTGCGCGTCAAAACGCGGCATGAACGGATGAAATTAAATTTAAGAAACCCTTCTATTACGCGGCTTAGCGGGCATTTTCGAAAATTTCGGCGAGCCAGTCGACGAATACTCGCACCCTCGGCGACATGTGTCGGTTCTGCGGGTAAAGCACCGACACCGGCATCAAGGGTGGCGGCGTTTCTGGGAGAATTTCACGCATCACGCCCTGCTCGATCAACTCGGCCATACGGTAATGCGGGCACTGGATAATGCCCAATCCGGCCACCGCACTGGCGGAATAAATCTCCGCGCCGAACACCGACAGCGCACCCTCGATACTCACTTCCTGCAGCTCGCCGTTGACCATGAATTCGAACGGAAACAGCTTGGCCGTGGTGCGCGAAACGTAGTTGACCGCGCGGTGTTGACTCAACTCGGCAAGGCTTTTGGGTTCGCCGTATTTGTGCAGGTAGGCGGGGCTTGCACACGTCACCTGGCGCAGGTTGGCGACGCGTCGACCGATCAGCGCGGAGTCGCCCAGCGTACCCGCGCGCAGCACGCAGTCCACGCCTTCGGCGATCAGGTCGACAAACCGATCCGCCTCGCTGATTGACAGCTCGATGTCCGGGTAACGCGCCATGAATTGCGGCAGCGCCGGCACCACAAAATACTTGGCCAGGGTGCCGTGCAAATCCACGCGCAAACGGCCCTTGGGCGCGACGCTGCGAAACGCCAATTCGGCTTCTTCCAACTCCGCCAGCAACTGCACGCAGCGTTGGTAATAAGCCTCGCCATCCAGGGTCGGGCGCACACGACGGGTGCTGCGCTCCAGCAGGCGCGTGCCCAGCCAGGCTTCGAACGTGTTGAGGGTGTGGGTCAGGGTCGCGCGGGGCAGGTTCAAGTCATCGGCCGCGAGCGTGAAGCTCGAACGCTCGTAGATGCGCACAAACACTTTCATTGCTTTGACTTGATCCACGCAGCGCTCCGATTGTTGGCGATTATTGAACAGTCAAGGCAACTCTGGCGCATTTATCGGCTTGGGTAAACATGTGAATCTGCTGTCACACCCACCGCAAGGAACCTTGATCATGGCCACCCAAGTCGCAATCATCACCGGCGCCTCCCGCGGCATCGGCGCCGTCATCGCCAAACAACTCGCCGCCGACGGTTACGCCGTGGCCATCAACTTCGCCAGCAGCGCCACCGAGGCGTCGAAGCTGGTGGTAGAACTGCGCCAGGCCGGTCACCAAGCCATAGCGATCCAAGGCGACGTGGCCAAACCCGCCGACATCAAGCGCCTGTTCGACGAGACCGAAGCTCAGTTGGGCAAGGTCGATGTGCTGATCAACAACGCCGGCATCCTCAAGACACTGCCCCTGGCCCAGCACAGCGACGAGCTGTACAACCAGAATTTCGATATCCACACCCGTGGCACCTTCAACGCCCTGCGTGAAGCCGCCACGCGCCTGAATGACGGCGGGCGCATCGTCAACTTCTCCAGCAGCACCGTCGGCCTCAACTTCCCCGGCTACGCGGTTTACATCGCCAGCAAGGCGGCGGTGGAATCCCTGACCCAAGTGTTCGCCAAGGAAATGCGCGGCCGCCACATCACCGTCAACGCCGTGGCCCCAGGCCCGGTGGCCACCGAGTTGTTCCTGCACGGCAAGAGCGAAGAGCAGATCCAGGGCCTGGCCAAGATGCCGCCGCTGGAGCGCCTCGGCCAACCGGAAGATATCGCCCGCGTAGTGTCGTTTTTGGTGAGCCCGGCCGGTGGTTGGGTCAATGGGCAGATCATCCGCGCCAATGGCGGGTTGGTCTGAATCCGGCCTGCAGCCAAGGAGCGTTCTCATGCCTCGTCCCGACCTGTTGATCCCCGCACTCGCGCCGCTTTACCGCGCCGCCGAACCCCTGGCCTACGCGTTGCTGCGCGCTGGCTTCGGCGTGATCATGCTGACCCACGGCCTGCCCAAGTTGCTGGGTAACGCCCACGGCTCGATGGCCGACCCGATGGCGGCCTCGATCAACCTGATCCAGAACCGGCTGCACCTGCCGCAGCCGGAACTGTTCGGCCTGCTGGTGGCGTTACTGGAAGCTGTTGGCGGGCTGTTGCTGATCCTTGGCCTCGGTACGCGCCTGATTGCGGCGATGATGACCGTGCAGATGCTGACCATCACCTGCCTGCTGGGCCCGACCTGGCCGTGGATCGACCGTGGCATCGAGTACCCGGTGCTGATGGCGCTGCTATCGTTCTACCTGGTGTTTCGCGGCGCGGGCCGCTACTCCTTGGACAATGCGCTGGGCAAGGAGCTTTGAAACATGCACACCACCCTCGTGATCAGCGCAGGTTTGATCCTGCTCGCCCTGATACTGTTTCTCGGGCAAAGGCTGGGCGTCAGCCGTCACATTCTGGCCTACTGCTTTGTGGGGATCTGGTCTGTCGCTGCCGTGGTCAACGGCGCAGTCGGGGTAGTCACTGCCGGCCAGCCCCTGGTATCGGAGCTGGTGATCGGCAGTGTGGTATTTGGCATACCCATGGTGGCCCTGGCCCTGGCGATCAGGGCCTGAGCCCTAGCGCACCAAGTGCAGGAACTGCAGGTGCCGCTCGTACTGGTCGAGGATGTCGTTGATGATCTGCTCCTTGGTGTAGCCCACTAGGTCGTAGTCCTGGCTGCCCTCACTCAAGTGCACTTCCGCGCGGTAGTAGCGGCGGTTGTTGAGCTCTTTGGAGCCCATGCCGCCACGGGCGAAGGACGGTGTGAAGTAGCCGCGCATCTGCACCTGGTAGATAAACGGGTGCTCCTCGCCATGCCCGATTTCCAGGCTGACGCTGTCGTTGGCCGGGTCCGGCTGGGTGACCACACTCAAGCCTTTCTCAACGAACACCGCCGTCACTTCTTCAATCGCCGGGCGCACCGTCGATTCAAGGAAACGGTACACCTCATCGCGCGATGGGAAGTGCACGGCCTGGCTCAAACGCTGGCGCCAGCCACCTTTGCCTTTGCGCGAAGCCGAAACCGGTGCCAGCGAATGCAACTGGGCGATCTGCTTTTGCGACTCCAAATGGAAAGCCTTGTGCAGCCCCCACATCATCAACAGCAAAATCAGCGAGAACGGCAACGAGGTCAGCACCACCGCTGATTTGAGCGAGTCGATACTGCCGGCAAACAACAACGCACTGGTGACCAATGCCGTCATCGCGCCCCAGAACACCCGCAGCCATTTCGGCCCGTCTTCATCGGCATTGCCGCCCTTGGACGACAGGGTGGACAGCACCACGGTGCCCGAGTCCGCCGAGGTGACGAAGAACACGAAGCTGATGAACACGGTGACCGCGATCACCGTCTTGCTCCATGGATAGGTTTCCAGCAGCAGGTAGAGGCTCATCGAAGGGTCATCGATGGCCGACTGACCCAATGCCGCCATGCCGTGGTTGAGCACCTGGTCGATGGCGCTGTTACCGAAGATCGACATCCACGCCAGGGTGAAGCCCAACGGAATCAGCAGCACACCGAACACGAATTCACGGATGGTACGGCCACGGGAAATCCGCGCAATAAACAGGCCCACGAACGGCGACCATGCGATCCACCAGGCCCAGTAGAACACGGTCCAACCGCCCAGCCAGTCGCTGGGTTTGTCGTAGGCGTACACGTCGAAACTCTTGGTCGGCAGCGCGCCCAGGTAGTCGCCGATGTTTTGGATCAGGGTGTTGAGCAAGTGCTGGGTAGGCCCGGCGAACAACACGAACAGCAGCAGCGCACAGGCCAGCAGCATGTTGATGTCGGACATCACCCGCACGCCCTTGTCGACGCCGGCCACGGCGACGATGATCGCCGCGCCCATCATCAGCGTGATCAAGCCCACCTGGATCCACTGGGTGTGGGCAATGCCAAACAGGTAGTCCAGGCCGGAGTTGAGGTGCAGCACGCCGAAGCCCATGTCGGCACCCAGGCCGAACACCGTGGCGATAATGCCAAAGCCATCCACCGCATAACCGATGGGGCCGTTGATGCGCTTGCCGATCAGCGGGTACAGCGCCGAGCGCAACGCCAGCGGCAGGTTATGCCGATAGGCGAAATACGCCAGGGCCATGCCGACAAACGCGAATACGCCCCAGCCATGCAGGCCCCAGTGCAGAAACAGAATCTGCATGGCCTGGCGCGCAGCGTCGGCGTTCATCGGCGCGCCCTGGGGCGGTTGCACCAGGTGCGTCAGCGGCTCGGAGACGCAGAAGAAGAACAGCGTGATGCTGATCCCGGCCGCGAACAGCATGCCAGCCCAGGACAAGTAACTGAATTCGGGCTCGTCGTGGTCGGCACCGAGTTTTATCTTGCCGTAGCCCGATAGCGCGGTGACCACCACGAAGACCAGATACAGGGTCATCGCCAGCATGTAGTACCAGCCGACCGTATTGGCCGCCCAGTTTTGCGCGGCCAGCAGCCAGGCGCCGGCCTGTTGCGGGATCGCGATGACAGTGAGGCCAAACAGCAGGATTGCGGTGGCCGCAAAGTAGAAGACCGGCGCATTCATGCGCACTTGGCCGCTGGGTGGGGTGGACGATGCACTCATGAACGATGCACCCCGAGGGTTGGGAATGTGGCTGTAAATAACGGACTCAGCAAAGGTAAGCCTCCTGTTGTGAGCGGGCAGCGAACCACCGGTTTAACTTGAACGAACATTCAAGTTAAACATGGATAGGCGGTTTTGGACTAATCGCAGGGCTGAGTGGTAGACAATTCCTACACTAGCTCAAGGAAAGGTATGACGGGTAAGGGAGGCAAATCGTTCAGCGATTACGGGTTGGATTTGGAATGCAGTCAAAATGTGGGAGGAAGCTTGCCCCCGATGGCGGTGCATCAGTATCAGGTGAGCTGACTGACACTCCGCTATCGGGGGCAAGCCCCCTCCCACATTGGATTTGTGCAGGTTTTTTACTTCTGCGCGCCATCCTCGAGCTGCAAGTTCGCCTGCGTGATATTCGCCGCCGCCGGCACGCTGCGGGTCAGCCACACGTTGCCGCCGATGGTCGAGCCCTTGCCGATGGTGATACGCCCCAGGATCGTCGCCCCGGCGTAGATCACCACATCGTCCTCGACAATCGGGTGGCGCGGATGGCCCTTCTGCAATTGCCCATCCTCATCCGCCGGGAAGCGCTTGGCGCCCAGGGTCACGGCCTGGTAGATGCGCACACGCTCGCCGATGATTGCGGTTTCGCCGATGACCACACCGGTCCCGTGGTCGATAAAGAAACTCGGGCCGATCTGCGCGCCGGGGTGGATATCGATACCGGTGGCCGAGTGCGCGATTTCCGCGCTGATCCGCGCCAACAGCGGCAAACCCGCGCGATACAGATGGTGCGCCAGGCGATGGTGAATCACCGCCAGGATCCCCGGGTAGCACAGCAGCACTTCATCGACGCTGCGCGCGGCCGGGTCGCCGTGGTAGGCGGCCAGCACGTCAGTGTCCAGCAGGCTGCGCAGGGACGGCAGGGCCAGGGCGAAATCCTGGATCAGGCGGATGGCATGGGCGTCGACGGCGCTGTCGTCCTGGCCGCCTTGGCGCGCGGCGTAGCGCAGCTCCAGGCGTGCCTGTGCGAGCAAGGCATTGAGTGCCACATCGAGGGTATGGCCGACGTAGAAATCTTCACTTTCTTCGCGCAGGTCAACCGGCCCCAGGCGCATCGGAAACAATGCGCCGCACAGCGACTCAAGAATCTGCGCCACCGCTTCGCGCGACGGCAACTCACGGCCGCCGTGCTCGCCGCTTAAGCGGCCATTGCGCGTTCGCCACTGGTCCCGGGCGCTACGCAGTTGGCTGACGATGGTCTGTAATTGCCAATGGCTGGAACGCTCACTCACGGTATTCACTCCTGACGAAATGGCCATCACTTTACGGTATGCACCCTGGCGGCCCTTAAGAACCAATGGTGTGATGCTAAGAACCATCCGACATAAGCGATTGTCAGTTGCCCGATGAAAAGTGCCTGCCTATAGTCGGCCCATACTCAATCAACCGTGCGTAGCCATGATCAAACAACAGCTCGACCGTTTTAACCGCCTGGAACTGCTGGGCGGCGCCACTGCCCTGGAAAAACTTGAGCGGCTGTCGGCCTGGTTGGGCAGGGATATCTACGTCAAGCGCGACGACACCACGCCCCTGGCCATGGGCGGCAACAAGCTGCGCAAGCTCGAATACCTGGCGGCCGATGCCGTCGCCCAGGGCGCCGATACCCTTGTCACCGCCGGTGCCATCCAGTCCAACCACGTGCGCCAGACCGCGGCCCTTGCCGCCAAACTCGGCCTGGGCTGCGTCGCCCTGCTGGAAAACCCCACCGGCACCGACGACCCCAACTACCTGGGCAACGGCAACCGCCTGCTGCTGGAGCTGTTCGACGCCAAGGTAGAGCTGGTGGAAAACCTCGACAACGTTGACGACCAGCTCAATGCCCTCGCCGACCGACTGCGCAGCAACGGCAAGAAACCCTACCTGGTGCCCATCGGCGGCTCCAACGCGCTCGGCGCCCTCGGCTATGTGCGCGCCGGGTTGGAACTGGCCGCGCAGATCGAAGACAGTGGCCTGGAGTTCGCCGCCGTAGTGCTGGCCTCCGGCAGTGCCGGCACGCACAGCGGCCTGGCCTTGGCATTGAGTGAAGTGCTGCCAAACCTTCCGGTGATTGGCGTGACCGTCTCGCGCACCGACGAAGCCCAGCGCCCGAAAGTCCAGGGGCTGGCCGAGCGTACGGCCGAGCTGCTCGGTGTGGATATTCCCGACGCCTTCAAGGTGATCCTGTGGGACGAGTATTTTGGCCCGCGTTATGGCGAGCCGAATGCCGGTACCTTATCGGCGATAAAACTTCTGGCGAGCCAGGAAGGTCTGTTGCTCGACCCTGTTTATACAGGCAAGGCCATGGCCGGGTTGCTGGATGGCATCGGGCGCCAACGCTTTGAGGACGGCCCGATCATTTTCCTGCACACCGGCGGCGCGCCGGCGCTGTTTGCCTATGACGCAGTGTTTAACTGAATACACATTGGGCCCGTTTAATATTTCCAAATGGAATATTAAAAAAGATTTATATTATTTTCAAGTCTTAAAAACTGTCTTTATAGTCGCGCCGTAGGCGAATATGTTGGCGATACAAACGACGCGGTCAGCGCTTGATCACCGCGTCGATACATTCGCGAGCAAGCCCGCTCCCACACACCGCGCTTTTAAGGCAGGATACGACTACTGCGTCACCTGCTTCGCTCAACATAAAAAACACAGGGGCTCTTCATGACTATTTCTGTACTGCGTCGCACATTACTCGTTGGTACTTTGGGCCTGGCGCTCGGCGCCGGCATGCTGGGCCAGGCCGTTGCCGGTGAGCAACTGGGCAACATCAAAAAGGCCGGCGAGATCAAGATCGGCCTGGAAGGCACCTACCCTCCGTTCAGCTTTGTCGATGAAAGCGGCAAGCTCAGCGGTTTCGAAGTTGAGTTGTCCGAAGCGCTGGCCAAGGAGCTGGGCGTGAAGGTCAAGCTGCAAGCCACGCCATGGGACGGCATCCTCGCCGCCCTGGAATCCAAGCGTCTGGACGCGGTGGTCAACCAGGTCACCATCTCTGAAGAGCGCAAGAAGAAGTACGATTTCTCCAAGCCTTACACCGTATCCGGGATCCAGGCGCTGGTACTGAAGAAGAACGTCGACGCGATCAAGACCGCCGACGACCTGGCCGGCAAGAAAGTCGGTGTGGGGCTGGGTACCAACTACGAGCAATGGCTCAAGGACAACCAACCCAAAGCCATCATCAAGACCTATAACGATGACCCAACCAAGTTCCAGGACCTGCGCATCGGCCGTATCGACGCCATCCTGATCGACCGCCTGGCCGCCCTGGAATACGCCAAGAAAGCCCCGGACACCGCCGCTGCCGGCGACGCTTTCTCGCGCCAGGAAGCCGGGATCGCCCTGCGCAAAGGCGAGCCTGAACTGCTCGACGCCGTGAACAAGGCCCTCGACAAACTGCGCGCCGACGGCACCTTGAAGAAGCTGTCCGAGAAGTACTTCAACGCTGACGTCACTCAATAATGGAAGCAGGTTTCCAACTCGCGCTGGACTCCGCGCCCTTTCTGCTCAAGGGCGCGTACTACACGGTGATTCTTAGCCTTGGCGGGATGTTTTTCGGCTTGCTGCTGGGCTTCGGCCTGGCCTTGATGCGCCTTTCGCGCTTCAAGCTGGTCAGCTGGATCGCCCGCGTCTACGTGTCGTTCTTTCGCGGCACGCCCTTGCTGGTACAGCTGTTTTTGATCTACTACGGCTTGCCGCAAGTGGGCATCGAGCTGGATCCGATCCCGGCAGCCATGATCGGCTTTTCGCTGAACATGGCTGCTTACGCCTGTGAAATCCTGCGTGCCGCCATCAGCTCCATCGAGCGCGGCCAGTGGGAAGCTGCAGCCAGTATCGGCATGACCCGTGCGCAGACCCTGCGCCGGGCCATCCTGCCGCAGGCCATGCGCACGGCTTTACCGCCGCTGGGCAACAGCTTTATTTCGCTGGTCAAGGACACGGCGCTGGCCGCCACCATCCAGGTACCCGAACTGTTCCGCCAGGCGCAATTGGTGTCGGCGCGTACCTTTGAAATCTTCACCATGTATCTGTCCGCAGCCCTGATCTACTGGATCCTGGCGAGCATCCTGGCGCATTTGCAAAATCGTCTGGAAGACCGGGTCAACCGGCATGACCTGGAGTCTTGAAGCATGATCGTGGTTGAAAAACTGACCAAACAATTCAAGGGTCAGGTGGTGCTCAACGGCATCGACCTTGAGGTCAAGGCGGGCGAAGTCGTCGCCATCATCGGCCCCAGCGGTTCCGGCAAGACCACCTTCCTGCGCTGCCTGAACTTCCTCGAGCAGCCTACCAGCGGGCGCATCAAGGTCGGCGACATCGAGATCGACAGCAGCAAACCGATCAACCAGCAGCAGAGCCTGGTGCGGCGCTTGCGCCAGCACGTGGGTTTTGTGTTCCAGAACTTCAACCTGTTCCCTCACCGTACCGCACTGGAAAATGTCATCGAAGGGCCCACCGTGGTCAAGAAGATGCCACGCCAGGCCGCTGAGGCCCTGGGCCGCAAGCTACTGGCCAGGGTTGGCCTGGCGGGCAAGGAAGACGCCTACCCACGGCGCCTGTCGGGCGGCCAGCAGCAGCGCGTGGCGATTGCGCGTGCATTGGCCATGGAGCCGGAGGTGATTCTGTTTGACGAACCCACCTCGGCGCTGGACCCGGAACTGGTGGGCGAAGTGCTGGCGACCATTCGCAGCCTCGCCGAAGAAAACCGCACCATGGTCATCGTCACCCACGAAATGAGCTTTGCCCGGGATGTGGCCAACCGGGTGATCTTTTTCGACAAGGGCGTGATCGTGGAACAAGGCGAAGCCAAGGCGTTGTTCGCTAACCCCAGGGAAGAGCGCACCAAGCAGTTCCTGAGCAAATTCCTCGCGCACTGACACCGCTTAATTGTAGCGAGGGAGCTTGCTCCCGTTGGAGTGCGAAGCGCTCCCAAAAATGCTGGGGCCGCTTCGCAGCCCAACGGGAGCAAGCTCCCTCGCCACAAATCAGTGTTCCTACGGGAAGTCCTCGCACGCAGTCGTAAAACACCCCGCCGCCGCCCTCTTAAAATCCCCTTCCCAGTCAGACCCTTCTGAATCCGCGCCAACCCGCCGTTTAGCCCTTTGCCGCCATTGACGCTCCTTGGACAACCCTCTTATCTAGCACTCAGAGGATTGGATCCTATCCCGGCTACTCACTGAATCGTTTCTTTCGGCCCCCTTGCGCACCCGCGCCAAAGGCCCGGAACGATTGCTGCTGGCTGCATCAAGGAGATTACTTATGACGCGTATGCTCACCGCCCCCACGCTGCCCCAGGCCATTCGAAACGGCATCAATGCCCTTGCCGCCACCCACCTGCAGGTCGACATCGACCCCTATCCGGGCATGGGTGAAGGCGACCTGATCGAGCTGTTCTGGAACAACTGCTTTGCCGCCTCACGGCGAGTGACCGCCTGCAAAATCGGCCAGCCTACGCACCTGCGCATTCCGGAGAGCTTTGTGCAAGATGGTCCGGCACGGGTTCACTACCAGGTCATGCAGATCGGTCATGGCCCGGTGCGCTCGGCCGTGACGCGGGTACGGGTCAAAACCAGCCACCCGGGCGGCTACCCATCGGACCTGTACGGCGACGAAAACCAGCACCTCCCGCCTGTCGGCCTACCCGAGACGATCCGTCGCCATGGCGTCAACAGCAGCCAGGTACGGCGCGGTATTCCCCTGACCATCGAACCCTACCCGAACATGGCCACCGGCGATGCCATCACCCTGCGCTGGGGTGACGTACGCATGGACCTGCCGAAAATCATGGCCAGGGGCGTCGGCCTGGCGGTACAGGTGTGGGTACCGTCAAAGGTCATCGTTGAAGCCGGCGACGACTGCCGGCTGGAGGTGACGTACTGCATTCTGGACCGCGTCGGCAACAATTCACGCTGGGCGCCAGCCCGTGCATTGCACATTGCCGCCTGGGTACCCAGCCGCAAGGCCGAGGCCGCGCCGAGCTATCGACCGCGGCCCCTCGGCTCACCCTGCGAACCTGGGTAACAGACCTTCTATGCATATTCCCAAAAGTTAGTTTATTTAAATATTTAACACGCTTAGGGTATATACACCGGACCACCGGACATTCCTGATTTTTCTGTTTTTATTTCATTGAATGCGAGGTCGGTATGATCAGAATTACCCCGGTGCATAACGCCAGGGCATTACGTGCAGCCAAGGAGCGGTGCTGATGTCTAACTTGGCTCTAACACCCACCCAGAGTGATCTGGACGTAGCCCCCCTGCTGCTGCCGGCCGCCGTGCTGCGCAACGACGCCGATGCGCTGAACGCCGCCCATGACCTGGCCCAGGCCGCGCGCCTGCAAGCCGCCAAGCGCGACCAGCAGCGCAAGCTGCCCTGGGCGCAGATCGAACAGTTCACTCGCACTGGGTTGGGCAGTATTTCCATTCCCCGTGAGTACGGCGGCCCACAGGTATCGTTCGTGACCCTGGCCGACGTATTCGCGATCATCAGCGCAGCAGACCCGGCCCTCGGGCAGATCCCGCAGAACCATTTCGGCATTCTGCACCTGTTGCAGGGTGCCGCCACCGAGCGCCAGAAAAAGCAGCTGTTCCAGAGCGTCCTCGACGGCTGGCGCATCGGCAATGGCGGCCCGGAACGCGGTACCAAAAACACCCTGGAACTGAAGGCGCGCCTCACCGCCGACGGCGACGGCTACGTGATCAGCGGCCAGAAGTTCTACTCCACCGGCGCGTTGTTTGCCCATTGGGTCGCGGTAAAAGCGCTGAACGATGACGGCAAGCAGGTCATGGCGTTTGTGCGCCGTGGCACCGAAGGGCTACGCATCGTTGACGACTGGTCCGGCTTTGGCCAACGCACCACCGCCAGCGGCACCGTGCTGCTGGACCGTGTGCCGGTAGACGCCGAGCTGGTCATCGACAACTGGCGCATCGGCGAAACCCCGAATATCCAGGGCGCGGTCTCACAGCTGATTCAAGCGGCTATCGACGCCGGCATCGCCCGTGGCGCGCTGGATGACACCATCGCCTTCGTGCGTGAACGTTCGCGCCCCTGGATCGACGCCAAGGTCGAACGCGCCAGCGACGACCTGTATGTGATCGCCGATATCGGCAAGCTGAAAATCGAACTGCACGCCGCCGAGGCACTGTTGCGCAAGGCCGGCCAGGTGCTGGACCAGGTGAGTGCCGCGCCGATCACCGCGCAGTCCGCCGCCCGCGCCTCGATTGCCGTGGCCGAGGCGAAAGTGCTGACCACCGAAGTGTCGTTGCTGGTCAGCGAGAAGCTCTTCGAACTGGCCGGCAGCCGCGCCACCCTCGCCGAATTCAACCTCGACCGCCACTGGCGCAACGCGCGGGTGCACACCCTGCACGACCCGGTGCGCTGGAAGTATCACGCCATCGGCGCCTATCGGCTGAACGGCACCTTGCCTGCCCGTCATTCCTGGATTTAACCGACCAGACCTCTGGAGAAATACGCATGACCCTTTCTCACCACGTCGCGGTTATCACCAGCGATGAGCAAGCCCTTATTGTCGCCAGCGACCTCGCCGAAGACTTCCGCCGCGACAGCGCCCAGCGCGACCGTGAACGCCGCCTGCCCCTGCCCGAACTGGACGTGTTCTCGCGCTCCGGCCTGTGGGGCATCAGCGTACCCAAGGAATTCGGCGGCGCCGGTGTGTCCAACGTCACCCTGGCCAAAGTCATCGCGCTGATCGCCCAGGCGGATGCATCGTTGGGGCAGATCCCGCAAAACCATTTTTATGCCCTCGAAGTACTGCGCGTGAATGGCAGCCCCGCGCAGCAACAACGCCTGTACGCAGAGGTTTTAGCCGGTCAACGTTTCGGCAACGCCTTGGCGGAACTGGGTACCAAGACCGCCCATGACCGCGTGACCGCTATCACCCGCGACGGCGACGGTTTTCGCATCAGCGGCCGCAAGTTCTACTCCACCGGCGCGATCTACGCCCAGCGCATCCCCACCTCGGTGGTGGACGAACACGGCGTGCAGCAATTGGCGTTCGTCCCCCGCGATAGCGCCGGCCTCACAGTGATCGATGACTGGAGTGGCTTCGGCCAACGCACCACCGGCAGCGGTTCGGTGGTGTTCGACAATGTGTGGGTTGCCGCGCAAGACGTGATCCCGTTCCAGAGCGCCTTCGAGCGCCCCACCACCGTCGGCCCGCTGGCGCAGATCCTTCACGCCGCCATCGACACCGGCATCGCCCGCGCGGCCTTTGAAGATGCACTGCACTTCGTGCGCACCAAGACCCGCCCGTGGATCGACGCCGGCAGCGACAAAGCCACAGAAGACCCACTGACCCTGAAGAGCTTCGGCCACCTGAGCATTCGCCTGCACGCCGCGGAGGCGATGTTGGAGCGCTCGGGCGAATGCCTCGACCGCGCCCAGGCCGACAGCAATGCCGAAACCGTTGCGGCAGCCTCCATCGCTGTCGCCGAAGTCCGCGCCTTGAGCACCGAAATTTCCCTGGCCGCCGGCAGCACGCTATTCGAGTTGGCCGGCAGCCAGGCCACCCTGGCCGAGCACGGCCTGGATCGCCACTGGCGCAACGCGCGCGTGCATACCCTGCACGACCCGGTGCGCTGGAAGTACCACGCCGTCGGCAATTACTACCTCAATGATGCAAACCCGCCACTGCGGGGGACTATCTGATGGCTAAGAAAAAGATCCTGCTCAATGCCTTCAACATGAACTGCATCGGGCACATCAACCATGGCCTGTGGACTCACCCTCGGGACACGTCCACCCAATACAAAACCATCGAATACTGGACAGAACTCGCGCAAACCCTGGAACGCGGGCTGTTTGACGGCCTGTTCATCGCCGACATCGTCGGTGTGTATGACGTGTACCAGAACTCCATCGACGTGCCGCTCAAGGAGTCGATCCAACTGCCGGTGAATGACCCGTTGTTGCTGGTTTCGGCCATGGCTGCGGTGACTAAAAATCTCGGCTTCGGCCTTACCGCCAACCTCACCTACGAACCGCCGTACCTGTTCGCCCGGCGTATGTCCACCCTCGACCACCTGAGCCGTGGCCGGGTGGGTTGGAACATCGTCACCGGCTACCTCGACAGCGCCGCCAAGGCCATGGGCCTTACCGAGCAGGTTGAGCATGACCGTCGTTACGACCAGGCCGACGAGTACCTGCAAGTGCTCTACAAACTCTGGGAAGGCAGCTGGGAAGACGGCGCGGTGCTCAACGATCCGCAGACGCGGGTCTACGCGCAGCCGGGCAAGGTGCACAAAGTCGAGCACCAGGGCGAGTTTTACCAGGTCGAGGGTTATCACCTGTGCGAACCGTCGCCACAGCGCACGCCGGTGCTGTTCCAGGCCGGCAGTTCGGAGCGGGGTTTGCTGTTCGCCGGGCGGCACGCCGAGTGCGTGTTCATCAGCGGGCAGAACAAGGCCGCGACCAAGGTGCAAGTGGACAAGGTGCGCGCCAGCGCGGTGGCGGCCGGGCGCAACCCGGATGACATCAAGGTGTTCATGGGCCTCAACGTGATCGTTGGCGCCACCGAGGAGCTGGCCTGGGCCAAGCACGCCGAGTACCTCAGTTACGCCAGCCCGGAAGCCGGCGTGGCGCACTTCTCGGCGTCCACGGCGATTGATTTTGCCCAATACGAGCTGGACGAACCGATCCAGTACGTGAAGAGCAACGCGATCCAGTCGGCCACCAAGAACCTGCAGAACAACGACTGGACCCGGCGCAAATTGCTTGAGCAACACGCCCTCGGCGGGCGCTATATCACCCTGGTCGGCTCGCCCGAGCAGGTGGCGGATGAGCTGGAATCGTGGATCAGCGAAACCGGGCTGGATGGTTTCAACCTGACGCGCATCGTGACGCCGGAAAGCTATGTGGACTTCATTGACCTGGTGGTGCCGGAGTTGCAGCGCCGTGGGTCGTACAAGACTGAATATGAACAGGGAACGCTGCGGGAAAAAGTCTTCCAACGCACCGCCCGCCTACCTGAACAACACACCGGATCAAGCTACCGACACTGATCAAAAATGTGGGAGGGAGCTTGCTCCCGATAGCGGTGTGTCAGTCACAGATTTATCCACTGACACACCCTAATCGGGGGCAAGTCGAATCGTCGCACCGCCCCTCCCACATTGGAACTGCATTGTTTGCACCCATAACTTATGACTGGAAATTGACCATGAAAAAGACCCTGCTCTCCCACCCAGTCAAAGCACTGGTCCTGGCCTTTGGCTTGTTCAGCTCGGCCGTATTTGCCGCCGACGCGCCACTGAAAATCGGCACCACCGCCGCCTTCGCGATTCCCCTGGAAGCCGCCGTGGCCGAAGCCGGCAAGCAAGGCCTGAAGGTCGAGCTGGTGGAATTCACCGACTGGATCGCACCCAACGTCAGCCTGGCCGCCGGCGATATCGACGTGAACTACTTCCAGCACATTCCGTTCCTGGAAAACGCCAAGGCCGCCGCCGGCTTTGACCTGGTGCCATACGCGCCGGGCATCATCAATAACGTCGGGCTGTACTCGAAGAAATTCAAAAGCATCAACGACCTGCCCCAGGGCGCCAGCGTGGCGATTGCCAACGACCCGATCAACAGCGGGCGCGGCCTGCAACTGCTGGCCAAGGCCGGCTTGATCACCCTCAAGCCAGGCGTGGGCTACAAGGCCACAGAAGAAGACATCGTCGCCAACCCGAAGAAGATCAAGATCCTGCAAGTGGAGGCCGTGCAACTGGTGCGCGCCTATGACGACGCCGACCTGGTGCAGGGCTACCCGGCGTATATCCGCCTGTCCAAGACCTTCGATGCAGAGTCGGCGCTGCTGTTCGACGGCCTCGACCACCCGGAATACGTGATCCAGTTCGTGATCCAGCCCAAGAGCAAAACCGATCCGCGCGTGATCAAGTTCGTCGACATCTACCAGCACTCGCCAGTGGTCCGCGCGGCCCTGGATAAATCCCTGGGCAAGCTCTACCAAGTGGGCTGGGAAGATAAAAAATGACCGCCGCCCACTCTCAACTGCGCGACCTGGGCTTGCCGCCCAGGGACGCCGAGCAGACACAACTGCACCCGGACCTGAACCGCGCCCATGTGCGCTTTATCAACCTGGGCAAGACCTATGACGGCACGGTGCATGCCCTGCAGGGCATCGACCTGGCGATCCAGCGCGGTGAGGTGTTCGGCATCATCGGCCGCAGCGGCGCCGGCAAGTCGTCGCTGATCCGCACCATCAACCGTCTGGAGCAACCGAGCAGCGGGCGCGTGCTGATCGACCAGGTGGACATCGGCGAATTCGACGAAGACCACCTGGTGGAACTGCGTCGGCGCATCGGCATGATCTTCCAGCACTTCAACCTGATGTCGGCCAAAACCGTATGGCAGAACGTCGAGTTGCCGCTGAAAGTCGCCGGCGTGCCCAAGCTGCAACGCGAGCAAAAGGTGCGCGAGCTGCTCGAACTGGTGGGTTTGCAGGACAAGCACAAAGCCTACCCGGCGCAGCTCTCCGGCGGGCAGAAACAGCGCGTGGGCATCGCCCGTTCGCTGGTGCATGACCCACAAATCCTGCTGTGCGACGAAGCCACCTCGGCCCTCGACCCGGAAACCACTCAGTCGATCCTCGGCCTGCTGCGCGAGATCAATCAGCGCCTGGGGCTGACCATCGTGCTGATCACCCATGAAATGGCGGTGATCCGCGAAATCTGCGACCGCGTAGTGGTGCTGGAACACGGGCGTATCGTCGAGCAGGGCCCGGTGTGGCAAGTGTTCGGCAACCCACAACATGAGGTCAGCAAGACCCTGCTGGCACCGCTGCAACATGGGCTGCCGGAAGAACTGCAGAGCCGCCTGCAACTCACCCAGACCTCGGCGGATGCCGCCGTGGTGCTGCGCTTGCAGTTCACCGGCAGCGCCAATGACGAGCCCGACCTGGCCGCGTTGTTCAGCGCCCTCAGCGGGCGCGTGCGCTTGCTCCAAGGTGGCGTGGAGCGCATCCAGGGCCACGCCTTGGGGCAATTACTGCTGGCGGTGAATGGCTCGCCCCACAACGTTGAAGAACTGCGCAACCGCGCCGCAAACTGGGCGCAACAGGTGGAGGTGCTGGGCTATGTGGTTTGATCGTTTACTGCAAGGCGCCATCGACACCTTGTTGATGGTCGGTGTGTCCTCGCTGATCGCGCTGCTGGTGGGGATACCACTGGCGGTGTTCCTGGTCACCAGTGACAAGGGTGGCATCTACCAAGCCCCGGCGCTGAACCGCGTGCTGGGGGCGTTCGTGAATTTGTTTCGCTCGATTCCGTTTTTGATCCTGATGGTGGCGCTGATCCCGTTCACCCGCCTGATCGTCGGCACCACCTATGGCGTGTGGGCGGCCGTGGTGCCGTTGACCATCGCCGCTACGCCGTTCTTTGCACGGATCGCCGAAGTGAGCCTGCGTGAGGTCGACCACGGTTTGATCGAAGCCGCACAAGCCATGGGTTGCCGGCGCTGGCACATCATTTGGCATGTGCTGTTGCCGGAAGCGCTACCGGGGATTGTCGGCGGGTTCACCATCACCCTGGTGACCATGATCAACTCGTCGGCCATGGCCGGGGCGATTGGCGCCGGCGGGCTTGGAGATATTGCCTATCGCTATGGCTATCAGCGCTTTGATACACAGATCATGCTGACGGTGATTGTGTTGTTGGTGGTGCTGGTAGCGGTGATTCAATTGGGTGGTGATCGGTTGGCGAGAGTGCTGAACAAGCGGTGAGGTATAGTCGGGCCTATCTCAGCGCCCGGTACTTCCCGCCATGCCCCTCAAGCCCGACGACCTCGACCAGATCACCGCCACCACCCTCGGCCACTACAACAGCGTGGCCGAGAGCTTCCGCGACGGCACCCGCGATCACGATGTCAGCCAGAACATCGACGCGTTGCTGCGGCATATCCAGGGCTCGGCGCCGTTTACCGTGCTGGATTTCGGCTGCGGCCCGGGGCGCGATTTGCAGACGTTCACTCGCATGGGGCATGTCGCGGTAGGGCTGGACGGCTCCGAGCGGTTTGCGCAGATGGCGCGCGAAGACAGTGGCTGCGAGGTGTTGCAGCAGGACTTCCTGAAGCTGGAGTTGCCCGCAGCGCGCTTTGACGGGGTGTTTGCCAACGCAGTGCTGTTTCATATCCCCAAGCAGGAACTGCCGCGCGTGCTCAAGCAATTGCATGGGGCGCTGAAACCTGGCGGTGTGTTATTCAGCTCCAACCCTCGGGGTGAGAACCAGGAGGGCTGGAATGGGCCGCGGTATGGCTCTTACCACGACCTTGAGGCATGGCAAACGCTGCTCACCGCCGCCGGTTTTGTGGAATTGGAGCATTACTACCGCCCCGCCGGGCTGCCTCGGGCTCAACAACCCTGGCTGGCCAGCGTCTGGCGCAAACCCTAGCCACAGGTTATTTCAGCTGATACACCTGGTTTTTTTCACCGTCTACCAACGCCGTGACACTCCAAGCGGCATACCCCTGTTTCGCTTCAGCGGAAAAATTCGCCACCAACCGCGTGCCATCGGCGAAGGTGGTTTCCTGCACCTGCCGATCTGCCGTCAGCCAACGAAACCCCGTCATCGCCTGGGTCGCCAGGCGCTGATGCAACGGCCGGAAAAACCGGTCCTGACGCTGGATCAGCGGCAGCCGTTCCTTGAGCGTCGCAGCACTCAGGTGATACAGCGGCGGCACGTTGTAGAGCAGTTGCGCCAGCTCGTTCTCGGCCCGCACGTTGCTCAACTTGAGGCTATCGAACAACCAGTGATGAGTGGTGATCACCGAACCATGAAACACCGCCTGGTACAGCGGCAGGCGTAGCGTCGGGTCGAAGTAGATCGTGCGAAACGGCTCATTCAACGGCACCGGTTTGAAAAACACCGTCGGTTGTTCCGGCGGGTACCAGTTGCCCACGTAATAGCGCGACTGCTTGTTTTGGCTCATCTCGTGATCGCCCCAACCGAGCACGGGGGTTTGCATGCCATGGGCAAACAGGATGCCCTGCGCGGTGAGGGCGTTGCCATCCTCGGAACCGGTCGGCAGTTTGAGTACCCGATTGAGCCAACGGGACGCGTCGTTATTAGCCTCGGCATTTTGTGCCTGGGTCATCGGCGCGCCGTCACGGTAGCTGTCAAAGAGCATGCTGGTGGCGTAGGCATCGAGGAACCAGGCGTTAAACCCCGCCCTGGCTTGCACCGCCTGCACTCGGGCCTCCAGTAACGGCCGCACGCAACGCGGGTCGGTGTAATGGCCAGATTGCTGGAAGCCGCTCTTGCGCTTGCCGTCCTGCAGCACGATGGCGCAGTCGCGGTAAGCCATGCTGCCCAGATGGGCGGTGGTCCAGTCCGGGTTTTCCGTGGCGGACAAGGCGGTCTGATAGGAGTCGTAGGGCGCCATCAGGTAGCCGGCGTCGACGCCCGCGCGGATGGTTTCGGGGTGCCAGAGGCCGCCTTCCCAGCCTTCGCCCAATGTCACCATCAAGCGTGGCAACCCGGCTTCCCGCAACGCCTGGACCACTTGGCTGCCCCAGGTTTCAGGACTACCGCTGAGGGCGCCGGCAAAGTCCATGGCCAGCGCGCTACGCAACTCACCGTAGCGCGCGGCCAGCCGGGTCATATCCGGTTCATCCACTTGCCAGCTCTGCCGCGCCTTTTGGTTGATCGCGACGTTGAGGGCGCGCAGCAACACGCTTCTTTCATAGCGATTCAACGTCGTGGTCTGCGCCAGAACCTTTGCGGCCTCCTTGTCCAGCAAGGCCTTGAGGTCATGCGCACGCAAGCGCTTGAGCAACAACGGCCAGTCACGCACGTCGCCGGGCGCCAACAGGTCGTTGCCCCACAGATAGACATGGCTGGCTCCCAGCAGCTTTTGCGCCTCGTGTGTGTGTGACAGCTTGTCCGCCAAGGGCTCGTAACGGCCCTGCTCGATCAGCCATTGGCGGTAGCGCCTGGCACCGGCCAGCGGGTCACTTTCGCCCAGATGCAACAGCAGCGTCATCGGCGCGCCGGGCACAAGCGACGTGAAGCCATGGGCCAGCGACAGCGCCTGGCCCTGCCAGCGCAGACGGTTGTTGTAGGGATTTGTCAGCAACCAGTTAAGGGTAAACGCCCCGTGATCGACACCCCACAACGGCAGGCTGAGGTCCTGGGTGGTATTGATATCGCCCTGTTCCAGCAGAAACGCCTGCCATGGGGCATTGCCACTGGGCACGTAATGCCCTTCGGCCAACGGCCACATCAGGCCCTTGCCCAGGGCGCTCGCCGGTTGCACAAGGATCGGCAGCTCCCCGGCCTCCCGCGCCGTGATGGACAGCGCCAGGTCACGCTGCTCGAGGCGCGCACTGACCTGAAAAGCGCCGTCATCCCATTGCCAACTGGCTTGTTGCGCATTCTGTTCGAACTGGCTGACGGCACGCCCGGGCACGCCGCTGGAGGCTTGGACCGGCGCCTGGCCATTGGGCGTGACGCGGATGGCGAGGGTGGCCGGGTCGAGTTCGACTCGCCACAGGGCGTTTTCCAACACGGTACTGGCAAAAGCTACTGGCGATAGGAGGAGGCAGCAGATCAGCAACGTATGACGCATGGGAGACGACCGTTGAGAGGTGTAGGCCGGAGGGTAAAGCACTCAACGGTTGGCTAGGGCAACAGACATCATTTCCAGAAGTTTCCCACCATCAATTGCCTAGCGCAGAACAAAATGTGGGAAGGGCGGTGCGACGATTCGACTTGCCCCCGATGAGGGTGTATCAGTCAAGGATTTATCAACTGACACACCCTCATCGGGGGCAAGCCCCCTCCCACATCTTTAACCGTGGTTTACCTGTTGGTCCTGCTCTGGTTCGCGGATCTTGTACCAGGCCACATACAGCGCCGGCAGGAACAGCAAGGTCAGCAACGTCGCAATAATGATCCCGCCAATCATCGCGTACGCCATCGGCCCCCAGAACACTTCCCGCGCAATCGGGATCATGCCCAGGCTCGCCGCTGCGGCCGTCAGCAGGATCGGCCGGCGCCGGTGCTCGGTGGCTTCCACCACCGCATCCCATGGTGTGTAGCCGTCGCGTTCGTAGGCGTCGATCTGCGTCACCAGGATCACCGAGTTGCGAATGATGATGCCGATCAGCGCCAGGATGCCGAGGATCGCCACAAAGCCCATGGGCGTGCCCGTGGGGATCAGCGCCAGCACCACGCCGATCAGGCCGAGCGGCGCCACGCTGGCCACCAGGAACATCTTCTGCACGCTGTGCAGCTGGATCATCAGGAAGGTCGCCATCAAAAACAGCATCAACGGCACCACGCTGGCGATCGGGCCCTGGGCCTTGCCGCTTTCTTCCACGGTGCCGCCGGTGGCGACCTTGTAGCCCACCGGCAGGCCGGCGCTGAACTTGTCGATCTCGGGTTTGAGTTGCTTGACCAGATCGGTCGGCTGCATCTCGTCACGCACCGAGGCCTTGATGGTGATGGTCGGCTTGCGGTCGCGGCGCCACACCAGTGGCTGCTCCAACTCGTAGCGCACGGTGGCGAAGGCCAGCAGCGGAATCGAGGTGCCGTTGGGCGTGACGATCTGCAGGTTCTGCAGGGTTTCCGGGCTGCCGCGCTCAGCGTCCTCGGCGCGGCCGACCACGTTGATCAGGTAGATGTCGTCATGCACCTGGGTCACGGACGAGCCACTGACCACGCTGTTCATCAGTTGCGCCACGTCTTCCGACGACAGCCCCAGCTGCCGCGCCTTGTCCTGGGCGATATCGACGCGCAGCACTTTGCCCGGCTCGTTCCAGTCGTAGATGATCTCGCCCAAATGGCTGTTCTGATCGAGCAAGGTCGCCAGTTCGATCGCGTGCTTACGCACCTGGTCGGTGTCTTTGCCAGACACGCGGTACTGAATCGGCCGCCCCACCGGCGGGCCCATTTCCAGCGGCTGCACAAAGCTGCCAATGCCGACGAAGTCATCGCGCAGGCGTTTCTGCAGGCGTGCAATCAAGGCGCCGCGCTCCTCCAGGCCCTTACTCACAATGACCAACTGCGCGTAGTAGGGGTTTTCCAGTTGCTGGTCCAGCGGCAGGTAGAAACGGATCGCGCCCTGGCCGATATAGGTGCTCCATCGGGCAATGTCCGGGTCGTCCTTGATGATCGCTTCCAGGCGGTCGACGGCCTTGCGCGTCTCATTGATCGAAGCGTTTTGCGGCAGGTTGAGGTCGACAAGGATTTCCGGGCGATCCGACGACGGGAAGAACTGGTTCTGCACAAACTGCATGGAAAACACCGACGCCACAAACAGCCCCACGGTGATGCCGATGGCCCACCAGCGGTTGCGCATCGCCCACAGCATGCCGCGATTGAAACCACGGCCGATGCGCCCAGGCTCGGCGTTGTGCGGCTTCACGTTGGCGCTGAGGATGTGTACACCGATCACCGGAGCAAACAGCACCGCCACCACCCACGACACCAGCATCGCCACGGCGATCACCGCAAACAGGGTGAAGGTGTACTCGCCCGCCGAGCTGGCATTGAGGCCGATCGGCACAAAACCGGCCACGGTCACCAGGGTACCGGTGAGCATCGGGAACGCGGTGGAGGTGTAGGCGTAGGTCGCCGCCTGTTCCTTGGTTTCGCCTTTTTCCAGGCGCGTGATCATCATCTCCACGGTGATCATCGCGTCATCCACCAACAGGCCGAGGGCGATGATCAACGCGCCGAGCGACACCCGCTGCATGGTGATGCCGCTGTATTCCATAAACACGAACACCAGCGCCAGCACTAACGGAATCGAACACGCCACCACCAACCCGGCGCGCATGCCCAGGCTGATAAAGCTCACCACCAAGACGATGATCACCGCCTCAAACAGCGCGCTGGTAAAGCCGCCGACGGCTTCTTCCACCACTTCGGCCTGGTCGGACACTTTGTGCACGCCGACGCCCACCGGCAGGTCGGCGGTCAGTTCATCCATGCGCCCGTGCAGGGCCTTGCCGAACGACTGGATATTGCCGCCCTTCTGCATGGCGATGGCCAAGCCGATGGCCGGCTTGCCGTTGAAGCGGAACATCGGTCGCGCCGGGTCGACATAGCCACGGCTGATCTCGGCGATATCCGCCAACCGATAGAAGCGGTCATTGAGGCGCAGGTTGACGTTGGCCAAGTCCTTCTCGGACGCGAACTGCCCGGACGTACGCACCGAAATCCGCTCCGGCCCGGCCTCGATCACCCCGGCGGGGGTTACGGCGTTCTGCGATTGCAGGCTCTGCACCACCTGGCGCTGGTCGATCCCTAGGGCGGCCAGTTTGCGCGTGGAGAAATTCAGGTAAATCACTTCGTCCTGCTGGCCGATCATCTCGACCTTGCCCAGCCCCGGCACCGAACGGATCTCGGCGCGCACCTGCTCCACGTAATCGCGCAGTTGGCGCATCGACAGGCCATCGCCGGTAAAGGCGTAGACCGAGCCGAACACATCACCGAACTCATCGTTGAACGACGGCCCCTGCAAGCCCTGGGGGAAGGTGCCGCGAATGTCGTCGATCTTCTTGCGCACCTGGTACCAGATCTCCGGGATGGCCTTGGCGCTGGTGGTGTCCTTGAGGAACACGAATACCGTGGATTCGCCCGGCCGCGTGTAGCTTTTCACGTAGTCGAGGGAGTCGAGTTCTTCGAGTTTTTTCTCGATGCGGTCGGTGACCTGCTTGAGGGTTTCTTCCTGGGTCGCGCCCGGCCACCGGGTCTGGATCACCATGGTCTTGATGGTGAACGAGGGGTCTTCCTCGCGCCCCAGGTTCATGTAGGAAAACACGCCCATCAGCAGCGCGACGAACATCAGGTACCAAACGAAGGACTGATGCTTGAGGGCCCAGTCGGATAAGTTGAAGCTCCCTTTCATCGCGGGCTGTCCTCGTCGATTTTGACTTTTTGCCCAGGTTTCAGGCTGTTCACGCCGGCGGTAACGATGCGCTCGCCGGACTTGACGCCGCCGTTGAGCACCGCGCTGCTGGCGTCGCGGCTGATGACCGTGACGTCACGCGGTTGCACGGTCTGGCTTTGGGTGTCGAGGATCCAGATGCGGGTTTTGCCGTCGACCTCCTGCAAGGCGCTCAACGGCAGTTCGATACGCGGGGCGATGGCGGTGCTCAAGGTCACGCTGATCGCCGTGCCCAGGCGGAACGCGGGCGGTGTCTCGGTCAGGGTCAGGCGCGCGCGACGGGTGCGTGTGGCGCTTTGCGCCTGGGGTTCGATCTCGCGCACGATGGCGGTGGTATTGACGCTGGGGTCGAGTTGCCCCGCGACGAGGAACACTACGTCCGCTGGCAAACGTTCGGCGAGGCCGGCGGGCAGGTCGATCACGGCTTCCTTGATGTCCGGGCGGGCCAGCGTCACCACCTGCTGGCCGGCGCTGACCACCTGGCCCGCCTCGGCGTTCCAGGCGGTGACGATGCCGGCGTGGTCGGTGCGCAGTTCGGCGTAGTTGAGCTGGTCCTTGGCCTGGTTGACCGAGGCCTGGGCCTGGTCGAGGGACGCCTGCGTGGTTTTCAGGTCGGTCTGGGCAATATCCAACTGGGCCTGGGCGCCGACGCCACGGTTGAACAGTTCCTGCTGGCGGCGGGCGTTGGCCTGGGCATTGATGAACTGCGCCTGCACGCGGGCCAAGTCACCTTGGGCGGCGCGCAATTGGTTTTGTTGGTCGGTAGGGTCGAGTACCGCAAGCAAGGCACCCTTCTCTACTTCGGCGCCCACATCCACGGCGCGACGGGCAATGCGCCCGGGTACGCGGAAGCCCAGGTTGCTTTCGTAGCGCGCCTGGATGGTACCGGCGAAACGGCCAAGGGTTTCCTGGTCTTCAGCTTTGACTTGCATGGACAGCACCGGGCGCACGGGCTCGGGCGGCGCTTCCTCTTTGGAGCAAGCCGCCAGCAACAGGCTGGCGGCGAGCATGAGCGTCAGGCGCTTCATGGCTGCGCTCCTCTCTGGGCGATTTCGACCAGCATGCCGGGGTGCAGTAATTGCCCACCGGCCACCACGACTTTTTCGCCGCCTTTGAGGCCCTCGCCAATAATGACCTTGCCGGTGAGGTAACGCGCGACGGTGACCTTGTGCAATTGCGCCTTGCCGTCGCCGTCGATCAACCACACAGCGGGTTCGCTGAGGTCTTTGGTGAGCGCCGCCCACGGCAATTCGATACTCGGTTTGGCCGGGCCATTGGCAGTGGCACTCACCACCGAGCCCAATTGCATGCCTTTAGGCAGGCTTTGCAGGGCGATCTTCACTTGCACGGTGCCGGTGTTGGCGGCCACGGCGGGTGTGACTTCGCGCACTTTGCCTACGGCCTTGATGCTCGGGTTATCCAGCAGGCTCACGGTGATCGGCGCATCCGGCGGCGGCTCCACCAGCAGGGATTCATACACGTTGAACACCGCATCGCGCTCGCCATCGGTGGCCAGGCTGAAAATCGGCACGGTGGCTTGCACCACCTGGCCGACCTCGGCCTGGCGCGCGGTGATCACACCCGGCGCGTCAGCGATCAGCGCGGTGTAGCCAAGTTGCTCGCGGGCGTTGGCCAACTGGGCCTGGGCGGCGGCCAGGGCGCTTTGGCTGCTGCGCAGCGCGGCCTGGGCGGAGTCGTATTCACTGCGGCTGGTATAGCCCTTGGGCAGGAGTTTTTCCTGGCGCACAAACGCCGCGGCGGTCTGCTTGACCCGTGCCTGCTCGGCCACGACCTGGGCCTGGGCCGAATCGACATTGGTCTGCAGATCCTTGGGGTCAAGCTTGGCCAGCACTTGCTTGGCGGTCACGCGGTCACCCACATCCACCATCCGCTGGATGATCTTGCCACCCACGCGGAAGGACAAATCGGTCTGCACCCGCGCCTGGATATCCCCAGTCAGGGTGACTGCCGCAGCAAAATCCGCCGACTGCACGGTTTGCACAAACACCCGTGAGTGAGCCTTGGGCTCGGCGTTTTCCTGGCCACAGCCGCTCAGCAGCGTCAGTAGGCCAAGGCCTAGAATACAGGTGAAAATTCGACCGCCCATGCAGGCTCCTTTTGCGTGATGCCGACTTGCCAGTGTGTATGCGACTGTGAGCTTAGTTGAGGGTTCCTTATCTGCATGGAGGCTCCCATACTCCAATGGTTCCCAAGCCGATTGAATGCCCATGCTCAAGACCCTCGCGGTGGCCAATTACCGCTCGATCAATAAATTGGTGGTACCGCTGGACCGGTTGAACCTGGTGACCGGGCCCAATGGCAGCGGCAAGTCCAACCTGTACCGCGCCCTGCGCCTGCTGGCCGAAACCGCTCAGGGCGGGGTGATCAATGCGGTGGCCCGTGAAGGCGGGTTGGATTCAACGTTCTGGGCCGGCCCGGAAACGCTCAGCCGGCGTATGCGCAACGGCGAGGTGCCGGTGGAGGCCGCCGTGCCACAGGGCTCCAAACGCTTGCGCCTGGGCTTTGCCGGGGAGGACTTCAGCTATGCGATTTCCTTCGGGCTGCCCATACCGGTGCCCGGGAGCGAATTCGTACTCGACCCGGAAATAAAAAAGGAATGCATCTGGGCCGGCCCGCTCTACCGCCCGGCCAGCCTGTTGGTGCATCGCTCCGGGCCGATGGTGCGGGCGCGCGAGGGGCGCGCCTGGGATGTGCTGGCCCAGCACACGCCGAATTATCACAGCCTGTTCGATCAGGTTGGGAGCCTGCGCGGCTCGCCGGAGGTGTTGCTGCTGCGCGAAAGCATTCGGGGCTGGCGCTTTTATGACCACTTTCGCAGCGATGTGGACGCTCCCGTCCGACAGCCACAACTGGGCACCCGCACACCGGTGTTGCATCACGATGGCCGGGATCTGGCGGCGGCACTGCAAACGATTCGGGAAGTTGGCGACGCCGAGGCATTGCAGAACGCCGTGAGCGATGCATTCCCTGGCGCACGGTTGGAGATCGCGCCGTTGCAGGGCGGGCGTTTTGCGATTGAGTTTTATCAGGAAGGTTTGCTGCGGCCGCTGTCGGCGGCGGAGCTGTCGGACGGCACCTTGCGGTATTTGCTACTGACCGCCGCGCTGCTGACGCCGCGCCCGCCAACCATGATGGTGCTGAACGAACCGGAAACCAGCCTGCACCCGGACCTGTTGCCGGCGTTGGCGCGCTTGATCATTCAGGCGTCGCAGCAATGCCAGGTATGGGTGGTGTCGCATGCCAGTCGGTTGATTGCGGCGTTGCAGCAGGATGAGGGGTGTAATTCGATTGTGTTGGAGAAGGTGTTGGGGGAGACGCAAATAGTGGGGCAGGGGATTTTGGATGCGCCGGCTTGGTATTGGCCGGAGTAGGCGGTGACTGTACCGGCCTCATCGGGGGCAAGCCCCCTCCCACACTGGATTAGTGTTCACAGATTCTGATGTGTGAATACGGTCAAATGTGGGAGGGGGCTTGCCCCCGATGGGGCCAGTACAATCAATGAAGAATCACCCCTGCCACTTGCCGCCTTCCACAATCACACTCTCAGGCTTGGTGTCATCGCTCAACTCTTTACGCACATACTGGTCGTACAGCTTGAGCAAAAACTTCTCCTCACCCAACTTGGCCAACTCGGCATTCACCCAGTCACGCAGTTCGGTGTTGCCCTTCTTCACCGCCGGGGCAATCGGGGCTTCGTCGCCGAGTTTCTGTTCCAGCACGCGGTAGCCCGGGTTCTGCTTGGCCCAGCTGAACAGCACCAGGTTGTCCTGGGCGTAGGCATCGCCACGTCCGGCCGACAGGGCTTGCAGCGACTCGGAGTTTTTCTCGAACTTGAGCAGTTTCCAGTCCGGGTGGTTTTTGGTCAGCCAGATATCGGCGGTCGTGCCGGTGGTGACGATTGTGGTGCGAGTAGCCAGGTCATCCAGGCTTTTCACCGCGCTGTCGTTCGGCACCAGGGCCTGCACCGCGACTTTCAGGTTGGGGTTGGTGAAGTCCACCGCTTCCTTGCGCTCTGGGGTCACGGTCATGTTGGCGAGAATCAGGTCAACCTTGTCGCTTTGCAGGAATGGAATGCGGCTGGCCGGCTCCACGGCAACGAATTCGACTTTGTTTTCATCGCCCAGCAGGTCCTTGGCGAATCGGCGGCCGATGTCGGTATCAAAACCCACGTAGCGCCCGGCTTCGTTGACAAAGCCGAACGGCGGTTTGTCGGTGAATACGCCGACGATAAGCTTGTCGCGCGCCTTGATTTTGTCGATGTAGCTAACGGCGGCAGGCTTTACCGGCTCTTCGGCCTTTTTATCGCAGCCGGCCAGTAAGGCGACAGCCAGCAGTGGCAGCAGTAACTTTTTCATATCAGCTCCAGTTCCTTGGTTTTCTTGGGCAGTGTTGAAACAAAGGAGAACTTCTCCAGGAACTGCTGCGCGCGTGCGGTCTGCGGGTTCGTAAAGAATGCCTCGGGGGTGTTGTGTTCGAGGATACGACCGGCCTCCATAAACACCACGCGGTCGGCGACAGCGCGGGCGAAGGCCATTTCGTGGGTGACGATCAGCAGGGTCATGCCGTCGCGGGCCAGGCCCTGGATCACTTCCAGCACTTCCTTGACCATCTCCGGGTCGAGGGCGGCGGTGACCTCATCAAACAGCATGACCTGGGGGTTCATGCACAGCGAACGGACAATGGCGATGCGCTGCTGTTGGCCGCCGGAGAGCTGGCGCGGGAAGGCGTCGCGCTTGTCGGCCAGCCCCACGCGTTCGAGCAGTTTTTCCGCCTGGGCGCGGGCTTCACGGGGCTCGCGTTTTTGCACTTTGAGCGGACCGAGCAGGATGTTGTCGAGCACGCTCATGTGCGGGAACAGGTGGTAGCTCTGGAACACCATGCCGATGTCCTGACGCACTTGGCGCCAGTCGGTCTTTTTCTCCAACAGCTCGTTGCCGGCAAAGCGCAAGCTGCCGCTGTGGGCCACTTCCAGGCCGTTGAGGCAGCGGAGCAAGGTGCTTTTGCCGCAGCCGCTGGGGCCGAGGATCACCACCACTTCGCCGCTTTGCACGCTCAGGTCGATGCCGTTGAGCACCTGCTGCTCGCCGAAGAATTTGTTGAAACCCTGGAACTCGATCAATGCACTCATGCTTGGGCCCAGCGCCGTTCCAGCACCTTGGAGGCGGCCGACAACGGGTAGCAGATAAAGAAGAAAAACAGGAACAGCGCGCCGTAGATCAACACCGACTCATAAGTGCGCTCGATGATTTGCTGGCCAACCTTGATCACATCCACTACGCCGATCAGCACCGCCAGGGAGCTGGTCTTGATGATGCGCGTGTAGACGTTGATGGTCGGCGGCGTCATGCGTTTGAGGGCTTGCGGCAGCAGCACGTAGCCGTACAACTGCGGGTCCGAGAGGCCAATCGACAAGCCCGCTTCACGCTGGCCACGCGGCAGCGAATGCAGCGCGCCACGCACCACTTCACCGACTTCACTGGCGCCCCACAACGACAGCACCAGCACCGCACACCAGAAGCTCGGAATGCTCAAGCCGAAGAAAATCGGCAGGCCAAAAAACAGCAGGTACAACCACACCAGTACCGGGATCGCGCGAAACAGCTCCAGGTAAACCCGCAGCACCGCGTTGATCAGCCGGTTGTTCAAGGTGCGCAGCACGCCATACAGCACGCCGCCGACCGTGCTGAAGGCGATGCTCAAGAAAGAAATCGACAGCGTTTGCGCAGCGCCCTTGCCCAGTTGCGGCAACGACACCCATAGCAACTCAAGACCCGAACTGGCCATGCTGGAGCCTCCTTTCCAGGCGGCTGAGCAGCAGCGACAGCGGCAAGAACAGCAGCACGCAAATCAACGTCAGCACGGCGAGCATTTCGTAAGTCTTGTAGTAGAGGGCGATGTAGCTCTTGGTGGTGTAGAGAATCTCCGGCACCGCCACGGCGGAGACCACGGTGGTCTCCTTGAGCAGGAAGATGAAATTGGCGAACAGTGCCGGCAGGCTGAGGATGCCGGCCTGGGGCAGGATCACATGGCGCAGCAGTTGCCAGTCGGACAGGCCGATGGACTTGCCGGATTCGATCTGCGCCAGCGGCACCGCTTCCACACCGGCGCGCAGCACTTCGGTGAGGTAGGCACCGCCGAGGAAGGTCATGGTAATGATCGCGGCCCAGAACCCGGAGATATTGAAGCCCAGGGCCGGCAGTGCGAAGTACACGAAAAACAGTTGGATCAGCAGCGGCGTGTTCCGCGCCAGCTCCACATACAGCGCCACCAGGCGCGACAGGTAGGGCGTGCGAAACACCAGCAACGCGGCGTTGATCAGCGCCACCAGCAGGGAGGTGGCGATGGCGATCAGGCCCACTTGCAGCGTCACCCCCACGGCTTTGAGAAACGCCGGCAGGGTGCTGAGGATAAATGCGAAATCGAAGGTCATCTTGAGTCCATGACGCCGCAAGGGTAATGCAGCGGGCGCAGTCCAATCCGGCGTGGGTAACGTCGGGTAGCGCGAACTTTAAAGGTATAAAAAGCAAAATTTAAATACCCAAATAGAATATTGATATCACCCAAAAAGCTAACCCCCGGATTCGCGGGTTTGGCCGGTGGCGGCTATGGTTGAGGGGTCTGTAATTCGAGGGATTGAATCATGAACACAACAACACCAATCGATCCGCAGGAGCTGGTGAAGTGGCTGGTGGCATTGCGCCGGGCGATCAATAGCCGCTGAAGACCCACGGTGAGATGAAGATCAAATGTGGGAGGGGCGGTGCGACGATTCGACTTGCCCCCGATTGCTGTGGTTCAGTCAGCACATCTTTTGCTGATCCACTGCTATCGGGGGCAAGCCCCCTCCCACATTTCTAAAGCATTGCAAATTTCGGGCATAAAAAAACGCCGACGCTGTAGTAGCCATCGGCGTTCAAACCTTGAAGGGGGTTTTGAGTTACATCAGAACGCAGGCAGTACAGCGCCGTTGTACTTCTTCTCGATGAAAGCTTTGACTTCCGGGCTGGTCAGGGCCTTGGACAGTTTTTGGATAGCGTCGCTGTCCTTGTTGTCCGGGCGAGCCACCAGGAAGTTCACGTATGGCGAGTCGGAGCTTTCGATGATCAATGCGTCTTTGGCTGGGTTCAGACCCGCTTCCAGCGCGTAGTTGGTGTTGATCAGGTCCAGGTCGACTTCTTTAAGCACGCGTGGCAGCAGGGCCGATTCCAGCTCCTTGAATTTCAGGTGCTTGGGGTTGTCCTTGATGTCTTTTGGCGTGGCCAGGGCATTGGTCGGGTCTTTCAGGGTGATCAGACCGTTCTTCTGCAGCAGCAACAGGGCGCGGCCGCTGTTGGAGCCTTCGTTCGGGATGGCCACGGTGGCGCCATCTTTCAGGTCTTCGATCTTCTTGATTTTGCTCGAGTAACCGCCGAAGGGTTCAACGTGTACACCGACAACGGTGACCAGGTTGGTGCCTTTACCCTTGTTGAAGTTTTCCAGGTACGGCAGGGTCTGGAAGTAGTTGGCGTCCAGGCGCTTCTCGGCGACTTGCACGTTTGGCTGTACGTAGTCGGTGAAGACTTTGATTTCCAGGTCCACGCCTTCTTTGGCCAGCACTGGCTTGACCAGTTCGAGGATCTCCGCGTGCGGGACCGGGGTGGCAGCAACCACCAGTTTCTCATTGGCCTGGGCCAGGCTTGCAGTCAGGGCAGCCGCCAGTGCGGTAAACAACAGAACCTTTTTCATGCAGTGTCCTTATCGAAATTCCGGGGCGTCTCTGACGACCGTTTTTATATGGTGTGCCAGCGAAGTGCTATCGCGGCGTGGAATGGACAATACCTAGTTTTTTTATTCCCGAACAATATCTTTTATTCACGTTGATATTCCATTTTGCTCATACAGCGGCTTGGTCACGTAGAAAGCTGCGCAGGGCTTCCTGCTCGGCGGCGCTGGCCGTGGCGAAGATCCGCTGAACCTGCTCCAGCGGCGAGCAGACTACTGGCAAATTCAGATGTTCCGGCAGAATCTCGTCGCCGCTGCTGACCAGCAAGGCAAAGTGAATAACGTTTTCCAGCTCGCGGGTATTGCCCGGCCAACTGTGGTGCTCCAGCACACGCTGGGCGGCGTCACTGATCAGCGGCACCGGCAGGTCCAGGCGCTGGCTGTAGATGCCCAGAAAGTATTCGGCCAGGGACAGGATATCGCCGACCCGCTCGCGCAGCGCCGGCAGGTCCAGCTGGCCTTCACTCAGGTAATGGAACAGCCGCTCATGAAACTTGCCCGCCGCCACCGCCTGGGCCAGGTCGATGCTGGTGGCGGCCACCAGACGCACGTCCACCGGGCTCGGTTGATGGGCGCCGACGCGGGTGACCTCGTGGTTTTCCAGGGCGGCCAGCAACTTGACCTGGATCGGCAGCGGCAAGTCGCCGATTTCATCCAGGTACAAGGTGCCGCCATTCGCCGAACCAAACCACCCGGCGCGGCTGCTGGCCGCGCCACTGTGGGCTCCGGCGGCATAGCCGAACAATTCGGCATCGGCGTAAGTGGGGCTGATGGCGCCGCAATTGACCGAGACAAACAAACCGGTGCGGTCGCTGCCCCGGTGGATATGCCGCGCCAGCAACTCTTTACCGCTGCCGGTTTCGCCGCGAATCAACACGGGCAAGGCACGTGGGGCGAGGTTTTCCAGGTCTTCGCGCAACTGGCGCGAACGCGGGTCGACAAACACCAGGGCCTTGGCACGGATGCTCAGCGGGCTTTTTTCGGCGTCGGGGAAGGTCAGCAATGGCTGGCCGAAGGTTTCATGACTCATGGCAGGCTCCCGCCCCAAATCCACTCAGGGACGGGGCGTTGAAAAAAGGTCAGGCAGTGCGCCGGGCGTGGTGCTCAAGGCGGCTTTGCAGGCGATAGAGGTAAGCGAACCCCTGTTCCCAGCGCTGGTGGCCGGACTTCACATTGATATGGCCGGCACCGGACAAAATTCCGGCCTCGGCACCCCAATTGCGCGCCAGCTCCAGGGCCCGAGGGGCGCTGACGGCACTGTCGTTGTCGGAACTCACCACCTGGCTCGGAAACGGCAACAGGTCGGTTGGGATTGGTGCGAAATTACGCAAGGCGGGGGCACAGGCGGGGCGTTCGACATCGGCCGGGGCCACCAGCAAGGCACCACGCACCTGCCGCAAAAATTGCAGCGGTGCGCTGGCCGCCCAATGGGCTACGGTGATGCAGCCCAGGCTATGGGCGATCAGGATCACCGGGGTACTGTCGGCGGCAATGGCCTCGGCCAGTGCGGCTACCCAGTCTTCGCGGCGCGGCGTAAGCCAGTCGGCCTGCTCCACGCGTGCGCTGTTGGGCAGGCTGTTCTGCCAGTGACTTTGCCAATGATCTTCTGGCGATCCTTGCCAGCCCGGCACGATCAGGTAACGAATCGACTCGCTGTGCATGGGTGTGCCCTCCTGCAGCGTTTAACGTTGCTGACCAGTATAGGGACGAGGGTTATATTCGTTAAGGAATAAGAAGCTATTTATTAATAACCAAAAATTCAAAACCCAAAGATCAAAATGTGGGAGGGGCGGTGCGACGATTCAACTTGCCCCCGATGGCGGTGGGTCAGCCACAGGTGTGTTGACTGACAGACTGCTATCGGGGGCAAGCCCCCTCCCACACTGATTCGATTCCATATCAGGATTTTCGAAACGGCCTGAATCCCACGCAAAAAAAAGGCCGCACCCTGCCAAGGAGACGGCCAAAAATTGTCGAGACGTTTGAAACTAACGTGCGGTAATCACCGACAGCTTGGTAATCCCGGCGCGTTCGATAGACGCCATGGCTCGCGCCACTTCGCCGTAGTTCACTCCATCGTCAGCCTGCAGTTGCACCCGCACATCGGGGTCCTTGGCCTTCGCCGCCTGCAGGTTGAATTCCAGCAGGTCCGGCTGGATTTCGTCCTTGTTGATAAACAGTTTGCCGGCGCCGTCGATGCTCACCACCAGCGGGTCTTTCTGCTCCACCGGGGCCACGGCCTCGGTCTTGGGCAGGTTGATCGGGATCGCGTTGGTCAGCAGCGGCGCGGTGACGATAAACACCACCAGCAGTACCAGCATCACGTCCACCAACGGCGTGACGTTGATCTCGCTCAGCACCTCGTCACTGTCTTGCGTGGAGAAGGCCATCTCAGGACGCCTCCTTCACTTTTTGCGGGTTGCCGGCGCTGGTTTTGGTCAGGGCCGGATGCAGCAGCACGCGGAACGAATTCTTCTGCGCCAGGCTGTAGAAGTCGTGGGCAAAGTCATCCAGGTCGGCAGCCGTAAGCTTCAGGCGACGCAGGAAATAGTTGTAGACCAGCACCGCAGGCACCGCGACGGCGATCCCCACGCCGGTCGCGACCAGCGCCGCACCGATGGGGCCGGCCACGGTTTCCAGGCTGGCGGAACCGGCGGCGCTGATGCCCTTGAGGGCTTCCATGATCCCCCACACCGTACCGAACAGGCCGATAAACGGTGAGGTGCTGCCGATACTGGCGACCACGGCCAGCCCGGTTTCCAGAGAGCGGCGCTCACGCACGATCTGCTGGCGCAGGGCGCGTTCGAGACGATCCTGGTGGTTGATGGCCTGGCTCAGGTCGGCAGCGTGCGGCGCCTCACCTACCTGGATTGCGGCATAACCGGCCTGGGCCACGCGGGCCGCAGCGCCCGGCTGGGTTTCAGCCAGTTCAGCGGCAGAGTCGAGACTCGACGCCGCCCAGAACTGTTTATGGAACTTGCGATCCTGTGCCTTGAGGCGACCGAACTGCACGCCCTTGAGCAGAGCCAGGCCCCAGGTGGCGACCGAAAAGACCACCAGCAGCCAGATCACCGCGCTTTCGATGGATTCAAGTGGAGATGCTAATGCCATGATGTTTTCCCTCTGAACAAGTTGCGGCGTGCGCAGCACACCGCAGCGCAATAGTTAGTGAATCTTGAAATCGATCGGTACGCTGACCCAGCCGTCCTGGGCTACATCGCCCTGCTTGGCCGGCACAAAGCTCCAACGCTTCACGGCGGCCAGTGCGGCGTCGTCGAGTTGCTGGCGACCGCTGCTTTTCTGGATCTGGATCTCGCCCGGCTTGCCGCTGGCCAGCACATGCACCCGCAGCAGCACCGTGCCTTCCCAACCGCGACGCTGAGCCAGTGACGGGTATTCCGGCGCCGGGTTCTTCAGGTACGCGGCGTTGGCCGACGCTGGTGTTACCGGGGCCGGCGCGGGCGGCGCTGGCGGTGCCACCGGAGCCGGGGCGGGTGGCGCCGGTACAGGGGGCGCCGGAGGTTGCTCGACCGGCTTGGCGACGGGCTTAGGCACCGGTTTGGGAACGGGCTTGGGCGGTGGAATCTTTTTTGGCGCCGGCTTGGCGGCCAACTCATCCACTACCGGTGGCGGTGGCTCGACCACAGGCGGCGGCGGTGGTGGCGGCGCAGGCGGTGGCGGTTCCACCACTGGCGGCGCCGGCTGGGAAAATTCGATGGTCATCGGCGGGATTTCCGGCGGCACAATCGGCAGCACCGGGGTGGGCTTCTGGCTCACCCAATAAATCACCGCACCGTGCAGGGCCAGCACCAGCAGGCCGAGCAGGATCCCTTCGCGGCGGCTGGAGAAGCGCTTCGGAGTCTTCTGCGTACGCAACTGCCCCAACGGCGCGCGATGCGGCCGGCCAAGGTCGACCAACTCACCACTCGGTGCCTGGCGCCATTGCGCCTCGTGTGCACTGGCGGCGGTCTGGACATTGCCCATTGATTCACTCCCTACGGTTTTGAAACAAAAAAACCGACAGGCCTGCGTGGAAGGCCGTCGAGGGCTGAATCATCGGGGCCAGACGCTTATCTCTTAAAGTAATCTTTAAAGTTATACATAGACCTAAAACGAATAAACGAAACATTCCGAAACGCGAAAGCCCCGGCCAGCAAGGGCTGGAGCCGGGGCGTTGTTTTTCGATGCTTTTCAGGCATAAAAAATATTCAGGAAAGGCATGGCTCAGCCGGGGCTGTTTGCGCATAAATCGAGCAATTGGCGCTGCAAGCTCTGCCCCGCCGCCCCCAAGCCACTGCGGCCGTAGAGCGCCAGCCGCACGCCCTGCACCGCCGGCAAACCGCTGTCGGCGCCCAATACCACATGCCCCGTTTGCACCACGCGGCGCGGCAACAGGCTGATGCCCAACCCGGCGGCCACCGCCGAGCACACGCTGGCAAGGCTCGCGCTGGAATAGCCGATACGCCAGCGCCAGCCGGCCACTTCCAGGTGCTGGAGCATCTCATTGCGGTACAGGCCGCCCACCGGGAAAGCCACCAACGGCAACGGGTCGCGCCCCAGGCACGGCGTGCTGCGGCTGTCGACCCAGCACAGCGGCTCCGGCCAGGAGGCCAGGCAGTCAGCGCTGTCGCCCATCTGCTTGACCAGCAACACATCGAATTCACCGCCGCGGTACTGGCGCTGCAACTCCGGGCCGAGGCCACTGGTGACTTCCAGGCGCACCCGTGGGAACGCCTGCACAAACGCCGACAACAACGGCATCAGGCGCTCGGCGGCAAAGTCTTCCGGCACGCCCAGGCGCAACACGCCGTCGCTTTGCTGGTTGATCAGTACATCGGCGGCTTCTTCGTGCAACGCGAGGATGCGTCGCGCATAGGCCAGCAAGCGCTCACCCTCGGCGGTGGCAACCACGTGGCGTTGGTCACGGTCGAGCAACTGGCACGCGGTAGCGTCTTCCAGGCGGCGGATCTGCTGGCTCACGGTGGATTGGGTCAGGTGCAGGCGCTCGGCGGCACGGGTGAAATTGCCGCAATCGACCACGGCGACAAAGCTGCGCAATAACACGGGATCGAACATGGCGGTCATCATTCCATTAGCCACTGGTTGGCATGGTTATATTTAATTTCAGAATACCTTTGCCACTGCCCATACTCACGCCTCATTTATCTATCGCAAGGGCGCTGCATGACCCTGAATAAATCCCTCGCCGGCTGGGGCCTGTTGGTTGTGCTCGGGCTCAACCTGCGGCCGATCCTCAGTTCCATCAGCCCATTGCTCGGCGAGATCCGCATGGCCACCGGCCTGAGTTTCCAGAGCAGCGCCCTGCTCACCAGTTTGCCGGTGGTGTGCATGGGCCTGGTGGCGCTGGTGGGCGTGCGCGTGGAGGCGCGCCTGGGTGAGCGGCGCGGCATTGCGTTGGGCCTGATGCTGATCCTGCTGGCGTGCCTGGCGCGTTGGCTGATGGGCCAGGCGTCGGCGCTGCTGGTCACGGCGTTGCTTGGCGGCGCGGGGGTGGCGCTGATCCAGGCGCTGGTGCCGGCGATGATCAAGCGCGAGTTTCATCACCGCGTGCCGGTGGCGATGGGCGTGTACTCAGCCTCGCTGATGGCCGGTGGCGGGCTGGCGGCGCTGCTCAGCCCGGTGGTGGCCACGCATTTCCAGCAATGGCAGGCCGGGCTCGGCGTGTGGTTGCTGCCGGCGCTGGGGGCCTTGCTGCTGTGGGCCTGGCTGCCGTTGGGCGCGGCGAAGAATCCACAGGTGACGCCCGCGTTCCAGGGCCTGCGCAACCGCCGGGCGTGGCTGCTGGCGCTGTATTTTGGCCTGGTGAACTGCGGCTATATGAGCATGGTGGCGTGGCTGCCGGCCTACTATCAGCAACTGGGTTGGGGCGTGCTGCCCAGCGGTTCGTTGCTGGCGTTCATGACTATCTTCCAGGTGATCGCCGCACTGTTGATGCCGGTGCTGGCGCAACGCGGGATCGACCGCCGCCCCCTACTGGGCATCAGCCTGCTGGCGCAGACCGTGGGTTACCTGGGCCTGATCCTCGCCCCGCAGGCATTGCCCCACGTATGGGTGGCCTTGTGCGGCTTCGGCCTGGGCGCGTGTTTTGCCCTGAGCCTGCTGCTGACCCTCGACCACCATCGCGACCCTCGCCAAGCCGGACAACTGGCGGCTTTTGTGCAGGGCGTGGGTTTCTTGATCAATGCAATTTCACCATGGATGACCGGCTGGCTGCGTGAGTTGACCGGCAGTTTTGTGAGCGCCTGGGTGGTGCTGACGGTGACGGTGGTGGCCATGCTGGTGGTGACCCGCGTGTTCAGCCCGGCGACCTACCGCACAGTACCCGCTCTATAGATATGCATTTAAGGTCTAGATAAAACAATCAAGCTACGTTGACGGAATAAGAAGCCCCCTTAAAATCCCGGTTCTCCTACAGGATGCCGGGCACGCCATGGACCTTCGCCAACTGCGCTACTTCATCGCGCTCAACGAACACCGCAGTTTCGTGCGCGCGGCTGACGCCATGGGCATCACCCAGCCGGCATTCAGCCGCAGCATCCAGGGCCTGGAGCAGGAATTCGGCTGCGTGCTGGTGGACCGCGCCAACAAAGACCTGCGCCCCACCCCCGAAGGCCAGGTGGTGCTGCAACACGCCTTGAGCCTGGTGCAGGGTGCGGCGTTGCTCAGCCATGAAGTGACGCGCATGACCAAGCTCGACGCCGGCGAGGTGCGGTTTGGCAGCGATGCGGTGGCCGCCGTCAACCTGGTGCCTCAGGCCATGGCGCGGTTTGTCACGACCTACCCGAAGGTGCGCAGCGCGCTGCAGGTGGATAACTGGGAACGCCTCGGGCGCAGCCTGAGCCGTGAAGAGATCGAATTTTTTATCGCCGACGTGCGCCACTTCGAAGCCGAACCGAACTTCCAGACCCAGGCCCTGACGCCCCGGCGCAGCGTGTTTTTCTGTCGTGATGGGCACCCGCTGTTGGCCAAGGACAGCCTGTCCACCAACGACCTGTTCGACTACCCGTTGGCCACGCCCCTGATCGCACCGGGCATTCGCAAACTGCTGGCCAACCTGAGTGGGCGCATCGACTTCGCGCCCGCCATCGAACTTGAGCAATTCGCCGCACTGGCGACCATCGTGCGCCAGTCCGACGCCATCGGCCTGGGCGCCGAAGAGGCCTTCGTCGACGCCTTCGCCAGCGGCGAGTTGCAGGTGCTGCACTGGCGCAACCTGCCCCCCGCCCTGGACAGCCTGAACAACCGCTGCGGGGTGATCAGCCGCGCTGGGGTGCGCTTGTCGCCTGCGGCGAAGGCACTGATAGAGACCCTGCTGGCGGTGGAAAACCGAGCCGATTGGCCCGCGCAAACGTCCCGAAATCATTGAAGCGCACGCCCATCTCAGCCATCACTTTGTGCGCCACCCTGGCGGTCATCTGGCGGATGTAAAACGGTTCCTTCACCACAAAGTGATGGATGCCGTGGGTGCTGCCGAAGTTGAAGCAGAACGCCTGCAACGGCCACATCCACCAAGGGTTGAGCACTTGGGTTTGCTGGATCACATTGCCCAGTTCAACGTCGCCGTAGTAGTGCATGTTGGAGCTGACAAAGTGCAGGCAAAAGGTGCGCAACACGTTGGGGCCGATGATCACCACGGCGGCGATGTCGATCACCTGCATCATCTGCAAGGTGCCGGCTGACCACTCGATCGGCACGCCCATCAGGCCGGCGATGCCGTTGGCAGCGTGGAAACCGAGGAAGATGTACCAGGCGCCCCAGTGCAGCAGCGCCAGCGGTGCGTACACCAGCAGCGAGCGCTTGAGGATCTTGAGTTTGTGGCCCCAGGTCTTGGCGCGCAGCATGCGGATAAACGCCGACATCACGTTATCGCCGACCATCAACAACCGCGCAAAACCCCAGGGCTCGCCGTTGGTGATGGCGCGCTCCTCCATATCGGTTTCGGTGCCCGACACTTTGTGATGGTTGAGGTGCAGGTGGCGGCGAATCCACGGGTTGATGGTGCTCGGCCGCGCCAGCCACACCAGGCCCATCATCAGGTTGTGGGGCAGGCGCTGCTTGCGAAAGTACATGCTGTGGATCAGGTCGTGTTCCAGCTCGTGGGTCAGCGAGGCGAAGAAGGCATTGAGCAACAGGCACACCCACCAGGCCATGTGCCCGCTGATATACAGCGCCGCTGAGCCAAGCATGCCCAGCAGGGCAACGGCCAGGATGCCCGCGCCCAACGCGTCCTGGTGCAGCAGCCAGGGGTGCTGCTGGCGCAGGCGCACGCCTTCGGCCAGCACCACTTCACGGATATGCGCCGAACGCTGTTGCGCGTTCATCTGCTGGGGACTTGCAGAAGTACCGTCCATGCTTCCATCCTCTGGTTATCGAGGCTTCCATCCTGCACCAGGCCCACGTGCAGCCTGCTAGCCCCACACGCCAACCTGTTGACCGCAAGCGCCAATCGTCATGACCGAACCCACTTCCCTCGCCAGCTGGACCCGCGCCCTGCGCAAGCAACTCGACGCCTTGGGCCTCGACAGCGCCGCGCTGTGCGCCCAGGCCGGGCTGGATCCGCAGCAGATGGACGACCCGAATGCACGCTACCCGCTGTCGGCCACCACCCGCCTGTGGGAATTGGCGGTGCAGGCCAGCGGCGATCCGGCGATCGGCTTGCGAGTGTCGCGGTTTGTCAGCCCCACGACTTTTCATGCGTTGGGGTATGCCTTGGTGGCCAGTGGCAGCCTGCGCGAGGTGTTCGAGCGCATCGTGCGCTACCACCAGGTGGTCAGCGATGCCCTGGCGCTGGAGCTGAGTCGCGAAGGCGAACGTTACCGTTTCCGTCTGTTGCAACCGCCAGGCAGCCCGGCGCCGGCGCTGGAGGCCATCGACGCGTTTGCCGCGATTTATGTGCGCACCTGCCGCAACCGACTGGGCCGCGATTACGCGCCGCTGGCGGTGTACCTACGCCGCCCGCCACCGGCCGACCCCACGCCGTGGCACACGGTGTTTCGCGCGCCAGTGTTTTTTGCCGCCGAGGAAGACCGGATTGAATTTGCCGCCCAGGATTTCGACAGCCACCTGGACGACGCCAACCCCGAGCTGGCCGAACACAACGAAACCGTGCTCAAGCGCACCCTGGCCCAACTGCAACCGCTGACGTGGGAGCGCAAGGTGCGCGGTGTTATCGAGGCGCAATTGCCCGACGGCGAGCCAAGTGCGGAACGGGTCGCCCAGGCCTTGCACTTGAGCCTGCGCAGCTTGCAACGGCACCTGGCGGATGAGGGGTGTCGGTTTGATGCGTTGCTGAATGAGTGCCGGCAGAACCTGGCGTTGCTGCATCTGCGGGATCCGCAGTGTTCGTTGGCGGAGATCAGTCATCTGTTGGGATTTGCTGATACCAGCAGCTTTAACCGCGCATTCAAGCGTTGGACGGGGATGACGCCGGGGCAGTTTCGGGATGGGTTGCGGTAGGTGGATTTGTGGTGATTGTGAGGGCCTCATCGGGGGCAAGCCCCCTCCCACCTTTTGATTTGTGAATACATTCAAATGTGGGAGGGGCGGTGCGACGATTCGACTTGCCCCCGATGGCAATAGCTCAGGCACCAGACATTCCAGATCAATCAGCGGCCCCGATCCCGCCGCAAAACCTTCTTCACCCGCATCACCAGGGCCTTGGCCTCAAACGGCTTGAGCAAATAATCGTCCTCATGCAGCTCCAATCCCCGCAAGCGGTCTTCAATCCCGCCCGGCGTGGTCAAAAACAACAGCGGCGTGGCGCCCTTCAAGCGCACCGCTTGCTGCAACTTCCAGGCATTCAGCCCGGGCAGCATCACATCCAGGATCACCAGGTCGTACTCGGTGCTTTCGACAAAGCGCTGCGCCGCCATGCCATTCGCCGCGACTTCCACGTTGTAGCCGGCCTCGTTCAAGCCCTGGGCCATCCGCCGTGCCTCGTCGGTTTCATGTTCCACTAGCAGCACACGCATAACACACCTCGATTGATCAGACGTGCAGGCTACCACCCTCAGGGGTGCGCCGCCTCGCGCAGGCGCTGTGGGTCGAGGATTTCGATCTCGCCGTAGCCCAGGCGCACGATGCCTTGGGCTTGCAGGTCCTTGAGCAAAGCGTTGGTGGTCTGGCGCGACAGGCTCAGCATCGCCGCCAGGTCTTCCTGGGGCAGTTGCAGCACGCGTTTTGCGGGGTCCATGTCGCCGTAACCCTCAATGATCATCAACAACCGGTGGGCCAGGCGCACCGACGCCGGCATCAGGCTCAACTGTTCCAGGCCGATAAAACTCAGGCGCAGCTTCTGGCTCATCAACAACGCCAGGTCGCGCCAGTACTGTGGGGCTTGATCGAGGACCCGAAGCAGCGCCTGCTGTGGCACCTGCAACAGGGTGCAAGGCCCTACGGCGCAGGCATCATGGGTGCGCGGCAGGCCGTCGAACAGGCAGATTTCGCCGAACCAGAAAGGCGACTCCACCAGGCTCAACACAGCCTCCTTGCCCTGCTCACTCACGGCGCTGACCCGCAGCGCGCCTTCGAGCACCGCATACAGGCCACAAGGTGGGTCGCCACGCTTGAACAGGTATTGCCCCGCCGTCAGCTGCCGCAGCCGCGCATGGGCCAGCAGGCTATGCTGAAAGGGGGCGGGCAAGTGGCTGAACCAGTGCCCGGCGGCCAACCGGGCGCGCCATTGCTCTACATCCATGAGAACTCCGAAGATTGTCGCCCAGCTGACAGTTGGTCGCAGGCTGACAGGGCATGATCAAACATCCTACAGGAGGAACAACAATGAAAAGCCTCGTCGACCACCTCAGTCAATACGCCGCCTACCACCGCGACCCGCGCAATATCGCCAGCCATTTTATCGGCATCCCCTTGATTGTGGTGGCGGTGGCCGTGCTGCTATCACGCCCTGAATGGGCGGTGGGCGGCCTCTGGATCTCACCTGCGGTGATTGTCGCGCTGTTGTCGGCGTGGTTTTACCTGCGCCTGGAACTGGCGCTGGGCGTGCTGATGAGCGTGCTGATGGGCCTATCGGTGTGGGCCGGGCACGTGCTGGCGGCGCAGAGCACGTTGGTGTGGCTCAGCAGCGGTGTCGGGATGTTTGTGGTGGGCTGGGTGATTCAGTTTGTCGGGCACTACTACGAGGGCAAGAAGCCGGCGTTTGTGGATGACGTGTCCGGGCTGATTGTGGGGCCGTTGTTTGTGGTGGCGGAATTGGCGTTTTTGCTGGGGTTGCGGCAGGGGCTCAAGCAGCAGATTGAGCAGCGCTCAGGGCCAGTAGCCCGCCGCGATCTAACGCCAAGTGAAATCTAAATGTGGGAGGGGGCTTGCCCCCTCCCACATTGACCCCATTTCAACATTTGGTTTTGCGGTGTGCTTAGGCTTTTTGCCAGACCTTGGGTTTGAAGAACAGGGTCTCGCCACGGGCCAATCCGGTGAGGCTGTCATGGTCTTTTACCACTTCAGCTTCGATCAGCTCGCTCTGGCCTTCCACTTTCAGGGTCACCCGCGTAGTAGCCCCCAGCGGCCGGATATCACGCACCTCAGCCGCATGGTGATCTTCCAGTTCATGCCGCGACAACGACACTTCGTGCGGGCGGAACAGCACGTGTTGGTCTTCACCCAGGTGCAGGCGGTTGGAGTCGCCGAGGAAGTGGTAAACAAAATCGCTGGCCGGGTTTTCGTAGACTTCGCCCGGTGAGCCGATCTGCTCGATCACCCCCTTGTTCATCACCACGATACGGTCGGCGACTTCCATGGCCTCTTCCTGGTCGTGGGTCACGAACACCGAGGTCAGGTTGATATCTTCGTGCAGGCGGGCCAACCAGCGGCGCAGCTCTTTACGTACCTTGGCGTCGAGGGCGCCGAAGGGTTCGTCCAGCAGCAGCACCTTGGGCTCGACCGCCAGGGCGCGGGCCAGGGCGATACGCTGGCGCTGGCCACCGGAGAGTTGCTCCGGGTAGCGATCCGACAACCAATCCAGCTGCACCATGTTCAGCAGTTCGTGCACTTTGCTGGCGATCTGGCTTTCGTTCGGGCGCTGGTTTTTCGGCTTCATGCGCAGGCCGAAGGCGACGTTATCGAACACGGTCATATGGCGGAACAGCGCGTAGTGCTGGAACACGAAGCCGACGTTGCGATCGCGCACATCGTGGCCGGACACGTCTTCACCGTGGAACACGATGCTGCCGTCATCCGGGGTTTCCAGGCCGGCAATAATGCGCAGCAAGGTGGTTTTACCGCAGCCGGACGGGCCCAGCAACGCCACCAGTTCGCCACTCTGGATATCCAGATTGATGCTGTTCAGGGCCTTGAAGGCGTTGAAATTCTTGCTGACATTACGGACTTCGATCGACATGACTTATTCCTCACCGGCGCTTTTGCGCAGGCGGTTGATACGGTTCTCGCTCCACTGCTTGAGCAGCAGGATAAAGAGCGCCAGGATCAGCAACAGGCTCGCGACGGCAAACGCGGCGACATGGTTGTATTCGTTGTAGAGGATCTCGACGTGCAGCGGCAAGGTGTTGGTCACGCCGCGAATGTGGCCGGACACCACCGACACCGCGCCGAACTCACCCATGGCCCGCGCGGTACACAGCACCACGCCATAGATCAGGCCCCATTTGATGTTCGGCACAGTTACGTGCCAGAACATCTGCCAGCCATTGGCGCCCAGCAGGCGCGCGGCCTCTTCTTCCTGGGTGCCCTGCTCTTGCATCAGCGGGATCAGTTCACGGGCCACGAACGGCACGGTGACGAAGATGGTGGCGAGCACGATGCCCGGCAAGGCGAACACGATCTGGATGTCATGGTCTTGCAGCCACGGCCCGAAGAAGCCCTGGGCACCGAACATCAACACGTAGACCAGGCCCGCGATCACCGGCGAGACCGAGAACGGCAGGTCGATCAGCGTCACCAGGATGCTTTTGCCACGGAACGAGTACTTGCTCACGCACCAGGCGGCGCTGACGCCGAACACCACGTTGAGCGGCACCGAAATCACCACGGCGATTACCGTGAGTTTCAATGCCGACAGCGCGTCGGGTTCGAGGATCGCGGTGAAAAACGCGCCAAGGCCGTTTTTCAAGCCCTGGGATACCACGATAAACAGCGGCAGCAGCAGGAACAGGAAGAACACCAGCCAGCCGAGGCTGATCAGGATACGTCGCGACACTGCGCTGCCACGGCGGGCAGCATTGGCCGAGGACGCGGCGGAAATAGACGATTGGGACATGTTCCGCGCCTCCTTATGGACGTTCGATGCGCCGCTGCAACAAGTTGATCAGCAGCAGCAAGACAAAGGAAACCACCAGCATCAGCACACCAATGGAAGTGGCGCCGCGGTAGTCGTACTGGTCGAGCTTGACCATGATCAGCAGCGGCAGGATCTCGGTTTTCATCGGCATGTTGCCGGCGATGAAAATCACCGAACCGTACTCACCCACGCCACGGGCAAACGCCAGGGCGAAACCGGTCAGCCAGGCAGGCAGCAACGCAGGCACGAGGATGTAGCGGAACACCTGCAGCGGCTTGGCGCCCAGGCAGGCGGCGGCTTCTTCGATTTCCCGGGGGATATCGGCCAGCACCGGCTGCACCGTACGCACCACGAACGGCAGCGTGACGAAGGTCAGCGCCAGGGTGATACCCAGCGGACTGTAGGCGATCTTGAAGCCCAGGTCAGCGGCGAACTGGCCGACCAACCCCGTCGGCGTGTACAGCGCGGTCAGCGCAATACCGGCCACGGCGGTGGGCAGGGCGAATGGCAGGTCGATCATCGCATCGATGATCTTGCGGCCGGGGAAGGTGTAGCGCACCAGTACCCAGGCCAGCAGCGTGCCGATCACGCCGTTGATCAGCGCGGCGTATAACGCGGTGCTGAAGCTCAGTTTCAACGCCGCCAGCACGCGCGGTGCGGAGATGATGTTCCAGAACTGATCCCAGGTAAGTTGAGCGGCGTGTACAAACATCGCCGCGAGGGGGATGAGTACGATCAGGCTGAGGTACACCACGGTGTAGCCCAGCGTCAGCCCGAAGCCGGGTATGACGGGGGAAATACGACGCGACATAAGAGTCCTTGGTTAAAAGGTAGAAACCACTGTAGGAGCACACCACATAGGCAAAGGAGACCTACTGTGGCGAGGGAGCTTGCTCCCGTTGGAGGGCGAAGCGCTCCCAAATCGGATCCCGCGTTGCATCAGCTGCATCTCGGTCGCCGGGTTTGGGGCTGCTTCGCAACCCAACGGGAGCAAGCTCCCTCACCACAGTAGGCGCCTTTCCACAGAAAGCGGGCTCCTACAGGTACTTTGGCTTACTGCGCCGTGTAGATCTGGTCGAACACGCCACCGTCGTTAAAGAATTTCGGTTGGGCAGTTTTCCAGCCGCCGAAGTCTTTGTCGATAGTCACCAGGTCCAGTTTCGGGAACTGCTGGGCGTATTTGGCGGCCACTTTTGCATCGCGTGGGCGGTAGAAGTTTTTTGCCGCAATCTCCTGGCCAGCCGGGCTGTACAGGTGTTTCAGGTATTCGGTAGCGATTTCGGTGTTGCCCTTTTTCTCGGCGTTCTTGTCGACCACGGCCACTGGCGGCTCCGCGAGGATCGACAGGGACGGTACGACGATGTCGAACTTGTCGGCGCCGCCGTCTTCTTTCAGGGCCAGGAACGCTTCGTTTTCCCAGGCCAGCAACACGTCGCCCTGACCGTTGTTGACGAAGGTGATGGTCGAACCACGTGCGCCGGTATCGAGGATCGGCACGTGCTTGAACAGCTCTTTCACGTATTCCTGGGCCTTGGCTTCGCTGCCACCGGATTTGAGGCCGTAGGCCCAGGCGGCGAGGAAGTTCCAGCGGGCGCCGCCGGAGGTTTTCGGGTTCGGCGTGATCACCGACACGTCTTTCTTGATCAGGTCGCCCCAGTCCTTGATGCCTTTAGGGTTGCCCTTGCGCACCAGGAACACGATGGTCGAGGTGTACGGGGTGCTGGCGTCCGGCAGGCGGGTCTGCCAGTTTTCCGGCAGGGTCTTGCCCAGCTTGGCGATTTCGTCGATGTCACCGGCCAGGGCCAGGGTTACAACGTCGGCGCGCAGGCCGTCGATCACGGCCCGGCCTTGCTTGCCCGAACCGCCGTGGGATTGCTGGATCTTGACGTTGTCGCCCGGGTGGGACTGTTTCCAGAAGTTGGTGAACTCTGCGTTGTAGTCCTGGTACAGCTCACGGGTAGGGTCGTACGAGACGTTGAGTAACTCGTAGTCCTTGGCAACGGCGGAACCGGCAAACACGGCACTGGCCAGGGCGGCCAGGGCATAACGGCGAATCGACGACATAGAAGGCTCCTGAAATTCTGGGGTGTTGGCTTTTTCTTATAGTTGCGGGTCTAGCATGCGAATCGCCGTTTCTGCTTAAGCCGGTTTGTTACCCGGGTTCTGCAAACGGAATTTTTCTTTGCGTTCGATCTGTACCACTTGCGCGTTATGCACAGTGATTTCCACCGCGCCAAACCGCAGATCGCGCAGGGCGCTCTGGATCTCACGCAAAATGGCTGCTTCGTCCTGGCCGTCGACGCTACGTAGAGATGCGCTCATGGTCTCGCTCCTGAAATGAATAGTGCCTCGCAGTGGCGGCACTGCTTGCGGCGTGAGGGCGATAGTAGATAAGCGCGGATATTCTTAAAAATACTATTTAAGAATGTTTATATAACCAGAAAGAATTTTCTGATGGGACGTGGGGTTGCGAGCAGATTTTGGCAGCTTGTGCTGAAATTAAGCCTTGAGAGATTCAAATGTGGGAGGGGGCTTGCCCCCGATGGCGGTGTATCAGTATCAGATCTGCTGGCTGACACACTGCAATCGGGGGCAAGCCCCCTCCCACATTTGACTGTATTTCAAGTTCTGATAGAGGGCGTGCGGTCCCAATCCAATTCATTTGCCGGCATCGGCCGCCCAAACCAATACCCCTGCCCAAAATCGCACTGCTGGTCGAGCAGAAACCGCGCTTGCTCCACCTGCTCGATCCCTTCGGCGTGCACCTGCATGCCCATGCTTTTCGCCAACGCGATCACCACGCGCACAATCGCCGCGTCGTCTTCATCCCATGGCAAGCCGGCGACAAAGCCCTGGTCGATCTTGAGTTTCTGCACCGGCAGGCGCTTGAGGCGCAGCAACGAGGAATAGCCGGTGCCAAAATCGTCGATGGCCAGGCGTAAACCCAGTTCGCGCAGGCGGTGCAGTTGCTCCAGGGCCACTTCCGGGTCATCCATCACCGCGCTTTCAGTCACTTCCAGCTCAAGGACGGCCGGATCCAGGCCGGTGTCGTGCAGCACCTGGGCGACTTGCTCGTACAGTTCCCGTCGGGCAAACAGGCGGCTGGACACATTAATGGCGATAAAACCCAGCGGCGCGCCGTCGGCCAGCCATTGGCACATCTGCCGGCAGGCCTGGTCCATCACCCAGCCATCGATATCGGCAATCAACCCGGTGCGTTCGGCGATGGGGATAAATTCGCCCGGCGGCACCAAGCCGCGCTCCGGGTGCTGCCAACGCACCAGCGCTTCGACGCCAACCAGGCGGCTGGTGTGCAGGTCGTGCACGGGTTGGTAGTAGACGCGCAGCTCCTGCTGGTCGAGGGCGCGGCGCAGCTCGCCGGCGATTTCCACGCGGTTTTGCGCATGGGCGGTGAGTTCTTCGGTGTACAGCGCGTAGCCTTCGCGGCCCGCGCTCTTGGCCTTGAACAGCGCGGAATCGGCGTTGCGCAGCAGCTGTTCGGCGCTCAAGGCGTCATTGGGGAACAGGCTGATGCCAATGCTGGCGCTGATAAACAGTTGGTGCCCATCGAAAATGAACGGCTGCTTCATCGCCTCCAACATACGCTGCGCCAAGGCCGCCGCCTGCACCACCTGTGGACAACTTTCCGCGAGCACCGCGAACTCATCCCCACCCAGCCGCGCCAGGGTCACGCCGGGGCCGAACAGCCCCTTGAGCCGCTCGCCCACACACTTGAGCAACTGGTCGCCGACGTTATGACCGAGGCTGTCGTTGATGATCTTGAAGTGGTCCAGGTCCAGCAACAACAGGGCGCAACCGCGCTTGTGCAGTTGCGCAGAGGCCAGCGCCTGCTCGGCGCGGTCGGTAAACAGCAGACGGTTGGGCAGGTCGGTGAGGGGGTCGTGATGGGCCAGGTGAGCCAGCTCGTGCTCGGAGTGCTTGATGGCGCTGATGTCGGAAAACACCGCGACGTAGTGGCTGACCTGGCCCTGGTCATCGTGGATCACGCGGATGGTTTGCCACTGTGGGTAAATTTCGCCGCTTTTGCGCCGGTTCCAGATTTCACCGCTCCATTCCCCGGTGCGCTCGAGGCTCTGGAACATCTGTTGATAAAATTTCGACGAATGGCGACCGGACTTGAACAGGCTCGGCTGCTGGCCCAAGACGTCTTCGCGCTGATAGCCGGTGATCGCCATGAAGGCCCGGTTCACATGCACGATCAGCCCCTGTGCATCGGTGACCAGCACGCCTTCGCGGGTGCTATCGAACACCGCCGCAGCCTGGCGCAGGCGTTCGCGGTTTTCCTTGAGCGGTTGCTGCAGCTGATGGGCCCGGGCAAAACGCGCGCAGATCAGATAAATGGCCAGTGCGCTGAAGGCCACCCACACGTACCCGCGCACCTGCAGCCAGCGCCCCAACTCCCGCGGGTCATCGAGAAAGTTGATCAATAAATCGTTGCTGAGCCCTAGCCACAGAATCGAAACCAGCAGGTATACCAGCCCCGCACGCAGGGCACCTCGGTATGAAAACAGCATATGCTCAGTAATCCTTAACCAAAAAACACGATCGCCCTACAAAGGCTGGGGATTATAGAATAAGAAACATCCCGTCACTCCTATCTGAAAGGGCGGCTGGTTTTCTCTGTAGGCTTAGTGATAATGCATGAGCTGTTCTTTTCTTTATCTGAGGGCCATACAGCCTATGTGGTACAACGGTTTTCTTGACCTGTCAGCCTGGCAGCTGGTGGCGGTCACCCTGTTGATGACCCACGTGACCATTGTTGGGGTCACGGTTTATCTGCATCGCTATTCAGCCCATCGCTCCCTGGAGCTGAATGCCGGCCTGAAACACTTCTTCCGCTTCTGGCTGTGGCTGACCACGGCGCAGAACACCCGCGAGTGGACCGCCATCCACCGCAAGCACCATGCTAAATGCGAAACCGTCGATGACCCGCACAGCCCGGTGATCAAGGGCCTGTCCACGGTGTTACGCAAAGGCGCCGAGCTGTACCGCGCCGAAGCAGAGAACCCTGAGACCCTGCGCATCTACGGCAAGAACTGCCCGGACGACTGGATCGAACGCAAGCTCTACACCCCCTACCCGCTGCTGGGCGTGGCGATCATGGGCGTGATCGACCTGCTGCTGTTCGGCACCATCGGCATCACCATCTGGGCGATCCAGATGATGTGGATCCCGTTCTGGGCCGCCGGCGTGATCAACGGCCTGGGGCATGCCGTGGGCTACCGCAACTTCGAATGCCGCGACGCCGCCACCAACCTGGTGCCGTGGGGCATCATCGTGGGCGGCGAAGAGCTGCACAACAACCACCACACCTACCCCAACTCGGCCAAGTTATCGGTGAAGAAGTGGGAATTCGACCTGGGCTGGGCGTGGATAAAACTGTTCAGCTTCCTGCGCCTGGCCAAGGTGCAGCGCGTCGCGCCGATTGCCCACCGCGTCGAGGGCAAAGGCCACCTGGACATGGACACCGCCATGGCGATCCTCAACAACCGCTTCCAGATCATGGCCCAGTACCGCAAGTTGGTGATCGGCCCGCTGGTCAAGCAGGAACTGGAAAAGGTCGATCACTCGGTGCGCCACCAGTTCCACCGTGCCAAGCGCTTGCTGTCGCGTGAAACCAGCCTGCTGGACGACCGCCACCACCTGCGCATCCAGGGCATGCTGGAACACAGCCAGGCCCTTAAAGTGATCTACGAAAAGCGCCTGGCGCTGCAGCAGATCTGGCTCAAGACCAGCACCAATGGCCACGATATGCTGGCGGCCATCAAGGAATGGGTGCATGAGGCCGAGGCCAGCGGCATCCAGTCCCTGCGGGATTTTGCCCACCAATTGAAGACTTATTCCCTGCGTCCTGCAGCGGTCTGACCATGCTGTGGGAGGGCCTTCCCTCCCACTCATCGGCTTTTTGACGTCATTTACCGGGCACCGCCAATCGGTACCGTTGACGGAACTTCACTGCAATTCGCCTCTCTCAATGAACACTTCGCCATCATGGTGGCCCCTTGTAGTGACCGCTGTTCCATCCTGCGGCCCGCCCAGAGAGAGTTGTGCCGATGGTTCACGAAAATCCCTACTTGCCCGATCCGCCTGTCGCTGAAAATCCGCGTCCGGCTGCGGCTGCCACCCTGCTGGCGCTGGTGCATGCCCAAGGAGAAGTCGAGCGGTTGAGCGAGCGTGAGCAGCTGTTGAGTTCGTTGCTGGTCAGCGTCAACGCGGTGCTCTGGGCCATCGATTGGGAGACGCGCCGTGTGCTCTATGTGAGCCCGGCCTACGAGCGGATATTCGGCCGTTCCGCTGGCCTGCTGCTGGCCGACCATCGGGAATGGCGCAACAGCATTCACCCCGAAGACCTCGACTACGCCGAACACAGCCTGGCCCGCGTGCTGGAGCAGGGCGCCGTGGAAGACCGCGAGTACCGCATCATCACCGCCGATGGGCAGATCCGCTGGCTGAGCGACAAATGCTACATCAACCAGAAGGTCGAACCCGGCGAGCCGCTGATCGTGGTCGGCATGGCCGAGGACATCACCGAAAAAAAGCAGCTGGAGCTGGAGCTGCATCGTCTCGCCACCACCGACGTGCTGACCCAGAGCAGCAACCGCCGGCACTTCTTCGAATGCGCCAACCAGGCGTTCGACACCGCGTGCGCCCAAGGCGCGCCGCTGGCCTTCCTGCTGCTGGACATCGATGACTTCAAGGACGTCAACGACACCTACGGCCACCTGGAGGGCGACCAGGTGCTACGGCGTATCGCCGAGAGCGGTCGAGGCGTATTACGCCGTGGCGACCTGTTCGGGCGCATTGGTGGCGAAGAGTTTGCCGCCGTACTGCCGGGGTGCGCACCCGAGATGGCACTGCAAGTGGCCGAGCGCCTGGGCAAGGAGATTCAGGAACTGAGTTTCAGCTTTGAAGGCCACGCGTTCAACGTGACCATCAGCCAAGGCCTAGCCAGCCTCAGCGAAGCCGACTCGACCCTCGACAGCCTGTTTGCACGGGCTGATGCAGCCATGTATGAGGCCAAGCGCCTGGGCAAGAATCGAGTGATCGCGGGCTGAAGGATATACACCGGACAAATGTGGGAGGGGGCTTGCCCCCGATAGCGGTGTATCAGTCACTTATTAGTTGACTGACACTCCCTCATCGGGGGCAAGCCCCCTCCCACATTTGAACTCATTGAATACTAGGCCTTGCGCACCCGCATCAGCTCGGCCAACCCCACCTTCAGCAACCGCGCGGTCTTGCCCGCCGCCAACTCTTCCAGCCCTTCGTGCTCGGTCAACCGCGCCATTTGCGCCGCCAGGTTCACCACCAGCGCATCCCGGGCATACACCCCGCCCTCCAGGGAATAAATCGCCGCGATCAACTGGCGCAGCTCCAAAGGCAAACGCCAGCGCGCGCGCAGCGCCGAACCGTAGGCGGCGCCAAAGGTGTAGAGCGACTCACCAATCGCCTCGTCATCCAACTCGCCGCCACCCTGGCGCCAGTCTTCCAGGCAACGCAACAATGCCAAGTCGCCCAACCGATGCAGGATGCCGGCGCTGTAGCAGCGCTCATGGTCCAGGTCCAGCATGCGCGCCAAGCGGCGGGCGTAGTCGGCGGTGTCCTGGGACAACTGCCAGTGGCGCTCGGCATATGCCACCAGCGCAGGGTCACCCAGCACCACGTTGTGCTTGAGGGCCAGACCCAGGATCAGGTTCATGCTTTGCCCGGCAGCCAGCTTGTGCAGCGCCGCAGGCAACGTCTGCACTGGCGCGCCATGGTGACCGGCGCTGTTGGCGGCGGCGATCAGTACGGCGGTGATTTGCGGGTCCATGCGCACGCGGTCTTCCAGGCGCTTGAGGTCCAGGCCGTCGGGCCCGAGGCCGTATTGCACGGCGGCTTTCACGTCGACCCGCAACGGCGCGCCGTCGGACGCTTCGCGGCGGCGCTCCAGGAACACCGGCAAGGTCGTGCCGGGCGCCAGCGGCGGAATCTCGCAGTACACGTTTTCGCCCTCGTTCAGCAGCAAGTCTTGCAGGCGCTGGGTCAGGCTTTCCATGTTCAGGGGTTTGGTCAGGTACGCCGTGGGCGCCAGGGGCAAGGCTTCGCGCACGCTGGCGCTGTCATTGCGACTGCTCAGCAGGATAAACGGCAGCAACGGCGAGCGACGCGTCTGACGCACGTTGCGCAGTAAGCTCAGGCCATCGATGCCCGGCAACTCCCAATCCGCCAGGATCAAGTCGTAGGCCTTCTCGCGCAGCAGTGTGGCGGCCTGCTGGCCATCGGCACACACATCCAGCCGCGCATCACAGCGCACATTCAACAGCACTTGCTTGAGCAGATCCCGCGACCAAGGGTCCGCCTCGGCAATCAACACTCGGGGTACAGCCGGCAAATCAACAGCAGTCATCCAGCACGCTCCATCGGCAATGCTTGCACCTTAGACAATGGTTGCGCCTACGTACAATGAACAACGCCTGAATGTGCGGCACTGGGCATAAAAAAACCCGCCGAAGCGGGTTTTTTCTATCGATCAGATCAGCATCCGATTACAACTCGGAGAAGCACTCTTCAATGATCGCCAAGCCTTTGTCCAACTGCTCATCCGGCGAGGTCAGCGGCACCAGCACGCGCAACACGTTGCCGTAGGTGCCGCAGGACAGCAGGATCAGGCCCTTGTCACGCGCCTTGGCCACCACGGCAGCCACGGCTGCGGCGTTCGGCTTGTGGCTGTCGCCACCCTCGAACAGCTCGACCGCGATCATCGCGCCCAGTGCACGCACTTCACCGATGACCGGGTACTTGGCCTGGATAGCCTTGAGGCCGCTGACCAGACGCTCGCCAACCGCCTTGCAGCGGTCCAGCAGGTGCTCTTCTTCAAACACTTCCATCACCGCCAGCGCAGCGGCGCAGGCGATCGGGCTACCGGCGTAGGTGCCGCCCAGGCCGCCTGGAGCGATGGCGTCCATGTATTCAGCCTTGCCGCACACACCGGCCAGCGGGAAGCCGCCGGCGATGGATTTGGCGAAGGTGGTCAGGTCGGCGGCAACGCCCATCTGTTCCATGGCGAAGAAGGTACCGGTACGGCCGGCACCGGTTTGCACTTCGTCGGCGATCAGCAGGATGCCGTGCTTGTCGCACAGTTCGCGCAGGCGCTTCATGAAGGATTTAGGCGCGACGTAGAAACCGCCTTCGCCCTGTACCGGCTCGATGATGATGGCAGCGATATCACGCGGCTCGGCATCGTTCTTGAAGATACGTTCGATGCTGGCGATGGAATCGTCGTCGCTCACGCCGTGCAGTTCGTTCGGGAACAGCGCGCGGAACACGCCGCCAGGCATCAGGCCCATGCCGGCCGAGTAAGGCACGACTTTGCCGGTGAGGCCCAGAGTCATCATGGTGCGGCCGTGGTAAGCGCCGGTGAAGGCGATCACGCCGGCACGGCCAGTGGCAGCGCGGGCGATTTTCACGGCGTTTTCGACGGCTTCGGAACCGGTGGTGACCAGCAGGGTTTTCTTGGCGAAATCACCTGGGACCTTGGCGTTGATTTTTTCGCACAGCTCAACGTAAGGCTCGTAGGCCAGAACCTGGAAGCAGGTGTGGGTCAGCTTGTTCAGCTGTGCGGTCACGGCAGCGATGATTTTCGGGTGCACGTGGCCGGTGTTCAGCACGGCGATACCGCCGGCGAAGTCGATGAACTCGCGACCTTCAACGTCGGTCACGGTGGCGTTCTTCGCGGATTCAGCGAAGATCGGGTGAATCTGGCCAACACCGCGCGGTACAGCGGCTTCGCGGCGTTTCATCAGGGATGCGTTGGTCTTGCTCATAAAGTCCTCATTCGCCACTCATCGGGTGGCGTGGTCCAAGGAATACGTGGCGGGGAGGCAACTACGGCAGCATGCGATGATCGACTGCCACAGCTTTCCCGGCCACTACGAATAACGTCTTGAAACACGCAAAGGGTCAGCGCTCTCGTGCCCTCTGCGTTTGCTGCAATCTCTCGCCGGGCTTAGATGCCCAGGCAGAGGTATTTGATTTCCAGGTAATCCTCGATCCCGTACTTGGAGCCTTCACGGCCCAGGCCCGAAGCCTTGATGCCGCCGAACGGCGCCACTTCGTTGGAGATCAACCCGGTGTTGACGCCGACCATGCCGTATTCCAGGGCTTCGGCCACACGGAACACACGGCCCAGGTCGCGGGCATAGAAGTAGGACGCCAGGCCGAACTCGGTGTCGTTGGACATCGCGATCACTTCAGCTTCGTCTTTGAAGCGGAACAGTGGCGCCAACGGGCCGAAGGTTTCTTCCTTCGCCACAGCGGCGTTTTTCGGCACATCAACCAGAATGGTCGGCTCGAAGAAGTTGCCTTCCATTACCTTGCCACCGGCCAACAGCTTGGCGCCTTTGCTCAGGGCATCAGCGATGTGCTCCTGAACCTTGGCCACGGCTTTTTCGTCGATCAGCGGGCCGGTGGTGGTGCCGTCTTCCAGACCGTTGCCGATCTTGAGCTTGGCCACGGCCACCTTGAGTTTCTCGGCGAACGCGTCGTACACCGAATCCTGGATGTACAGGCGGTTGGCGCAGACGCAGGTCTGGCCGTTGTTGCGGTACTTGGAGATGATCGCGCCTTCGACGGCCTTATCCAGGTCGGCGTCGTCGAACACGATGAACGGCGCGTTGCCGCCCAGCTCCAGCGAGACTTTCTTGATGTCCTTGGCGCATTCGGCCATCAGCTGGCGACCGATTTCGGTGGAGCCCGTGAAGGACAATTTACGCACGATCGGGTTGCTGGTCAGCTCGCCGCCGATGTCGCCGGCGCTGCCGGTGACCACGCTCAACACGCCTTTCGGGATACCGGCACGGTGCGCCAGCTCAACCAGGGCCAGGGCCGAGAACGGGGTTTGCGAGGCAGGCTTGATCACCATGGTGCAACCGGCGGCGAGGGCCGGGCCGGCTTTACGGGTGATCATGGCAGCGGGGAAGTTCCACGGGGTGATCGCGGCTGTCACGCCGATTGGCTGCTTGATCACGATCAGGCGCTTGTCGGGCTGGTGGCCGGGGATCACATCACCGTAGATACGCTTGGCTTCTTCGGCGAACCACTCGATAAAGGAGGCGGCATAGACGATTTCGCCCTTGGCTTCGGCCAGCGGCTTGCCTTGCTCGAGAGTCATCAGGCGACCGAGGTCTTCCTGGTTTTCGATCAGCAGCTCGAACCAACGGCGCAGCTTATTGGCGCGCTCCTTGGCAGTGAGCGCACGCCAGGCCGGCAGGGCCTTGTCGGCAGCTTCGATGGCGCGGCGGGTTTCCGCGGCGCCCATCTTTGGCACGGTGCCGAGAATCTCGCCCGTGGCAGGGTTGTTGACCTTGATGGTCTGGCCGTTGTCCGCATCGACCCAAGCGCCATCAATGAAGGCTTGCTGGCGGAACAACTGGGAATCTTTGAGCTGCATGTCGGCTTTCCTTAACAGCACCGCGCGCACGCGGAGCGAATTAGAGTTGTTGAAAGGCGCCTTGTGGGCTGCCGTCAGGGAAATCAGCCCCAGCGCGCGCCATTAGTGAACAAGCACGCGGGAGACAGAGCGTTTGAAATCTCAAACGAATCCTAGGATCAATGGGGGTACAGGGCAATAGTCTGTTCGAAAAAAAGAACGAAAACGGCGCATTTGCCTGATTTTTCGGATCAGCGTGTTTCGGCAGGGTTCCAACGTATCGCTCACCGGCGCCCGGCGCAGGGCCTCTGTGGGGCAGATTCCTACTGATAAAGGGCCAAAGACCAGCATGGACGCCCAAGGTCGACATGGGTATGATGTCGCCCGCACAAGCATCCGTAGCTCAGCTGGATAGAGTACTGCCCTCCGAAGGCAGGGGTCGTGGGTTCGAATCCCGCCGGGTGCACCACATACTAGTTTCTGGCTGTCTCAGACAGTCTACGAAACACCCCAAGAAGCCCGCCCTGTGCGGGCTTTCTTGTTCCTGACTGTTCACCTCTGTCTACCCCTATATCTTCCCACCGTGTATCCCACTGTGTATCCTTAGATAAAAATAGAACTCGGGGGATACAATCCCATGAAGCGCTCTGAAATCAAGCGTCGTCCATTGTCAGACACGGTTTTAGCGGGGCTGGAGCCTGACACCAAGGAATACCGGGAGCAGGACGGCAACGGTCTGTATTTCCGCGTGAAACCCGACGGTCAAAAGTCCTGGCAGCTACGCTATAAAACTCCAGCCGGCAAATGGAGCTGGCTAGGCTTGGGGGGCTATCCCGAGGTAAGCGGTTCACTAGCACGTCAGAAGGCTTCTTCGCTTCGCAGTGACGCAGCCGACGGCAAAAACCCCATCGCGACGAGACAGGCTCGCCGGGCTGCTGAGCTAGCAGCTAGTAACAATACGTTCGAGTCACTTGCACGCGAGTGGTACACCTCTCGACTCACCTCCTGGGATCCCGGCACCGCTAAACGGATTTTGGGAGCGTTAGAGCTCCACGTATTCCCCATCTTCGGCAATCGCCCATACACAGGCATTCTGTCGATGGAGTGGATGGTGCTGCTACGCGGAATGGAACAAAAAGGCATTCTTGAGCAGTTGAGTCGGGTCAGAGCCTACTGCAAGGAGATTTATGACCTGGCTCGTGTAACAGGTCGCGCAATAAACAACCCCCTTGAAGGGGTGCACAAATTTTTATCTACAGGCAAGGTCGAGAATTTCGCCCACGTCAGCATTGAAGAGTTGCCCGCGCTCCTTCGCGCCATTCGCTCATACCCTCATGCCAAAGATGTACAGTTGGGTCTACGCCTCCTAGCCCTAATAGCCGTACGCCCCAGTGAGTTGCGAGAAGCCAGATGGAAGGAGTTCGACTTAGATAAAAAACTTTGGACGATCCCAGTGGAACGCAAAGGCCGTAAGAAAGGCCTCGAGCACTTAGTACCACTCAGCCGTCAGACCGTTGAAGCCCTTAAGGAGCTGCACATACTGACCGGCGCTTACCCGCTACTTTTTCCTGGCAGAAGCGACCGCACCAAACCTCGAAGCGATACGGTATTTCTAATGGCTCTACGCCGACTCGGCTATCAAGGTCGACAGACAGGCCACGGATTCCGGCATATCGCTAGCACCGTTCTGAATGAACATGGGTTTGATGCTGACCATATTGAAGCCCAGCTAAGTCATAAAACGCCAGGTGTGCGCGGGGTCTACAACAAGGCCCAGTACCTAATTCAGCGAACAAAAATGATGCAGTGGTATGCCGATTACCTTGATCGATTGGAGAAAGGTAACGTGATCGAAGGGAATTTTGGCAGGGTCGAATAATGATGCGTTTCCGTACCCCCTCAAAAAACGGTGTTCCAGGTGTTCCAGAAATGCTGAAAGCCACGTATTTCGTGGCCTTCAGCGGTGGAACACCTTTTTATTTTAGCTGGAACACCTGGTGTTCCACACAAAAAAGGTGTTCCCGGAAAAAACCCGAAAATATTGGCCTCTTAACAAGCTACGTACTTAGAAAACAGCACAGCAGCGGAAGAACGACGCAGCGCCATCTATCTCCTGTCGGCAGTTGTTCAGAAGGGAACACGGAGCACTGTTTGTGGCGCAGGTTTGATTTTCAGACCATGGGCGCGGGGAATTCTAAATGAGGGATGCTCGATTTCTTGCGCTGTTTCGCATTGAAGGTCTGGTTCGCGCTATCGAGGCCTACTGGGGGTTTCTTTTCAATGATGACACTCGCTGGGGCGCTGACCGGTTAAAGCAAGAAGTCATGTTCGGACAAGATGGCGGTGCTCCCGGAATCTCAGTGATTAATGGCCTCTTGTCCGTTTTAGCGGGGCAAAACAAAGCCCGTTCGCCACTTGAATCACTCCGGATCACTTCAGCACATTCCGCCATCCTACTGGCTGAAAAGTCCTTGACTGAACCTCTGAGCAAGGCTGAGCTTAATGAACTGGGCTGGCTATTGACTAAGCTGGTCGCGCTAGACACAAAGCCAATCAAGGCGGCGCTCCTATCCCTGCAAGTCAAAGGTGGCGTTAAGTCGGGAGAATCCAGAAGAGCCGGAAACTCTGAGCGCGATGCCGCAATATGCCGTGCGGGTGAGCGCCTGAAGTCTGAGGGGCGCGGCGTTCGTGAACTATCAGGAATTATTGCTGATACAGAAACTGGTGCTGGACTGAGCAAGAAGCAAATCCGGGCTCTTCTAAGAGCCGGCAACGTGATTCCGGCTCCGCGTAAAAAAAGCGGCAGTGAACAAGCGCACTTCCCATTGAGTAAATAGATTCGCTCCTGTCGATCACGGATACGCAGGAGATTGATATGTACGCAAACGCCGCTCCATCAGAATCGCTAAACACCGCTGCTCCCACCCAGGCGCGGACAAACGTCACCCACTGCCCGCATGAGTTTTTGACTGGCGGGCAAGTCGCTTACGCACTGCGCATCTGCCCCGAAACCCTTGCGGAATGGCGCCGCAAGGGTAGACCTCTCAACTGGACGAACGTCGACGGCAGGCCCAAATACCGAAGGTCCGAGGTATTGCGCTGGTTGTACCGTTGCAGCAAAAACATCGGAGATTTAGAACCGCTCGTAAGTGTTCCTCATGGTTTTTTGTCTGAAGGACAAGTCGGTTACGCGCTGCGCATAGGCTACGAAACTCTTGCGGATTGGCGCCGCCGGGGTAAGCCGCTCACATCGACAGGGATCGCAGGGCAATACCGCTATCGCCTTGTCGAGGTGGTTCAGTGGATATTCCAATCCCGGAATGAAATTCTTTCTTTGGAAGCGACTACATTTGGGCCAGAGGGGGACGATCATGACTGACCGGACCCCACTCCCCTTTCAACTTGATCCAGCCACTACGCTTATCCGTATAGGTGAAGTCTCAGCCATCGTCGGTCTTGCCAGATCCACGATTTACAAGCTGATGTGCCAGCCGGAAAGCGGCTTTCCTCTCCCCGTCAAACTCAGCGAAAGCAACGCCCGTGGAGCGCCGGTAGCCTGGGTTTTAAGCGAAGTTCAGAACTGGGTCCGAGCACGCATTGCGCTGCGCGCCAAGGAGGCCGCATGAGAGCGTCTGTAGCCCATAAAGCGACATTACAACCATTCTCTCTCCTCCAGGAAATCGGCCTGTCTCAGACAGCCATGCAGCGCCTCATCCGGTATCGAAATAAGCATGAAAGCCTGGGCCGGACTGTCGTCGTCATGACGTGGCCTGACGGCAACTGGGGCGTACTCGCGATGCACACAGAAAAACTCAGCGTCATCGCTATCGAGGATGACCAAAAAGCAGCTGCCTACGAGTATGCACGCTCGATGATCGAGGGCGGCTATCTGCCGCTGCTTCACCTGCGCTGGGAATTTCATGCTTGAAATGAAAACGCCCCCGGCGGCAACCGGGGGCGTTGGAGGTAAATCTAGATGCCCAATCAATGTATTTCGCCCCCAGCAAATCTTCAAGCTTCGCTTGTGGTTGCACGTCGGAAAACTGAGCGCTATGCTCTGGCCGTCGCTGCAAATTCAGCGACCGGGTGTAGGAACCCGCAAAGGTACAGGCGCACCAGCGCCCAATTCACGATTGCAGGCGTTTTTTTTCGCCCGCGATCTAGTGTTATGGCGGCTGTGTGCGGGCAGGCTTCGGCCTGGCCGGGTTCCTGTATCTCCGGTATTCCTACCCCGCACATGGCTGCCACCCAATCCCGTAGGAAGGATCGTGGCAGCTCTCAAGTTGATATGGGAGCTCCACACATGCACGCCCTCAATCCGTCCAAAATCCGTGCTGCTGCCCACCGGGCAATGGCTCGCGCCGCTCTACACGCAAACTCCAGCCTCCGTTCTCGCCTCGCCCGTTACAACTCTCACATGGAAAAAGCACGCGCCCTGGAAGCCACAGGGGGTGTGAAATGAAATCGAAATGCCTTGCTCTGCCAGAAGAGCTTTTGACCGTCTCCGGCGACGTCGAAGCAGGCATACCGATCGATGCGATCAGCTGCGCCATCATTCGCGCCGACTCGGTCTTGGCCTTGCTTGAGGAACACTTCATAGAGGGCAGACCGCCGCTTCCATCAGCGATAGTGGCGGGCACCCTTTGGGATGTACGCGGCGCACTGGCTCTCATAAAAACACTGGCCGAACACGGCCATGATTCCACTCGCAAAATGCCTCGTGATGGAGGTGCCCTATGACCTCGCCAGCCGAACATAAAACACCGGGCCATACCCAGTTCACCAAGGTGAATAAAGAAGGTCGGATGCTGTTTCGCGTCAACCCAGGCATATCAATCGATGAGGCGTTAGAGGTCGCATCACACCTGCAATTTTTCGCCAATCAATTCGCGTTCGACGCCGCCATGACCGATAACTGCGAGCGGTTAAGTTGGGCGTCTTATTACCTGGGCGAGATGGCAAAAGCACTCATCGATGACGTCACGGACGGGCTATTTCTTGCGAGGCCTGACCAATGACCGTGCGCCCCGCTAAAACCGGCAAACGCCCCAGCTTCGCCCAGGTGAAAGCCGCCTCCCTTAAGGCTATTGACCGAGTGTTGGCTCACTGGCTACCCAACGGGAAACGCGAAGATGGCGGCAAGGAATATTCAGCGCCGAATCCAACTCGCGCCGACAAGCACGCCGGATCGTTCAAGGTGAATTTAGCCAAGGGCACCTGGGCAGATTTTGCCACCGGCGACAAGGGTGGCGACCTGATTGATTTGGTCCGTTATTTGGATGGTGGAACAGAGGTCGAGGCGTGCAACAAACTCGCCGAGTTTCTGGGTGTGGCTAGCGACTCAAATAGCGACTCAACAGCCACCAAATCGGCGCAAAGCAGAACACCGGATTGGGTGGCGATCCGCCCCATTCCTGATGAGGCCATGGCGAAAATTTTGGTCAAGCATCGCCAGCATGGAACGCCCTCAAAGGTTTGGATTTATCGAGACACCGACGCCCTGCCGTTGATGGTGCTCTACCGTTTTGACCTGCCTCCAGATGACAGCGGCAATCCGCGTAAGGTGTTTGCTCCTCTGACCTGGTGCAAAGGCAAAAATGGTGTCCAACAGTGGCGCTGGCAAGGTTTGCCGGAACCGCGCCCGCTGTTGCACCTCGACCACCTCAAGCAACGCAACGTGGCACCCGTCGTGGTGACCGAGGGCGAGAAATCTGCCGACGCCGCCGCACTGCTAATGCCGGGGTACGTGGCCACCTGCTGGCTCAACGGAACGAACTCTTGGCGCAAGTCGGACTTTAGTCCGCTGATTGGGCGCGATGTGCTGCTGTGGCCTGATAATGATGCGCCAGGGCTCAAGTGCATGGATGAGCTGGCCGAGCACCTGCGCACGCTGGGAGCGGCCTCTGTGCGCGTTCTGGCGCTCGCGGTGTTCAGTCAGCGACCCGGCCTCAATGGAGAGGCACCGACCTTTGCCAAGGGTGGTGTGTGGGCCGACGGCGATGATGCTGCCGATGCACAGGCAAAGGGTTGGACGCCCGCCCACTTTGCCGAGCTGGAGCGCACCGGAGAGCTTTTCTCTCTGCCGCTCACGGCGCCCGGCGACAAGCCATCCAGAACCAAGCAGACCACTAGCAAACAACCCGCTAGGAAATCCAAAACCAATACGCTGCCCGGTGGCTTTCGGCTCACATCCGAAGGCGTGTTTTATGCCGGTGATGATGGTGAAGCTCGGCCAGTCTGCTCTCGCCTGGAAATCCTCGCCCGCACCCGAGACGAAAAGGGCCATAACTGGGGCTTACTGGTTGAACTGGACGATCCCGACGGAGAAAGAAAACGCTGGAACATCCCCGCTCGTAACATGGCCGGAGACTTCGGCAAAGAGGTATTAGGTCCGCTGGTGGATATGGGCTTGCGGTTGGCGGGAAATCGCTCAGGGCGTAACGCTCGCAACGATTTGCAGGGCTACCTGCAAAGCTACGACAGTGACAAACGCGCCCGAGTGGTTAACCGACTCGGTTGGCATGACGATGCCTATCTGCTTCCAGAGCGACAGATTGGTGCCAGCAAAGAGCAACTGCATTTCTACGATGCGGGCGCTCAACTTCCGCCCATCAGTCAGGCCGGAACACTCGAACAATGGCAGCGGCATATCGGTTACCTGTGCATTGGCAACCACCGTCTGACATTCGTCGTGAGTACCGCTTTCGCGGGGCCATTACTGCACATGCTGGGTCATGAGTCGGGAGGCTTTCACCTTTACGGTGACAGCTCCGGCGGGAAGACCACCCATTTGCAGGTGGCCGCATCGGTCTACGGGAGTCCGCGTTGCGTGCGCTCCTGGCGCTCGACTGATAATGCCCTGGAGTCCATCGCCGCCGCGCACTCAGACGGCTTATTGGTTCTCGATGAAATCGGGATGTGCGATCCGCGCATCATTGGCGAAACGGTTTACATGCTGGGCAATGGCGCCGGTAAAGCACGCGCTAATGATCGAGGCCAGGCCGGTCGTAACGTTCAGGAATGGCGTTTGTTGTTTCTCTCGACCGGAGAAAAGACGTTGGCGCAACACATGGCAGAGGCAAACAAGGATCTTAAAGCGGGCATGGAAGTACGCATGCTCGCAGTGCCGGCCGATGCCAGCAAAGGGCTTGGAATGTTCGACGTCCTCAATGGCTTTGAGGATGCGGCTGCGCTTTCAGACGCTCTAAAAGCACGGGTGACCAAGTACTACGGCTCCCCGTTAACTGCCTTCCTGTCCGCCCTATGTGAACCCGGAAAGATGCTGGGGTGGTCGACCATTTTGCGCCACACCATTGAGCGGTTTGTCTCGACTTCACTACCCGAGTTAGCAAGCGGACAGGCCCAACGTGCGGCCACTCGGTTTGGATTGGTCGCCGCTGCGGGGGAGTTGGCCACCGCCTTGGGGATAACAGGTTGGCCTGAGGGTGGAGCGACCACGGCAGCAAAGGTTTGTCTCAATGCCTGGCTGAATGAGCGAGGCGGCGCCGGAAACTTCGAAAGTGACGCCATCGTCGCGCGCCTTCGCCAAGTGATCGAGCGTTTCGGAGAGAGCCGTTTCACCCGCTGGGAGTCCGCCGCCGCCAAGATCGACGAGCACGGCCCTCGCACCATTGACCGGCTGGGATTTCGCAAGACGCTGGAGCACGGGTTGGGCGATGCATTGCACACCACGACCACTTACTACGTATTGCCAGAGGCTTGGCGTACTGAAGTCTTCAAAGGCATGAATCTGAATGCCGTTAACAAAGAGCTATTGAACCGCGCCATTTTAGAACCTGGCAGCGATGGCAAAGCCGCTCAATCGGTAAGGCTGCCGGGCATGCCTAAAGCCCGCGCCTACGTTTTTAACTCATCCGCACTCATGGCGGATGACAGCGGACACTCCATCGAGGCCGCATAAATTAGTTATCCATTTCGGCCTGCCTTTCCGGCAAGCCTTTCGCAGCACCATATGTAAATGGAGATACCCCCATGTTTAAAAGAAACACGCTTTCAACCCCTGAAATCAAAGCGGCTCAAACCAAACACGCAGCTCACCAAAAAACGCGCCAAGAACTGGAAAGGACCAAGGAACAACTAGCCCGCAAATTAGCGTCCTTGGTCGCTGAGGACGCTCTGGACAAGGAAGCCAAAGCATCCGCGCATGACAAAGCACTTAAAGCCTACAGTGCGGCCATTGCTGCTGGCGATACGACTGCTGAGGCCGAAGCAGATACAGCGCTGCAATCAATCCTCAGCGAGTCGGACAGAAGCCGTGGCAAGCACCTGGCTCGGACTGCTGCCATCGCTAAACTTGAACAGGAAGTGGGTGAGATCGACCAACGACTCGAAGAGTGCGGCCAAGCATTGGAGACCTCACACAAAGAGCTGTTGAGGGCAATCCTGTACAAACGAGCGGAGCAAATAAGAAGCAGCGCTAATGAGTTGGTGGCAGTAGCCAAACGATACCAGCAGGTCGCGTATCTCATGGGTCTGCAAGGCTCTTTGCAAGACATTCGGATTCCCTTACCTCCCACTCACCAGGAGGACCGGTTTGACTACGTCGGCCCTCATACAATTAGGACAGGCCCAGAGAGACCGCCGGTTGAGGAACTGCTGTTGGACTGAATCGACACACCATCAACGTGGAACACCTTTTTCCGTTGGAACACGCGGTGTTCCAGCCCAAATAAAAAGGTGTTCCAGCCTGAAGGCCAAGTAATTCGTGGCCTTCAGCATTTGTGGAACACCTGGAACACATGGAACACCGTTTTTTGAGGGGTACCGGTTTTAACCCCCCATCACCCCGTCGCATTGGGCACCTTCAGCGAGCAGCAGAGGGGTCGCCACACTTCGCCCCCCCCTCCACCAAGTGCTCAGACAGCAAGCAAAACACGGCCATTCCGCCTTGCTCATGGGTCCTTTGGAAGGTGATTTGGATTGGGGTAATTCGAACCCCGATGTTTTTACAGATTCAAGTGACTATAGGGGGTTCCGTCTCCGATTGGGTCTTAGGTCAACAGGTGACGAAGACACCCTATCTAACCCTTGGTAGCGATCATTGATACTGTCGAGTTGTCTGAGGTAGAAGTGGGATCCCGTGACCACCACCATTACCCGCTGTAGGCAACACAGATAGAGGGCGTCGGGATGATTGAATATCTAACCCGGCCGAAATCCGGTGTTCCACGTGTTCCACGTGTTCCGAGAACTCTGAAAGCCACGAAATACATGGCTTTCATCGGTGGAACACCGAACAGAGATAGGCGGAACACATCTCTTTCCAGGCACAGAAGGTGTTCCAGAAAAATGAACACCGAAATCGTCATTAGGCGCCTTAAACTCCTGCTAATCTTGCTAAGCGGTAGCCATAAACTCCAAGCTTATTAGCACTGACGAAGCTACGATTTAATCAAATAGGACATCCGGGAAAGGACGCTTTCGACCCTGAGGGGAGTAATTTTGCTATTCAGAAATCCCTCGAATCATATTGACTTAGTCGTGAGCTTTTCGCCGTTGAAAGTGATGCGTAAACCTAATCGCCCAGCGAGTGGTTCAAGCACGCCCATAATTACAGAACGAAGCATTTTCTTCGATGGCACAGCTTCATATATGCGCATCAGAGTCTCCGCCTCGATCATAGTGCCTCCTTTAGCAATGACTCCTACTACTCTAGATGCAAAGTTATACGTACCCGAACTTGCAAGGCGTTCAAGTTCGATCAGCGGAGGTGAATCACCAATGGTATATAGAGCCTCGACGGCGCTTCCTTCTAAGCTGCCGTCAGCACTTTTTCCACTGGCTGGCATGGCTATGACAGAATCGAAGAGTGGACGTAGGCTTTTAGCAATGCCAGGTACGCCGAGTCTCACTGCATCCAGTGTAAGCCGAAGGTGTTCATGTGGTTTATAGTCAGCTTGAGCTATCCACTGCTCAAACAAGCTGAAAGGAATTGTGCGGCCCGGGTGAGGTGGTGAGGGCTCTAAAGTACCCGAGGCTACTCCCATCATATTCAATCGATAGGTTAATCCCGTCGATAGAGAGCCAGCGATTAAGAGACGATCCCCCGTCTCCCACCGTCGGCGTGCTATTGCCGATACAGCTCGATCCACGCGAGAGCGATCAAGCACATGTCCGAACATAATAACCGTGCCACTAACCATATCAGCGCTCATCAGGTGAATGCGGTCCAGCAAGGTATCAAACGCTTCCAGATTCCCTGAATTAACAGCATAGAGCGAGGCAATATCACGCATCTTTTCGCTAATATCTTCAGCGGCTAACAGTTCGTTGACCTTGTCAGAGCGCCCGACCTTACCCCAGTCACCAATCAAATGCTCCATGGTCTGCAAGGCTTGCTCTTCCGGCACTTGCGGCGATCGCAAAAGACGTAAAATCGACGCAGTATCAGCTTGCGGCGACGATAAGGCCTGGGCAGCAGACGCTCTCGAATGATACCCATCACTCGCCATCGCCAGAACGATGAGTTCCTCAATCGCGGGCTCAAGCTTGCGCATCGAATGGCTCCAGGCGACTAGCCGGACTTCAAGTGGTAGGGTCTCATCGCTGGCGGCGGCGAATGCGACGTCCTTATCTACGCAACCAATGCTCATATGACCGATCAAGCAACTGATTGCCTGTCCATCTTCGACTTTTCTTGGGAAAAGACGGCTTCGGGCGATATATAGATCGAACGCACTAGTTCCGAGCCGGTTCACCTCCTGCTGCAAGTCGCTGATATTGAGCATGTGCTCAATATCGCCGTCCAGAAGTTCGCTGAGAACAGCTAATGTGAGGCTCGCGTCTCGATGCCTCGCAAGTATTGTGCCGATACCGTTGTGCAGAAGATGACGCTCTCCTAGCCTCGCCCGCACTGCTGAATGCAAGGGAAGCGAAAACGCATCAACGATGATTCCGTCTATTAATCTGCTGGTCCGCCATGACACGTTTCCCCAAATTTCGGTAATTCGGTCTCCTATCGACTGCCTTTGTTCGTTTGTGACTGTCATACCGTTGGCCAAACATCTACCGAGCAATCGCAAGCCGGTGTGAAAAACGTCATCCTCTTGCTCAAGAATTTCGTCGATAAGGGAGCCCGGATCAGGATGGCGCTCAAGAGCAAACTGTATTGCCTGTGCCCATGGACGTTTAGCGATCTTGAAAAGCCGTTGCGCGAGTTGGTCGAGGTGAGATTCAAGCAGTTCAGCAGAAGCGAGGTATTCCTGAACTATTGGAAAAGGGAAGGCTAACCTCACCAACCCCTCTCTCCTCAACACGCCGCGACGAATCAATGCTTCACGTACATCATCAGTACGAAGGGCTGGCGCTAAGTCCCTAATACACCGGTCAAGCCCTCTAATACTCAAGCCGAGCGTGTCCGTCTCAAGCGCGTCGAACGCTGCGTGCTCGGCAATCCGTCGTAGCATCGTGGTGTCGATTGGATCGAATTTTTGGGTACTTTTAAAAGCTGATGGGCGGAATAAAGTTTCGAGATAACTGTCAAGCAAGTCGCTACGACGCAGATCTTCGTGCTCTTGGCGCATGACTAGTAATAAAGCGAGAAAAATGGGAATACGCACGAGGTGCGCTAAATCTGGACGCGCATCTATCCGATCGAGCAAAGTTTGAGCTAGACCGGGCTCACCTGGTCGGTAAAAGTCAACGTAGGGAGCTATATCTTCATCTCTCAGAGGCATCAGCTCCACCATCGTTACGTCCCTGGGCGGGGACAACGCTGCTGCGTCTCGCACTGTCATTAACCAGCGCACGCCTGAATGAGTAGCGCAATAAACCCTTAACCTCTCCAATATTAAAGTTCGCCGGTCATTGGACACTTCATCCAACCCATCCAGCAGCAATACAAGCGCTCCGGCATTGGCCGCAGCGCGCCAGTCAATCCTAACGTCGAACTCGCCATTCAATTTCTGCGAAAGGTAGTCAGCGATAGATAGGTCCGAATCGGAAAGTTTGGTGATCGGAACTATCGCCGGGAGGAGTCCTGTGAGAGCGACCTTTCGTGCAATCGCATGAACAAGTGTGGTCTTTCCAAATCCCGGGCCTGCGATTACGACCACGGCCCCTAGGTCGATGCTGGGGAAGTCGCAAAGATCAACAAGTGCCTCCTCATGGATATTCCGCCACCCTGGGAGGTCATCGTCAAAGTCAGGTTGGCGGTCTCGATCATATCGAAGGCATTTAGGCCAAAGATAAGCCCCTTCGAGTTGGTGACTGAATTCAGTTCCTGGAACCTCGATCATAGAGAGCGCCGCAATAGCATCACGATATTTCGCGCTCCCCCAGTTCGAAGGGTCAGAGACGATGATCAGAGCTTCGGACCGGAGGCGGTCATATAGCGTAGCTCCATCAAAGCGCATCCGAACATGGGCTCCCTCCCAAACCATGTCCGTCAGAGCCTTAAAAAGTATGGTGCTAGGAACTGTTGAGAGGGGCATCCATTGGGGCAAAAAATCCCGTACTAAACAGTCAGCTGGCCAAATGCTTATGTCGAGGTGCTTGACGACGCGCCAGACGTTTTGAATATCGTTGGAAAGAAGCTCTTGAATCGATGAAACAAGTCTGCGCTGACCATTAGTCAGACGGTTGTGCCATTCATTGAGATCTGAACCTTCGTGCCGCTTGGTGATTTCCGATAACTGGGATGCAAGGCTGGATGACGCCCCCAAAACGAGCTCCAATCGATCATCCGAAGTAAAGTTGGTTTCCAACTGGCGGAGAAACGATGGCCAGAGTGCTTTCCACGCCAAGCCATTAGCATCCAGAGACAGTTTGACCTGAAAAAAACGACGTCCTCCGTCTGCAAATTGGACGACAAAATCGTCAACGCTCTGAGGTGCTTCTATTCTCACCTCAACCGGCTGATCATGCCGAGGTCGCTCACGTGGGTCGATCATTCGTCCGAGGTAAAGAGCCGCGACTTGATCTTGGTATCTAACGCCCGCCTGGGTTGCTGGTCCACCCGCTTCACTCAATGTGATCACCTTCCATTTAGGCCTCGATGAGAGAGGCTGACGCGACATTATTATGCAAGAGACAGTGCTCATTCTCGGCACAGTATACAAGTAAGCTTTCGAGTTATCTTGCGTCTAAATTTTTACTCATTAAACGCAGTTATGGAGTGTCTACCAGCCTTTCAAATCCAGAACTGTCCGTCACGAAACACATCAACCAGTCATATGCGGACGGACAGTTTTTAGGAGCTATCTTCACCCTTAAGTGAGACCTTAACTGCTACAACGGCTTCTGATTCGAGGTGGGGTCTTCATTTTTGTGCACCTTTATATGCAACAATCAATTAGAAGATTTCTGCCGCGGATCGTGACTGCAAATCTTGCAGGAGGGGGTAGTATGAACTTGGTCGAACAGGCGCTTGAGGCCGAATTACCTAGGCTAGCAATGGATTTTTTCGTTGTTTTCTCAAGACTTGAGTGTGCACTGAAGCGTTCAGGGACATATGCGGTTGGGGACCATAACAGCGTCGAACCTGATTGGGATCGGTTCGCCCGCGACCTTGGTCCTGGTTTCCTAGATGAAGTCGTCTCACAAAAAATCGCCCCTGACTTGATAGACCACCCACCCAAAAAACAAGTGAAGCTAGAAAATGGTGCGCTCGGATGGAAAAATGTTGGTTCTGTTGAAAACACTAGAGATCTGTTTCTCGCACTTCGCAGAACGAGAAACAATCTCGTTCACGGCGCTAAGTATCAAGACGGTGGACCAGGCGATACGTTGTTCGTTGAGGGATCAGAAAGAGACGATGTGCTTCTCACTCAGTCCATAGCGGTCATGACCTTGGCTTTGAAAACTAACCCGGATATTCATAATTTTTTCCGGCGCTATTAAAGATGTTCGTGAAGAACATGGTGAAGGAGTACTAGTTAGGCATGGGCAAAATAGACTTAATATTGCAGCGTCTTACTTCAATTAGCCAGATAGCACTGGTGATCATTGCTGTATTTACTATTTGGTACTCGGTGATCCCTCTCTACCAGAAAGAATTAGCAAGCGAGCAACTAGCCAAAATCCAAATTGATCAACTTGCAGCAGAAGAGCGTCTAAACTTTCTCAACGCAAGCTATACGACACAGCTTAAAGAGGTTGAATCAGCTCGAAGCGAAGTGAGCCTCCTGACCGAAAAACTTGCTAACGATAGAGACCGGCTGGATATTTTAAAAGAAGAAATAGATAAAAAAAACAACCAGCTAATTCGACTAAGAGCAACACTAGACAAAGAAAAAATTCGCACACTCTCTGCGAGTAACCAGCTAACACAGTCTCAAAAGCTAAAATTCATCCAAGCTTTAGATTGGTATACCCTTACTGCACCGCTCGATGAAAAATGCGCTACCGCTTTGAGACGTTGGACTCGGCCTGACAGTCCTAAAAATGAAGAAATAAAAAAGGTAGGTTGCGCTCCTTATGAAAACATAAAAGCTGCAATCTCAAAAATCCAGTTAGACACAGCCAAAGACTCCTCCGGCGACGATTTAAAAATTGAGCGCGCCAACCTAGAGTTGTGGAGCAGGCAGGCTTACTCACTAATGGAAAAAAATAAATATCAGCTTTCTGACCAAATGGATTATGCGTACCGGGATAAGCTTCTGAGCGAATCTGAAAAAGACATCACGAAGGGTTTATCTCAGAGTGAAGCCAGTGAGGAGTTAAAGAAAAGTCTTGAAGCTGGAAAGGAACTAATTAATTATGAATATAAAATAAAGAGCAAAAACAGAGGAGTTGTTAGCTGGTACATAAAATTACTGAGAGAAACGCTTTGAATACGGCAGCCTATTGTAGGCTTCAAACATTCAACCTCAGTAGACTGTATTAGAAAAAACGCTACCTCGCCCCTAATTTTTAGGGGCGGGGGCTGTTACTTACGATTATGTCCTTCTAGCCGTATATTGCCCGAAATCTATTTCAAGCATGACTGATAGCAATGCTAAACGACCGACTAATATCGGCCAAGCATTATGATAGCTATAATCATTCTTTACTTTTTTCTGGCGGATCTTCTGAGGCCAATCCAGCCTCTGCTTGAAGTTGCTCTTCAGCCAATACACTTTTGTGAATGAATGCAAACTGGTGGGCTGTTAACCGCGCAGGCGGACCTTCCTGATAGTAATCTGGGGCATCCAACTCGGATCCGTAGCGTGAGCGAAGATTAGCGTTGATGTAGCTAGGATCAATCAATAAGGCTATTGAATCATACGTTTCACGCCGAAGGTCCGATCTTACGGGTAGACCACTGTCTACCTCCCATCCCTCACCTATGTAGGTTCCCAAAAACTCATCCATACGGGCAGGCTCGGCTTCAAATAACTCCCGCAGCACAACTTCGACCTCTTCCTTATTCCGGCCTTTTTGCCAGTACCAGTAAAGTTGAGGTGCGTCGCCTCCTGCCTGTTCAAATATCGGTATAGAGACGTTAGCTTCATATATACGGTCGGCAAACAATTTATAGATAACGTCATTTTCCTCCATCGGAAGAACTTGATGTTGCTCATGCCTATCAGGCCAATGTAAAAGCCAGCGAATACACTCAACCCCCATCTTTAAAGGCGAAACTGCTTGAACAATTGTTTCAACAGCAGCCTGACGATTGGGCATTGGAATACGCCTCATAAGTTGGGATATGAGTATTCCAGCTTGCATCATCGTGCCACCAAGTACGTATGGTCCTCTCTCTCGGGGAAGGAGATCGCCATTTTTAGCAATCGCAATTGCGACAGGCAACACAGAGACTTCGTTCATAAAATCCACGCGATCACGCAACGCCTGTATCAACTGCGGCATTGCACGCGTGGCGTAAGCACTCAGAAGCCTACGTTGCTCATCTACATCAGATGCGACTAGTGCATCTATCAGGCCATTCAGGTGACTATCCGCTATATCACCTTCAGGCACCCCATAAACGAAATAGCGCTTAAAATATCGAGCCGAGCATAAGCGCTTTTCTCCGGCCCACTTCTCCTCCCAATCGCCCCCATACGTTGAGTTACCAATTCGAGGAAATAATGGCTTGAGCAACCGTTCCCGTACCTGTTCACGCTCTTTCGTAGATGACGCTGGCATCGCTTTCTCGATAAGACTGTCGATAGGGGAAGATTGTCGCTCCAAGCCTCTCAAAACATCACGAGGCTCACCTTTCAGGAACATTTCAGAATTGTCACGAATAGCCGCATAGAGTTTTGGATAAAGTACGCGAACACCTTCAATTAGCATGAACTCGGCAACATTCACTTCGCCTTTTACAAGCGGTAACGCAAACATTAATGCATTTGTGTAGAGTTTTGCAATCCTGGGAGTCTCCAACTTAGGCTCAAGCCCGTCCACAAAATAACGCGAGAATATATCGATTTGGCGCTGATCTAGAATAATTCCAGCTTGACTGAGTGCATGATCTACACCTTCGAAGGTAATCTGCCGCAGACTCATTTTATCAGCAGGTGGCAGGTGTAAAGGAACTTGGATGATCTTTTCGAGAAATGCCCGCCCGGCTTCGAGGCCGCCTGCGCCGTATCGCTCACCTATAGCAGCGGCGACTACATCATCGTCAAAAGCCAATACATAGCTCGTATATTTAAAACTTGCTGAAAGCTTTACCAACTTGAATACAGCATTCGTTTCATCTTTGTCCAGCCGGTCGATATCATCGATTAGAATGACTAGCCTTTTTCCACTTTGTCCTAGAAGAAAGTCGATCTGCTCTTTTAGTTGCTCAAGACTGACCTTGGATAATGATTCTCCAATATTTTTTGCAGCTTCTCCGGGATTGATCTCAACACCGGGTAGAGCGACAGAAACTATAGATAGAATACCGCCGTAAGACTCAAGTAGTTTTGCTGCTTTTTCTTTAAATGCTGGTTCCTTTCCTAGAGCTTCTGCCAAAGTACCGAAGAAACCTCGCAGGAGCGCATCCTCTGAAGGGAAGTGCCATGGATTAAACCGTATTGTGACAACCTGATTATATTGAACAAGGGACTCCTCCATCATCTTGAGCACGGATGTCTTGCCATCACCCCATGGGCCGAATAGTCCGATGACGATGCTGGATGGATCTCTACGTTTGGCAATTGTCTCGGCAATCCGGGCTGCGAAGAGTGCCCGCCCAAACCGGTCATGAACCTTAGACTCGATGGGCTCGTCGGAAAAATAGCGATTGTCATCTTCATCGTGTTCGGACGCCTGCGAAGCAGGATCAGCAGCAGATGGTTCCGAAATTAAAGCATTGCGCCCAAAAAACCTGCGTATCCATTTCATCACCTTCTCCCTAACGCGCTGAATATTTGCCTGCTACTGCTGAGGATTAGCACATTAACCGAAATGAAGAAACATCTTAGAATATAATCGACTGCCTATGCTTCTATTTCTAAACCGCAGTCATTACGATGTTTTTGAGATTAACCGGAAGAGACGAACTCCATTCTCTACATCCTTAGCCTAGCGTAGCGAGATTTATTGCCGTAACACGACATAAGCTGAAACTTCGAAAGACTCCAGGCGGTCAAAAGAATGTCTTTGTTAAGCGAAGATTGGATAGTCAACAGCTAGTAACGCTCCTCGTGTATCCCAGCGTGTATCCCTATAATTGTTTAACTCAATAATTTATATCAAAATCAATACTTTACCTTTCCTATTCAAATGACGCCGGGGCACCATATATTAGTTTCTGGCTGTCTCAGACAGTCTACGAAACACCCCAAGAAGCCCGCCCTGTGCGGGTTTTCTTGTTTCTGGCTATCCGTCCCGTCTACCCCTCTCACTTCCCGCCGTAGCCGACACCAGCAAGGAGCTGAATGCGGGCATGGAAGTGCGCATGCTCGCCGTGTTGAACGGTTTTGAAGACGCTGTCGCCCTCCTCGATATGCTCAAAGGTCGTGTAGCCAAATACTACGGCACTCCCCTCACCGCCTTCCTGCACGCACTGTATGCGCCCGGAGAAATCCTCAGGAGTCGGTGATCGTACGCCGCACGGTGGAGCAGTTCATCACCCAAAACTTGCCCGCATCAGCCAGTGGACAAGCCCAGCGTGCCGCCCTTCGCTTTGGCCTCGCAGCAGCGGCCGGAGAGTTGGCCACCGCCTTCGGCGTCACCGGCTGGCCGGACGGTACAGCCACGACCGCCGCTCGGGTGCCCACAACACCCAGATGCTGACTTTAGCGTTACACGCAGGGGCAGCGTTACATCGGGGGTACGCTATGTCGCTCAATTGTGTAACAGGCCTGAAGGCCAATGAAGCCGGGCATTTGGTGAAGGGCGTTACACTCGTAACACCGGTTACACCAGTTTTGGAGGGGGCTGGATATGTGCTCTCATACTGCCTTTCCAAATTGGCCCTACACCACATTGTTGGCCTCTGGCCGGATTCAACCGGTCGGCGCAACAGATTGGCTGAATCGTTCAGCGGGGCATTTTCAAGCATTCACAACGATGCAAAAAAGCAGCTTGATATCGGTAGTTTCGTTTTGGAGTTCGTGTTCATTTTGCGACAGGGTCATGGAGGCTTTGGCCCAGCTATACGCCTCTGATGAAGAAAGCGCTGACGTGTCAGTGGTGCCTTGGTGCATGTCTGAATGTCCCAACCTGCCGTCTGGGTAGAGTAACCATCCCTCCCACCCCATCAGGATGGCGCCGGTTGCCTCCAGGAGTTGCAAAGCTGTAATCGCGTGAGGATAAGGAAGAACCAGTTCGCTTTGAGATACTGATAGCCGTTGCAAGTCAGCTAGGGTCATCGGGATATCCTTGTGTCATGCGTTCGGTTTTGGGTGTTGAGCCTGATTAGCTTAAGAGAAAAGTCCTAGCCGGCTGAGCGCGTATACAGACTATCAATGCATCAACGATTTGGTGTTGCTTTGCCCCACGGGGATGCCACGAAAAAGTGGCCAGAAGGAAGCGCCCTGTATGCCCACGTGTATGCCTAACCGACGAACCACCAAAGAAACCCAATAAATACGGGCATCTTACCGCCAAGTTCAAACGACGCCGGGGCACCAGATACAGATAAAAAAGCCCCAGGTCAAAAGACCTAGGGCTTTTTCGTTTTTCTGCGCCACAGCCCAGCAACCCACTGGTGGCGCACACATCTATCGCAACCAATCCCACCCAGCACTCCCGGGCTACAGCACTTGCAGATACCGCTCCAGATCCGCCGCGCTCACAGGTTGCCTGGCCATCCCCAGCAATGGGATGTGATGGGCCTTGGCCCAGGCAAATACGCGCGGTTGGTCGGCAAACGCAAAGTCGCCCAATAGTAAAAACCGCTTTATCAGGCAGCCTTGATTCAAGCTTCTGAGGTGGCGTTTATCGGCAGTGCTTATCTTGAAACCATCGACGATAAAGCAATCGATCCTTTTGGTATTGGCCATGGCGTTCAGTACATCGTTCATGGATGCGCACAAGCCGATCCGGAAATACCCTGCTTCATTTAACAACGCACTGTAGTTGAGCAGGACACCGGCGTGGCGGCATAGCACCATGATGTTTTTATGCTTCACCCTCTTGCCGCTCATATTTGACGATCCATACCCATAAATGAGGGCATGATCGAAGGTGCGCCTGCCGCCGGCCATCAGGCAGTTCTTAAAAATGGACGTGTCTTATTGAAACTTCCCGGCATTTACACAGTAAGTCACCAGTGCCTGGTCGGTACTCACCTCAAGCTTGCGCATCGCTGAGACCTTTTGCGCGCTAACTGTCTTACTGCTGCGATTAACCATGCGCGCAATGTCTGTCACGCTGTGGCCGGCCACGAACAAGCGCAGCACTTCCATCTCACGCAGGGACAAGCTGGCAAAGCGCTCGTTGATCTGCTGCTGATTGTGGATAACCGACATGGCTTCCTGCACAGGGCTCTGGTAATTGCGGCGCAGGGCGAGGGCATTCAGGGCGTTTTCAATTTCTTCGTGCAAGTGGTTTTTTTGAATGACCCCCATCACCCCCAATTCATGCAGGCGTGACACGATCAAATTGTTCGACATCATGGTCAGCACCAGGATCTGTGTGTCGACAAACCTTCGAGTGAGGTACTCGATCAGTTTGAGGCCATCACCAAATGTCGAATCGCCGGGCATGTGAAAATCGGTAATGACCACGTCCGGTTTTTCGCTCTGAAGCCTGTCGATCAATTGGCTCGAACTGGTCGCTTCACCCACCACTTCAAAACGAGCATCGCGCTGGATAACTTCACGCACGCCGAGCAGCACGATGGGATGATCGTCCGCAATCACTACCTTGATTTTTTTCATGTCTACCTGTCCGATGGTTGGCCTTGAGCGCCTGGGTTGGACGCCAGGGCGTCCATGACCGCTTCCAGGCGCTGTAACAGGGTGCGTACCTGAGTCGCCAGGCTCGGGTTCAGTGAGCCCTTGTACAGCGATTCTTCCAGTGCGTTGCAGGCAGCACTCAAACGCACGGCACGAATCGATGCTAGGGACCCATTCATGCGGTGCAAGTGGCGCACCACTTGTTCTTTGTCACCGGTGTCGAGACCCTGCCGAGTCAGGCGAACGTCGTCCTGCAGGGTGGTGATGAATAGCCGGTGCATGGTTGCGGAAAACGTGATCCACCCGTCCATATCGCCCGGCTGCAAGGCCGAACCTGCCCGCTGTCTATCCACGCGCGCGCCGCCATAGCGCAGCAGCGTCTTGCGCAACGCGTCCAGGCTCAAGGGTTTGACCACCCAGGTGTCCATGCCCGCCGCCAGGCACTGCTCACCCTCTTCGCGGAGGGCGTTTGCAGTGACGCCAATGATCGGCGTTTGTCGATCACGCTCGCGCAGGGCACGGGTCAGGCTATAGCCGTCAAGCCGGGGCATATTGATATCGGTGATGACCAGATCAAAGGTGCCAGGCGACCAACGTTGCAGCGCTTCCTCACCATCTTCAGCGGCGACGACCCTCGCGCCCAGCGCCTCGAGCTGCTCCTGCAAAATGGCGCGATTGATCGGGTTATCCTCGGCCACCAACACCCTCAACCCCAAACGCTGGTCACTCACGCGCTCGGTGGGTCCTAGCGGTTTTGCCCCGCCTGGATGCGCCTGCGACAGCGTTCGGGCGATGCCGCGAATGTCGTAGGCGTTGACCGTCCACGCCGGCCTCAACGCTTCGGTCTGGGGTGCAGCGAGCTCAGTCGCCGTGATGCACACCCCCCTCCAATCGCTGTGCTGACCAGCCCCGGTCACCCTGTCCAGCAGCAACTCATGTTGCTCTCCCTGGTACCCCGGCGGCAACGCCGCCGCACGCGCGCCCCAGCGGTTGAGCCAATCAATCAGCGATTGCTCAAGTTCCTTGAACGGAGCGCGCACGTACACCGTCACTCCTTGCAGCTCAATCGCCGAACAGTCCGGGAGTGGGCCTGGGACGATAGGCAGGCGCTGGTGAAGGGAAAAACTGCTGCCCAGCCCCGGCTCGCTGACCACTCGCAATTGTGCGCCCATCAATTCGCTCAAGCGTGAGCAGATCGACAAGCCAAGGCCCGCGCCGCCAGCCTGCTGGCTGCCAGCCAGCTGTGAGAACGGTTTGAATAACTGTCCTAATTGCTTTTCGCTGATGCCGGTTCCCGTGTCGGAAACCTGCCATTGCAAGGTTGCGTGGGTCATTTCCAGGTCTGTCACCTTGAGACGCACGATCACCCGCCCGGAATCAGTGAACTTGATCGCATTACTCAGCAGGTTATTCACGATTTGCCGAATGCGGCCAGGGTCACCGCTCATCAGCGCAGGCAAGTTCGCATCCACACACGCGAAGATCTGCAGCCCCTTGTTGAGGCCTGCTGCGGCATAGCTGTTGACTGCATCTTCGAAGACATCCAGCGGGCTGAAGGTCACGGTCTCAAGTGCCATTTGGCCGGATTCGATTTTCGACACGTCCAGCACATCGCTGATCAGCTGGAACAACACTGCGGACGAACGCTCGATGGTCTGCAGATAATCCTGTTGGCGAGCGTCCAACTGGGTCAGCCCCAGCAGCTCAAGGTTGCCCAGCACGCCATACAGGGGCGTGCGAATTTCATGGCTCATGGTCGCCAGGAACAATGTCTTGGCGGCACTCGCCTCGTCAGCGGAACGCTTGGCCTGCTCCATCAGCAGGGCATCATCAACATGGCGGGTGATGTCATTGAACCCACAGAGCACCACGTCCTCACCCTGATAGCGACTGAACCTGAACGAAACCAGCAAATGCCGCCCCGCCACTTCGATCTGCATCTCGCGCGGTTCTTCGTCTTGATAGTCGCGGTTGAGCAAGCCGATCAGCTCAGTGGTGCCCTGCCACTCCTGGGCGCGCTGATTTTCCAGCAGCACCTGGTTGTTGTTGCGTTGAACCACGCATAGGCCCACCGGGGCGCTTTGCAGCATGGCGCGGTTGAACTCTTCGCTTTCAGTCAGTAAGCGCGTCGCTCGCAACGCAGGCTCGACAATGCCGGCGCGGTACCAGCGATTGACCCGCCAGCCCAAAAACACGGCGAGCAAAAACACAGCGCCCGTGCCCAGCAATGACCATTTGGCGAAGCGAAAGAAGTTTTCATAGCTGATGGTGTACAAGCCGATCCATTGGTCCTTGCCGGTGGAAACCACCTTGAAGCGCAAGCCTTCGGCGCCCAGGCTCATGCCCACCGGCAATGACGCTGAATCCTGGGCATCGCCCAGCAGCACATCACCTGCCGGAGAGATCAGCGTGACGCGATGGTCAATCGGTCGGATCAGCAGGCGGTCCAGGTCGTTGATTTGCCCGGCGTCCAACAATGCTGCAACTGTCAGCAACCCCTCATCCCGACGCTCGGGCATGACCGCCGGGTTCAGGTCCAGGCCGATAAACGCCACGATCGTCTCGGTGCCCGGCAACAAGCCCTGGGGCGCACGCATCCAGCTCACGCGCCGATTATTGAGTTGCTGGTGCCGGGCGAGCAGTCCCTGGTACAAGTCCGCTGTTACGTCAAAGAAGTTGCTCTTGAGCAATATCGATTGCTTACGTGTGCCATCGACGCCGGGAATCGCGATATTGAACTGGTCACTGGGCGAAAACAGGAATATCTGTGGTGAAGAATAGAAAGAGCTGGCCCAGAATGCGCTGTAGAAATCGGTCATTTGCACGCCCAGCGAATAGCCGCCCTGCAATTGCTCAGGGTCATAGCGCTTGCGCTCGCTCAGGGTAAAAGGCTGGGACAGGGCCAAGCCGTGATTCTGGAACACCCGCTCCTGGCCTTTGTGCAAAATCTCAACGCGCGAGATCGGGCGAATATTGAGCAGCGTATTCTGGTTGGTGCGGTCATAGGCACTGGCGACACTGCGCAAAAACGTGTCGTATTCGTGGATGCTCTCGATCAAACCCGAAAAATGGAAGTCGACCTTGATCCGTTCTTCGTCCAATACCCGTTCAACTGCCCAATAACACATGCTGACCAGCAGCACCGTAAGGCCGGCGAGCACCAGCAACAGCTTGTTGATTCGTTGAGAGCTCAAGGCGAACACGCCGAACTTCAGGCTTGCATTTTTCATCGCCGACGCCCCGGGTCTTGGAATGAGACGGCGGGGAGCTTCTCCGCCACTGTTGCCATTCCATGGCGCGCTACAGGTAGACCATTTGATTTCAATTAAGTGCTGGCTTAAGGCCATCTTCGCGTAACAACTCGAAAAACCGCTCCGCCGGCACAGCGGCGCAGATCAGGAAGCCCTGCGCCTGATCACACTGGATCTTGCGTAGGAACTCTAGCTCGTCCTGGGTTTCCACGCCTTCAGCCGTCACCGTCAGGCCCAACTTGCGGCTCAGTTCGACAAGGCTGTGCAACGCGGTGGCGAGACTTTCGTTGTCGACGCAACCGTGGACCAAGGAGCGGTCAATCTTCAGTTCGCTGAAGGGCGTGGAAATGAGATTGAAATAGGAACTGAAGCCTTTGCCGAAGTCGTCCTGCGCCAACCCGAAGCCTTTCATGCGCAAGCGACAGGCGCCTGCGTAATAATCGCTGAGCGACTCGGTGGTGGACGTCTCCATCAACTCAAACCCGATCGAGGCGGGTTCGGCCCCCAGGGCCAACACGCGATCATGCAAACGGTCGGCAAGGTCGTGGCGGTCGAGCAAGTGGGTCGGCAAGTTGATCGACACCGGCACTTCGCAGCCGCGACGGCGCCAGTACGACTGCGCCTCGATGGTCTGCTCCAGCATCAGCCACAGCAACTGGTCTTCCAGCCCGAAACGTTGAAGTGCCGGAAGAAAGTCCCTGGGCAGCAACGTCCCCTGCTGTGGGTGTCGCCAACGTACCAACGCTTCGGCGCTGCACACGCGGCCATCACGCAAGGATTTTTTCGGTTGAAACCACGCCTGTATTTCTCCGCGCTCCATAGCTGCCAGCAGGCACTGGCGCGCGGGTTGCGTCGGATGACGGTGGGAAGCATCCAAGTCACTGCGGCGCTTATTGAGGCTATCGCGCAAGCGCATGATGTCGCACGCATCCACCGGTTTTGAAATAAGCCCCAGCACGTCCAGGTCCAGATTTTTTGCTACCAGCCCGGCACTGACCAACATACGCCTGGATGCCACACTCATGAGCGCCAGGGCAGGCGGTTTGCCAAGCCTGGCAATGCTCTGGATCAGTTGCACGCCATCCATCACCGGCATGAACAGGTCAGTCACGACCATATCGTAGGAGTGGGTGTTCAGGCGCTGCAGCGCCGTGGCACCATCCCACACGGCCTCTACACTGAACCCACCCAGGGTACTGAACAGGTTGCGCAAAAACTCATGCTGGAAGGGGTGATCTTCAACAATCAGCACCCGATAGGGTTTCAATTGCCACTCCTTCGGTAAGGTTCCAGGCAGGCGTACAGCGTGCGTAAGGCAAACGGCTTGACCAGGCAGCGGTTCATGCCTGCTTCCAGGCAGCGCTCACCCTCCTCGCTCATTGCATTCGCGGTAGCGCCGATGATTGGCAAGTGGCAGTCGAGGCTGCGCAGTTTGGCGGTCAATTCGTAGCCGTTCATGTGCGGCATATTGATGTCGGTGAGGATCAGGTCGAACGTGCTCTGCCGCCACATCTCCAGCGCTGTCAGCCCATCACCGGCCAATTCGACCGTACAGCCCAGTTCTTCGAGCTGGTCGCGCAGAATCAGCTGATTAATGACGTTATCTTCGGCCACCAGCACATGGATACCCAGGTTGAATACCGGGTAGCGTTGCGCGGTTGCCGTGGCGCCGCGCATGAGTTGCCCTTGCGCGGCCCCGACCGCCATACGCAGGGCTTTCAAGCTGTTGAAACTGACCATGCCGATCGAGTCGTGCAGTGCATCATCATGCAGGTCACTGGCCGCCAGCACGCGCGGGCCCTCCCAGTGCGCGGCCAATGTTTCGCCGGGCCGGCCGGGATGCAGTTCAAGCAGTACCGCACCTTCCGTATGGTCATGGGCCTTGGGCAGGCCGACTTGGGCGCGCGCGCCCCAACGGCACAACCAGCCACAGATACTGACGGCCAACTCGCGTATCGGCGAGACCACGCAGACCAGTTCCGGCAACAACTCGTCAGCGCCCGGCGACGGCTCCATTGCCGACAGCTGTTCAAGGGGCAAGTGCAAGGTAAAGCTGCTGCCCAGGCCAGGCTCGCTCACCACACGCATGCTGCCGTTCATCAAGTGCATCAGGCGTTTGCAAATGGACAGCCCCAAGCCGGTTCCCGCCACCACATGGGTATTCCCGTCGGCCTGGTAGAACGGCTCGAAAAGGTGTTGCTGGTCTTCGTGGGAGATACCTTTGCCGGTGTCGCAGACCTGCCAGTGCAGCATCACCCGCTCACCGTCGCGGCTGTCCAGCCGGACGCGCAGGATGATCCGACCGCTGTCGGTAAATTTCAGCGCATTGTTGAGCAAGTTACTAAGGATCTGCCGAATGCGGCTGACGTCACCATTCAACCAGTCCGGCAATTGCGGGTCGACACAGGCGAACAACTGCAGGCCCTTGCGTTGAGCCGCGGCGGCATAGGCGTGAATCACTTCCTCAATCAATTCCAGCGGTGAGAACCGGTTGCACTCCAGTTGCAACTGCCCCGCTTCGATACGCGACACATCCAACACATCGCTGATCAGTTGCAGCAGGTTGGCGGATGAGCCCTCGATTGCCTGCAGATAGCTTTTTTGCTGATCGCTCAACTCGGTGCGCGCCAATAGCTCCAAGGTGCCCAGGACGCCGTAAAGCGGCGTACGAATTTCATGGCTCATGGTGGCGAGGAACAAGGTCTTGGCTTCGTTGGCAGCGTCCGCCATGCGCCGCGCCCGGTCCAGGGCGACCTCCACCTGCATGCGCGCGCTGATGTCGCTGAACGCACAAATCAACACGTCTTCGCGCTTATACCGCGTGCGCGCGAAGCTCAGGTACAGGTGGCGACCATCCGCCAGTTGCAACTCATCGACAGTGGTGTGTTCGCCGTCATCAAAACCGCGGCGTATCCAGTCCGCACTGCGTTGCTGGCGCTCCTGGCTGTCGCCGATCCACTGCGTATACAGCGGGTTATCAAGAACCACCTCGCCGTCCTGGCGGCGCAGCACGCACAGCGCCACGGGCGCAATGCGGATCACGGCCCGGCTGAAGGCTTCGCTCTCCACCAGCGCCTCAATGCGGTTGCCGGCCGGCACGATCAGGCGCTGATCGATACGCCGCATCAGCCAGATCATCAGCCAAGTGACAAGCACGCACAGCAATAGGCTGATCACCACAGGCGTGATCAGCACCGTCAGCAGTGAGTGCATGTCGAGGGCGTAGACGATTTGCCAGTTCGAAAACCCCAATTGTTTGCGAATCGCCAGATGATCCGGCAGCCACTGGCCGCCGACAAAGCCGAACGACTGGGTCGCCGGCATATGGCTCAATTCCAGGCGTAACGACTGCCCTTGCGCGCTATCAAAAATCAGCTGGCCGTTGGCGTCGAGCAAGATGAACTGGCCGGCGTTTTTGTTTTGCAGGGCGCTCAGCAGATCTGGCGATTCGACCTCCAACCCCAGCCAACCGGATTGAGGGCTACGGTCATCGAGACGGGTGAATATGTACAGCGGGGAATCCTCACGCTCAGGATCGGTGAGCCACAGTTCGTCGACGGCGCTGTCATATTCCGCGTTGAGCCGCGCCAGCAAATGCGGGGCAATCAGCTGCACCGGTTCGCGAGCACTGAACAGGCGAACCACCTCGGCCTGGGTGCCGGTCGCGGCGTACAGCAGGTTCACCCGGTTGAGGCGCAGGTAGTCGAGCATGCGGTGGGTCAACCACAGGCTCCAGGCCTGTTTGTCCGTCCCCAGGCCGATATGCACCTCTTCGCCCGCTACCACGTTCGCGCTGGCTACCGGCGCCGTGACGCTGCGCACCGCTGCCAGCCGCAACGTCTTGAGCAATGTCTGGCGGCTGACGAAAAAATTCTGCGCATCGGATATCGCCGCATTCATATAACTGCGGCGCTGGGATATCTCCTGGCTCAGTGTGGCGCTCACATAACTGTAGACCCCGGCGTAAAACCCCAGCACCAGAGCGATGACCAACAGGCGCAGCAGCTTTCTCGCCGCCGCGGGCGTTGAGAACGACGTGTCGAGCGGAGGTAGGGATTGGCGTAGTTTCATGCGAGAACGTTAATCCACCGGCCTTGGCGCCGGAATAAGACGATCCTCAAAGTACCCGCCGCTTTCGGCAGGTTTCTCTAAACGCTCGCCAGGCATTGCCATGACGCAGCTTTTAAGAATCGCCTGATTAAACCCCACGCCTCCTCTCCATAAGATTGCGGCGCCTGGACAGCCCCCTTACGCCCTGTGGCGAAAAACGGACGGCGTCCACGCACAGCCCTAACCATCTTTAATGAGGAGTTCCACCATGAAGCGCATTGCCTTGATCCTGGCCATGACCGCCGCTCCAGCCCTGACCTTCGCGGCCGCCCCGAACACCATCACATTCACTGGCCAGGTGTCGGATCAGACCTGTGCTGTAGCGGTCAACGGCAACGCAGCGAATCCGGTGATCCTGATGCCTACCGTCAGCGCCGCCGCCTTGAGCGCAGTGGGCAGCACCGCCGGCGAAACGCCCTTCACCATCAGTGTGAGCGGCTGCACCGCACCGTCTTCGAGCCTTGCCATCAAGACCGCTTTCCAGGGTAGCAACGTAACCAGCGCCGGCAACCTTGCCAACGCGGGCACGGCCACCAACGTACAAGTGCAACTGCTCAGCGAAGCGGGTGGCTCTGCCGTTGTACTCAACGGGATTACCTCTGTTCCAGGCTTGACCCTGGCCTCCGGCGCCACCAGCGCCAGCCACGATTTCGCGGTTCGCTACATCAGCGAAGCTGGCGCCGCCACGGCCGGCACTGTATCCGCCACCGCGCAATACGCCCTGGACTACCTGTAATCCCAGGTACCTGCCGGGCCCCGTGCCCGGCACGTTTACCCACGTCCTCATTCTTCACCCGCTCTGCGCCTGTTGGACGGAGAACACTATGACTCGCCTGAAGAAAACCACACTCGCCCTGGCGCTGGCACTCGGTGCAGCCATCACCTCCTATGCCCATGCCAGCGTTGTGATGACCGGTACCCGTGTCGTCTACCCAGCTCAAGCCCAGGAAAAAATGGTGCAACTGAGCAATCAGGATACCCATCCCTACCTGGTCCAACTGTGGCTCGACACGGGCAATCCAAACCTCACGGCGCAGACAGCAGACGCGCCGTTTATCGCCAGCCCGCAGGTGTTTCGCATGAATCCCAATGCCGGCCAGGTCGTGCGCCTGGTCTTCACCGGCAAGGGCCTGGCCAAGGACCGCGAATCGCTGTTCTACCTCAATTTCGTGCAGATGCCGGCCATGAAGGCCAGCGAGTTGCAGGCCAACAAGTTGCTGCTCACTGTCAGCAGCCGCATGAAGGTGTTTTACCGCCCGCAAGCGCTGGCCGGAAACCCCGACGCGCTCAGCCAATCCCTGCATTTCAAGCTTCAGGGCAAAGCCGTGGTCGCCAGCAATGACAGCGGGTACTTCGCCACCGTGCGCCGTGCCGACGTAGTCAGCCGAGGTACGTCCTACACCCTTGCCCAAGCGTCGATGATCGCCCCGTTGAGCCAGGCCAACTGGGCGTTGCCCGCTGGTGCCTCGGCCGCTGCGGGAGACACCGTGCGCCTGACATTGGTCAACGATTTCGGTGCTGATGTCGTCACTGACCTGCCCCTTCTTTGATCGGCCTGGGGTGATCGTCATGCCTACCTATCGCGTATCAGCCTTCACGATGAATCCTGTATTCGAACCGCACCACGGGTTACGCGGTTTCGTGCAATCGGCCCTGTTCAGCACAATCAGCTTGATGAGCCCGACGATCGCCCTCGCGCAAGGCACCGTGCCCGCGTCCAGCGACGCTTATGTCTTCGACGACAACATGCTGTTTGGCGGCGGTTCACTGGCGCGGTTCAACAAGGTCAACGCCATTGAACCCGGGCAATACCGGGTCGACGTGTTTACTAACGGGCGCTTTGTCGAGCGCATTGACCTGCGCTTCGCCGACCAGGGTGAAGGCGATGTGCAGCCCTGCCTGCCCGCTGCCCTGCTGGAACGTAGCGGTGTGCTCAAAAGCGCGCTCCAGTCCGCCGGCACGGACCAGTGCCTGGTGCTCGCCAACGCCGTGCATGGTGCGTCGACCGCCTTCGATTTCGGGCGGATGCGCCTGGACCTCAGCGTGCCCCAGAGCCTGATGCTGAAAACCCCGCGCGGCTATGTCGCGCCGCAGAACCTGGACGGTGGCAACACCATAGGTTTCGTCAACTACAGCGCCAGCCAATATCACGTCTCACGCACAGGCAACTACAGCGCCAGTTCCGACTCAAGCTACCTGGCCCTCAACAGCGGGATGAACATCGGTTTGTGGCGCCTGCGCCAACAAGGCAATTTGCGATATGACAACGATAACGGCAGCCACTGGAACACCACCCGCACTTACGTCCAGCGCGCCCTGCCCGGATTACAAGGCGAAATGACCGTGGGCCAGGGGTTTACTGCAGGCCGATTTTTTTCTGGCATGAGCTACACCGGCCTGGAGATTGCCTCAGACGACCGCATGCTGCCGGAGTCAGTGCGCGGTTATGCACCTACCGTGCGCGGTATTGCCAAAACCAACGCGCAGGTGATCGTGCGCCAGAACGGCAATGACATCTATCAGACCACCGTCGCGCCGGGTCCGTTTGAAATCAGCGACCTTTACTCCACCAGCTACAACGGCGACCTTGATGTCTCGGTGGTCGAGGCCGACGGCAGCGTCAGCCGCTTCACAGTACCGTTTTCGGCGGTGCCCGAGTCGTTGCGACCCGGGCTGTCGCGCTACAGCATGGCGCTGGGCCGAAGCCGTGACTTCGGCGACCACGACCCGTTCAGCGAAATGACCTACCAGCGTGGCCTGACCAACAGCGTGACCGCCAACAGTGGCTTGCGGGTTGCCGAGGGCTACCAGGCGCTGGTGCTCGGCGGCGTCTACGCCAGCACGCTCGGCGCATTCGGGTTGGACACCACTTACTCGCGCGCCAACCTGCCGAATGAAGGCCAGCTCGATGGCTGGATGGCGCGCCTGTCCTACAGCCGCACGTTCCAGCCGACCAACACCACGTTGTCGATTGCCGGCTATCGCTACTCAACCGAAGGCTATCGCGACCTCGGCGACGTGCTCGGCGTGCGCGAGTCGATCCGCAACCGACAAACCTGGGAGTCGACGAGCTATATGCAACGCTCGCGCTTCGAGGTGTCGATCAATCAAAACCTCAATGACTACGGCAGCGTGTTTTTATCCGGTTCGACCCAGGACTACCGCAGCGGCCGCGAACGCGACACACAGCTGCAATTTGGCTGGGCCAACACCTTGCGCAACAACGTCAGCGTCAACCTTTCGGTGTCGCGGCAAAGCACCGGCAGTTACCTGAACCGGAGAAGCGGCAATTACAACGACCAACTGGGCAACACCGTTTCCGACAACGGCGTCGGCACGACGCGCAGTGCCGGCACCCAGGAAACCGTCACGCTGCTCTCGGTATCGTTCCCACTGGGCAGCCCGGCCAGCCCGAATGTGCCGTCGCTGAGCAGCTCGGTGACGCACAGCTCGACCTCTGGCGACCTGTATCAAACCTCGCTGTCGGGCACCCAAGGGGCCGATCAGACCTTGAGCTACAGCCTTGACGTGTCCCGCGACGCCGAGCAGAAACAGAACGTGTGGAGCGCCAACCTGCAGAAATACCTGCCCAACGCCTCGGTCAGCGCCAGCGCGTCCAAAGGGCAGGATTACTGGCAAGCCTCCGGCAGCGCTCGCGGGGCCTTGGCCGTGCACGGCGGCGGCGTAACGTTCGGGCCTTACCTGGGCGACACCTTCGCACTGATTGAAGCCAAGGGCGCCAGCGGTGCGAAAGTCATGAACGGCATGGGCGCAACCATCGACGGCGACGGCTACGCGCTGGTGCCGTCACTCACGCCTTACCGCTACAACACGGTGGCCATCAACCCTGAGGGCATGAGTGAAAAGGCCGAGCTCGACGACGGCCAGCGCCGCGTCGCGCCCTATGCCGGCGCCGCCGTGAAGGTTGAATTCAAGACCCGTGTCGGCAACGCAATCCTGGTCAAAGCCGTGCGCCCCGGCGGGGAAACGGCACCCATGGGCGCCGATGTATTGGACGAAAACGCCAGTGTCATCGGGATGGTCGGCCAAGGCAGCCAGGCTTACCTACGCACCGAGAAACTCAAGGGCCGCCTGACCGTCCGTTGGGGCGAAGGCGCAGACGAGCAGTGCGCGATGCAGTTCGACCTGGCGCAACAGGATGTCAGCCAGGCGCTGATCAAACTCAACAGCGCCTGCCGCCGCCCCTGAACCCTTTTCATAACGGAGCTCACCATGACGTTCTTTCGCCCTCTCTTCACACTGCTACTGAGCCTCGGCGCCGGTGTTGCTGCGGATGCCCAGGCCACCTGCACGCGCGTCTACAACGGCAGTCAAGTGTATGACGGCAACTCGGCACAACTGACATTTGGCCGGGTTAACCTGACCTCGACCTACCTGCAACCGGTGGGTACGCATTTGGGCTCCGTGGTGGTCTCGCCCGCGACGGCGCCCGGGCTCACCAGCGAGACCGTGCTGTGGCAATGCGACCTGAGCGACGCGGACAGTATTTACGAGGTGTTCGCTACCAACGGCGACGACCGTGTCGGTGGGTATTGGGAAATCGGCAACGGTTCAGGGGCCTCGGTCAACGATGGGCTGCCCGGTTACTACGCCACGTGGTTCCCCTATGTCGGGATCAAATTGACGCATCTGAACTCCGGCAAAGTGCTCACACGCTATTGGCAGGACGCCAAAATCACCCAATACGACACGGTCGGCAGCAAGATCCAGATCAAGGCCAAACACTTGAGCATGATCCAGGGCGACCTGGCTCGTGTGTCCAGCCTCCCGCCCACGTCGGGCTCGGGAAGTAACTATTGCGGGGGCCAGGCAGCCTCCAGCGGCAGTGGCACCTACAGCTATACCTGCACCCAGCCCAATGCCTATGTCCAGTTTCGCGGAGGGGGTATCGCCTCGGACGCGGTGGGGACAGACTCCAATACCCACTACAACTTCTGGGGCGCGGGCAACGGCATTGCGTTCGGCATGCGCTCGGCGGCGTCTATCAGTTACACCGCCACCTGCGTGGCCCGCAACGTCACGCCGGTGGTGAGTTTCCTGCCGATTACCGCCACTGAGCTCAACCAGGGCATGACGCGCAGCAGTGACTTCACCATCGGGCTGGAATGCAGCAACACGGCCAGCTCCGGCACCGCCAGCAACCAGACCGCGCTGGGTATTCAGGTGGCTTACAGCGCCTATACACAAGCGCAGTCCTTAGGCCTGTTGACCAGTGGAGGCGGGGTGACCTACCTGGTGTCCAATGGCTACGGCAGCGACCCTTCGGTGGCCACGGGGGTGGGTATCAGCCTGCGTAACGCCAGCAATGGCAGCGCCATGAATTTCCTGGGATGGTCAGGCAGCGGCACGGGCGCCACCGGCGGCTGGTACCCGGTACTGGCAGGTGCCAGCAGCGCCGGCAGCAACGCGTCCGGCTACACCAGCTACCTGCAGACGATTACCGCGACCCTCAGCACCCTGCCTGGCAAAACCGCCACGCCGGGCAGGGTCAACGCCACCGCCTACGTATTGGTGAAAGTCCAATGATCCGGCTGGCGTTCTACTCGGTGCTGATGTGGGTGTGCGCGGCGATGAGCGCGTCTTCGATTGCCCGCGCCGGGCTAATGCCCGAACAGACCCGCTTGATCTTCCACGAGGGCCAGGCCCAACGCTCGTTGATGCTGGCCAACACCAACCCCTACCCCGTGGTGGTACAAACCTGGGTGGACAATGGTGAAGGCAACCGCGCGCCGGAAAACTCAGCCTCGGCGATGATCGCCCTGCCCTCGGTATTTCGCCTGCAACCCCAGGCGTTGCAGGGCTTGCGCATTATTTACGACGGCAGTGCGCTGCCCAAGGACCGCGAGTCCGTGAGCTGGCTGAACATGTACGAGATCCCGCCCGCCAAAGCCGACGCGCCAGCGCTTTCGACGCGCGTCGCGGTGGCCATGAACACCCAGATGAAAATCTTCTACCGTCCCGACCACCTGCCCAGCGCGCCTGAAGCAATGGCCGGCGCCCTGACCTTTCGCATCGAACGGCAGGCAGGCACCTGGGTACTGGTGTGCCATAACCCTAGCCCCTATCACGCGTCTTTTTCCTCTTTGCGCGTGGGTGCTCAAGGGCGTGAACGCCCCGTGGCAAAGACCCTCGACATGATGGCCCCGCCCCTCAGCGACAAAGCCTACCCGCTGGGCAATTTCAGCCTCGGCGCAGACGCCAATATCCCCGTCAGCTATACGCTGATCGATGACGGCGGCCACTACCTTGATGGCCACGCCACCGCCGCCGTGCATCAACTGCCGTAATGAGCAGCGTGGTTGCGCATCAGCGCTTGTGCAACGCCTCCAACCTTGCCGGCAAATCGTCGTTGGGAAAGCGTTTATACAGCGCCAGCAGCTTCTCGTCGGCGGCTCTGGTTGCACCCGCTGCACGCAGGTCGAGAATTTCCTGCAACCCCTCCTCCAACGAAGGCAACGCCACCGGCGCGCGCTTGCTCAGTTTCGCTGCGGAAGTATCGGCCATCTCAGCTTGCGCCGGCATACTTTCAGCCTTGGGCGCGACAGCCATCCGGGCCATGGGCGCCGGCGCAGGTGCGGAAAACGCCTGCGGTGGCGGGGCCGCGGAGAAGGTCGCGGTGGATATCTCTGGCTGCGGCACAGGCTCGCGCATGACCACGCCGATCATCAGCGCCACACCGGCGACGGTGGCGAATGCCATTTGCCAGCGGGGTTGTTGGCAGGCGTGCAGCCAGCGCTGCCACAGGCTCGGCTGCGGCGTTGGGGCTTCGCGGCGGGCGGCGTTGAGGATGAAGGCGTCGAGGGACGCCGGCGGTTCGCCGGTGCTGTGTTGACGAAAATGCTGGAGCAGGTCGTCGTCGGGTGTGTGTCGGGAGTCGGTCATACGGGTATCTCCTCGGCCAGCAGGCGACGCAGTTTCTGCTGGGCGTAACGCAGGCGGCTTTTTACGGTTTCCAGCGGGGCGCCGGTGAGGGCGGCGATTTGCGGCACCTCGAGGTCGCCGTGCAGGCGCAGCAGGAAGACTTCGCGCTGGTCTTCGGGCAAGTCTTGCAACGCGGCGTCGAGGCGCGCCTGGTCGCGGCTCAGGCTCAGTTGCTGCTCGGGGCCGGCGCTGTCGTCGGGCTGGGCGTGCAGTTGCTCGTCGTAGCTGTCGTGCAACGGGTTGTGGATGCCGTGCTTGCGCCAGTAGTCGATGAGACGATTGCGGGCAATTTGGAACAGCCACGTACGAAAACTCGCCCGCCCCTGTGGCTGGGTGCTACTGCGGATCAGGCTGAGCCAGGTCTCCTGGTAGATTTCCTCGGCCAGCTCGGCCTTGTTGCTCAGGGATACCAGGAACCGGTACAGGCCTTGGCGGTGCCGTGCGTATAAAACTTCGAACGCGGCGGCGTCACCGGTGCGATAGCGGGCCAGCAGCGATTCGTCGCTGGGTGAGTCATCTGGAACGGCCATGTAGTGGGAGAACTCCTTCTGTCAGCCGAAGCAGGATGTGGGATGGGATAGCGCCCGACGACGGGGTGTCCGTCAGCTTATCTGTAGCTGATCCAATGTCATCGGGGGCAAGCCCCCTCCCACAGTTGTTCAATATCGTGTTCGGAATCAGTGTTTCAGGCTTTGGGTCAGCTCAACCAGCTGCACAAATTCGTTGCGCAAGCCGAAAGGATCGTCACCCCGCGCCGAACGCGCCAGTGCGGCGGTGTCCTGCAAGCTCATGCTGCCAGTGTAGCGGCCATCCCCCTTGAGCTGTTGAGCGAAGGCGGCCACCGCCGCCGAAAAACGCAGGTCATCGCTGGCCTTGGCCGGTTGATTGCCGATGGGCCGTTCAATCAGTTGGCTGTCACCGCCCGCCAGCGGTTTGTAACGCACGCGCAACATCGCCAGCTCCGAGGACGTGCTTCCCGCTGGCGCAGGTGCAGCGGCGTAACGCAAAGGCTCCAGCCAGCCTTTCTGGCCCTTTGGCACAATTTCGTACAGCGCCGTCACGGTATGCCCTGCGCCAATCTCACCGGCGTCGACCTTGTCGTTGTTGAAATCCTCACGCTTCAAGGCGCGGTTTTCATAGCCGAGCAGGCGATATTCGCTGACTTGAGCCGGGTTGAATTCCACCTGCAGCTTCACGTCCCGCGCCACCACCGCCAGGGTCGAGCTGAGTTGGTCCACCAGCACTTTGCGGGCTTCGCGCAGGTTGTCGATGTAGGCGTAGTTACCGTCGCCCGCGTCGGCCAGTTGTTCCATCAGGTGTTCGTTGTAGTTATCCACACCGAAGCCGAGGGTGGTGAGGGATACGCCGCTTTTGCGCTGGTCGACGGCCATCTGCTTGAGGCTGTCGAAATCACTGATACCTACGTTGAAGTCACCGTCGGTGGCCAGCAGGATGCGGTTGATGCCCTTGTCGATAAAACCCTCGCGGGCCATCTGGTAGGCCAGTTCGATGCCGGAGGCGCCGGCCGTGGAGCCGCCAGCGGTGAGTTGGTCGATGGCGTTGCGGATCCTGGTTTTTTCGCGGCCGGATGTAGGTTTGAGCACCACACGGGACTCACCGGCGTAGACCACCAGCGACACGCGGTCTTGGTCGCGCAATTGATCCACGAGCAATTTCAGGGTGCTTTTCACCAGCGGCAAGCCTTCGCGGCGGTCCATGGAACCGGACACATCCACCAGGAACACCAGGTTGGCCGGCGCCAGCTCCGCTACCGCGCGGTCCGACGCCTTGATGCCAATACGCAGCAACTGCGTGTGCGGGTTCCACGGTGTGGCGGCGAGTTCGGTGGTCACGCCAAACGGCGAGCCATCGCTGGGCAGCGCGTAGTTGTAAGGGAAGTAGTTGACCATTTCTTCCAGTCGTACAGCCCCTTCAGGCGGCAGACTGCCCTGGTTGAGGAAACGCCTTACGTTGGCATAGCTGCCAGTATCGACATCGACGCTGAACGTGGAAACCGGCGTTTCGGCCACCCGGTGCACGGGGTTATCCGGCAGGTTTTCGTATGTTTCGCGAGGTTCGCTGCGGTATTCCATGGCAGCTGAATCCTGCATCACCATGCGCGTAGTCATGGGCGCGGGCAGCGGCACGCGTTTGCTCAGCGTGCCTTGTACGGCTTCACTTTTGAGCTCGGAAACTGGCGCGGCGTCAGCAGGCGCGGCCACATCATTGGAAGAAGGCAGCCCACAGCCGGCCAGCGTCACCAGCAAAGTCATGGCAAAGCCCTGGGCAGCAGGACGCAGGAAAAGCACGGAGTGGGACATGGCTTGAACCTCGTGAATGAATGATCCGTTCACAAGGTCAGACGCAGCCTACGATGGATTCGGGTTAAACCGTTGGCGAATGCTCAGCCACGGGATTTTCCATCATCAAAAATGTCCGCCAGGCCACCCGGTGCTGCCCAGGATGGTCGGACGTGCAGCAGTATTAGTTGCGTCCATACGTAGTTCCTCCGGTTTCATGGAAAGGTCGTCCCGATCCGCGCCCGTTCATTCGAGAACCAGATACCGGTGACCTTGCCCACCACATCCTCAAGCGCAACCTGCCCCATAAAGCGGCTGTCGTTGCTGTTGTAGCGGTTGTCGCCGAGCAAAAACACGTGCCCTGGCTCAACCTTGACCGGTGCCATGGCCAGCGACTCAGGGCCTTTCACCCGGTCGGCCGGTGCGTGAAACAGCCCCAGGTTTTCGCCGTTGTGGATCAGCTCGCCATTCACGATGGTCAGCGTATCCCCCGCCACCCCCGCCACACGCTTGACCGCCTCGGTGCCATTCCAGCGATACACCACGATATCTCCGACCTTGGGCGCATCTGGCCGCAGGTCCGTCATGATGTAGTCGCCAATGGAAAGCGTCGGCGCCATCGAGCCCGACGGTATGGAGTAGTTTTTGAAGCCCAGCAGCGGCACCCGAAAGACATCGAGCATCAGCACCAGGATCAACAACACGCCGACGTACAGGGCATGGAAACGTTTACGCGGCACATTGGCCGGGCCGGTGTAGCGGCGCGCCAATACGGCCGAGGTCACCGCCGAGGCGAGTTTGACGACGACTATGAAGCCGAAGAACAGGTACAAACCGACAGGCGTGGTGACCAGGCCGCACAGCCCCATCAGCACAATGCCGGCGAGCAGCAAAACCGCAACACGGATGCCCCAATTGATGCGGCCGACATAGACCAGGCCCCAGCCGGGCATCAGGCAAGACATCAGGAAGGCCTGGAGGGAGAGTTTTACGGGTTTCATTAGTCATCCTTGAAAGGGCAAAAAAGCGGCGGCACACCCGTCACTGGGGAAAATTGGTATCCACAAAGTTTTTTTCAAAGTCTTGCGCGTCTATCGGTGGTGTCAACTCGATTAAAAAATCCCGTTACCGGAGATATAGGACTTCACGTACTTCCACCGGGTGACTATCCAATAGGCCGCGAATACAAACGTCAGGGGAAACCCGATCCAGTTGTACACCCAGGGTGAGTCCGTGCGCAGGGCCAGCGAAATCACCGCCGCGATGATCATCGCGAACAGCAGACTCACCGCCAGAATCATGGAAAACAGTGAAATCGATAGGAAGAACCCACCGATCCATTTATTTCTTCTCACACGAAGCCTCTCCCTGAAAGATATGACCTTTAATTAGCGTCGTCATCAATGCTTTCCAGTCACTCAATCTTTCGGCTGCCCGCTTGGCGGCGCCTTATTGCGCCGCACGCCAATCGACATAACCTTTCACCTCAATCAATTGATTAAGCAAAATAGGGGTCAGACCACTGCAAAACCGTGGTCTGACCCCTATTTTTCTGAATACTTTATTAACCTCTCTAAATCATTAATCATTACGCGACCTACTGACCTGAATGTCCGGGATGCCAAATACCCCACCCCGGCTGCTTGCTATGAACCGAGCTGAAAAAATAGTAGAAAAAATAGAGCGCAAAAACGTGGTCTGACCCCGATTTTTCGACCCCGATTTTTCTCTATTTTTCATTTCTTTTTTATGGTCGCCAATTGACCTCAATACTGCAGGTTCCGCCGCGCGGATCATGCTGAGACGTGATACAGCCCCACCAGAATTCGTGGATATTCGCCAGTTCGCTTCTTCTCAGTGGTTCGCCAAAGTGTTCGACCAAAAACCGGTCATGGGCGTTTTTTTGGTCATCGGCAGTGTCTTCAGCGTCACCCATCAGGGCGAATCCGAACATTTTCAACCTGTCGTTGTAGAAGTTGAAGGTGGCGGTGACTGCCTGCCCGAAAATAAGGTGTGAGGCGCTGGCACACATGACCCATCCATTTTGCATGTCGATTTCACGGTCGAAACGCAGGCCCTGTTGAATAATTTCTTGCGCCATCAGATTCGCAGCTATGGATATGCGCCCATCAAGAACAAAAATTCCGGTTTCACTACTGGACGATGGTGACATGTGCTTACCTGCTGAAAGGGATCGAGCACAAAATAGGGGTCAGACCACTATTCTTCTATTCCGCCACCAAGAGAAATTCGCCCCGCTTATCTGGGGGGCTTTATAAAAATGTGGTCTGCCCCCTATTTTTCTTTTTTCTGAACTCAAAAAAGCGCAAAAACGTGGTCTGACCCCTATTTTTCAAAAACGTGGTCTGACCCCTATTTTTCAAAAACGTGGTCTGACCCCTATTTTTCGACCCCTATTTTTCTTTTCTCTATTTTTCTACAAGCTGCTGTAAGCCGGTTCAGGGGGCCGGGGCACCCTCAGCCCCCTAGTTCAAGGAATCAACGAACATTAAAAAACCACAGAACAAGACCCATGACAAAGCCTGCCCCTGCCATTTGCAGATAGAACGGCAGAAATGCTTTTAACAGCGCGACAATGTCATCACCACCACTTAACCAATACCCGGCAATGTGAAAGAACGCACACATAAGCACAAGGGCCAACGCACAGGCACAAGGAAGATAAACAGCGACCCACCAGGGTTCATTTTTTCTCATTGCCGTCTCTTTTCTTCAAGTAGAAATCAGCGCCACCGTTGAACGCCCCTGACGATGCAGAATCGCCCAAATTACCGAACATGGAGGGAACGGGACTTTGCGGGGCGGGCTTGGTAATCGTCCACATCCCCGTCGGTACCCACTCATATTGCTTCGACACCGGGTTAAGCAGTTTATCCAAGGGGCCCTTGACCGCGTTACCAAAGGCGAACCCCACGGACGCGCCCGCTTTACTCAACAAAGCGCCCATAAACGGATCATCGCCCTTCATTTCAGCTTGATAATAACCACCGGTTGCATTCCACGTCACGGTAGGGCTGTAACCTTTCCCCGCGGTGATCGCGCCAATGACTCCGGAGCCAATGACGTCCGCCATTGTCACCTGTCCTGTCGTCCCATATTGGATAGCAGCACCCACACCTGCAGAAACGCCCACCGCTATCAACTGTTCTCTGCCGTTGGTCACCGCATTGGTAAGAATGGATTTGCCACCGATCAACACGGCGGGCCACGTGAACGGATCGATGACAACCGACATGACTCGGTCTGTGCCGGTAATATTTTCCTTCAGAAACTTAAGGTCCGAACCATTGAGATAATTAACCAATGCGATCGCCTCGGGGTTCTGCAGTTTTTCGCTCAGGCGAAACTGTGAAGGGTCGGCATCCCTGGCAACATTGGTGTTTGTCTGGATTTCTTCTTCCCGCTGAACACACGTCCAACCACCGCCCGTACAGCGACTCGCCATTTTTTTACTGTTTTCATTACTGATATCAACATATTTTTTTATCACTGAACCGCAATCACCTTTAACGTTTTTACAGGCCGTCAGTTCTTTATCCAGCGCACGGGCTTCTGTTTCACTCAGCCAGTTATTCTCCACCGCATTACGCGCAGCCTGAGCGCCGGCGAAGGCACTGACCATGTCACCGCCGGCAAGACCTCCGCCCACACCCGCGGCCAGGGTCGACAGGGCGGAAACCGTTTCCTTTTGCGCTGGCGTCAAGTTGGCCGTTGCTATGCCCGGATACAGTGAATGAGCGATCAACTCACCCGCCGTAATGCCAACGCCCCCTGCCAATGCCGAGTTGCCTTGGGCTTGCGCCACCGCCGCGCCCAGCACTGCATGAGCCATCAGGTTGGCGTAAGGGTCGCCTTCGGTCTTCAGCTTGATCTCCTGCGCCAGATACGGCGCCGCGGCCCCCGCCAACGCCCCGCCCAGGTTACCGCCCAGGACCCCTTGCACCGCAGCGGTCACGGCCTGGCTGGCCCTCTGGAAACTGCTGCCGACGCCGTAATCCTTCTGCACTTGCTGGCTGACCTGCTCCGCGGTCGGGTCAGCGTTACCGCTTTCGATCAGCTTCTGCCGTGTGGCTTTGCTGATGTCGCTGTTGGGGTCGTTGGCAGCCTTGACCCTGGCCGCAGCGATGGCATCGCCAATACCTTTGGTCAATTCCATCGAGCTTTTGACCAGGTCCATGCGCTCCTGCATGGCTTTCTCATCAGGCCGGTCGAGACGCTGGTTGGCGTTGGCAGTGTCGCGGTTCAGGCCGACCAGGTCATTGGCACCTTCGGCATTGCGCACCACGATCGTGCCTTCGCTGACGGCACTGCGTGTGTGGCTGTGGTCGGAGTCGTTGAGCGCCATGCCGTATAAAGCACCCGGCTTGATGGTGCTAACGCCGCCGCTGTAGGCACCGGAGACGCTTACGCCCGCCGACTTGCTCTCGATCTCGCTCTTGTTCTTGATGTCGCTGACCAACAGGCGGTCGGTCAACAGCAGGTTCTTGTCGGCCGTGGCCTCACTGGCAATCACCGCGCCTTGCAGGGTGGTGTTCTTGGCCACGTCGATGGTGTAGCCGCCTTTGCCGGCAAAGAAGCCGCTCTGGTCGGTCACGGCCTGGTAGTCGCTGTTCATTTTCGACGCCGCCAGGTTGGCGGACGCTGCAACCGTGGAGCCGTAGCAGAACGGCGGAATGCAGATGCTCGCGCCAAAGCCGGCGCTGTCCTGCTTGCTCTTGGAGGTTTCGCTGTCCTGCAGCGACACGATGTTGAGGTCGCCGCCGATATCCGCATCGATACGGTCAGCGCGCACCTGTGCCCCGATCAGGCTGGTGTCCTGCCCGCTGTGCAGGAGCAGCGCGCCGGTGTCCAGGGTGGTGTTGACTTGCGTCACGGAGCCGCCGGAGCCCAGGTTCTTGGCGGTTTGCGCACCCAGGTCGAGGGTGAAGCCGTTTTGCTCGCCAACATTGAAGCTGGCACCGATGGCAGTCCTGTTGCGCGAACCGTCATTTTTACGCTCTGTGGTGTTCTGCGCGCTTTGCATCAGGATGTTGTTTTTCGCAGACAACAACGTGCTGCCGGCTTTCAACGAACTGCCGGTAATCGTCAGGTCACCCTGGGTGCCCGGTGCATCACCCGCCGCGATGATCGACAGATTGCCGCCGGCGTTAAGAGTGCTCTGGTGAGCGGTCTGCGCCGTGTATTCGCTGCTGCTTTTGGTGCGCGTGTTAGCCAGCTCGGTGCCGATCTTGATCAGCGAACCGTTGCCGGCCGAGCCAGCTTTTTTGTCCTTGAAGTCGGTGCTTTGGTCAGCAAGCTCACCTAGCTGATTATTCAGGTTGTAGGTCGCCAGCGCCGCCTGGGCAATTTTCACCGCCTTGAGGCGCGGGTCATCGGAGCTGCGGGCCGCTTCGGCGGCGTCGCGGATGCTGTTGGCGGTGTCGACCACGGTACCCGCAACCACGCGGCCCACGGCCAGGCTCTTGGAGCTGTCTTTGCTGGTCTGGCTGGCGGTTTCCATGCCGGAGGTGACGGTGACATTGGCACCACTCAACTGCATGTTTTTGGTGCTCACCAGATCACTGGCGATCACCGCCAACTCACGCCCGGCGGTCAACGACACATTGCCCGCGCTGGAGCCAATGGTGCTGCCGGTCAAGGTCATCTCATTGGCGGTGCCGTTGTGCTTCGAGCTGTTGATGTAGAGCTTCTGGTTGCCGGTCATGTCATCCAGACCGAGCTTGTTGCCGGTCAACACCCCGGTGAGATCGCGATTCTTTTCCTTGTGCATGTCGGTGCGGGCGAAGGTGTTCTGCGCCGCGTCGATGGTCAGGTCGCGGCCAGCCTGGACGGCGAGGTCGCCGGTGCTGACCAGGGACGAACCGGTCACCGTCGCGTCGCGCTTGGCCGCCACGGTGACGGTTTCGCCGGAGACCATGCTGCCAACGGCGGTGGTGCGTTGTTCGTCGACCTTGTCCTGGACTTTGCTCGACTTGAGCCCACCCCAACTGCTTTTGCTTTCCTTGCGCTCATGTCGGGCGCTGTCGGAATTGCTCACGGCCAGGATGTTCACGTCCTGAGCGGCCACCAGTTGCGTGGCGCCTTTTTCAGCGGTAACGGCACTGCCGGCCAGCAGCAGGTCGGCACCGGAAACCACGGTGCTGTTCGTACCGGCGCTGACGAGGCTGCCGACGTTGTTCACCGCGTCGGTTTCATCCAGGCGGAATTTCTTGCCCTGGGAGGTCTTCTTGGTCTTGCTGTAGAAGCTGTAGTCCTGGTCTTCAGCAGCCTTGAGGCTGAGGTTTTTGCCGGACACCAGGTACGCCTCGTTGCCGGCACTCACTTGGCTGGCGACCAGTTGCAGATCCTGCCCGGCACTCAGGGTGGCGTCGCCGCCGGCCTTGATCACACTGGAGACTTGCTGGACATGGTCCTCGATGCGTTTGATCTTTTTCGAGTTGTACGTCAGGTGCTGTTCGTTGGCCGCCACGCCTGCAGTGAGGTCGCGGGTGGCGATGAGGTTGATGTCGCGCTTGGCGTCCACCTGGCTCGCGACAATGCTGATATCGCGGGCGCCGACCACGTGCAGGTCACGCCCAGCTTCCACCACTGAACCTTGTTGAGCGATGGTGGTGAAGTTCGAACGGTTGCCGATGGCGCCGCTGTCGAGGGTTTTCGAGGCGGTGATGTTGACGTCGCCGACCGCCTGGACGGTGGTGTCGGCGCCACTCTTGAGCACGCCACCGATGTTGTTGACGTTGCCGCCTGCCTGCATGGCCAAATCGTTAGCCGACTCGATGCGCGCGGCGCTGTCGACAAAGTCGCTACGCTCGGTGCGGTAGGCACTGGCGCTTTCATGGGTGGTGACCGTGCGCTCGTTGAGCAACTCGGCACCCGCAGCCAGGTTGACGTTGCCACCGGCTATCACGCCGCCGGCGCGGTTGGTGAGGTTGTTGGCGCTGAGCAGATCAAGGCGCCCGCCGGCTTCCATCAACCCGCTGTTGGTGAGGTTGCTGCCGACGTTTGCCAACAGGCTGCCAGTGGCACGCAGGGTGCCGGCGTTATTAAGGTTGCTGCCGGTGATCAGGCTGACGTCACTGCCGGAAATCAATGCGCCGTTGGGCGCCAGGCGGTTGCTCGCCTGGGCCAGGTACAGGACCGGCACCAGCACCTGTTGCCCCGCAACAGTGGTGTTTTCCAGCCACACAATGTCGTGGGTCAGGGCCGCGACTTGCTCGGCGGTAAGGCTTACGCCCACCGACAAATTTAGCGCGTCCTTGCTGCCGATGGCGTTGTCCATCAGGTGCTTGAACAGGTCGGCGTCGCTGGTCTGGCCGTCGATAAAACGTTGGCCGGTGCGCGCGAGCACGGCTTGCTGGATCAGCCGTTGCTCATAGAACCCGTCGCCCAGGCGCTTTTGCGCGGTGTCGGGGTCATAGCCGAGCTTGGTCAGCATGTAGTCCGAACCCAGGAACAGGCGCATGTCGGTCAGCGCCGGGTTGGTTTCGATCAGATATTTGTGCGGGCTGGCGGCGAACTGGCTGGTGGGCAGGTTGGCCACGCCATTGCCGTCGTTGAGGTGGAACAGGCCGTTCTGCCCGGTGGGCAGGTCGAAGCCCGGCAGGCCCAGCGGATTGACCTGTTGCTGGGCCACGTCCGGCGGCAATTGCGGGTTGAGGCTGACCTCGGTCGAGTAGCCCGGTGCGTTGGCGTTGGCCCCACTACCGACGTAGGTGTAGCCACGGCGCACGACGCGGTTGTCGATGCCGTCCTGGGCCTTCACGTCCACCGCGCCACCGGCCTGGATCACGGCGGCGTAGCTTTGATCGGACGGCGCCAGCTCGGTGGTGGTGGCCAGTGCGGTGCGTTCGGACTCCATGACCCCGATAAACGTGGCCAGGCCAGCTTCGAGGCCGCCGAGGTTGTTGGCGTCGTACTGGGAGCCACCGATGGAATATTGGTCGTTGAAGGTCGCGGCGTAGCTGTTCCAGCCGCCTGGCTTGCGCTCGCGGGGCGAGGTAAAGATGCGCGTGTATTGGGTGTCATGGGTCACCAGGCCGACGTTGGTCAGCTGGTTGAGGTGCAGGGTCATGGCGCCCCCGGCGGCGATGCTACTGCTGCTGTTGAGCAGCTCACCGCCGGTGAGCAGCATATCGCCGGCCGAGGTGATGGCGGATGCGGCCGTCGCGTCGCTGACGACAAAGTGATCGCGCTGGGTGATCTCGAATGGCCGGTTCTGCTTGCCGCCGCTGCAGTCGCCGCCGGTCACGCCTTCGATACAGGCGGTGGGGGTGATCGAGGCACTGTAGATGCCGGATTGGGTGGTCAGCACGCTACGAATGTTGTCGATCGTGCTGGCGGCCAGCATCAGGTTGCGCTCGCTTTCGATCGTCCCCGAGCTGTTGATGATGCTGGTGGCCAGCCCGCCCTGGCCGTCGCGGTCGACCTGCAGGTTGCCCATGGCGTAGATCGCCGCGCCGAGGTTTTTCAGACGGTCGACCTTCAGGCTCATGTCGCCACCGCTGAAGATCAGGCCGTGGTCATTCAGCAGGTTGCCCACCGACAGGTCGACGTTGCCCTGGCTGGCGACGGTGCCACCGACGGTCCAGTCCTGGCCTTTACCGACCAGGCTACGGGTGCCGAGCAATCGGCCGGTGCTGGTCTGTTGCAGGTTGTCGACGTTGACCGTCAGGCGCCCAGCCTCGATGGCGGTGCTGTTGGTCCACTGGGCTTTGTCCAGGGTCAGGTCGCCGTGGGTCACCAGGCTGCCGCCGACGTCATCGAGGCTGATGCCGCTGAGGTCGAGCACACCGGTGCCCACGTGCAACACCTTGCCGCCGGTGTTCTGAAAGGTAGTGGCGGCGAGGCTCAGTTGATCGTTGGCGGTTTCCAGGCTGCCGCTGTTATTCAGCAGGCCACCGATGGCGTAGCGGGTCTTGCCGCTGGTGCCCAGGGCGCGCATCTGCCCGCTGTTGGTGAGGCCGACGGTGTCGACATCCAGGGTGGTGGCGCTTTCGATCAGGCCACGGTTGGTCAGGTTGCCGCGCAATTTGACGTCGATCTGGTTGCCGGCGATCTCGCCGCCGTTATCCAGGTTAACCCCCGTGAGGCCCACGCGATCACGCGCGAACAGGGCGCCGCTGCCGTTGTTGAAGTCGGTGGCGTCGACCACGGCATTCCCGGCTTTGGCCGCAATGCGCCCGCCGTCGTTGTCGAGGGTGCCGGCGGTGATCGTGATGTCGGCCTTTTCACTGTGGATCAGGCCATTCGCGCCGTTCTGCACCAGGCCGCCGGCGGTGAGGTTCAGGCCATCGTTGGCGGCCAGGGTGCCGTTGTTGCGGTTGTCGAGGCTATTGGCGAAGACGGTCAGCAGGCCTTGGCTGGCGAGTTTGCCGCCCTGGTTGTCGATGTGTGCGGCGCGCTGGATCAGCAACGGGCCGGCGCTCGCCAACTTGCCGTTGCGGTTGATCAGGTCGCCGAGCAGATCCAGGGTGATCGTGCTCGCGCCAGTGAGGTTGCCGGTGCTGTTGTCGAGGGTATTGCCGTGCAGGGTGAACGCGCCGCTACTGTCGATGATGCCGCCCTCGCTGTTATCCAGCAGGCCGGTGACGGTGTGGGTTTGTTCGCCGTCGCTGAGCAGTTGGCCTTTGTTGCGGTTGTCGACGCTTGCGGCGGTGAGGTTCAGCGACTGTTTCGCGCTCAGCGTACCGCCCCTGTTATCCAGGCTTTGCGCGGCGGTGGCGGTGAGGTTGCGATTGGCGATCACCGAGCCGCTGTTGGTGATGTGCTGGCTGTCGAGGGTCACGTCGCCACCGGCGTTGCGGGTGTTGTCGGCGTTGACCCCGGCTTCGATGATGCCGCTGTTGGTCAACTGGCCGTTGCTGGCCAGGGTGATGCTGTCGCGCGCGGCGAGGGTCTTGCTGTTTTTCAATGTGCCCTTGGTTTGCGCCTTGAGGCGGGTACCGGCGTACACCGCGCCCTTGGTTTCGAGGCTGGCGGCCTTGATGTCCACCGCGCCACTGGCGGCTGCCTGGGCCATGCTCAGGTGACCGTTGGCATCGAGTTGAATGTCACCGCCACTGGCTGCAAGCGTGCCGTCGAGCTTCACGCCCACACCGGCTTCGGTGCCCACCAGTTTGATCGCGCCCGCGTACATGCCGCCCAGGGCCGACGAGTCGATGGCCAGCTCCGGCTTGGCGCTGCCGTCGTCGGCGCGCGCGGTGGTTTTCAGGCTTTGTGCATCGACGTCATTGCGCCCGGCAATCACGGTGAGCTGGCGCGCGTTGATCTGTGCGTTGATCTTGGCCGAACGGGTGATGATCTCGAAACGGTCGACGTTGCTCGCGTTCAAGCCCTTGCCGTCGATGGTCACCGCACCGCCATCCACTTCATAGCGGTCCAGGCGGCCGGCCTTGTCGATAATCGGCTTACCGGTGGTCAGGGTCACATTCGGCGTGTTGATAAAACCGCAGCCGTTGCAGCTGATGCCGTAGGGGTTGGCCACGATCACTTTGGCCGACTGGCCCGCCACTTCGGTGTAGCCGCGCAACCGGCTGGGGCTGCCGCCGTTGACTTCGTTGAGGATGACGTTGGCGGCGCCGCCCTTGAGGTTCGGGTTGCCGACGATGATCCCGCCCAGCTGGGTGTTTTGCACCGCGCCGGTGGCGTTGTTGAGGATCACGCCGTTGGGGCCGACGTTGTAGTCCTTGAACTGGTTGTGGGACAGCCCGCTGCCGTTGGGGGTGGCGATGTTCACCACCGGCACGCCGTTGCCTGCCTGGCCGAGCGTGGTGCCCGGGCCGCTGACCACGATGCCGTCAGCCTGGGCCAGCAGCGGCTGCCAGAACAGCGCGTTGGCCAGGATCAGGGCCAGGCCGCGTTGGCTCAGGGTTTTCAGGGCAGAAACAGGGCGAACATCCATATTCAAAATCTCAGGGCAGCGGGCGTTGAATTACAGGAAGAAATCCACGTGGAAATACACCGGCGCTTCGCGCTCGGTGACCACACCAGGTCTCTCCAGGGAATGGGCAAAGGTCACGCTGGTGCTCACGTGCTTGCCGCGGGCAAACAGCTCGACGGAATTACTCGACACACGGCCGTGCTGGTCGTCGTTGTAGCGATCGTTGCGAATCACACCTTGGTCATAGCCGACGCTGGCACCGTATTCGGCGAAGGCCGGGCGCAACCAGTCGACGGTCACCGGCCGCGCCCAACGCACTTCGTTGCGCCAGTAACCGCCACTGTCGCCGGACAATTGCTGGTCCTTGAAGCCACGCACCGAGTACGAGCCGCCAAGGCTCATGCGTTGCGGCGCGTAAAGCACGTCTTCGCTGCGCTGCCCGGTGGCCAGGCTGGAGAAGCTCAACGACTCGCCCCACAGCGTGAAGGGCTGCAGGTAGCTTAGGGTGGCGGTGTATTTGCGGTAGCGTGGGGTGGCGGTGAGGTTGCCCTGGGCGTCCCGCTCCTGCCGGTTGCTTTGCGCGTCAAAGGCGCCAATGCCGTTTTGCATGCCCACATCCAGGTTGACGAAGGCACTGCCGATGCGCCGCCCGTGGTTGATGCCCACCTGCAGTTCGCTGAGGCGGTTGCTGCTGGTGTCCAGTTTGGCGTCGAGCAGGTAGTTGTTGGTGCGCAGGTGCGTCAGGCCGACGTTGACCGAGGTCTTGCTCACGTCGTCACGGTGGATCACACGCTCGGCGCGCAGCTGGTGGTTCTGGCTGTCACCGTTCTGCTTGAACTTGAAACCGTCTAGCGTGCCGAAGGTGCGGTAGTCGCTCTCGCTGTAGGTGTAACTGAAGTTCCACCAACCCCACGGCAGGTTGTAGTAGAGCATGCTGTTTTTCGAGGTTTTCTGGTGGTCGCTGACGGCGTCATGGCCACCGCGCAGGATCAGTTGATCCGCCAGGCCCAGGGGGCTGTCCCATTCCAGGCCCGCGCCCCATTGCTGTTCGCCGGTGCTTTTCTGGCCGTCGTTGTTGCGCGACAGGCTGGCGCGCCAGGGCTTTTGCGGCGCGTTCTTCACCAGCACTTCGCTGCCGCCCACTTCGCTGCCTGGGGTCAGTTCCATCTGCGCCTGTTTGGACGGCAAGCGGCTGAGCTGGTCCACCAGTTGCTCGACCTCCCGCAGGTTGAGCGCCTCGCCAACCTTGCCGGGAAACGCCATGGCCAGCTCGCGGTCAGTGACCGTACTGCCCTGGGCGCCCTTCAAGCCTTCGAGTTTGCCCTCCACCACCAGCACCTGGAGGTGGCCGCTGGAGAGGTCCTGTTGCGGCAGGTAGGCGCGACTGGTGACGCGGCCCTTGGCGATGTAATAGTCGGTGATGACCTTGAGCAACTGGTTGAGCTGCGCAACGCCCAGGCATTCGCCCACGTAGGGTTTTAGCAGGCGTGTGCGGTCGGCGGCAGACAGGCTGTCGGCGCCCTTGAGTTCGATGTCTTTGATCGGGAAGCAACGGGTGTCCGCCGGCACTGCCGGGGTCTGGGGCGTGGCGCCTTTGCCAGGCAGGTCCTGGAGTTCTTCAAGGCGCCGGCGCTGCTCTTCGAGCAGGCGGTTCTGCCGGTCGCGGATCAGGTCCTGATCCCCAGGCGTAGGGGCGGCCATGGCACTGTTGAGGCTCAAATAAGCGAGCAGCAAAGTGCACAGGAAATACCGAGTCCGTGGCAATAACAACGACATGTTCGATCCATCGAAAATCAAGGTCGGCAAACTAACATCGAACTTCGACCAACCCAAGAAAGTGGATTAGTTGCACGCCCGCACTTGTTATTTGCCCAACATATTGATTAATAACAATAAAAAATTATCAAAAAGATGCCAGAGCTGTTACCGGAGTTATTATTCCGACAAGCGGCAGCTGTTTTGATAGCGGTTCGTCGGATGACTTAGAAGTTGCCACTAGTTGGCCATCAAGTTCTAACCGAGATAAGTTAGTACCCGAAAAGTCCGATAAGTTCGCGGGGGTTTTGTGAATTAGATCGCATTTATGGGCATTCACCTTATGGCGCAGCATGCAAAACCAATGTGGGAGGGGGCTTGCCCCCGATGGCGGTGGGTCAGCTAATGAATACCCGGCTGACACACCGCAATCGGGGGCAAACCCCCTCCCACATTGGATTGGGTTTACACCCTTAGCTCGCGTCTTTGTCGCGATCCTGGCCAGGCACCAGGCTCAGCCCTGGCTTCTCCACATCACGCGAGACATGGGACTTCACTTCCGACACGCCGCCCTCCTCGTCATTGTGAATAACCAGCACGCCTGGCCTGCGCAATTGCTCCAGGTCGCCCTCGGCCAGGCTGAAGCTCTCGCTGAGGTTTTTGTCGCTGAGTGCCTTGGCCTCCGCGCGCCGCTGGGCAAACTTGCGGCCGCGCCGCTGCTGGTAGCGCGCCCAGGTGATCAGGATCACGGCGTTGAACAAGGCAATCCATAGGTAGATCTGCAGCGTGTTGAGCGCCGCAAAGATCGGCGCTTCGATACGCGGGCCACCGTGGGTTTCCAGCATCGAGGTAATCCCGCGAGCCAACAGCCAGACCAACCCAGCCCAGGCCATCAAGGTCAGCAGCACATCGATGATCCACATCACGGAACGTTGGCGGGTTCTGACCAGTTTCATGGTCACGCCTCCTCTTCAACAGGTTTGATACCGCGATCCGGGCTGACCCAGCGCGCGCGCTTCTGGTGCTGGTTGAACAGCACCTTGGGAAAACTGACCAGCGTGGTGAACAGGCTCACCAGCCAGAACACCATCGGGTACCACACGGTCCAGAACAGGGTTTTCCACAGGTCTTTCTCGTAGCGGCGATCGATCAGGATGCTCACCGCAAACTGCACCAGACACACCATCGCCAGCACCAGCCCGGTAAACGCCGGCGGCACCAGGGAGTCCACGGCAATCGCCTGCGGCAGCACCATGAATTTGCCCAGGCCCCAGAAGATCACCGACAGCAGGAAGGTAAAGGCCCAACCGGTGGACAGGCAGTATTCGAACAGCAGCGGCCACAGGTAGCGATGGCGCCATTGCCAAATGCCACGGATGTTCTTGAATAGCACTTCGGCGCCACCCTGGGCCCAGCGCAGGCGCTGCTTCCACAGGCCGCCGACGGTTTCCGGCATCAGGATCCAGCACAACGCGCGGGGCTCGTAGAAGATGCTCCAGTGATCGAGTTGCAGCTTCCAACTGACATCGATGTCCTCGGTGATCATGTCGGTGCTCCAGTAGTCGATGCGGTCCAGCGCCTTCTTGCGAAACGCTACCACCACACCCGACACCGTGAAGATCCGCCCGAACACCCGTTGCGTACGCTTGATCAAGCCGATGATCGACGAGAACTCACCCACCTGCACGCGCCCGATCAAGGTCGAGCGTGTGCGAATGCGCGGGTTGCCGGTGACGGCACCCAGGCGCGGGTTGTCGAGCATCGGCGCGACCATATAGGCCGCCGCATTCTTGTCGAGCAACGCGTCGCCGTCGATGCACACCAGGTATTCACTGCGTGCGGCCACGGCACCCATGCGCAGGGCCACGGCCTTGCCCTGGTTCTGTGCCAGGTGCAGCACGCGCAGGCGCGGGTATTCCAGGGCCAGGGCATCGAGGACTGCGGCGGTATTGTCTTTGGAGCCGTCATTGACCGCGATCACTTCGATGTTCGGGTACAGCTGGTCCAGCGCCGCATGGATGGTATCGGCGGCGTTATCGCCCTCGTTGTAGCAAGGGATGATGATCGAGATCAGCGGGTTGCCGGCCAGGGTCGGCGCCGGCGTGTCCTCTTTCCACGGCCAGTGGCGCTCCCAGTGCAGCCAGAAGTACAGGCCGCCGGAGATCCACAGCGCCGACATGAACAACGGGTAGAAGAACACGAAGTCCATCAGGAACTGCCCGGTGACCAGGAAGATCAGGCCCAGGGGCACGCCCAAGACCAGAGCCAACACAAATAAAGCCAGGATTCTGTCGAACATGGTCAAGGATTCCATTGGTTGGAAAGGGCCGGACGCACAGTCTTCAGGTCCGGGGAATTTTCCAGGAAGTTGTCCGGGTAGTAACCAAAACTCGTGACCCCCTGGCGCTTGAGCACACCCATCCATTCAGCCATTTGCTTGGCGTCGATATCCGGCGCGGCCTTGGTGCGCCAATCTTTGGCTTGCAGTTCGAAAACGGTGCGCCCCATTGCGCCGGGGCGCGCCTTGACCGCGGCCACCAGTTTCTCCAGCCAGGCATTCGAGGTGCTGTACTCCTGGCCTTCCATCAATGGCATGGCCATGGGCGCGGTCCAGTCATAGGCCTGGAGGAAGTCATCGAGGTTCTGCGCGAACCAGGCTTCGCTGGCCGGGTTAAGCATCGGCTCGGCGAAGATATTGCGCGCGGTCTGCACCTGCGGCCCACCGATGGCGCGGACCTTGGTGGTCAGCTCGTTGGTGAAGTCGATCAGGTAGCGGCTCTTGAAGCGCGTCCAGCGCTGCATCACCGCCGGGTCGGCACGCAGGGCCTCGATGCTGTTCGGCAGGCCGTTGGCGGCGTAAGCCTTGAGCGCGGCGGGGCTGGCGTCTTCGAAGTCCGAGAGCACCGCGTCGTCGTGGTACAGCACGCCGTCGATGGCATTGTTGCGCGCCAGGTCCTCATAGATCTCACCGATGATCTTGCGCACCTGCGGGTCGAACGGCGACAGGCGTTTGTACTGGTCAGGGTCGGTGCCGACCTTGCCGGTTTCCGGGTCCCAACGGGTCACGCGCGGCAGCTTGGAATCGAGGGCGAAACTCAGCACCGGCATCCAGGCATACACCGCAGCATGGGCACGGGTGTGCAACTGCCAGGAGACGCGGTTGAACAAGTCGGCACGCACCGGCAGGTGGCGGTTGGGGAAGTACAGTTCATGCACCAGGCCGTCACCCTTGGGGTCGGCGAAGGCTTGCAGGAACACGGTACCCGCGCCCATGTCGACCACTCGTTGCACCAGCTGGTCGAGGTTGCGCGCCTGCTGGGCCGGGTCCGGGTCGTAGACGTTGTCCAGGTCCACATGCAGCACTCGCAGCGGCGCCGGGGTTTGCACCGCGACCATGCTGTTGGCGAAGTGCTCGCCATCCGGGTCGGACGCCACCAGGAAGCGCGGGCTGTTCATCAGGTTTTCGGAGCTGTCGAGGCCGTCTTCCAGGGTCAGCGCCATCTGGTAGCCCTGCTCACCGACGATCGCCAGCGAGGTGCCTTTGGCAGCGCCGTAAGGCCACACCCATACCCGTGGTTTCTTGCCGGTCACGCTCTGGATTTTTTGCGTGATTGCCGTGACATCCGCACGCATCCGCGCCTGGAACTGCGCTTCGGTTTCATAGCGCCCCGTGGCCGGGTCATAGCGCAAGGAGGTCGCCGCCGGCTCCAGGTTGCCCTGGGGGTTGGCGAGGATCCCGGTGTGGCTGGCATCGGTGTGCGCGGCGATTTCCACCAGGCCCGACTGCGACACTTCACGAATCTGCTGCCAGGTGAGGAATTCACCGCGCGGCCGTGGCGAGCCGGCAAAATCCACCGGCTTGTTCAGTGGCGTATCGATCCAGTAGCCCACCGGCGCCAGCACGGCCGGCCAGTGGTAGGCACGCAAAATCGGCATTACTCGGGTGTAGAAGCTCGAATAGCCGTCATCGAAGCTGAGCATGATGGCTTTGGGCGGCAACGGCGGGCCGCCACGGCGCGCGGCCAGGATCTGGTCGACGCTGACCGCCTGGTAGCCGTTTTCGCGCAGCCAGGCCAGTTGCTCGATCAGACGCTCGGTGCGCACAGCCACCACGGCCTGGTCGGGGTCGCGATCCTCGACGTCGTGATAGGCGATGCCCAGGAAGTGGTTTTTCGGCCACGGCGCTTCGTTGGCCGGGGTCGGCCGCTCGGCGGGTGGAGTGAATGGCGCGGGTTGCTGGGCGCAGGCACTGGCCAGCAATACACCCAGGACCAACAAGCAACGGCTGAGGACGGTCATGGTCAGGCTCTTCTAGAAACGGTAAGTGAGGTCGACGAGCAGGCGCAGATCGCGTTCGCGATCACCGTCGTAAGGTCGGCTGATCAGGCTCAGGTTGGCCCCGGCATCCAGCACGTCGTTCCAGCGATAGCGTTGGCCATAACCGATCAAGCCGATGCCGCCGGTGGAGTAATCCTGCTGCGTATAGGTACCGGCGCCGATTTGGAACTGCTGACTCCACTGGGTTTCGTAGCGGTGATAAAGCACGTGGTTGATGTTGATGACGGGCAACACGGTGAAGTCCGACTTGGGGTTGAAGTACACCGTGTCTTCCTTGCTGTTTTTGCTCGCGCCGACTTCCAGGCCCAGGTCGACCTGCACGCCCGGCGAGCTGTAGAGGCCCTCGCGGCCGCTGAGCAAGGCTTCGAAGCGGTCGTTGCCGTCGCTGAAATGGGAGGGGCTGAGGGTCAGTTTCCACTCGCGGCTTTCATTCGCGCGCCAGCGGATAAAGCCGCTGCCGCCGTTAGCCGTGACACCATCATTGAGCGCCCGCAGCGGCGTGGTGCTGAGCAGGTAGCCGAGGCTGCCGCCGTATTGCCAGTTATCGTTGATGTCGCGGGCAATCGACACGGCGGCACCTTGCTTGGTGCCATCGCCGTAGGAATGGTTGGACACCTCCGCTTCGATGGTCATGTCGCGGGTACGCCGCTCCACGCCGACAACCTGCCAACGGTGCTGGCCGGTACCCTCTTCGAAATCGGCACGGGCATAACCGGCACCGGCGAACAGGCGCCAGTCTTCGTCGATGGGCGGCGTGTACAAACGGCTTTCGATGCCCCAGTCACGACTGCCCGAAACCGCCCCCGCATCGCTGTTGTTACCGCCGCCGAAGCTTTTGCCGGTGTAGGCCTCGACGCGCAGCTCGGCCATGTCATGCACATCGCGCAGGCGGCTGAGGCGCTGCACTTGGCGGTTATCGGGGTTGCGCGCCACCACGTCATCGGTGAGCACGTCGAGTTGGCGCCACTCCTGCAGGTCCAGGGCGGTATAGGCCTGGCTCACTTCCAGGCCGATATCGCGCGGGGCCTGAGCTTCGGTTTCCTTGAGCAGGCCTTCGGCGCGCCGTGGCAGATCGCGGGCGCGGTACATATCGGCCTGCGCCAGGCGCAGGCCGACGTTGCCCGGGGCTTTTGCCACCAGTGCTTCCAAGCCGGCCTCGCTGCCCGCCAGGTCGCCGCCGTACGTGCCGGCCTGGGCCGACAGTTGTTGCGCGTCCATCCAGCTGTCGTTGGGGTTGCCGATCGGCAGCCCCTTGAGTTCCACCCGCGGGTTCTGGCTGTTGGCCAGGTTGCTGGCGACCTCCCGGGCCTGCGCGACTTTGTCGCTTTCGAGCAAGGCATAGAACAGCGCGGTGCTGTCTTCTACATGGTCGGCCGGGTCGGCGTCCGGGGCGGTGATGGCTTGGCGATACAGCGGCTCGGCCTTCTCCGGCTGGCGTTGGTCGAGGTAAGCGGCGGCCACCCAGCGCACGGCGTAGGTGGGCAGTTGCACGCCTTCGCCCTTGAGGGTTTCGTACTCGCGGATCACCTCGGCGGTACGCGCCCGCGCCTTGAGCGCGCCCAGGCGGTCGATGCGCCAGCCCACCACGTCGTCGTGGGCGGTGGCGTCGGGGGTCCAGCGGGCGAGCAATCTGTCGTAGTCCTGCAGGGCGCGGTCGGCGATCACGTAGCGCTCTTGCTCGGTGCGCGTGGCGAACTCGGCCATGCGCACGCGCTCGGCAGCGAGGTCGCCTTCCAGGCGGCGCTGGGTCACCGCGTCCACCAGGCCCGGGCGCTTGGCCGACAGGCGCAAGGCGGCCTCCGGCAGCCGGGCTTTTTGCAGGGCGACAATGTATTCGCGGGCGACTTCGGGTTTGTCGCCGGCACGGATAAACGCCTGGTCGAATTCAAACAGCGCGTCGTAGTTCAAGCCGGCGCGGGTCAGCGCGTAGCCCAGGGCCATGCGCCGGTTGGGGTCATCGGGCTTGGCCGCCACCAGCGCGCGGGTGCGTTGCACGGCTTCGTTGGCTTTGCCGCCGTCGGCCTGGGTGAGGGCCAGGCCCAGTTGCAGGTCGACATTGTTCGGCTCACGCAGCAGCGCGCGGCGATAGACCGCCTCGGCCTGCGCCCACTGTTTCTGGTTGCGATACGTACGCGCGACGGTGGCCAACGCCTGGGAGGTCAAGTCGCGGTGCGTGCCCTGGGCCTCATACACCTTCAGCACTTCGGCGTCCTGGCCGGCCCAACCGGCGATCACCAGGTGGTCGCTGATTTGACCGGGCGTCTGGCGCTCGGCGGGCAATTGGCGCAATTGGGTGAGCGCGGGGCTGAAGTTGCCGTTGCGCGCCTGAATGATCAGGGCGTCATAGGCCGGGTCGGCCATGGCGAAGGTGGGCATCAGCAATTGGCTGCACAAGGCGACCCCGACGAGCAGTCGCAACCGGCCTGACGCACTGAGTGGGAGGTTTCGCAACATATCGTGAGCTTCCTTACACACGGAAAGCTGTAACGATAGGTGGTCCTGAGCGATTTGCTTCAGGGTGCCGACGTCTAATGACCCGGCCTAGCTTTCCTGTAGGAACTATCCCCGACGCGCATGTGAAAAAGTACAACCCGGAACAATTGTTCAGAATTGCACGAGAATCTGAAATGCGAATGGGGGAGCGCACTTGCCTGCGATAATGGCCTGCCGGCCCGCGCGTGCGCCGGCCGTTTGACCCTTATCGCGGGCAACCCCGCTCCCCCATGATTTTTTTCGGCGCTGCTGAAATCTTACTGCGCGCCGCTGACCGCACCCACTTTAGCCATGACAAAGCCGATGAATTGTTCAACGGTCATCTTCTGGCCGTTGAAGGTCACTTCATTGTTGGCGTAGTGGAGCTTGGACACCACATCGCTGCCCACTAGGGTCGCCAACTGCGTACCCACGGCCATGCCGCTGACCATCTCGCTGGCCATCTGGGATTGCTGCTCGATGGCCTTAGGATCGGTCACACCACCTGCCTGCGCCTGCAGGGCGGCAACGTCGGCGATCATTGGCTTGGACAGCACCAGGTTGGCATCCAGCAGCGCCACCATCTGCTTGCCCAGCTCAACCGGCGGCAGTTCCATCGACGCAGGCTTGGCCAGGTCCAGCACCAGGTTGAATTTGCTTTCGCCGTGGGCGGTTTTCAGCGACAGGTTTTCCAGCGCCAGGTGCGGCTTGGCGGCCAGCAACTGGTTGACGTTGGCGTCGGCCAAGGTTTGTTCGGCTTCGCTCAGTTGCAGCTCCGGTACCGGTTGGCCAGCGGCGGCAGCGGCTTGCACCGGCTGCATCTTGTCCTGGTACAGCTTGGTCAGGACCAGCCCCGAGGGCACATCAATGTTCTTCACGCTCACGGCCATGGCGGCGGAGCCCACTGGTTTGCCCTGGTAACCGATCTCGTCGATCTTGTAATCGACGCGGCCATCCATGTTGTTTTCTTTGACTTCGCTGGTGTCTTTCTGCTCGAAGCCCTTGAGCGTCACCACCGCTTTCTGCGGGCCGTAGATGAACTTGGCGTCGCTCAACTCAACGGTGTTCTGCCCGGTGTAGAAGCCGAACGTCGACTTCTCGAGGTTGCTGGCCACGGTAAAGCCGGCAAACTCAGCGGCGAATGGCTGGCCATTGGCGTCGACCACGTTGATTTTGAGGCTGTTCATGTAGCCGTCGGCCTTGACCTTCTTGCCCTCGGCGCTGCTGTCGAAGTCCAGGTTGGCGCCGGAGAAGCTCGCCGTGGACGTGTCGTCCTTGTACTCCAGGGGCAGCAACTCGACATTGCCGCTGACCGAGCGGTTGTAGCCGATATTGGCCACGCCTTTGAGCGGCGACACGTCTTTGGCGGCGGCAAACCATTTTTCGGTGGTGGGGTTCTTTTCCAGCGCATAGTGACTGGTGGCCATGACCGGCAGCCATTTCAGCGATACCAAACGCGAGAACGGCAGCGGGCCGTGTTCGATATGGTCGACAAACAGCAACTCGGGGTTAGGGTTCTGTTCGCCAAAGAACGAACCTTGTGCCTTGAGGCGGTAGTGCGCGGTGCTGCTGAACAAGCCACGGTCCAGGGATACCAGCTCGAGGGCGACGGTGCCGTCGACGCCGGCCATGGAGCGTTGCAGTTCCTTGTTGGCGTCCTGGACTGCCGTTTGCAGCACAGGCTCCAGTTGCTTACCGGTGTACCAGGCGCCGCCTGCACTGACGACGCCAACGGCGACAACAAAACCCAAAAGAACAACTGCTGGCTTATTCATGAAGTGACCTGATCAAATCCTGTGAGAAGTGGGCTGTCTTCCTTGAACCCCGAAGGGTTGGCTCGAGCCCGCCGAAAGCGGGGGAAGATTAGCACTGGCGGCCACGAACGGCCCAGTTTTCTCAGAGGGGTCAGGTCTGCAGTTGGTTCACGAGTATTCCGTTTCGATCTCATCGAGTTGATGGTCAAAACTCTTCAAGCGCGCCGTCCAGGTGTACACCAACACCTCGAATTCGCGGTGTATCACCGCATTGCCCGGGGTATCGGACTTGGGGTCGCAGAAGTCCAACTGGTAGCGCTCACGGGCCATCTGCGTGGCAACATCAGACAATTCCCGCGCATTATTCAGCCAATGCCTACCCTCGGCGACCTGTTGGTCGAGCAACACGCACTGTTTTTTCAGGACTTCGAGGCTTTTTTCCAGCGGCGTACCGGTGAGGTCGCCCATCACTTCCTGAAAGGTGCGCCCGGGCTGCCAGTAACTGCCCCAGAAATAGCGGTCGAACACGGTTTCGACGCGGCGCAGCGCAACCTTGGTGTCCCAGATCGCCACGCGGGTCTTGCCCTGTTGCAGCAGCTTTTTCTTCACCCGTTGATTTTGATAAGACGCCCAGGCAACAACGCCGATGGACAACGTGCCGATCACCAGGCAAGCGCTGTCGAGAAACACCATGGCCTTGTCGAGTTGGTGGGCCAGCATGACGCCGTAGAAATACGCGGCCGATAACAGCACCAGTGCGAACAGCACGCACCAGAAAGCGGGAGCATAAGGGTTTTTCATTATTGGAATCCCCATGAGCAAACGCGAGCAGTGTCAGGCGAGCCATCACGGCGGCCCGCCTGTCAAAGCATAGCTATTCGCTCAGGGTTTGCTGGCCTGTGACCCTTGCGTTCGTCCGCTTTCCCAGCCGCCGCCCAAGGCCAGGAACAAGTCGATCTGGCTCATGGCGACCTGGGTGTTGGCCGCTGCCAGTTGCGCACGCACATCGGTGTAGGTGCGCGTGGCTTGCAGGTCGGCCAGAAACGACGCGCGGCCAGCCTGGAAGAAGCGGTGGGTCTGGTCTGCGGCTTGCTTGGCCGACTCGCCGGCGTCGGCCAGGGCGTCGCGGCGCTGCAATTGCGCAGTGTATTGCGCAAGGCCCGTCTGGGTTTCACGGATGGCGTTGAGCACCACCCCGTCAAAGTGCGCCAGGGCGCCCTGGGTCGCGGCTTCGGCTTCGTGGATCCGGGCGCGGGCGCCGTTGGTCGGCACTGTCCAGCTGATCAACGGGCCAAAGCCCCAGCGGTTGGTGGCCGGTGTGCCGAGGTTCTCGAGCAGGCCGACGGTGCCGACAGTCGCGCCGATGCTGATGTCCGGGTACAGCGCACCGGTGGCCACGCCGATGCGCGCGGTGGCGGCGGCCAGTTGGCGTTCGGCCTGGCGTACATCCGGGCGACGCTTGAGCAGCGTGGCGCCGTCGCCTACCGGCAGCAACTGGGCGATGTGCGGCAGCTCGGCGCAGTTGGCGGTACCGGCCGGCAGTTGCTCCAGCGGCTTGGCCAGCAGCATCGACAGGCGGAACAAACCGGCCTGGCGCGCCGCTTCATAGCGCGGCATGTCGGCGCGCAGGGATTTGTATTGGGTTTGCGAGCGCGTCACCTGGGTTTCATCACCCCGCCCGGCGTCACGCAGGCGCTGAGTCAATTGGGTGCTCTGGGCTTGCAGGTCGAGGGACTCATTGGCAATCGCCAATTCTTCGTTGGCCGCGCAGACCTGGGTGTAGGAGCGCACCACATCGGCCACCAGGGTGATGCGGGCGATATCGGCGGCGGCCTGGGCCGCGTCGGCGCTGGCCTGGGCGCTTTCGATGCCGCGCTGCAGGGTGCCGAACAGATCGAACTGATAAGACGTGGTGATACTGGCGGCGCCGATGTTGCCCACCGGGACTTTTTCCGTCAGCAAAAAGGCTTCGCCCGACTCCTGCAGGCGCTGGGCCTCAGCCTTGGCGCCGATGCTCCAGCCGCCGGCGGACTCAGCCTGTTCGGTCTGAAAACGCGCGCGCTGCAAGTTGGCCGCAGCCACCCGCAGGTCGGTGTTGGAGGCCATGGCCTGGCGCACCAACTCATCGAGGCGCGGGTCCTTGTACAGCTTCCACCAGTCGGGCGGCACCGGCGCCGACACCACGTTGTTGCCCTCGCCCGCCAACTGCCCTTGCAGGTCGCCTCGGTTGACGGCGGACTTTTCCGGCAGCTTGTAATCCGGCCCCACCACCTGGCAGGCCGACAGCAACAACCCCAGCGCAGCGGTTGCCAGAAGCTGCTTCATGGTTTGTCTCCATCTTTGACCTTATCGCCGATGATCGACACCGTGGCCGTGCGCCCGGCGATCATGCGAAAGTCCGCCGGCACCTCATCAAAGGCAATCCGCACCGGGATCCGCTGGGCCAGGCGCACCCAACTGAACGCCGGGTTAACGTTGGGCAGCAGGTTGGAGCCGCTGCTGCGGTCGCGGTCTTCGATGCCGGCGACGATGCTCTCCACGTGGCCGCGCAGGCGCGCGTTGTCGCCGATCACGCGGATGTCCACGGCCATACCGACGTGAATACCGTCGAGCTTGGTTTCCTCGAAGTAGCCGTCGATGTGGAAGGAATTACTGTCCACCACCGACAACACCGGGCGCCCGGCGGTGACGAACTCTTGATTACGCGGCGCGCGGTCGTTGACGTAGCCGTCCACCGGGCTGCGGATTACCGAGCGGTCCAGGTTCAATTGCGCCGCGTCCACGGTCACCTGCGCCTCGGCCAGGGCCGATTGGGCGCGGGCTACGCGGGACTGGCTTTCTTCCAGCTGCTCGCTGGGCACCAGGTTGCCGAGGCCACGGTTGCGCTTGTACTCGCGGCTGGCCTGGGCCAGGGTTTCCTGGCGGTCGGCCACGGCGGCCTGGGCTTGGCGCAGGGCCAGCTTGAAGCGGTCCTGGTCGACGGCAAACAGCACCTGGCCCTTGGTCACCAACTGGTTGTCGCGCACGTCCACTTGCTGGATCAGCCCGGACACGTCCGGGGCGATCTGCACGATGTCGGCACGGATGTGCCCGTCGCGGGTCCAGGGTGCAAACATGTAGTACATGACCATGCGCCACACAACGACGACCGCAAACGTCACGATCAACAACGTGAGGACTACACGGCCGATGGTCAAAAAAGGTTTTTTCATGTCATCAGGTATCGACTGAGTGAGTCCACCGCGCCCAGCAACAGCGCGTAGAGCCCCACATTGAACAATGCCCGGTGCCAGACCAGGCGATAGAAGTGGAGGCGGGTCAAAAGCCCGTGCACCACCAGGAACAACACGTACGTAATGCCCATCAGCACCAGCAGCGTGGGCAGGAACACCCCGCTGATATCCAGATCACCGATCATAAAGGCGCTCCATCAGGCAGCGGCGCTTCCATCCCGGTGCCGCCAATAAATTCCACGCCGGGCAACAGCGCCAGGCGCAAACCGGCCAAGGCGTGCAGCAAGTGCACGCGGGTGTCGTCTGCATCCTGCAGGCCCTGGCCGTTGAGGGCGCGGCGCGTGCGGTCGAGGGTCATCAGCAGACCGCTCGGCGCGGGCAAGCGTTCACCCGCCTTGAGGCAGGCCTTGAAGTAACCGCCCACGCCTTCCACCACCTGGTTCAGCAGCACCCGTGGCACGCCGACGATGCGTGGCGAGTAGGCCAGTAGGTCGAGCAGGTTCAGCGCCACGCGCAAATCGCGCAGGGCGATGCCGGTGTCCTGGCCGGTGAGGGCCAGGCGCGGCAGGTGCTGCATCAGGCGGTCGAGCATTTGTGCGGCCATGTGCCGGTGCTCGGCCAGGGTCGCAGGTTCGGTGAGGCCGACGATGTCGCGCCAGCTGAAACGAGTCAGGCGCTTGGCCGCCAACTCGGCACCGAAGGGCCGCGCGATCAACGTCCACACAAAGGCGAACAGCAACCCTACGGGCCCGGCCAGGTTGACGTTGGCGAAGTTTAAAAAGTCGGCGTCATAGGCGCCCTGGATGCTGATGAACGACGAGGTGTTCACCAGCGTCAACAGCATGCCCAGGTAGAAACGCGGCTGCACCGTGAGCGTACCGATGCAGATAAACGGCACGGCAAACGCCAGCACCAGCATCGGAAAATCGTGCAGGTTGGGCAGCACCAGGAACAGGTAGAGGCTGGCGAACAGCACCGACATGGCGGTCCAGAAAAAGAACCGGTAGATCTGCGGCGCCGGGTCGTCCATGGTCGCGAAAAAACTGCAGGCCACGGCTGCGAGGATCACCGCGCTGCCGCCGTCGGTCCAGCCCAGCAGGATCCACAGCACCGAGGCGACAATGATCGCGGAGACGGTGGAAAACGCCGAGTAGAACATCAAGCCACGGTCGAGGAACGGCGTGAGCCGGCCCAGGCGCCAGTGGCGGTAGACGGCGCGCCAGGTGTCCTGGCTTTCGCACTGGATAGCCGCTTGCAGGCTGCGGCAGTCTTGCCACAGGTCGACCCATTCACCCAGGCGGTACAGGGCGTTGGAGAACAACAGGGTGTGGCGGTCATCCAGCGCGTCGCCGGTAGGTTGGGCGGCGTCGATCTTGTCACGCAGCACGCGCCAGCGTTCGACGGGCGCCTCTTCGGTGGTGCTTTCCAGCCACGCGCAGGCTTCTTCCAGCAACGGCGTGAACCGCTCGAGAAACTCCGGGGCACGGTGTTCGATGGCATAGGCCGCGTCGTCCAGCGCATCGATCACCGGCAGCAGGTGGATCATGCGCCCGCGCAATTCCTTGGTGTTGCGCACCGTCTGTGGCCGCGCGCCTTCGTGGGGCAATTGGCCGATCATCAGTTCCAGGGTGTTGAAGGTGGCAACCATGCCGCCGCGTAATGTGCTGACCTCTTCAGGCTCGACATTGCGGGTCAAAAAGCGCTCGCTATAGACCTGCGCATCGGCAAACCACTTGGCCACCGAGCCGTCGAACACCGGCATCAGCCGACGTGGCCAGAACATCGCCCCCACCACCGCCGCCACGGCGATGCCGAGGAAGATTTCTTCGGTACGCGCCTCGGCCACATCCCACACCGCCAGGGGGTTATCCACCACCGGCAAGGCGATCAGCGGCAAGGTGTAGCCGGCCAGCATCAGCGCGTAGTTGTTGGCAGTGCGCAGGTGCATTGAGAGGAACAGCAAGGTACCCGTCCACAGCGCGATCACCACCACCAGGATGTACGGCGACTGCACGAACATCGGCACAAAAAACACCGCCGCCGCCGCGCCCATCAAGGTGCCGACGGCGCGGTACAGGGCCTTGGAACTGGTGGGGCCCACGAACGGGCTGGAGACGATATACACCGTGGCCATCGCCCAGTAAGGACGCGGCATTTGCATCAGCATGGCGATGTACAAGGCGATCATCGAGGCGGCGAAGGTACGCACGCCGTAAAACCAGTCACGGGCCGGCGGCATGCCGGTAAAAAATCCGTTCAAAGCGTCGCCGCCTCAAAAGCGCGCAGCACACGCAGCGCCGCTTCCATATCGGTGGGCGCAATGTCTGCCAGCACTTCCTTACGCAGGCGCACCAGTTGCCCCTCCACCGCCTGCACCAAGTCGCGACCACGCTCGGTGAGGCTCAAGGCCTTGGCGCGGCGGTCGTGGACGTCTTCGGTGCGGCATACATAGCCGTCATTGCACAGCCGGTCGAGCAAGCGCACCAACGACGGGCTTTCCATCCCCGACGCCTGAGCCACTTTGACCTGATGCACACCATCGCCCAAACGGCCGATCATCAACAACGGCACGGCGCAGGCTTCGGAAATACCATAGCTCACCAGCGTGGTCTGGCAGATTTTGCGCCAGTTACGGGCGCCCACCACCATGCTGCTGCTGAGGTTCATCTGGAGTTGTTCGAGAGTCTGGGACACTGGATAGTTCGCATACAGTTAGTTTGCTAACTATCAATATGGTGGATGGATCCAAATGCGTCAAGTTTTGAAACAATTTTGCGGATAGGTGGTGGGGGGTTAGGGGAAGTAAAGCAGAGCTCTCCACGCTGGCCACTGTCGTCCACCTCCGTTTAGTCGATAGGAAGTTTTCCAACCTCGCGCACAACCCTCCCCACCTCCTCCTCAATAAACTCAAGCACCTGCTCCGGCACACTGTACTGAAACTGCTTGCGCCGGTGCTTCGACACCTTGCCTTCGTTATCCAGGCACATCATCACGAGCTTCGACAGATCACTACCAATAGCTTTCAATCCTAGGGATCGATGAAGATAGGCATAGCCAACCAAAGACATCGCGCAGCCTCAGAAAAAATTCACTTACGCGATTAAAGCCCAGTTTTTTTTCAACCCTCACCCGTTTTTTTCAAGTTTTAATGTTTTGGCTAAGTTTTTTACACCCCGCGCCCACCCCGCAACATCAGGTTCAACTCATCCACCACCTCAGCCCAATCCGCATCTTCCAGAATCTCCTCGCGCAAAAATGCGCGCTGGCTGGCCGTCCAGAAAAACGCATCGGCCAATTTCAACTCCGGCTTGAGCGGCGAATGAGCGGCCACGAACTGTTCAATGCTGACCGGGTCGTCCGGCAGACCAAGCTGTTTGAACAGTGATGGCAGGCTGTGTACGGGCGATTCCATGGTGAGCTCCTGATGGCAAAGGTTTAAGCGAGTCTAGCGGCAGCCTTGGGGTTGCGGGACGTTGCACAACACAAACAACCGCGCCCGTGCACCGCCGCCGTCCTGGCGACTGAGTTCACGCCAGCCCTCGGGCAGCGGGGCGAAGTCGTCCGGCGCTTCGTTGCTGCTGATCAGCCATACACGGCGGGTGTCGGCGGGCAACGCCGACAGATGGTCGAGGTAGATACGCCCGCCATCCTGGTCCACCAGCGTGCCGAAGCCGTAGGCATTCGGCCGGGTTGGCGTGCCATCGGGCTTGGGCGGCGTGTAGAGCTGCAACTGGGCGTCGGTTTGGTCGTAATACACGTAGCTGAGGTACCACATCATGTCGCTGAGGACGATGCGGTCGTCTTCCTGGTAATTGCGATTGACGAACTCCACCGGCACGTTGAATTGGTCGTGCTCATCCACCCCGAAATTATTCTTCAGCCCTACCAGCTCAACGCCCACAAAGAGCACGAACAACGCCGCGCCCAACCATGACAAGCGGTCGATGGCCAGTGCCAGGAGGATCGGCAAGGCCAAGGCGTAAACCGTGAGGTAACGCTCGATAAACACCGGGGAAATAAACGACACACCATAGACCAGCAACAGCGGCAGCAAAAAAAACAGCGCCAGCAGGCTGGCCGGTCGATAGCGCTCGCGATCGCGCCAGGCGGTCACCACGACCACCGCAACCAGTAACAGGGGAAACAACCAGAACAGCGGCGGCCAGAAACCAACGCCTTCATCCTGCAATACGAACTGCCAGATCATCGACGGCAACGACAGCAGGTTGACCGGCTCCTCCCAGCCGATATCGCCGCCTACCTTAAGCTGATCGACATGTTGCACCAGGTCCAGCAGGTTCGGCAGCCACGGCACGTACAACAGCACGATCACGGCATTCGCCACCCACCATGCCGGGCGCGTGATCAACCGTGGGCCGGGGGCGCGGGACGTACTCAACAGCCCCAGATACGCCCAATGCACCAGCACGCACAGCGCGGTGAAGTAATGGGTGTAGAACCCGGCACTCATCAGTAGCACATAAACCGCCAGGTAACGCGTGCGCTCGGGCTGACGCACCCAGTACACCAGCGCCAGCGTGGCGGCCATCAGCCACACGGCCAGCAGCGAGTACATGCGTACTTCCTGGCTGTAGCGCACCGCCGTGGGCAGCAACGCCAGCAACACCCCAGCCAGTATGGCTGCGCGCCGGGTGGACAGCTGCCGCGTAAGCCAGATGCCCAGGCCCACAGCGACAACACCTGGCAAGGCACTCATGCCGCGTATCGACAAGATGCCGTCGCCGAACAGTTCGATCCAGCCGCGCAGCATGAAGAAATACAGCGGCGGGTGTACATCATGGGCGGCGTGAAACCACAGGTCAGTCGCGGCGTATTCGCTGAGCAGCAGGCTGGAACCTTCGTCACCCCAGATCGCCGCCGAGGTCAGGTGGTAAAAACGCAGGGCCATGGCCAAGGCTAGGATCGGCACCCACCACAGGCGGCTGATCCAGCCGGTGCCCTCCCACGTGAGGCGATTGAAGGCGGGTAACGCCTCGACCTTTTCGTTTTGCTCTACCACAGACCGTCGCACTTCGATTCCCCTGCCACTGCCCTGACTGCCTCAGTGCAAACACCGCCACTCTAGGACAAAAGCCTGTGACTCGCTTCTGGAATCGGACAAATCAGCATTTTGTGTAGGGCTTCACCTAAGCGCCAGCAGGAACAAGCTATTATTGCGCCCCTCCAAGGACTCAGGATCAAGGACACGTCATGCGCATCGGTTTTCTGTCACCTCTGGCACTGGCACTGCTCACCGGATTTTCCCTACAGGCCCAGGCCAGCTCCGACGATACGTGCTACCCCGACTGGCGGGTCTCGCGTGACAGCCTCGACGCCTGCAGCAACCAGCCCTTCCTCAGCCCAGGTAACGACAGTCGCGTAAACCTGCGCCTGTTGCTGGCCGACAAAAAGGTTGCGGCCCTGACGCCCAATGCCTTGAGCGAAGACGACCTGGCCCAAGGGTTTGGCCCTGTGCCATTTCCGGTGTATCGCCTGACGCCTGTGCCCGCGACAAACGCAGAGCCCGACAACCAGCCGGACAACTCGCGTACCGCCGAACTCGACACCCTGCTCAAACCCCTGGGTATCCAGCGTGACTCCGCCGAGCCCGCCGGTGACGCGTTCCTCAGCGGAGAAGGCAGCCGCTGCCGCAGCAACAACGACGACAGCGCCACCGCGTTTATCAGCCAGGTCATCAAGGCCGACGTGCCCGCCGCCGAGCGCGATGAACTGGTCAAGGCGCGGCTGCAGTTGCTCACCACCTGCAGCTCGGATGGCCAGGTCGTCGCCGAGCCGATCGACTCCTCCAACGGCCGCCTGCTGCGCACCTACCTGCAAGCGGCCGCCGACTTCTACAGCGGTCGCTTCAGTGAAGCCGAGCGCGGTTTTGCCGCCGCCAGCAGCAGCGAGTTGCCTTGGCTGAAGGAAACCGCTCTGTACATGGCCGCGCGCACGTCACTCAACCAGGCGCAGGCCGAAGCGTTCGACCAATACGACATGCCGCAACTCGAGCATGTGGACAAGGCCGCCCTGGGCGCCGCCGAACAGGGTTTTCTCAACTACCTGAAAACTTATCCACAGGGCGAGTACGCCGCCTCCGCGCGCGGGCTGCTGCGCCGGGTGTATTGGTTGGCCGACGACGCCGACAAACTCGCCGAGGCTTACGCCTGGCAACTGGCGCAAGCCACCGACGCCGAACGCAACGTGAGCCTGGATGAGCTGGTGGAAGAGGCTGACCTCAAGCTGTTGATGATCTATCGCGGCACCATCACAACCCCGATGATCCAGCTCGTCACCGACTTGATGTCGATGCGCGCCCACACCCCACCCAGCCTGACCCGCGCCGACCTCGATGCACAGAAAAGCGTGTTTGCCAACGACCCGGCCCTGTTCGACTACCTGCAAGCGGCGTTCGCCCTGTACGTCGAGCACCAACCCGACGCCGCCTTGAAGCACCTGCCCGAGGCTGTGCCGTCGAGCCTGGATTACTTCGCCTTCAGCCAGCAGACCCTGCGCGCCCTGGCCCTGGAAGCCAAGCAAGACTGGAAGGGCGCCGAAGCGCTGTGGCTGCAACTGCTGCCACTCGCCAAACAACCGCTGCAACGCGACCAGCTTGAGCTGGCGCTGGCGATGAACTACGAACGCAGCGGCCAGTTGGCCAAGGTATTCGCCGCCGACTCGCCGATCAACGCCAAGCAGGTGCGCTACATCCTGCTGCGCAACGTCGCCGGGCCTGAGTTGCTGCGCCAGCAGATCGCCCAGGCCAGCGACCCACTGGAGCGCCAGACCGCGCAATTCGTGCTGCTCTATAAAGACTTGCTGCGCAGCCAGTTCGCTACCTTCGCCGACGACTTCAAGCAACTGCCCGCCACAGCCCCTGAGGACAAACTGGGCACCAGCCTGGGCTACGTCTACAGCGGCGGCCAGGCCTTGAAACTGTTCCAGTGGAACGGCGACAAAGCCGAATCCGGCTACGCCTGCCCGAGCATCGGGCAAACCGCCGCGACCTTGCAGAACGACGCAAAAAACCCGCAAGGCCTGAACTGCTTCGGCGAGTTCATCCTGCGCAACAACCTGGACGGCATGCCCTTGGAGCAAGCCCGCGCCGCCGGCAGCCTGGGCAGCACCGCATCCGGCTTCAAGGGTGAAACCTTCTCGCGCCTCGACGGCTACAAACAGGTGATCGCCAACGCCAAGGCGCCGAAGAACGACAAGGCCTATGCCCTGTTCCGCGCGATCAACTGCTACGCGCCCGCCGGCTACAACAGCTGCGGTGGCCAGGACGTCGAACCCGCCGTGCGCAAAGCCTGGTTCCGCCAGCTCAAAAGTGGTTTTGCCGACACCCAGTGGGGCAAATCCCTGCAGTACTACTGGTGAAACACCTGTGGCTGGGCTTGCTCTTGCTGGCGAGCCCGGCCTTCGCCGCCGTCGACGCCCGCGACTATGACGCGTTCTGGCTGTGGAGCGGCGTAACACCACAACCGGTGCTCAAGCAGGCCAAAACCCTGTACATCCTCCAGGGCCAGATCAACTCCACCCGCCGCGCGCCACAGCGCGGGGTACAGATGATCGCCCAGGGCATCAGCGTGCCGCGTATCACCCGCGGTGAAGTGTGGGTGGTGTACCGCGCCCACACCCTGCACTGGCCTGAGCGGGTCTACACGCAGATGCTCGGCCAGGTACAACGCTGGCGTGACGCCGGCAACCCGGTGGTCGGCATCCAGATCGACTTCGACGCCCGCACCCAATACCTGCACGAATACGCCGACTTCCTGCGCGACCTGCGCCAACGCCTGCCCGCCGACTTGCGCTTGAGCATCACCGGCCTGATGGACTGGAGCAGCAACGCCGACCCCGCCGCCATCGCCCAACTCAAGGGCGTGGTGGACGAAGTGGTGGTGCAGACGTACCAGGGCCGCCATAGCATTCCGGATTACGCGGCGTACTTGCCACGCATGAACCGGCTGGGGCTGCCGTTCAAGATTGGTTTGATTCAGGGTGGGGAGTGGGAGGAGCCGGGGTATTTGAAAGGGGGGGAATGGTTTCGGGGGTATGTGGTGTTTTTGCAGAATCCGTGATTACGCAATAACCCGTGTGGGAGCGGGCTTGCTCGCGAAGGCGGTCAATCAGCCAAGCATCTGTTGCCTGACACACCGCCTTCGCGAGCAAGCCCGCTCCCACAGGGTGTAGTGTCAGCCTGCGGGAGTGGCGGCTGTTTCAGGGTAGACCGATTGCCACCCGCCTCCGAGAGCTTTATACAACCCCACCATTGCCAGCGACACACCGGTAGAACTCTCTACCCACTGCTCCTGCGTGGCCAGCAGCGCGCCTTGCACGGTGAGCACGTTGACGAAATCCACCACGCCTTCCACGTATTGATGTTGCGCAGTGGCCAGCGCGATCTGGTTCTGGCGCACGGCTTCGGCGAGGCTGTCGCGGCGCAGTTGGCTGGCGTTGTAGCGGGTCAACTGGTCGTCGATTTCATGCCAGGCGCGCAGTACGGTTTGCTGGTAGGCAAGGGCCGCTTCCTGCTGCTGGGCTTCGCGCAGATTCAACATGCCTTGCAGGCGCCCACCGTTGAACAGCGGCAGGCTGAATTGCGGGCCGAAGGCAAACGCACGCGAGCCCCAGGAGCCAAAATCCGACAGTTGCATGGCCTGGGAACCGAGGCTGCCCGACAAGGTGATGCGCGGGTAAAAATCGCCCTTGGCCACGCCGATGCTGGCAGTGGCCGCGTGCAAACGCGCTTCGGCCTGGCGGATATCCGGGCGGCGCTCGGCCAGTTCCGACGGCAAGCCGATGGCGACCTGGCGCTGGGTTTGCGGCACGGCGGCGTCCTTGGACAGTTGCGCGTGCAGGGCTTGCGGCGGCTCGCCCATCAGCAGGCTCAGGGCGTTGATCAACTGGTCCTGGCGCTGTTGCAGATCCGGCAGGCGCGCTTCGATGGCGGCGACCTGGGCAGCCGCTTCGGCCACGTCCAGGTCGGTGGCTACGCCGTCGGCCAGGCGCAGTTGCGAGAGCTTGAGGCTGTGGCGCGCGACGTCGAGGTTTTGCTCGGTAACAGCGCGGGTGTTTTGCACGCCGCGCAGCTGGATGTAGTCCTGGGCGGTTTCGGCGAGCACCGACAGCAGCACGGCGCGGCGGTCGTTTTCGGCCACTTGCAGGGTGGCGTCGGCGGCTTCGGTTTCGCGTTTGACACGGCCCCAGAAGTCCAGCTCCCAGGAGGCGGAAAAACCCGCGTCCCACTGGTTGAACGCCGAGCGGCCGTTGTTGCCGGACGGGTCGCTCAAGCCTTTACCGCTGTTGCGTTGGCGTGCGTAATCGCCGCTTGCGTTGACGCTCGGGTAGCGCTCGGCGGTGGTCACCTGGCGCACCGCCCGGCTTTGCTCCAAACGGCTGCTGGCCAGTTTGAGGTCGAGGTTATCGCTGAGCGCACGGCGCGTGAGGGCCGAGAGTTGCTCGTCGTGGAATACATCCCACCAGCGCTCTTGCAGCGGGTCGGTGACAATGCGGCTGGCGGCCTGCCGCCCTTGGGGTGCGGCCCATTGCGTGACCTGCGGGCCTTGCGGCCGCTGGAAATCCGGGCCGACCGTGCAGGCGCTCAGGCTGATCAGGCTCAAGGTGAGCCAGGCGAACTGTCTCATTGCTGCGCCACCTCACGTGGATGCGCGACCGGCTGGGTGTCGACGCTGGCTTCCACCGACATACCGACCCGCAGGCGCTCGGTCAGTGGCTGGTTGGGCTCCAGCACAATCTTCACCGGGATGCGCTGCACCACCTTCGTGAAGTTGCCGGTGGCGTTATCGGGCTTCACTGCGGCGAACGTCACCCCGGTGGCCGGCGCCAGGCTTTGCAGATGGCCGTTGAGCAGCTCGCCGTCGAGGCTGTCGACACGCACCTGCACCGCTTGGCCGGCGTGCATGTGGGACAGTTGGGTTTCCTGGAAATTGGCCACCACATAGGCCTCGGCCAGCGGCACCACGGCGAGGATCTTGCTGCCCGGCGTCACATAGGCACCGACCCGCACCGCACGCTCGCCGACCATGCCATCCACCGGCGCCACAATGCGCGTGTAGGACAACTGATAGCTGGCCAGTTCCAACGCCGCCTGGGCGCGTTTGAGCCCACCTTCGGCGGCATCACGCTGGGCGGTGAGGATCTCGACCTGTTTACGTTCGGCCGCCAACACTGCCGTGGCATTGGCCAGGCGCGCGGTGGCCTGGTCGATGCGAGTCTTGGCTTGCTGGGCGTTCTGCACCGTGCCCGCACCGACGCCGGCGAGGTGGTTGTAGCGGTTCAGTTCGTGTTCGGCGAAAGCCACTTCGGCACGGTCTGCCGCCACGGTGGCCTGGGCCTGGGCGATCACCGAGCTTTGGCGCTCGAGGGTCGCGGTGGCGTTTTTCAGCTGGGCCTGAGCCACCAAAGTATCGGCATCGGCGGCCTGGGCGGCGGCGCGGAAGTCACGGTCGTCAATCAGCGCCAGCAGTTGCCCGGCCTTGACGCGCTGGTTGTCTTCTACCAGTACGTCCTTGATAAACCCCGCCACGCGTGGCGCAACCAGGGTGAAGTCAGCCGCGACGAAGGCGTCGTTAGTGCTCTGGCGCTTGCTGCCCAGAATGCCCGGCGCGACCAGGTACACCAGCACGCCGATGGCAAACACGGTGATGACGGAGACGGCAATTTTGTCTTTGCGTTTCATGAGAAGTCCTTGGGGCTAGGTCGGCGCGCGAGGCGGAAAGATCCGCGTGGGCATCCAGAAAATCAGCAGGATCAACGCCACCGCGACACCGGCCATGACGTAATAGAGGTCCGAAGAGGTGAGCACCACGGCCTGCTCGTGCAGGCGGTGGGCCAGGCCGGGCGCGTCGCCGTCGGCCAGGGGCGAGTTGCCCAGGCCGTCCACCAGCATGGTCGAATGGAAATGCAGGCGCTGGGTGGTCAGCGTGTCCAGCACGCCAGTGGCAACCACCGCAGCCAGGCCCTTGACGGTGTTGAACCAGGCCGAGGCGAACGGCCCGTCAGCCGGCTGGATGCTGCCGGTGGAAAGCATCAGCAGGGGCAACACAGCCATGGGTTGCCCGAAGATTTGCAGCAGATACAGGCCGTAGAAATCGTCGCGAATCCACTCCGACGTCAGGTGCGCACTGCCGACACAGCACAGCACCAGCATGCCCAGGCCGATCCCCAGCACCCAGCGGCAATCGACCCAACGCAGGTTGCACAGCGCCGCCACCAGCGGCAATGCGATCAACTGCGGCAACGCCATCAGCAACATCACGGGTGCGGTTTGCAGCGGGCGATAACCCTGGACCTGGGCGAGGAAACTCGACGGGATGATGATCACCGAGGTCAGCACCATCAACACGCCCGCCAGCACGATCAGGGCAAACGACAGGTTGCGCAGGCCGAGCATCTGCAACTTGAAAAACGGCATCGGGTGCGACCATTCATTGACCATGAACAGCACCAGCAACACGCCGCCGCCACACAGCAGGAAGGTGATCAGCCCCGATTCGAACCAATCCAGCCGGTTGCCTTGCAGAAGGCCGATCACCAGCATGCAGATCGCCGGGAACCCCAGCAGCAGACCACGCCAGTTGAACTGCTTGAAACGCTCCAGGCGCAGCGGGTCCTGGGGCAAGCCGTAGGCCACGGCGGCCATGGCCAGCAGGCACGGGCCGACGATCTGCCAGAACGCCCACTGCCAGCCGACGTACTCGGTCCACAGCGCCGCCAGCGGCGTGCCGAGGCTCGGGCCGAAGGTCGCGGTGAGGGCGTAGCCGGCCAGGCCATACAGTTTTACGTTGGCCGGCAGGAACCGTAGCGCCACGGTCATCAGCATCGGCGGCAACGCCCCACCGGCCAGGCCTTGCACGGTGCGCAGCAGTAGCAGGCTTTGGTAGTTCGGCGCGAGCGGGCACAGGATGCCCAGCACGGTGAACAGGCCAATGGCGCACAGGGTGAAGCGGCGCAAGGAAAAAGTCACCGAGCACCAGGGCGCAAAGGCCATGGCCGCCACGGAGGTGGCGGTATAGGCGGCGACCAGCCAGGTGCCTTCGTCAAAGCCGATGTACAGCGCACCACGGATATCGGCGAGGGCCACCTTGGTGACCATCTCGTTGAGACCGGACACCAGCACCGCCAGCAACACACCGACCAGGCCGATGATGATGCGCGGGCCGAACACCGGAGGGGTCATCGCGACGGGTTTGGCTGCGGCCGCAAGGGTGGGGGCAGCGAGGGAAGTCATGAACGGGTAACTCGGGATGAGAAATACCCGAGCAGTTTAATCAGGCACACACATTACAAAAAGTTACTTGTCGGTAGTTTATAAGTGCGCCAGACGCAATCCTAAATCCACTGGAAGTCAAATGTGGGAGGGGGCTTGCCCCCGATGGCGTTGGGTCAGTGACACATTTATCAACTGACACACCCTCATCGGGGGCAAGCCCCCTCCCACATTTTGATCTTGTATGACTTGGGAATCAGGTCGGTTGGGCTTCCAACCAGGTAGCGTGGCAGCTCTCGCGCATGGTTTCGCGTAGCCATTTGTGCGCCGGGTCTTTATCGAAACGCGGGTGCCAGGACTGGGCCAACACCAATGTCGGCAGCGAGATCGGCAAAGCGAAGGCACGCAGGGGCAGTTTCAGTCGGTTGGCACTCAAGAGTGCTTCCTTGGGTATCGGCAGGATCAGGTCGGAATCGGGCAACATGAACATCGCGCCGTGAAAGCCCGGCGCGATCATCGCCACGCGGCGCTCCAGGCCCTGGGCGTTCAACGCGGTATCAATCGGCCCGCGGGCGATGCCGCGGCGCGAGATACTGATGTGGGAATAACTGGCAAACCGCGCAGCGGTGATTTCTTCATCGAACAACGGGTGGTCGTCCCGGGCAAGGCCGACGAAGTTGGTAGAGAACAGGTTCTGCACCTTCACCTCAGGGCTGGACGGCAGGGTGTTACTCACGCGCAGATCCAGCCGCCCTTCGCGCAGCGCGTCGTCATCGGTGTCGGGTTCGGGTACGAAGCACAGCTCGCACAACGGCGCCACGCGTTCCATCGTGTCGAACAACCGCCCGCCATACACGCCGATAAAAAAGTCATTGGCGCGCACGCTGAAGCGGCGGCGCAGGGTGCTCAGGTCCACCTGGTCGGCCGAGCGAAACAGCAGCGCGGCCTGCTCCACCACGTTGCGCACCTGGGCCTGCAACTGCAAGGCCTTGGGCGTGGGTACCAGGCCGCGACCGGCGCGCACCAGAATCGGGTCGCCCACGGCCTCGCGAATACGCGTAAGAGTGCGGCTCATGGCGGCCGGGCTGAGGTTCATCCGCCGCGCCGCGCCCACCACACTGCCCTCGTCGAGCAGGGCGTCGAGGGCGACCAGCAGGTTCATGTCCGGTAGTTGCATGCCAAGCACTCGTGATCAATGAAGAGTGAACTGGGCGCAATCCTAGCAGGCTTTACAGGTAATGCTTGAGGTTGCCTGGCAGATAGTCGGCATAGGTTTTCTTGGGGTTGGCCTGGCACTTGCGCACGATGTCCGGCAGGGCGTTTTCCAGCGCGTCGGCCCGGGACAGACCTTCGTTGTAGTCACTTTTGCCGCTCAACGCCGGGAACATCACCGCCACACGGGTAATAGCAAAGCTCTTCATGGCGATCAGCGGGCGCGTGGGATGGTCGCGACGGAATTGGCTGACTTCTTCGCTCAATGCACTGCAGGATTGGTAGGTGGTATTCCTGAAGGTCAGTTCGACGGGCACAGTGGTTAGCGGTTCCGGCGAGAAAATCATATCGTTGTTCGCATCCAGCACCGCTGGCCGATCGGCACTCACCGTCCAGGGTTTAAAGCGCCAATGTGAGGCCGCTGCCATGGCCGCTTGGCCAAATTCCGGCTGGGTGGCGGAGAGCACTTTTACATCGCTGACCGAACCGTCCTTGTGAATATTCAGGCTGATGCGGGCGTGCCCTTCGACGTTGGTCAGGTTGCCAGGGTACTTGGGCTTGAGCATGGATACCGCTTCAGGCGCAAATTCAGCAAACGCCGAAGTCGACAAAAACATGGCCGCCGCCAAAACAAAACACCGCATCGTCGTAAATCCTTTTACCGGGCACCTCTGACGCCAGGGCGGCGTCAGGTTCGGCCGGCATTATCGGGCTCACGTCGATCAAAGAGCAATCATTCCTGTTTAGCGCTGCATGCCCCAACGCTTTACGGTGAGCCGCTCGAAGGTATCAAACACCAGGTTCTCCACCAGCAAGCCAATCAGGATCACCACGGCCAAGCCGGCGAACACCTTGTCGGTGTACAGCTCGTTGCGGTTCTGGAAAATGTACCAACCCAACCCGCCCTTGCCGCTGGTGGCGCCGAATACCAATTCGGCGGCAATCAATGTGCGCCAGGCAAATGCCCAGCCGATTTTCAGGCCGGCCAGGATCGACGGCAACGCCGCCGGAATCAGGATGAACAGCACAAACCGCATGCCCTTGAGGCCATAGTTGCGACCGGCCATGCGCAGGGTTTCAGACACGCCGAGGAACCCCGAATAGGTGTTCAGCGCCAGCGCCCACAGCACCGAATGCACCAGCACAAAAATCAGGCTGTTCTGCCCCAGCCCAAACCACAGCAACGCCAGCGGCAACAAGGCAATCGCCGGCAGCGGGTTGAACATCGAGGTCAGCGTACTCAGCAGGTCGCGGCCCAACTGGGTCGACACGGCCAAGGTGGTGAGCGCAAACGCCAGCACGATGCCGATCAGGTAACCCTTGATCAGCACCGCCAGCGAGATGCTGACTTTGCTCAGCAACTCGCCACTGAGCAGGCCGTCGTACAGCGCGACAGACGTCTGCAGAAAGCTCGGCAGCAGCAGGTCATTGTTCTGATACCGCGCGACCGCTTCCCAGAGGATCGCCAGCACGATCAGGATCAGGCCCTTGCGCAGCCAGCCTTGTTGCCACAGGCGTTGGCGCAACGGCAGCTCGCGTTCCACGGGGACGCTGAGCAGTGGTTCGAGGGTGATTTCGTATTCCTGGCGCATGGGTTGTCCCTTCAGTAAGCGATGCGGATATCGGCAAAACCCAACTCACGTTCGGCTTCTTGCGCTTCGTCGAACAGCAGGCGATGAATCCGCCGTGCCGACGCCTGGAATTCCACACCGCCCAGGCTGTGCAGGTCGTATTGATGGCTGTGGATCTCCGCGCGCACACGCCCCGGGTGCGGCGACAGCAACAGAATGCGATTGCCCACCACCAGCGCCTCTTCGATGGAATGGGTGACGAACAGCAGGGTGAAGCGCACCTCTTCCCAGAGCAGCAGCAGTTCTTCCTGCATCTTGCGCCGGGTCAAGGCGTCGAGGGCGGCGAAGGGCTCGTCCATCAACAGGATTTTCGGCTGCATGGCCAGGGCGCGGGCGATGGCCACGCGGGCTTTCATGCCGCCGGAAAGGGTGTGCGGGTAAGCGTCGGCAAAGGCACTCAGGCCGACCTTATCGAGGTAATGCAGCGCGCGCTCTTCAGCCTCGCGGCGCTTCAAGGATTTTGACGCCAGCAGTGGAAACATCACGTTCTGTTTGACGGTTTTCCACGGCGGCAGCTGGTCGAACTCCTGGAACACCACGATGCGGTCCGGGCCGGGCTGTTCGACCTTTTGGCCCAGCAGGCGGATCTCGCCTTCGCAGGGTTTGATAAACCCGGCGATGGACTTGAGCAAGGTGGATTTGCCGCAGCCCGAAGGCCCCAGCAGCACGTAGCGATCAGCCGGGTCGATCTCGAAACTGACCTGGTGGGTGGCCCGCACCACGCGTTCGGGGGTGCGGTATTCCAGGCTTACGTTGTCCACCGCCAGCAACGGCGCGGTGGTGTGCAGGTTGCTGGCCGTGTGGCCTTGCAAGGGCGCATTCATCTCAACTTCCTTGCAGGGGCTTGGCGTCCTGGAAGAAGTAGTCCTTCCACGATTCAGGCTTGTTCTTGATGGCGCCGACGCGGTAGAAGAATTCCGCCAGCGGGTAGGTATTTTTCGGCGTAACGCTGAATTCGAATTGCGGGTTGTCGATGATTTTCAGCAGCTCGGCGCGGTCGATCTTGGCCTTGGTCACACGGATGTAGGTGTCGGCGGCGGCGCCTTTGTCGTTCTGGGCGAATTGCGCGGCTTCGGTCAACGCCTCGACGAAGGCCTTGTAGGTTTTAGGGTTGTCATTGCGGAATTTTTCGGTGGCGAACAGCACGGTCGGCGAGTTCGGGCCGAGCAGGTCGTAGGTGTTCAGCACCACGTGCACGTTAGGGTTGGCCAGGGCCTGGTCCTGGAACGGCGGGTTGGAAAAGTGCCCGGTCAGCTCGGTGCCGCCGGCGATCAGCGCAGCGGTGGCGTCGGGGTGCGGGACGGCGACAGTGTATTTGTCGAGGCGATTGAATTCCTTGTCGCCCCACTGCTTGGCGGCGGCGTATTGCAGGAAGCGCGACTGCACCGACACACCCACCGCCGGCACGGCGATGCGGTCCTTGTCGGTGAAATCGGCGATGGTCTTGACCTTGGGGTTGTTGCTCACCAGGTAATACGGGAAGTTGCCCAGGGAGGCCACGGCCTTGACGTTCTGCTTGCCGTGGGTGCGGTCCCAGATGGTCAGCAGCGGGCCGACGCCGGCACCGGCAATGTCGATGGAGCCGGAAAGCAGTGCGTCGTTGACCGCTGCACCGCCGGACAGTTGGGTCCAGTCGACCTTGATGTCGATGCCTTCCTGCTTGCCGTATTTCTCGATCAGGTTCTGGTCGCGCACCACGTTGAGCAACAGGTAGACGATGCCGAATTGTTCGGCGATGCGGATCTCGCCTTCGGCCTGCGCGGCCGCCGGAGCCACCAGGCTACCGGCCAACAGGCTGACACCGAGGCCGACGGTCGCCGCCAGCCGTGCAAATGGAATTTTCCTGGACATGGTCATGCTCCGAATCAGAAAGGCGCGTCGCCCTGGATGGTGGTGCGAAACAGTTTGCGGCGCAGGTAGCTCGGGCAACCGGCGGCCAGGTGGATCAGCGAGCGGTTGTCCCAGAACACCAGGTCGTGGGGCTGCCATTGGTGGCGGTAGATGTTCTGCGGCAGCACACTGTGGGCGTAGAGCTGGGCCAGCAGGTCGCGGCTTTCGTCTTCGGGCAGGCCGACAATACGGGTGGTGAAGCCCTCGCTGACGAACAGTGCCTTGCGCCCGTTTTCCGGATGGGTGCGCACGATGGGGTGCACCACCTCGGCCACTTGGGCGAGCTGCTCCGGCGTCAGGGTTGGGCGCCAGTTGCCTTCGAATTTGGTTTCGCTGTAACGCGCGGTGTAGGAGTGCGCGGCGCTGCGGCCTTCGACCGCTTTGCGCAGGTGCTCGGGCAGCTGGTCCCAGGCTTTGTGCATGTCGGCGAACAACGTGTCGCCACCTTCGGAAGGCAGCTCCTGGGCATGCAGCATCGAGCCCAGGCTCGGCAGTTCTTTATAGGACAGGTCCGAATGCCAGAACTTGCCCGCGTCCCCCAAGCCGATGGATTGGCCATTCTCGATGATGTTGGAGACGATCAGGATTTCCGGGTGGTTGGCCAGCAGGAACTGCTTGAGCACATGGATCTGCAGCACACCGAAACGGCGGCTGAAGGCGATCTGTTGTTCGGGAGTGATGCGTTGGTCACGGAACACCACGACGTGGTGGTCCAGGTGCGCGCGGTGGATGCGCGCGAAATCCTGGTCGTTGACCGGCAGGGACAAGTCCAGGCCAATGATCTCGGCGCCAACGCTGCCGGGCAGTGGGCGAATCTCGAATGCTTGGGCGGTAGGGGTCGCTGTTGGAACAGTAGAGGTGGCGGACATGAGGTCACTCCCGGTCGGACAGGAGAGTGACTTTATAGATATAAGAACGGCAATTTAAATACCGTTAGTGAATATCGATATACGGGAATGTGCCGGGCAAATGCCGCGTGGCTCGGCACCAAGGTAATAAAAGGCCGCTGTGAAACGTTCAGTTCACAGCCGCCGGTATCGTCAATGCCTGCTCGGAACGAGGCTTGTTGAACCTGGCTGCGTAAGACGCGACAAACGCCGGTTGTGAGCGCTCGGAGCGACGTGTTGAAACGCTTACAAGCCGAAACCGTGCCCGTTTGACAAGCCTATAAGAGGTCTCTAGTGTGCATTGGATCCAATAAACAACCCTATCCCAATAAGGAGGATAGCGTAACCGTGACGCAGAAGCCGAACCCTTTGAACAGCATCAAGATCAGCGGTCCTATCCCGGCTCATCTCGCTCGCTCAGTGATTGAAGAAACCTTGCGAAATGCCATCCTGGATGGGCGATTGCCATGCGGTACCGCCATGCGCCAACAGGAGCTGGCCAGCCTGTTCGGAGTCAGCCGCATGCCGGTGCGTGAGGCCTTGCGCCAACTGGAAGCGCAGTCGCTGCTGCACGTGGTAACGCACAAGGGCGCCGTGGTGGCGCCGTTGATCGAGGATAACTCGGCCGAAACCTATGCGCTGCGGATGCTGCTGGAGTCTGAAGCGTTACGCTTGTCGATCCCCTTGCTCACCGAGGCCGATATCGCCGAGGCCGACGCCCTCATCTGTGCACTGGAGAAGGAAAAAGACTACACCGAAATAGGTCGTCTCAACCGCCTGTTTCACATGGCCCTCTATAGCAAGGCCCCCAACCAGCGGTTGCTCAAGTTGGTGGAGCACGGGTTGAATGAGGAGGAGCGCTTTCTTCGGTTCAACCTTGAGGCGATGGGATTGGGCGAGATGTCCCAGGAAGATCACCGTGAACTGCTCAGGCTGGTGGCGCAGAAGAAGACCGACGAAAGCATCCTGACGCTGCGTAACCACTTGATGCGCGGGATGGAAGTGATAACGACCTACCTCAAGGGCCTGGAAGCCACTGGTCAGTAAATTACACAAAAGTATACGCCCTGCCCCTCCGTGCAGGGCAGTGTCCCGCACCGAGGAAACTTCCGACATTTAATAGAGCAACTTACTGACAGCCAATATTATTTAGAAAAACTTCTAACATATTAATATTCCCGCCAAGCTGCTTAACCCGCTTATTATCTTTTATTACTGAACCAGACACTTGAATCGGCCGCGCGCTCACATAGCTGAGCAGCCCTGCGCTGCCTGCCTGGTTTATACCAACTTGCCTCTTTTGCCGTTCACAAAGGCCCCTCGCCGTTTTACAGCAGACGCAACAACTTATAGGCATCAACCATGCATCAACCGTTACTTGAACAAACAAAATTGCAGTTATGCAACCATCCGTTATTTGCGGAAATAATTTCACTTCGAAAGTTGCAACTTTTTATGGAAAGTCATGTATTCGCGGTGTGGGATTTCATGACGCTCACCAAACGCCTGCAGCAGGACCTGACCTGCACTCAGCTGCCCTGGCTACCACCCGCCGACCCGCAAGCCGCACGCCTGATCAATGAGATCGTGCTGGGCGAAGAGTCAGATATGCACCCTCGGCAAGGCCATTGCAGTCACTTCGAACTGTACCTGGAGGCCATGGCCGAAATCGGCGCCAGTACCGCGGTGATCGACCGCTTCGTTGCGCGGCTACGTCAGGGCCAGGCAACACACACGGCCTTGCATGAGGCCTCCCCTCCGCCTGGCGTGGCCCGCTTCGTCAGCGACACGTTGCACATTGCGTTGAGCGCGCCCACCCACTGCGTAGCGGCGGCGTTTCTACATGGCCGCGAGCATGTCATCCCCGCCATGTTCGAGCGCCTCCTGCAAACCGATGAGGCCCTCCAGCACCAAGCGCCGATCTTGTGCGGTTATCTGAAGCGCCACATCGAATTGGACGCCCAGGATCATGGGCCTGCAGCGCAACAGCTGCTTGAACGCCTGGTCGGCGCAGACCCGGCTTTCCCACAACAGGCCGACGACGCGGCCCTTGCCGCCGTTGAAAGCCGTATCACGCTCTGGGATGAGGTGCGGGCCTCGCTGCAAGAGGTGCACCCATGAACATCGCCGAATACCTGCCCATTGCCGACGACTGGGAGCGCCGCGCAACCATCCGCACCCGCCCGCGCCGCGTGCTGGAAAACGATGACAAGCTGATCTACCCGCAGTGCCGCCAACCCATGGTGCTCAGTGCAACCTTTACTGAACATTGCCCCCAGTGGCGTGATTTCGTGCTGCTGCAAAGCTTCTACAAATTCATCAACGATGTGGTGATATTTGAAACCGACATCGTCGACAGGACTGCGCGCAGGATTGCCAAGAACCGCTTCTCGGTGCACTTCCCGCTGACCTGCCGCGTGGATGCGATGACCGTCGTGGTGGACGAGGATTACCACGCGCTGGTCGCGCTCGACTTCCTGCAACAAACCGTGGCAATGACCGGCGTGCAACCGCTGAGCCTGCCTGAACAGATCGAATTGAGCCGCGCGGTGCCGGCGGCCCAAGCCCAGGTCCCCGACCGTCTGCATGATGCCGTCGAACTGATTGCCGTAGCCATCGCCGAAAATACCGTGACCCACGATGTGGCGGCGTTCTCCAAGGACAGCAGTGTCAAAGCCTCCGTCCGGGGCTTGATGGCCGACCACCTGTCTGACGAAGGCCGCCACGCGCAATTCTGGACGCGGCTGGTGCGCCTCTATTGGCAAGCCGCCAGCCCGGATGACCGCGACAGCATCGCGCACGTGCTGCCGACGTTCCTGGCGCACTACCTGACCAACGACCTGCAGAAAAACTTCGACCTGCAGTTGGTCGAGCACCTCGACGTCCCCCCCGACGTACGCCGCGCATTGCGCGATGAAATCGTGGCGCTGGCGTTCCCCATCACCCGTCAACATCCGTTGCTGGGCAACATCATGGGCTTCCTGCAACACAGCGGCCTGCTGCAGACGCCAAGCGTGGCGCAGGCATTGACCGACTACTTGCCGGCGCCGGGGAGGCCGGCATGAGGCGCCTGAAGATCGGATGGAGCGGCGTCAGCAGCGCGCTCGGCGCCATCAGGCACGAATTGGAACAGTACGGGCACCTCGCGGGCGATGAGGCCAGCGACCTGCTGATTGACGATGGCAGCCAGCCGCTGGCGACCCATACGAACCCACTCCCCAGGCTCAGCCTGCGCGTAGGCATCGGCGCGCTGACCCACTGCGGGCTGCCCGCGTTACAACTGCGCGCCTATGAGCAAGGCGGGCAGTTGGTGGCTGTACTGGACATCGCCGATGAGCCAAGTGGCAACGGCCAGCGACTGCGCCAGCAGGTCACGCATGCGCTGGTCGAATGGGTGGCGCTGCACGTCAGTAGCTTTTCGCGCGACCCTGGGTATTTCTCTGCCCGTGCACATGCCAATGATTGGCCCGAGCAAGGCTTGCAAGCCCTTGAAGCGCTGGCATTCCAACACCGATTCAATCGCACCGCACAGCCCGGCTTGATGCAGGAAGCCAGGGTACCTGTGATTGAACGCCTGCAAGCCAGCCTTCACACGTTCGCCGCACGGCCGGCCTTGAACATCGCCGGCCGCCAGATAAGCTACCGTCAATTGTGGGTCCATGCCCTGGCAATCCAGCAACGCCTGCATCCTCTGCTGGAGGCCTCTGAACCGCCGCCGACGGTGGGTGTGCACCTGGAGAAGTCCGCCGAGTTATACGCCAGCATTCTTGCGGTCCTGGGTTGTGGGGCGGTGTACCTGCCACTCGGATCGGAACACCCTCCTCAACGCCATCAGCTCATGCTCGAAAATGCAGGCGCCCGGGTATTGCTGGACGCCGGTCAGCACCCCTTGCGAAGTCGTTTCATTTCGCTGGATGTGAGCACGGTCGATCCTCTCGATGCCGACATCACGCGCCCACTGATGCAGCAGCGCCCCCGCAGCGATGCTCCGTGCATGACGCTCTATACGTCGGGCACTTCCGGGCTGCCCAAGGGCGTGCTGCTGAGCCAGGGTAACCTGGCGCACTTCACGGTTTGGTACAGGTCGTGTGTAAGCCTGGATGAGCAGAGCCGCGTGCTGCAGTTTTCGCCATTGAGCTTCGACTCGTCGCTGATTGATATTTTCCCTGCCTTGATAGCCGGCGCCGAACTGATCATCCCCAGCGAAGAACAGCGGCGCGACCCTCGGCAATTGCTCGACCTGCTCCGCCAGCACCACGTCACCCACGCGTTTTTGCCCCCCGCTGTGCTCAGCATACTGCCGCTTGATCAACCACTGGGCCTGACACACCTGCTCACGGGCGGCGATGTCTGCGAGCCCCATGTCATCGAACAACTGGCGGGCCAGTGCCAGTTTCACAACCTCTATGGCCCCACTGAAGCCACAGTGCTGGTGACTCACCGGACGCTGCACCCCGGCGACAGCAATCGCAACCTCGGCCAACCGATTGCCAACAGCCAGGTGCTGATCCTCGATGACACCCTTCAACCCGTGGATGAACAGGTGATGGGCGAGGTCTACATCGTCGGGCCGGGGGTCAGCCTGGGGTATGTGAACGCGCCGTCCCGGGCCAACGGCCCGTTCGTCGAGCTGGCGGTGCCTGGCGGCCAGAACCTTCTGGCCTACCGCAGCGGCGACCTGGCCAAGTGGACGGCGCAGGGCATCATGCTGGGCGGGCGGCGCGATGATCAGGTGAAAATTCGCGGCTTTCGCGTCGAGCCTCAGGAAATCGAGCAATGCTTGCGCAGCAGTCGGCTGTATCGCCAGGTCGTGGTGGCTATTGAGCGCAATGTCAGCATCCGCTGCTTTGTTGCCCAGCCAGAATCCGCCGCAACACTGGCAGCCCTGCAGGAGTATGCGCGGACGCGGTTGCCGGACTACATGCAGCCCGGCACCTGGAACGAACTGGCGTGCATCCCCCACTCCAGCAATGGCAAGGTCGACCGCGAGGCACTCCTGGCATTGCCGTCGCCACCTGCCGTGCGCTCAACCCGCAACACCGCACACACGTCGCTACAAGTACGCCTGGCCCACCTGTGGGGTGAGCTGTTGGCGTTGCCCGTGGATGAGTTGTGCATCGATGGAGGTTTCTTCGAACTAGGCGGCCATTCGATTTTGCTGTCGAGCCTGTTACTGCGTGTACGCGAGCAATTCGGCCGTAGTTTTGCGTTGAGCCACTTTATTGAAGTGCCGACGATTCGCACGCTCGCAACGTTGCTGGAGGATGGAGAACGGCCTGACGCACCCTACGCCCGGGCCATTCGGGATACTCAACCGGAGTGGGTAATTGACACACTGCCCAAAGAGCACGCGGGCGACCCACGCAGGGTGATCGTGACAGGCGCCAACAGTTTCGTCGGCGTGCATATCGTTGAAGCGTTACTGGCCGGTGGTGCAACCGAGGTGGCGTGCCTGGTGCGCGAGGAGCCCGGGCACACGGCAATGTCGCGGTTTACCCAGGCGATCAGTGAATACCGTCTGCAACACCTGGACCTTAGCCGGGTACGAGTATTCGCGGCCGATATCAGCCTACCGCGATTGGGCCTGGCCAGCGACGTGTACGACACGCTGGCCGAGGACTTCGGCGTGCTGGTGCACAACGCGGCGCGGGTCAACCACGTGGTGGAATACGCCACTCTGGCCAGCGATAACATCGCGCCCATACTCGAGTGCCTGCGCTTGTGTGAGAGCCGCCGCAAGAAAGTCTTCAATTTTGTCTCGACGCTGTCGGCCGCAAGCAGCATCGACTCGTCGGGCCATGTGCTTGAAGCGCCTGCCGCAGCCACCTTGCCGCTGTACATCAAGAATGGCTACAACCTGTCCAAGTGGGTGGCTGAACGGCAGTTAGGGCATGCTGTGGAGCAAGGTGCCTGGGTGAATATCCATCGCCCCGGAAACATCAGTTTCAACCGCCGCAACGGCGTCTGCCAGCCGCAGAAAAATCGCCTGATGCTGATGCTCAAGGGTTCGTTGCAGTTGGGCCTGCTGCCTCGTCTGGAGTTGAACTTCGACCTGATGCCGGTGGACTTCCTCGCGCGTTTCATTGCCTTCCACTGCGCCCGCTTTCAAGCCGATAGCCACGTGTTCAACCTGCACAACCCACAGCCCCTGAGTTGGGAGCACTACCTGGATGCGTTCAGCCAAGCTGGCCACACGTTCGAGCGGGTGAGTGTCACACAGTGGCAAAAGGCGTTGCGCACGGTAAATCAGGACAACGCCTTGTTTGGCGTACTCGGTTTTTACCTCGATCAACTCGACGAAGACATCGGCGATACCTCAATGATTCGCCATGACAACGCCCGACGAGGTGTTCAGCAGATGGGCGAGCAATACCCCGAAAAAGATGCGGCGCTGTTGAGCAAAGGCTGCAGCTACCTCAAGACCATTGGCTTTCTGTGAAACGCCTCAGGATAACCCCATGAAACCGCTGCAACCCGATACCTTAATCCGCAACCCGCACGGCCAGCCGATCGTTGCGTCGGTGGTGGTCGACTGCCCCGCCAGCCGTTTGTGGAGCACGGTGGGACAGTTCGCAGGCTTCGATGCGTTCATTCCAGCCCTCCTACGTATCGAAATGATCGGCACTGGCGTGGGCGCCTTGCGCACGAAACTGTTCCATGATGGAAACTGTGTGGTGGAGCAACTCAATAGCCGCGATGAACACGCCATGCACATGACCTGGACCACGATCTACAACACGCTTGGCGTGGCCAGCTTGTGGGCAGCCATCCGCGTGCAAGCATTGGGAACGCAGTGCTCCAGGGTAACCTGGACCATCATTGCCGAGCCCGTAGATGCAGCACAGGTGGGGTTTGAACAGTTCGTGCAGGATTTCGCCGACAGCGCCCTGGAGAATGTGCGCCGGCTGCTTGGCTAAGCGGCAGGAACGAAGCGACTCGCTCCTGCCCGATCAACCAGAGGGTCAGATCTTGAAGCTGTCGACCAGTTGCTTCAACCGATTGGCCTGCTGCGACAGTGCATCACAGTCTTTCAGGGTTTCGTTGAGGTTGGTCACGCCCTGCTGGTTCAGCAGGTTGATCTGGTTGATATCCACGTTGAGGGTTTCTACCACGGCGGTCTGCTCCTCGGTGGCCGCGGCGACCGACTGGTTCATGCCGTCGATCTCGACGATCCGCTGTGTCACGCTGACCAGGCGCGCACCTGCCTGGTTGGCGACCTCGACGCTTTCCTCGCTGGAGGCCTGGCTGGCATTCATGGTGGTCACCGCTTCACGCGAGCCCACTTGCAGCGAAGTGATCATTTTGTGGATTTCTTCGGCTGACTCCTGGGTGCGATGAGCCAGGTTACGCACCTCATCGGCAACCACCGCAAAACCACGCCCGGCCTCCCCGGCACGCGCCGCCTCGATCGCGGCATTCAGCGCGAGCAAGTTGGTTTGTTGGGAGATACCTTTGATCACATCCAGGATGTGGCCGATGTTATCGGTGCTGGCATTCAGGGTTTCGATCTGGGTGCAGGACAAACTGATTTTTTGCGACAGTTCCGACATCGCCAGGATGGTTTGCTCCACCACCTTGCGCCCATCATCGGCCTGCTCACTCGCACCGCTGGCATGTTGCGACGCATCGGCGGCGTTACGCGCGATTTCCTGGGTAGCGGCGCCCAGCTCGTTGATCGCTGCTGCCACGCTATTGGTGCGCGCGCTTTGCTCGTCGGAGCCGATAATCGAGGCGTTGGAAGAGGCCATCACGCGCTGGGAAAGGTCATGTACCTGACGCGTCGCCGAAGACACCTCGGAAATTGACGCGTGAATACGCTCAACGAACTGATTGAATGCACTGCCGACTTCGCCGAACTCGTCCTTGCTGGTGACGGCCAGGCGACGGGTCAAGTCGCCCTCGCCCTGGGCGATATCCTGCATGGCGACGCCCATGGTGGTCAGGGGACGGAGCAGCACCTGGATCAACAAGCTCAAAAGCACCGCAATTGCGACCACGGCGATCAGCATGGCAATCAACGCCGAAGTACGGAACTTGCCAAGCGGTGCGTAGGCTTTGTCTTTGTCGATCGACAGACCGATATACCAATCCGCACCTGGCAAGCCGCTGATCGGGGTGAATGAAAGGATGCGGTCCTGGCCATTGAGGACGACGTCCTGGTTAACCTTCTCGATGCGGACGCTGGTGCCTGGGTAGATGTCCTTGAGGTTCTTCATCACCTGGTCCTGATCCGGGCTGACGATGACCTGGCCATCGCCACTGACCAGGAACGCATGGCCGATACCGCCGAAATCCACCGAATTGATGATCTTCACCAAGGTCTGCAGGCTCAGGTCGCCACCGACCACACCCAGCAATTCGCCATTCTTCTTCACCGGCATGGCGATGGTTACAATTTGCCCACCCACTGCTGCCATATAAGGCGGTGTGAGCATGGGCTTGTCAGCGGCTACAGCCTGCTTGTACCAAGGGCGTTGGCGCGGGTCGTAGCCGTCGGGCATTTTCGCGTCTGGACGCTGGGTAAACACACCGTTGGTTTGCCCAACATAGGTGAACTGGAAGTTTGAGGTGAACGCGGGTTGGTCGACCAGCCCGGGGAGGTCGGCACCACTGCCCTGGTGGGCCACGTTCTGGGTGAGGTTTTCGAGCACCAGTATTCGACCACTGAGCCAGTTCTGAACACTGCTGGCAGTGAGTTCACCGGATTGCTGAATAGACGACTCCAGGTTCTGCTTGATGGTGCTGCGCTGCAGATAGTCGTTGTAGAGGGTGAATAACGCGAAGGCCAGAACCACAACGCCTGACGCGGCCAACAGAATTTTATGACTGAACTTGAGATTCATTTCATCGACTTCTTTTGCCAAAAGGGGGGTGAGCGTGCCGAGCGGAACATTCCTTGTAACTGTATAGGCGGCTTCTCTGGCCGCTCTATTTCGGTGCACGCATGGCTCATCAGGCTTTCGGCCAAATCGAGGCAAAACTGAGGAAATTGTGGGACGTATCCTCATTTTGCGTAGGAAACCGACAAGTGGTTGTCGTACAAGAGACAGAGTTGCAAAATTTTTCAGCCTCACAAACAATGCGACTAATTATCATTTATGACGCTTGGCTGGGCCGTTTTGAATGCCATCTTCTGAGTACATCCCGTGTGAAAGTGTCGTCCGCACGCTTTACAGCACCCATCACACCTGGCTGAGCACGTGGTTGCGCGGCCGCCTGGGCAATGCCGCCGATGCGGCAGACCTGGCCCAGGACACGTTTGTGCGTCTGCTGCAGAAGACCGAACGCTTTGAACTCCGCGCGCCTCGCGCCTTCCTGCGTACCATCGCGCGAGGGTTGGTGATTGATCACTGGCGTCGCGAAGAAATCGAACGAGCCTACCTCGAGTCCATCGCCCACCTGCCCGAAGCACTGGCGCCGAGCGCTGAAGCTCGTGCACTGGTGCTGGAATTACTCGAGGACATTTCCCGACTGCTGGAGGGCCTCAAGCCCAAGGTGCGTAAGGCATTTCTATTGGCCCAGTGCGATGGGCTGACGTACAAGCAGATCGCGCAACAAATGGGCGTGTCGCTGCGCTCGGTTGAGCGTTACGTGGCCGAGGCGCTCTACCACTGTTACGTGCTGCGGTACGAAACATGACGCCGGTGAATAATGCCGCGCGCTCCGGCCCGGATCACCAGATAGTCAAACAGGCCATCGGCTGGGCACTGCGCGTGCGTAACAACCGCGCCAATGTGCGTCTCCAGGCGCAATGTACGCAGTGGCGCGAAGCCCACCACGACCACGAACTGGCCTGGCAACGGGTGCAGGCACTACAGCAGGAACTGAGCAGCCAACTGTCGGCGATTCCCGGAGCCCATGTGGCATTGGAGAACAGTACGCAGGGGCTGGGACGGCGGCAGGCGCTTAAGTTGTTGTCCGGCGTGTTGCTGGTTGGCTCGGCGGCCTGGGTCAGCCGTGACTTGACCGGCTGGCAGCGCTGGACTTCCGATCTCGCGACCACCACCGGCGAACGCCGCAGTATCCAATTGCCGGATGGCACGCGCCTGCAGCTCAATACCGACAGTGCGGTGGACCTCGACTTCACCCCTCAGCAGCGCCTGATCAGCCTGTTACGCGGGGAGATCCTGGTGACCTGTGGCGCATCCTCGTCGGCGCCATTGCTGGTCAAAACACGCCATGGCTTGCTTGAGGGCATCGACGGGCGTTTCGCTGTGCGCCAGGACAGTGCCTGCACGCAGTTGAGCGTGGTGAGCGGCAATGTGGCGATTCATTCACCACGCCAGGCGAGTGGCTTGTCGACCCAGGTTCACGCCGGCGAAACCTACCTCGTGCGCCAAACCCGGGCGGTCCTTGCACCGCCTGTGGAGATGGACATCGGCGCCTGGGCGGATGGGCTGATCGTGACGCGCGATATGCGCCTGGGCGATTTCCTCGCGGAAGTCGGGCGTTATCGCCATGGCTATCTGGGCTGCTCCGCCGATATCGCTGATCTGCGACTATCAGGGGTGTTCCGCCTGGAGGACACCGATAAGTTGCTGGCGATCCTGGCGCAAACGCTGCCGGTTCAAGTGCGCTACCGCACGCGTTGGTGGGTAAGCCTGGAGCGGGCGGCCTGAGTATCGATTTTTTTTGGCGGTTTTTTCCCGTGAGTCCGGCTTAGACGGTAAGCCTTTCAATCTGCCCTCACCGGCCTCTACGGATCTTGATCATGACTGTGCGTTTTCTCTGCAACGCTTCCAACTCTTCCTACCCGTTATTGAGCAAAGCCGTACGTGCAGCGTTGCTGTCCACGGCCATGGGCATCAGTGCGGTGCCGATCATCAGTATGGCCGCAGAAGCAGGTACCGCGCAGGCCCACTCCCACTACGAGATCCCCGCAGGCCCGCTGAACGAGGTGCTCAACCAGTTTGCCCGGCAAGCGGGGATCACCCTGTCCAGTACACCTGCGCAAACCCAGGGCCGACAATCCGCCGGGCTGCACGGTGAATATTCTGCTGAGCAGGGTTTGAATCACCTACTCAACGGCTCCGGGTTGAAGGCAGTTTCCGAAGACGGCGTGAGCTTTGTATTGCAAGTGCCGCCAGAAAGTGGCGCCCTCACGTTGCCCACCACCGATATCAAGGGTTTTGCCTTGGGCAATGCTTTGGGAAGCATGGAGGGCTATAACGCGACTCATAGCCAGATTGCTACCAAGACCAGTACCGCCTTGCTGGAGACCTCGCAAACCGTCTCGGTCGTCACGCGTGAGCAGATGGACGACCAGGGCTCCCAGACCGTCGCTCAATCCATGCGCTACACGCCCGGTGTGTTGACCAACCCCTACGGCGCAACCCATCGATATGACTATGTGGCGATGCGCGGCTTCAATGATGGTTCGGTGGATAACATTTACCTCGATGGGCTCAAGTCCATGGGGGACAGCGGCACCTACAGCACGATGCAGGTTGACCCGTACTTCCTGGAGCGTGTGGATATTCTCAAGGGCCCTTCCTCGGTTCTGTATGGCCGCAGTTCGCCCGGCGGGCTGGTCGCGTTGACCAGCAAGAAGCCATTGTTCGAGCCCTATCACCAGGTTCAGGCAACAGTGGGAAACAACGGGCAGCGGGGCATGGGTTTTGACTTCAGTGGGCCAGTGGATGACGACAAACGCATTGCCTATCGACTCACGGGCTTAACGGATAAGTCCGACACGCAATTCGAGCATGCCAAAGAAAAGCGTTACGCGCTGGCACCCACACTGAGCATCGACTTTACCGAGGACACTTCGCTGACGCTGCAGGCTTATCTGCAGCACGACCCGGAGGGCGGTTACCACGGCGGAATGCCGGCCGATGGCGCGCTGCATCAACGCAATGGCCAACGTATCTCCAATCATTTCTTTGAGGGTGAGCCGGGAGTTGATGGCTACAAACGCGATCAGCAGTCGTTTGGCTATCAATTTGAGCATCGCTTTAATGATGTCTTCACCGCACGGCAGAACTTTCGCTACCTCGACTCCAAGGTGAAGCTGGATCAGGTTTATGCCTACGGCTGGACCACACCGACCAGCAATGAATTGAATCGCTATTACTCGGGTGGTGATGAAAAGCTGCATGCGCTGATCATCGATAACATGCTGCAAGCCGAATTTTTTACCGGAGCAACCAAACATACGGTACTGATGGGCGCCGATTACCAACGACGTAAAACGGTGGTGGACTGGACGAGCGGGTCGCTGCAACCCATCAATGCGTTCAACCCGGTTTATGGCAATTCGGCTATCAGCTATTCCAGCCCGACCAGTTATTTACGACGCCTGGAGCAAACCGGTATTTATCTCCAGGACCTGGTCGAAATGGATAAATGGCGTTTCTCCCTGGGGCTGCGTCAGGATTGGGTAGAAACCTCCGATGAAAATCGCATCGCCGAGGCCAGCCGGCCGCTAGGCACTGAAATCAGTGACAAACGGACTAAGCTCACAGGCCGCGCGGGTGCCCTGTATCTGTTTGATAACGGCCTGGCGCCCTACGTCAGCTACTCTGAATCCTTCAACCCGAACTCCTATTCCGACAGCGCCGGCAACCCGCTTGCCCCTACGGATGGGACGCAGTGGGAGATGGGGTTGAAGTATCAGCCGCCGGGTACTGACAACCTGTTTACCGCTTCGTGGTTCCGCATCGACCAGGAGAACCTCGCGACCAAGTTGCCGCAGGAGAATTTCTATCGTGCTGTAGGCGCTGTGCGCTCTCAAGGGCTGGAGTTGGAAGCGCATATGCAACTGACCGATAACCTCAAAGTCTTGGGTAGCTATACCTTTACCGATATCGAATATTCCAAGTCGATGGTGAGCACCCTGAGCACTGCTGACAACCTGATTGAAAACAAGGGCAACTCACCGACCCAGGCACCTCGTCATATGGCGTCGGTATGGGCGGACTACAAGTTTGCTAGTGGTGCTCTGGACGGGCTGAGGCTTGGTGGCGGGGTGCGGTATGTCGGTTATAGCTGGGCGGACGCAGAAAACACCATGAAGGTGCCAGCCTATACCTTGTTCGACGCGTCGGTGGGGTATGACTTGGGCAAGGTCGGTTTGAAGGGCGTAGATGTACGCTTGAATGCCAATAACCTGACCAATGAATCGTATGTAGCGTCCTGTGCCAGCCTGAACTTCTGCTACCTGGGAGAAGAACGTAACGTCAGCGCGACGCTGAGCTATCAATTCTGATACCCGAATGGTCAAACCCAGCCAGTGCCTGATTCAGGCACTGGTTTTTTTTGTGTGTGCTGTTTGGCAGCAGTGCAACACAGGCTTGGAAAATAGCCCTTTAAAACGACAAAACCCCTGTCTGCGTTAGCAGACAGGGGTTTCGGAATTCAATCTTGACGATGACCTACTCTCACATGGGGAAACCCCACACTACCATCGGCGATGCATCGTTTCACTACTGAGTTCGGGATGGGATCAGGTGGTTCCAATGCTCTATGGTCGTCAAGAAATTCTGTGTACCGGACCGTTGGGTTAGCAACGTGCCGATGAAATTCATGGACTTCTACATAAACAAAACCCCTGTTTGCGTTAGCAAACAGGGGTTTCGGAATTTAATCTTGACGATGACCTACTCTCACATGGGGAAACCCCACACTACCATCGGCGATGCATCGTTTCACTACTGAGTTCGGGATGGGATCAGGTGGTTCCAATGCTCTATGGTCGTCAAGAAATTCGGGTACTGAGTCGTAGCCAGTTGGCTTCGCTTCAGCAAATTGGGTATGTGACAGCTTTCGGTGTTTTGCGAGGTCGAACTTTCGGTTCATTTCGTCTTCACACACCGCAATCTGATGCTCCTCTTTGTTTCCAAATCAGGAGAAGCAAATTGCTTGGGTGTTATATGGTCAAGCCTCACGGGCAATTAGTATTGGTTAGCTCAACGCCTCACAGCGCTTACACACCCAACCTATCAACGTCGTAGTCTTCGACGGCCCTTCAGGGAACTCAAGGTTCCAGTGAGATCTCATCTTGAGGCTAGTTTCCCGCTTAGATGCTTTCAGCGGTTATCTATTCCGAACATAGCTACCCGGCAATGCCACTGGCGTGACAACCGGAACACCAGAGGTTCGTCCACTCCGGTCCTCTCGTACTAGGAGCAGCCCCTCTCAAATCTCAAACGTCCACGGCAGATAGGGACCGAACTGTCTCACGACGTTCTAAACCCAGCTCGCGTACCACTTTAAATGGCGAACAGCCATACCCTTGGGACCGGCTTCAGCCCCAGGATGTGATGAGCCGACATCGAGGTGCCAAACACCGCCGTCGATATGAACTCTTGGGCGGTATCAGCCTGTTATCCCCGGAGTACCTTTTATCCGTTGAGCGATGGCCCTTCCATACAGAACCACCGGATCACTAAGACCTACTTTCGTACCTGCTCGACGTGTCTGTCTCGCAGTCAAGCGCGCTTTTGCCTTTATACTCTACGACCGATTTCCGACCGGTCTGAGCGCACCTTCGTACTCCTCCGTTACTCTTTAGGAGGAGACCGCCCCAGTCAAACTACCCACCATACACTGTCCTCGATCCGGATAACGGACCTGAGTTAGAACCTCAAAGTTGCCAGGGTGGTATTTCAAGGTTGGCTCCACGCAGACTGGCGTCCACGCTTCAAAGCCTCCCACCTATCCTACACAAGCAAATTCAAAGTCCAGTGCAAAGCTATAGTAAAGGTTCACGGGGTCTTTCCGTCTAGCCGCGGATACACTGCATCTTCACAGCGATTTCAATTTCACTGAGTCTCGGGTGGAGACAGCGCCGCCATCGTTACGCCATTCGTGCAGGTCGGAACTTACCCGACAAGGAATTTCGCTACCTTAGGACCGTTATAGTTACGGCCGCCGTTTACCGGGGCTTCGATCAAGAGCTTCGCGTTAGCTAACCCCATCAATTAACCTTCCGGCACCGGGCAGGCGTCACACCCTATACGTCCACTTTCGTGTTTGCAGAGTGCTGTGTTTTTAATAAACAGTCGCAGCGGCCTGGTATCTTCGACCGGCATGAGCTTACGGAGCAAGTCCTTCACCCTCACCGGCGCACCTTCTCCCGAAGTTACGGTGCCATTTTGCCTAGTTCCTTCACCCGAGTTCTCTCAAGCGCCTTGGTATTCTCTACCCAACCACCTGTGTCGGTTTGGGGTACGGTTCCTGGTTACCTGAAGCTTAGAAGCTTTTCTTGGAAGCATGGCATCAACCACTTCGTTAACTAAAAGTTAACTCGTCATCAGCTCTCGGCCTTAGAATCCCGGATTTACCTAAGATTCCAGCCTACCACCTTAAACTTGGACAACCAACGCCAAGCTGGCCTAGCCTTCTCCGTCCCTCCATCGCAATAACCAGAAGTACAGGAATATTAACCTGTTTTCCATCGACTACGCTTTTCAGCCTCGCCTTAGGGACCGACTAACCCTGCGTCGATTAACGTTGCGCAGGAAACCTTGGTCTTTCGGCGTGGGTGTTTTTCACACCCATTGTCGTTACTCATGTCAGCATTCGCACTTCTGATACCTCCAGCAAGCTTCTCAACTCACCTTCACAGGCTTACAGAACGCTCCTCTACCGCATCACTTACGTGATACCCGTAGCTTCGGTGTATGGTTTGAGCCCCGTTACATCTTCCGCGCAGGCCGACTCGACTAGTGAGCTATTACGCTTTCTTTAAAGGGTGGCTGCTTCTAAGCCA